>CAWDRD010000095.1:0-8540 GCA_963804455.1 uncultured Actinomycetes bacterium
CTGCGCGACCATCCGGGCATCCTGCTCTGGTCACACCGTTCGAACCTGGACACTCTGGTGCTGAACGCGGCCATGCAGGAGCACGGGCTGCCCCCGGCGCACCTGTTCGCCGGCATCAACATGGCCTTCGGGCCGATGGGCGCGATCATGCGGCGGGCCGGGGTGATCTTCATCCGGCGGGTGATCGGCGACGACCCGCTATACAAGTACGTGCTCAAGGAATACGTCGGCTACGTGCTGGAGAAGCGGTTCAACCTGAGCTGGTCGATCGAGGGCACCCGGTCGCGGACCGGCAAGATGCTGCCGCCCAAGCTCGGCCTGCTGTCCTACGCCGCCGACGCCTACCTGGACGGGCGCACCGACGACATCCTGCTGCTGCCGGTGTCCATCACGTTCGACCAGCTGCACGAGATCACCGAGTACGCCGACTACGCCCGGGGCGGGCAGAAACGACCGGAGGGTTTCGGCTGGCTGTACCGGTTCGTCAAGGCGCAGGGCGCGCGGCACTACGGCCAGATCTACGTCCGGTTCGGCGAGCCGGTATCGCTGGGCGCGTTCCTCGGGCCGCCCGGCGGCCCGGCCGCCACCGACCCGGCAGCCCGGCGGCTGGCCCTGCAGAAGACCGCGTTCGAGGTCGCCTGGCGGATCAACCAGGGCATGCCGGTCACCGCCACCGCGATCATCAGCGCGGTCCTGCTGGCCATGCACGGCACCGCGCTCACCTTCGAGGAGATCCGGCTCGGCCTGGTGGACGCCCTGGCCTACCTGGAGCGGCGCAATGTCCCGCACACCGCGAGCGCGGCGGCGCTGGCCACCCCCGAGGGAGTCCGGGCCACGCTGGACGCGCTGTCCCAGCGCGGCGGCCCGGTGTCCTGCTCAGCGGCGGGCCGCGAGCCAGTCTGGTTCATCGGGCCGGACCAGCAGCTGGACGCCGCGTTCTACCGGAACTCGCTGATCCACTTCATGCTCGACACCGCCCTGTGCGAGCTGGCCCTGCTCAGCGCCGCCGAAACCGCTGCCGCCGAAACCACTGTGGCCGAAACCGCTGCCGCCGAAACCAGTGCGGCCGAAACCAGTGCGGCCGACCCGGTGGCCGCGTTCTGGGCGAAAATCACCCGCCTGCGTGACCTGCTGAAGTTCGAGTTCTACTTCACCGAGCGGGACGCGCACCGGGAGCAGATCGCAGCGGAGATGGCCCGGCACGACCGGGCCTGGGAGCAACGGCTCACGGCCGGCCCGGACAGCATCAACGCCCTGCTGGCCAGCATGCGGCCGCTGGTGTCGCACATCGTGCTGCGGCCGTTCATCGAGGCCTACCGGATCGTCGCGGACGTGCTCGCCGCGGACGGCAGTCCGATCGACGACGCCCAGGTCGTGCAGCGCTCACTCGGGCTGGGCCGCCAGTACGTGGCGCAGCGCCGGCTGCGCAGCACCGAGCCGGTGTCCGTGCTGCTGTTCCAGACCGGGCTGCAGCTGGCCAGGAACCAGGGCCTGGACGAGCCGGACCGCGACAGCCCCCCCGGGGCCGACCCCGCTGGGGACAGCTCCACTGGAGACGGCCCCGCCGGGGACGGCCTGATGACCCGGCGCAGGGAGTTCCTGGCCGAGCTGCGTGCCCTGCTACGCCAGCTCGGCCGGGTCGAGGAACTCGCGATGCAGCGCTACCTCGGCGACGCGGTGACCGCGTGGCCGCCGGAATGACCACGCTGCCGGAATGACCACGCTGCCGGAATGACCACGCCGCTGGAACGACCACCGTGGCGATTTGTCGATTTACCGACATTTGCCAGATTTGTCGAACTTAGCGGCTTATCGGCATGCCGACCTCTCCCCGCGCAGGCCGGCTTCTCCCCCGCGCAGGGCTTCTCCCCCGCGCACCTCTCTCCCGCGCAGGCCGGCTTCTCCCCCGCGCAGGCCGACCTCTCCGCGCCGGCCTTCTCCCCCGCGTAGGCCGACCTCTCCCTCGCGTAGGCCGACCTCTCCCTCGCGCGGACCGTTCCTTACGCCTGGATCGCGGCGCCCTCGGCAACCAGATCCGCCGCGTCGGCCAGGCCCCACTCGGTCAGCGCGGCGATCGTCTGCACCCCGGCCGCCGGTGGCGGCCCGCCCGCCTCGCCTGGGGTACGGGAGAACCGCGGCGACGGCGCGGGCTGGACTACCCCGTCGCGGACCAGGTAGGTCTGCCGGGCGGCCAGATGCGGGTCGGCAACGGCCTCGGTGAGCGAGAGCACCGGCTCGGCGCACGCCTCGCTGCCCTCGAACACCGCGGCCCACTCGTCCCGGGTCCGTTCCTTGAACCGGGCGGTGAGCAGCGCCCGCAGCTCCGGCCAGTTCGCCGGGTCGCTGCGGTCCGGCGCGCCGGCCAGGCCCAGCCCGTCCAGCAGCATGGCGTAGAACTGCGATTCCAGTGCGCCGACCGCCATCCACTTGCCGTCCGCGGTCTCGTACACGTCGTACCAGGGCACTCCGCCGTCGAGCAGGTTCACGCCCCGCTCGTCCCGCCACAGGTTCTGGGCCAGCATCATCCACGGCATGGCGAGCAGCGACGCCACCCCGTCCACGATGGCCGCGTCCACCACCTGACCTCGCCCGGAGCTGGCCCGCTCGACCAGGGCCGCGCAGATGCCGTAGGCCATGAGCATGCCGCCACCGCCGAAGTCGCCGAGCAGGTTGGCCGGGAACTGCGGCGGGCCGCCCGCCCGGCCCAGCGCGTGCAGTGCCCCGGTGCGGGCGATGTAGCCGATGTCATGCCCGGCAGTGCGGGCCATCGGGCCGTCCTGACCCCAGCCGGTCATCCGGGCGTAGATGAGCCGGGGGTTGCGGGCCAGGCAGACGTCCGGCCCGGCGCCGAGCCGCTCGGTCACCCCCGGCCGCAGCCCCTCCAGCAGCACATCCGCGGTCTCCACCAGGCGCAGTAGGGCGTCCACGGCCCGGGGCTGCTTCAGGTCCAGCATGGCAGAGGACCGGCCCCGGCTGATCAGCTCCCGCTCCGGGTGGCCGCCGGGATGCGCGGTGCCACCGGGCCGGTCGATGCGCAGCATGGTGGCACCCTGGTCGGCGAGCATCATGGCGCAGAACGGGCCGGCCCGATACCCGCGAGCTCGATCACCCGGATCCCGGCCAGTGGCCCGCGCCGGGGCGCTGACCCAGATGTGCCTGGCTCGCTCATCTCACTCCATCTCTCGCGGCACGTAAGTCTCAGCTTCGCGCTCTGCCCCGGCCGTGACTACGCCGGGCTGGCCGCCCGCTCAGCGCTGGCGCGGCCGCCGAGCACCTCGTCGAATCCCTCGCACACACAGGTCAGGAACAGGTCCGGGTCCTCGACAGCAGCTGGGTCGAGAGTGAGGCCGACACAGCAGGTGCCGTCGTGGGACAGCAGTACGGCCATCACCGGGATGCCGGGCAGCAGGCCGAACGGATCGCCCGGCGGACCCGCTGGCCCGCCAGGTAGGTTGGCACCGGCGCGCCCATCAGGTTGCTCGCCTGCAGGTCGATCCGCCGGGCGTGGCCCGCGAGCCCGAGCGCGGCAACCGCGGACGGCAGCCGGGCCAGAACGGGCGCGAGCCGCTGCGCGGCATCCAGGCCAGGCTCGGCCCGGGCCTGCCGCACCCGCTCGCTGATGCACCGCATCCGCTGCAGCGGGTCCTCGATCGTGGCCGGGCAGGCCAGCACCGCCGCGCTGAAGTTGTTGCCGCCGGGCCGGCGCCGCCGCCCCGGACGCTGATCGGCACCGCCATCGGCACGTTGCCCGGCTCAGCTCCCTGCTTGCGCTGGTAACGGCGGAATCCGCCGAGCAGCCCGGCCAGGTAGGCGTCGTTGACGGTGCACCCGGCCTCGTTGGCAGCTTGCTTGAGGGCAGCGAGCGGAATGTCTAGGGCCGCGAACTGGCGGCTCCGGCTACGGTTACGCAGCAACGGTGAGGGGTCGGCGCCATCGGTCGCCCACAGCCGGCGCAGCGAGCCCGCCCACGCGCTCAACTGGTCCACCGACTCAGCCGACCACAGCGAGATGCGCCGGGCCGCGAGCAGGGTGGTGAGGTTGCGCTCCGGCAGGGCCTGCGCCAGCCGCGCGGGCACCCGGGCCAGCTGGCTGGCCATCAGCTGAGCCGGGGTGATATCCGGCAGGTCCGGCGCGGCAGGCGGCTGCTCGCGGACCTGGTCGGGGTCCAGGTCGAGCAGGGCACCGATCATCTCGATGGCGCCCAGCCCATCCGCGAGCGCGTGGTGCGCGCGCAGCACGAGGACCGCCCCGGCCGCCACGTTCTCGGTCAGCGTCGCTTCCCACAGCGGCCGGGACCGGTCGAACGGCGCGGTCACCGCGGCGCTGGCGGCCTGCAGCACCTGCCCAAGGCCGGCCGCCCCGGGACTGGCCAGCCGCCGCAGGTGGTAGCGGAGGTCGAAGGCGGGATCCGGCACCCACTCCGGCGGCCCAGACGGCAGCAGCGGCACGACCACCTTCTGCCTCATCCGCGGCACCGCGGCTGAGGCCGCGGTGAACACGGAGACCAGGCGCGGCCAGTCAGGCACCCCGTCCAGGACGAGCACCGCGGTCATCACCGCGCGGGTAGCTGGGTCGGCATCGCCCTTGAGCATGAGGAGATCGAGCGGCGCCAGCTCGGCCGGGGCCGGGGTCGTCACCGGCGGTCCAGCTTCCCGGCCATGGCTGGCTGCCCTCGGACGATTCGCCGAGCGCACTCCGACCAGGCCGCCGTGATCATGACCTCTGAGTTTAGTCTGCCGGGGCGGATCCCAGGAATTCCCAGCCCCCGCCACCTGGCTTCCCAGTGCCGTTCGCGATCATCGGCGGCATGCGCACGATGCGCCCGCGCCCGTCTCAGCCATCGAGCACGCGGTGCCGATCAACCCCGGCCGGCTGAGGATCCGGCCGACCTCAGCCTGCCCAGCGTGCCGCAGCACGGCCCAGCTCACGGCCCGCTGCTGACGGCGATGACACCCATCGTCACCAGCGACTTGTCGGCGCAGCCCGGCCCGCTGAACGAGGCGAACAGCGCGCTGTACTGATCCGGCGGGTAGACCTGCACCCACTTCGCCTGCACCTGGTGCCCCGCGCAGTTGTTATCGATCAGCACGTCGCTGACCGCCAGCGTGGCGTGTGCCGTGGCGCCAGGCGCCAGGGTGACCACGGCAGGTGTCGTGCCGCCCCGCCGGCTGGCCGGTGTCCCGATCTGGCTGCCCCCGGGTGCGCTGACGAACGCGACACCGGGATAGCCGTACATGGTGCAGGCCGAGCTGGAGGTGTTGGTGAAGTCGAGCGAGTAGTAGATGGTGCCCGCAGCGCCGTTGCCCGGGCCCACGGCCAGCCGCAGGTTCGACGTCAGGCACGGCTGCGGCCCGGACGGTGCCGCCGACGCGGATGCCGGCCCGGGCGTACTCGGTGGGGTAGCCGTCACTGTGACGGTCTTGACGGGTGTCGCGGTACTGCCGGAGGATCCGCAGGCGGCCCCCAGCAGCGCGAGCGAGGTGAGGCAGCATGCGGCCAGCAGCCGCCGGCCGGTGATCATGGACGTTCTCATGACGAACATCCCCTTTAGCTAAGAACTTCTCCCTCCTTATGACGCTCCGTCGCAGGCTGTGGTTGGGCACACTCAGGCGTGTCACACTGCTGTCTTCGGCCCGCATAGGGTGCTGCCGTGTCCTCCGCACTCCTGAATATCGTGATCGGGCTGATCACCAGCATTATCGGCGGCACGGCCGTCTGGCTGTGGCAGCGGGCCAGGAACGCTCGTGTGCTGCGCCGCAAGGAAAACTTCTTCGGCCTCAGCCCGGGCGGGACCTGCCTGATCGTGATGAACAACAAGCACGACATGGTGGGCAGCGCCAATCATCACGATGTTCAGGCCATGGTCGAAATAGCCACGCTGGCCAGCGGCATCGGCGCCACGGTGCGCATCGAGTCATGCAACGACTTCCGCGGCATCAACGGCGACCGCACGGAGTTCTGCATCGGTGGGCCGGCGGGAGGCTCTAACCCGCGCACCGGCGCTCACCTGGCCGCCAACGTGCCGGGGATCACGCTCCGCCCGTTCGACCCCGCGGCCAGCGACTCCATGGCCATCGTGGCCGGCCCGGAGCAGTTCAGCTACCAGCCCGGCCGCCAGGAGTACGCGCTGGTAGCCAAATTCACGCCACCCGGATCGAGCCGGCCGGTCATCGTCATCTCCGGCCAGACCGCCATCGCCAACCGGGGCGCCGTCCATTTCCTCAGCCGTGAGTACCGGGCCCTATCGAAGATCCTCCCGTCCACCGACAGGTTCTGCGTTGTGGTGCGGGTTCCGGTGAGCAGCAGCTATGGTCACCAGGCGGCCGGGCTCGCCCGCGACGTATCGTCCGTCGCGTTCGTCCCGGACCGGCAGCCAGCGGCCGCTGCTGATCACGGCGAGTAGGCCGTGGCGCCGGCGTAGTCGCTGGCCAGGGTGGCGTGGATGGCGGCGACCACCGGGGGGTCAGCGGTGCGGATGCCGAGTTCCCGGTTGTAGCCGAGGCTGGCCACGGAGAAGTTCTCCGAGCCGACGAGCACCTGCTGGCCGGGCAGCCCGGCGTCGGCGACGATCGCCTTGGCGTGGATGTACAGGTCGCGGCTGGAATTCGGGTACAGCCGGATATGCACCCCGGCCCGGGCCAGCTCGCTGAAGGTCCCGTCCCATTCCGGGTCTTCGGTCATGGTGACGGTGACGGTCACGCCGCGCCGGGCGGCAGCGGCCAGGGCGGCGGTGATGGCGGGGTCGTCCATCTCCTCGTTCTCCACGGCCAGGGTGTGCCTGGCGCCCCGGATGACCGAGAGCATGGATCCTTGCGCGTTCGTGGGTGACCACACCAGGTCGGCGCCGTCCGGCGGGGTGACCGCGCGGCCCGCGAAGTCAGCGTTGAACGTGGCGACGATGGCGGCCACGTCGGAGTGGAACGCGTCGGTCACCGCGAAGTCCCGGGTCCCGGGGTAGTCCTCGGTCACCAGGTTGAGGGTCATGATGAGCGAGGTGCTGTCGTCGATGGTCAGCGTCTTCTGGTGGTACGTGGTGCCGGCCGGCGCCCACGCCACGTGCACATGGTGGGCGGTCAGGTAGTCGTAGGCGCTCGTGTTGCGGGACTGCTCCAGGTGCTGGTCGAGGAGCACCCGCACGTCGACCCCGCGGGCCGCGTCCCCGGCCAGGTCCGCTTCTGCGACCGGGTCGCGCAGCTCGTACATGGTCAGGTCGACCGAGCTGCGCGCCCCGGTGATGAGCTTGTAGATCGGCCCGATACCGGCCTGCGGTTCAGTCAGCACGCTGAGGCCCGCGACCGCGGGAGCGGACGGCGACGCCGCAGCGGAGGCAGAGGCGGACGGCGCTGGCGCCGGGCTCGATGCCGCGGGCTGCGCGCCTGGCTGAGCTACCTTGATCTTGCATGAGCTCACTCCGGTGGCGAGCGCCACGACGGCGAGCACGGTCAGCACAGTGCGGTACATGGTTCTCAACTGTGCCCCACCGCCCCGGAGCCATACATCCCTCTTTGCCGCCCGGCTGACGGTGCTGGCTCATGATCATGGGGGTTCCTGCCAGATAGGGGTACACGCTGAATCCGAAATCGCGGCGTGTGCGCTGGCGTGGTCCATGCCGCTCCGCCCTTGTCATTCCCGGGCCCCCGGTGTGGCCGGACCGTGGCCGGTGCGGCTATCTGAGGTATGAGCGTCGGGCGCGGAGCGGTTCAGGCGGGGGGCGCGATGAGGGCGGCGGGGTGCTGTCCGAGGACGGCGGCGAGGCGGGCCACCGTCCGGCCCCGGCAGGACGCGCGGGGCTGGCGTTCGAGGCGGGCGACGGTACCTGGGCTGATCCCGGCCTGGGCGGCGAGTTGTTCCTGGGACAGGCCCCGGTCGTGGCGTAACTGCCGTAGCCGGGCGCCGTCCGCGACGGTGAGCCACTGCTGGGCTGGGCGGGTGGTCCCGGGCGTGGTGGTCACCAGGGCCGCCCGGTGGCGGCGAGCCCGGCGTAGAGGTCGGCGGGCTCGCCGTAGGGGTTGCCGGGGCCGGGCCGCCATTCGGTGACCGGCACGACTCCGGGCGGCACCAGGGACAGGCCGCCGAACAGGGCGGTGACCTGGGCGTGGCTGCGCGCGGTGATCCCGGTGGGCACGGCGGTGTTGTAAGCGGCCACTCCGGAGGTCACGGCGGCGGGCGCGAAGTCCGCCGTCAGGTGGGAGATGGCCAGGTAGCTGCCAGGTGCTAATGCTGCGGCCAGAGTGGCGACGATGGCGGCCGGGTCGTCAGCATCGCGAATGAAGTGCAAGACCGCGAGGAGCAGCACGGCGGCGGGCTGGGTGAAATCCAGGGTCTTTGCTGCCTGGTCCAGGATGGCGGCGGGGTCGTGCAGGTCGGCGTCGATGTAGCCGCAGGCGCCTTCGGGTCCGGAGGTGAGCAGGGCGCGGGCGTGGGCGAGCACGAGCGGGTCGTTGTCGGCGTAGACGATGCGGCACGCGGGGTTGACTGCCTGGGCGACGTCGTGGGTGTTGTCCGCGGCTGGGAGGCCGGGGCCGATGTCGAGGAACTGG
>CAWDRD010000096.1:0-79933 GCA_963804455.1 uncultured Actinomycetes bacterium
CAACGATCTGGCGTCACACTGCACCTCCTGGGGGCGTTGCGCAGTATCGGGGCTGGCGTGGTGGTCATGGTGTCTTGGTGCTGTTGTCGCGTGTGCCTCTGACATTTCTGGGGCGGCCGGAGGTTCGGTGGGGGTTGCGGCGGCCTGATCGGTGGTGGTCGCCGAGTCGTTGGCCGGTTTCTTTGACCTGGCTGCGGGTGGGGCGGGCCTGGCCTGGGTGGTAGAGGAAGATGCCGCGGTCGTCGGCTTGCTGGCCGGTGATGAGGCCGAGTTTGTGCCAGCGTTTGATGCTCTGGGTGTGGGCGGTGAGCTGGCGGGCGATCTCGTCGAGGGTGAGCAGGCCGTGGTCGCGGAGCCGCTGGTGGTGGCTGCGGAGGCCGCGTTCGTGGCTGTATCTGGCGACGTGGTCGCCGGTCCAGGGTGTGGCGTGGCCGCCGTGGGGTGCCTTCCGGGTGTTGAGGATGTCAGCGATGGGGGCGCAGGTGTGGTCGTCCAGCAGCTGGTCGATCAGCTCGATGACGTCGTCGGGGGTTTTGCGCAGTTGCCAGGCGTTGCGCGGGACGGGCAGGTGCAGGACGTGGTGCTGGCCGCCGGGGAAGCGGACGGCGGCGGTGATGGCGTGCTGGCCGCGGGTGAGGGTGACGTCGGTGACCAGGAGGCGGATGAGGCGCTTGCGTTCGCGCGCTGGGGTGGCCGGGTTGTTCCAGAGGGCGGGGAAGTCGGCCGCCAGGGCGTGGATGCGGGCGCGCTGGGAGGCATCGAGCGCGACGGCCGCGGTCTTGGCGGCGGTGTAGTCGTCGTGGGCGGCGGCCAGCTCGCGCAGCGCGGCGTTCCAGTCGGCTTCGAGGGTGTCGGCGACGAGCCGGTTGCCGGGGTCGATGGCCAGGTAGCGGCGGCGGGCCTGGTCGGCGGTGTGCTGGGCGCGCTGGACGTGCGCGGCGCGCAGGGAGTCGGCGTGTTCGGCGTTGCGGATGAGCTCGTCGCTGACGGTGAGGGCGGCTTCGAGCGCGAGCGGGGTGAGGGTGGCCAGCAGCAGGCGGGCGACTGCGGCGTCGATGGGGGCGCCGGACAGGTGCTGGCAGATCGGCTGGGCATCGCGGATGCCGTCGTTCTGGCACACGTAGTCGGGCACGATCGTGCCGTCGTTCCGGGAGTGGTACCGCACGGTCATGCGCCGGCCGCAGATGCCGCAGATGATGAGGCCTTGCAGCAGGGCGGGGCCTTCGCGTGGCGGGCCGGCTTTGCGGTTCTCGCCGCGGGTGGCTGCGTTGGCGGCCAGCACTTGCTGGTTGGCCTGGTATTGCGGCCAGGTGATGTAGCCGGGATGGTGTTCGATGATCAGCACGGTCCAGTCGTCGGCCGGCTTGGACAGCGTGTGGTGGTGTCCGTCCAGGTCGGTGGTGTGGCGGGACCGGCCGTAGCTGTATGCGCCGGCGTAGGCCGGGTTGTGCAGGATTTTGAGGACCTGGTCGTGGGACAGGTTTTTCCAGTACAGCTCGCCGGCGCGGGTCCGCTGCGGTGCCGGCCGGGGAAGGTGAGCTGGGTTTGCCGGAAGGTCTTGACGACGGCGAACGCCGAGCCGGTGGAAGCGAAGGTGGTGAACAGGTGGCTGAGCGCGCCACGGATACCGGTGTCTGGGTCGAGGGTCACCTGGCCGCGGGGATCGTAGGCCAATCCGATGGGCAGCTGGAGTTTCAGCTCCCCGCGGCGGGCCTTGGCGAGGATTCCGCCGCGCAGCCGGGACCGCAGGAAATGCAGTTCAGCTTCGCTGAGCTGGCCTTTCATTCCCAGGAGGAGTCTGTCATTGAAGCTTGTCGGGTCATAGCACCCGTCCTCGTCCAGGATGAGGCAGTCGTTGTGGGCGCAGATCTGCAGCAGCCGGTGCCAGTCGGCGTTGTTGCGCGCCAGCCGGGAGCATTCCAGGCCGAGCACGATCCCGGCCTTGCCCATCGACACCTCGGCGACCAGATGCTGGAAGCCTTCCCGGTCGGCGGCGGAAGCACCTGAGTGGCCCTGGTCGATGTCGATCACGTGAATCCGCTCGGCCTGCCAGCCAAGCGCGATGGCCCGGCCGCGCAGGTCGTACTGGCGCGTGGTCGACTCGGTGTTGTTGGCGACCTGGTAGAGGGTTGACTGGCGGATATACAAATAGGTTCTCTTGAGCTTGCTTGAGGCATCCACCACACCCAGGCGGGCCCCGAACCGGCTGTGGCGGAAACGTTCTCTTGAGGCGTCCACCACACTCCTTCGCTGCGCTTTTGCTTTTCTCCCTGGCCGTCGCCACTGCGGCCGTGCGTGTGTCAACGACGTCGCCGACACACGAAACCCCGATGGATATGGCCCTTTCCCGCCGAGCTCAAAAGAACGATCGCGTCGCGGCGGAGCCGGGATGCGGTGACCTTCCCGGCGGTGTCGGCAGGGTTCACGGGGGGCGGGCCTCCTGTTCGGCGGGCGGGGTGGTTCGGGCGTGGGCGAGCGTCATCTGTGCCAGCACCGCGACGATCTGGGGAACGACGGCGGCGGGCAGCAGCGGCGTGCAGGCCGGCGAGCTGGCACCTCCTTCCTGGTCTGGTGCGGGCAACGACGGGTTGAGGGCGGGCAGGGACGCGCCGGCCTGCGGTGTCACCGCTGCGGGAGGGCCGCCGTGCTCGGGCGCGGCCGCCGGCAAGGCGGCGCACGCGGCCATCCAGCAGGCCATGCCCTTGGCCACCAGCACGCCCAGGCCATGACGCCAGCCGCCGGCGTGGCCGCCCGCCGCGACGTGGCGCAGCTGCTCATAGCGCGCCACCAGGTCCGCCGGCCGCACCGGTGCCGGGATCCGCGGGACAGGGTCAGCTTTTGGTGGCCTCCTCGCCGGCCTGCCCGGCAGCGCTCCGGGCTTTCTGGCGGCGCTGCAACGCCCGTTCCACCGAGCGCGGGTGCACTGTGACGCCGAAACGCTGCCCTGCTGCGGCGGCCAGATCTGCTGGCCGTAGCCGCGGATCGGCTGCCAGCAGCTCCTCGAGGTGATGGACGACTTCCCCGGTGAGCTTGTGGCCGCTCTTGGGGCCCGGTTTGGCAGGGATCAGGCCGGCCAGCCCTTCCTCGCGCAGCGCCGCTTTGGCTGTGTAGAGCGACTGGCGGGAGAACCCGAAGGCAGCCGCGGCCTGGCCGGCCGGCAGTTGCCCGGCCACGGCCGTGCGCACCATCTCGTACTTGACCTGCACCAGGTCGGCTGGGTCGAAGAACCCGCCGGGGCCGAACGCCGGATCGGTGACCTTCTCCGGGTGCGGATTCAGCGTCCGCGACGCCGCCAGCGCCCGCGTCTTGCCGTCGTCCCGCGCGGCCATCTCGCCTCCAGGATGTCAACTGTGTCCATACAACTATGCCGGAATTGCCTACCGGGATCATGGCGGCACGCCGCCAGTTGCGGAGAAAACTCCTCAGGCCAGCAAGCAAAACTGTCATCGCATGGGAAAGCCGGGAAGCAACGAAGGCCTGATGCGGCGGAATCCCCTGGACACTCACGGCGTAATCCGCTTGACGTCCCCAGATCCGGAGTCCGCGTTCCTGAGCAGCTCGGCGACCAGCCCAGCGAGTTCCAGCAGATCCGCCGTCCGAAACGCGGACCGCCCCGCTGAGACCACCACGAACGGATCCTCGGCCGCCACGTCGGTCCACTCCGCCGGCAGACTCGCCAGCTCACCGGCAGCGCCGAAGAAGTACACCCGATCGGACTGCCAGGTCCTGCCACGCTTCACGAACTCAAACGACCGCCCGGACAACGGATGAAACCGATGCGTCACCCGCACCCGGCCCGGATGCTTCTCAGCACCCGCATCACGAGCAGTCCACGACTCGGTCGAACAACGCGGCCGAGCGCGAGATCCGCATGAGCAAGCTCCGGATCAAGGTCTCCGGCTGCATCCGGTCCATGACCGGCGCGGAGAGCTTCTGCGCCATCCGCTCCTACCTGTCCACCGCCGCCAAGCACCGCATCGGAGGGCTCGACGCCTCACCCGCGCCGCCGGCGGAATGCCGTGGGTGCCCGAGATGACATGCAGGGTCCCGGGCGCCGCATAACCGCCGCGATCCGGCGCTATGCCGGGATCGCCGCCAGTTACCGTAACCGTATGCCGCCCCGCTCATCCGGCCGCCAGCTCGGCCTGTTCGGCAACCCGGTGGGGGACTCCTGATGACCCCGCCCGTCTTATCGCCTGGCTGGCAACCGATGAAGCCGGGTGGATCACCGGACAGGTCATCAACAGCGAAGGCGGCTTCCGCCGCTGGGATCAGTAACACGGCGGTGCTGGCGGCAGCTGCGCGCACTGGCAGGCCTCGCGGCCTGAGCTAGGCAGAGGTCTGCGTGACCTATCGTGCGGGAGGGTGCCGCGGGGTGTGGTAGTAGACCTCCTCGCGCACGATGGCGCCGCCGGTGACGGTGTACAGCGAGATCTTGACGGCGGTCTCACGCACCCCGGTCGGCAGGTGGGTCTGGTCGAAGGCGAACCGCACCGCGAACCGATCGTCACGCACGAACGGCTCGTCGATCTCGATGGAGTGGATCTGCACATCGGTGTTGAGCCTTCCGCTGTTCGCCATGATCTCCTGCACTCCGTGCAGGTCACCCGGACCGCCGCTGGCCTCGATCGGCGCGACGCGAATCACGTCCGGCGACAGCAGTGCCAGGGCGGTGTCTAGGTCTCCGGCGCGGAACGCACGCACGTAGCGGTCCGCGACCTCGGCGGTGGCCGGTGGCGAGCCGAAATCGCTGCCGTGATCGCGCGCCCACTGCCGGAAGGTCCGGGCCGGAGCGCCGGTCACCTCCGCGACGACATTGGTGACCGGCTCGGGCTGGGCGACCATCGCGGCCCAGCTCTCCAGTGCCTGGTCTGCGAACGCCCGGTCACCCCAGGCGATGGCAAGCTGCTCCCGAGCCTCCTCGGGCGTCAGTTCCTCCCATCGCACAGCGCGCCCCGTCGCCGCGCCGATGATCTCGACCTGCGCTGACTGGGTGATGGCCTCGGGTCCGGTCAGCAGGTAGCGCCGGCCGGCATGCCCGGCCTCAGTCAGGGCGCGCACGGCTACCGCAGCAAGATCGCGCTCGTGGATCAGCGACCTGACTGCCGCGCCATATGGCCACCGGACGGTTCCGGTGGCGATCTGATCCGCCCACATCAACGTGTTGGTGGCGAATCCGGTAGGCCGCAGGAACGTCCACCGCACGCCGGACTCCTGGATCAGCCGCTCGACTATGGCCCAGAACGAGTCCGGCTGGCCGGCCGCGGCGTGAGCGGAGAGATAGACGATGTGCGGCTCGTGCCGGGCAAGGACGCTCACCACCGCCGGCGCAAGATCGGCTGCGACAGCCGGCGAGGTGAACGGCCATATCAGGAACACAGCCTCGACACCGTACAGGTACGGTTCCAGCGAGCCCGGCTCCGTCAGGTCCGCCCGCACGACCTCGACCTCAGCCGGCAGGCCGGCGCGGCCGGATCGCGGGTGACCGCGCGGACCGCCGCCCCGCGCTCGCGAAGCTGCGCCACGACGTGCCGGCCTACTGTCCCGGTCGCTCCGATTACCAAGATCACGGCGGGCTCCTTCTGACTGTTCTGGTGTGACACCGCCTGTCCCGGCAGGGCGGGCTTACTAGGCCGACGCTAGGACTTCAACTAAGGTTTAAGTCAAGTGGCACGGACTGGAGCTGCGCGTGGATCCTGGATCATTTGACTGGCACGAGGCGGGCCTGACCGTCGGCCAGGTTGCCGAGCGCAGTGGCGTCGCGGCATCAGCTCTGAGGTTCTACGAGCGGCAGGGCCTCATCAGCAGCGACCGGACCAGCGGCAACCAGCGGCGCTACCACGGCGACGTGCTGTGCCGGGTTGCGATGATCCGCGCCTGCCAGCGCGTCGGCCTGTCCATCGCCGAGATAAAGACTGCGCTCGCTCAGCTGCCGGAAGGCCAGGTTCCAGGGCCCGAGGACTGGCAGCGACTGTCGGAGCGGCTGGAGCACGAGCTGCACGACCGGATCGGCGATCTCAACCGGGCGCTCCAGGCTCTGCAGCAGGGCACGATCTAGGGGGCGGCTCCGGCTCGGGCGCCGTTCGCGGACCCGCAGCGCACAGGCCGCACACCGGCACAAGTGGTGAATCGCCCGGACGACCAGGCATCCTAGACACATGAGCGCTGTAATCGCTGCAGTTCCTGCGGGGGATGTTGCCCTACCCCCGACCGGCCATACTGAACTCCAGCCCAGCCGCGGCCGATGCCGCCGCCCGGCAGGAAAGGCATCCAGCGGTACTTATCCAGTTACTCGTAATCAACGGGGCAACAGGCTGCGGCGTTAGCCTGGGGCGGCCGAGGTGCCCCTCGGCCGCGCCGCTGTAAGGCTAGGCAGCTCACGTTATGAGGCTGTTTCGGCACGTCACGGCCAGGAACCGAGACCATCCCGGGTCGTCAGGCCGATAACACCGAACTAGCCGAACGGTAAGGAATTGCGCTGCGGTCACCAGCGTCCGCAGCACGACTGCGGCGCCAGGCCAGGGTAGGGCTGGCCCCGCAGACGCGCGCTTGCCCTAGGCTGAGCTCCCGGCCATCACCAGTTCTGCGTCTGTGGTCTCCGTTGCCCGGGCCGTTGCGCTCTTCAGGTATGTCTCGTCATAGTTGACGGTGCAGACAAGGACGTCACGCATGGCCGTGCCATCCGGCGCAGGTTTCAGCGGGTTTGCTCCGTGCTTGAAAAGCCTGTCCTCGAAAATGAGCAATTCACCGGGATTCAGCTGACGCTCGAGGACCAGCTTACCCGGTGAGTCGTCACCCGTCGGCTTGGTGGGACGATCTTCGGGTACCCGGTACAGGTAGGATTCTGCACCCTCGCCCTTCCGGTGCATGACATACAGGATGATGAACTGCTCGCCGTCGTGATGTGGCTTTGTCACTACATCGGTAAATGTCCGGAAGAAATTGATACCAAATGTTCCTTCCGGCTTCCGCTGCCCTGGCGGCACGAGGCATAGCAGCGTCCGGACGAGATGCACTGCCAGGGGGTCGGCAAGGACCCTGATGCGCTTGTGGATGCGCTTGCCCTTGATCCCGGACCGATCTGTAAGGGCAATCGTCTTGTACTCTCGGAGCTTCAGCCGGGCGCCGGTCCAGGTATAGCGGATGACGTCGCGGGCCCGCTTGCGGTCCTGGGGCCAGTCGCCGTCGTCATGGCGGAGCGTCCTGTCATTAAAGTATCTCTTATGAAACTTCGCCAGGAAGTCGCCCGTGAGCCCGATCGACCAGTCTGCGATGACGGCGTAGCCATCATCCGCCAACTGCTTCCAGACATGGCTCAGATCCGGAGGACTCCAGGCTGATGAGTCATCGCGCACAGCGGCTGTCCACTCAAGTGATAAAGGCCCGGGTCTTAGGCCGGCCAGCGGTTATCTTGACGAAGGGAAGGTTACCGTGGATGGCCAGCCCCGTGTGCACCATCGGCATCACGGAATGAAAACTTTACACTATTTCAAGTTTTGGGCATACCAAAATGAAGGGGCGGGGATAGTACAGACTTGCTGCCGTTAAATACTGTCTCGCGCACACTGGACGCGGGCGCGTGAGCTGTCCTTGTCCAGGGCCGCGCTGACCAGCTCGGCGTGCCAGGTGCGGTACCTGCTGACCTCGTCGGGGTTATAGATGGGCCAGAATCCCGCGTGGGTCTCGATGTAGACCACGTCCTGTTCCAGGTCCTCCGGATCGTCGTACTCGAAGTAGGCGTACATGCACGTCATAGTCTTGACCGGTGTGGCGGAGAACGGCAGGATGTGCAGGCTGACGCTGTCCGGCCGGTCCGGGTCCTCGGGCTGGTCGAGCCGCTCGAGGAGCACGTCCAGCTGATCGCGGAGGATCTGCGGGGAACCGACCGCCTGCCGCAGCGCACTCTCATGAGTCACCGCCACCAGTCGTAGCGGCGGGAGGCCCTCCCGGGCTACCAGAGCCTCTTTCCGCTTCCGCCGGACCTCCATCAACTGGCTGATCTCGTCGTCCGACCGCCGTTCCATGTTCCGGAATACGGCCTCGGCGTACGCATCGGTCTGCAGCAGAGCGGGGATGAACGGGATCGTGTAGACCCGCTCCACCACCGCGTCGGCCTCGTAGGCCAGGTGCCGGTCATACCCCTCAGGCAGATCCTCGTAGTCAGCCCACCAGCCCGGAATCTGTGCTGACGCCACCCACTTGTACAGCCGGTTGTACAGCGCTGTGCCTTCTTCCACCCCATAAAACCGGATCAGGTCCCGGACATCCCGCCACCGCGGCTTGCCCTGGGCGTTCTCCAGCCGGGAGAGCTTGGAGGTGGAGATCAGGACGTTACCGGCCACGTCGGCCAGGTTCAGCTTTTTCTTCTCGCGCAGACGCTTCAGTTCGACGGCGATACGCCGCCGGGGACCGAGAAGGCCGCTGACCTTTTCCATGCTCTAACGCCCTGCAGCAGGAGGCCAGCGCCGCCGGAGCAGGCACGGCTGGACCGGGCCATGGTCATCCGCACGCTTGGGCTTGCTAGATGGGAATCCCATGACGCAAACGTACTCTCTCTAGATCCACTACGCACGCAGGGGCTCGCTTGACCCGGCGTGGCGCGCCAAGGTGTCTGCCCGGGGACCACTGGCACCCGGGCTGTCCACGCTGCGCCCTGCACAAGAACGACAGCGGGAGCACCATAGCAGACTTCCCATACATTCGTTCCCGGGATCTTGTTCCCAACGTTTCATTCCCAGGATTTTGGGAATCCCATTTTTAGGCTTGCATCAACCTAAGAGTGGGCATGTATGAAGATCCACATGCACACAAGGCCCGGTCTAGCCCCTCTCCCGGGGCCGACCGGCCACCCGCCCGGACGTCACGTGGCCGGGGAAGAACGAGTTGCGACCCGGTCCGCCTTCCTGGCGAAGGCGGGAGGCGCCGCAACGGTCTGCCCTGCTGACACGGTCGCGCTACCTCAAGCACCTACGAGCGCCGCGTCAGCGAAGGAGCCGCCCCTGGCATGATCAATCTGCCTCTCCGGGCGCGCCTGGGCTGGCTGAAAGGGCCCCAAACATGGGCCAGGCCGATGCTGCAACATCGGCCCAGCGCTCGCCTCGTAGCAACTCAGTGCATGCCAAGCGCCAAACACCCCAAGGCGGATGCATGAAGGCTATTAGTAGTTCCCACGTTCGCAAGATCCACCGCGCGCGTCATCCGCGCTCTGAGCGGGACTGTCGGCCGCCCCCGTGCCGTCGCCTTTCCCCGCACCGTTCCAGCCGGGACGCCAGTCCCGCAACGCAGCCATCCTCCGCTGCCCTCTTCTCACGGCAGCTCATCCCCGCATTCGCAGCCACCACCAGAGGGCGGACCGATGCTTGCGCTTCACGTCATCTCTGAGGGGCACCTGCTCTCCTTCCGGATCCTGATCATCGCGCTCGCGATCGCCGGGGTCATCTTCTGGCGCGTGGCCCTCCGGATCATCGCCGTCCTTTTCCTGCTGCTGCTCGTGTCCGGGGCAATGGCCTTCATCAACGGATTCCTGCACGGGATCAGTTAGGGACGGCCCGCTGGCCGGTACTGGCGCCCCAGCGCCGCGGCCCGGCCGGCTGGCGGGCACGACCGCAGCGAACCGCGGTAGGTGCGCCGCTATGGCAAAGTCGGCGAGACGTGGCGTGGTGGAACTCCGGCGTTGGCTGGGCGAGCGGTGCTGGCGTGTGAGCGGCGGGCGGTTGCCGGTCTTGTCACATGTCCCAAAAATGGGCCAGTCAGCCCCCACACTGCGCAGTTACTCCGCAGCCTGGGATAGTTCCCGCCTGGCGTATGGGGCCGGAACGGCGTGGCCGTCATAGGTACTCCCCCGGGGTTGGCTGGCGTTGCACCACTGCCTGCCGTGGTCGCTGATGAGCTTTCTCGCCGACGCCCATCAGCGAGGAGTGTTGAGACGAATAGGGGCGGTTTACCAGTTCCGGCACCTCGAACTACAGCGCCGGACTCCGGACTACCCAAGCCGACGCTCCGACGCTGCCCAGGAATCGCTCAACGCAACAGTGCCGGCTGGCCAACGCGGTAGAGCGCGCCACTGGAGCCCATGCGGCTGCTCGCGGGGCGGGGGCAGGGGGCAGGAAACCTTGTCGGGTGCGAAAATCCGGATCGGCGCTGTTGAGCTGCAGGTCCATGGCTCGGGCATGCTCGTGTAGCGGGCATCCTCGCTGCTCGTGTCCTGGTCTGTCCCATACCTCGTCCTCGGCCGTATCCTTCAGTTCCTGATCCTGCTTGCGCGCGGTGATCGGGCCAAGGAGGTTGAGATCCTCGTGCTCCGGCATCAGGTCGCCGTGCTGCGACGCCGGGTGAACCGGCCCGATCTGGGCGACGGGGACAGGGTGCTGCTGGCGGCGCTCTCGCGGCTGTTGCCTCGCCGGTCATGGAGCATTTTCTTCGTGACGCCAGCGACGTTGCTGCGCTGGCACCGCGACTTGGTTGCCCGCAAGTGGACCTACCCCCGGAAACGTCCAGGCCGCCCATCCACCAGGAAGGACATTCGTGCTGCGGTCCTGCGCCTGGCCCGCGAGAACCCGGCGTGGGGCTATCAGCGGATCAGCGGCGAACTCGCCGGGGCTGGTATCCGTGTGCCGCCAGGCACGGTGCGCGACATCCTCAAGCGCGCGGGCCTCGATCCGGCACCGCGGCGGTCGGGTCCGTCGTGGAGCCAGTTCCTGAAGGCACAGGCCGAGGGGGATCCTCGCCTGCGATCTGTTCCACGTCAACACGGTGTTCCTCAAACGGATCTACGTCCTTTTCTTCATCGAGCATGCCACCCGGACCATCCACATCATGGGCGCCACGACCAGCCCAACCGGCGCCTGGGTCGCCCAGCAGGCTAGGAATCTGCTTATGGACCTGGGTGAGCGCGGCGAGGCCATCAAGTTCCTTATCCGTGACCGGGATGCCAAGTTCACCTGTGTCTTCGACGAGGTGTTCGCCGCGCTCGGCGCACGCGTTATCAAGGCGCCGGTCCGCTCGCCCCGGGCGAACGCGATCGCCGAACGCTGGGCAGGCCGCGTGCGGCGCGAGTGCACTGACAGGATCCTGATCTACGGCCAGTGTCACTTGCGGAAGGTGCTGGCCCAGTATGAACGCCACTACAACTCGCACAGGCCCCATCGGGCCCGGGACCGGCGACCGCCCCAACCGCCGCCACCGGTGATGGCTCCCACCGGCCTCGGCCAGATCCGGCTCGCGCGCCACGAGGTCGTTGACGGCCTGATCAACGAATACAAGAACGCGGCGTAGGACACCAACGCACGAAACCGCAGGCCAGAACCACCGGACTCGGTTTCCGCACCCCACAGGCATGTGGAACCAGCAGGTTCCGGATCTCGTCGAGGCTGGCCTGCGCTGTGTGGTCTACGACCGCCGCGGCCACGGCCGCTCCGACCGGCCCGGCCGCGGCTATGAGCCCGACACCCTCGCGGGCGACCTTGGCGCTCTTCTCGATCATCTGGAGCTGGCCGACGCTGTCATCGCCGGCCACTCGATGGGCACCAGCGAAGTCGTGCGCTACGTCAGCCGCCACGGCGCCGATCGTGTTGCCGGAATCGTCCTGAGCGCACCGACGCTCCCCGCTCTTCGCCGGACCGAAGACAACCCTGGCGGCGTTGACGACGCGGTGTTCGAGGAGGCGCACCAGGCCATGCGCGACGACATCGGCGCATGGATGGCGAGAGCGACCAACGAGGATTACTTCGGGGCCGCTATGCCAATGTCGGACGATCTCGGCGGATGGACCAGACATCAGATCGTCGAAACGCCCCTCGCCGTCCTCTTGGCGTGCCAGCGCAGCTTCGCCGAAGCCGACTTCCGGCCCGAACTGGGCAGGCTCGACCTCCCCACCCTCGTCATCCAGGGAGATGCGGACACCTCATGCCCCCTCGAACTCACCGGGCGTCCGACCGCCGCCCTTGTACCTGACAGCCGCCTGGTGGTGATCGAAGGCGCGGGCCACGGGCTCTACGCCAGCGCCGCGCGCTACAACGGCGAGCTCCTCCATTTCATCTCCGCGTGCCCGCCCAAGCGAGACGGCGCGGGGCAAGAGCCGCAAGCGGTCCGCTGGTGACCGGCCAGGGCGATGTACTCGACCTCATACCTTTTGCAAGGATGCTCGGATTTTGCGTGGTCCGTGACGACCCGGACGAAGTGCAAGTCCGCCTCGACTGGAGCCCGGATCTCTGCACCAGCGGCGGTGTGCTCCACGGAGGCGTCATCATGGCCGTGGCCGACACCGCGGGAGGCATCTGCGCATTCCGCAACCTCCCAACCCACGCCGCGGGCACGATCACCATCGAGTCGAAGACGAACTTCCTCAACGCTCTCTCCCGCGGCCACATCGACGCGATTGCCAAGCCGATCCACCTCGGCTGCACACTCATCGTCATCGAGTCCGACGTCCGTGACGACCAAGAGCGCCTGGTCGCCCGAGTCATTCAGTCCCAGATCGTCCTCGCTCGCTGAGCCAAGGGCCGACCCTGCCCGTGGCTGTCGACCTGATAGCCAAGTTTCCGCCGTCCGCGATCATGAACCCGGTCGGTGAGGGCAGGCTGCGCCCGCCCTCACACCGGCTTCGAAACATCCCTAGAACTCCGGAGCCGTGTACTTCGGGTTTGGTTTCCGGCCCGGAGCCTCAGCTGTTGGCCAGGGTACGGTCGAGGAGGGGGAGGAGCCGGTCCCAGTGGCGCTGCAGTGCGGAGGGGTTGAAGGCGTCGGTGTCGGACATGGTGTAGCCGTGGATGGTGCCGGGGTAGATCTCGGTGGTGTAGCCGACACCTGCGGCATCCAGGGCCTGGTTGAGCTCGCTGATGGCCCCGGGCGACATGTCGCCTTCGGCGAGGCCGAGGTGGACCTGGGCGGTGAGCTTGGGGACGAGGCGGTGCGGGCTGTCGGGCGCGTCGGTGACCAGGAAGCCGGGGTGGAATCCGGCGACGGCGGCCACCTGGCCGGGGTGGGCCGCTGCGGTGCGCATCGCCAAGGCGGCGCCTATGCAGTAGCCGATCACGGCGACCGGCCCGGCGCTGACCTCGGGCTGGGTGGCGAGGAACCTGAGGTAGGCGTCGGCGTCGCGCAGGACCCGTTCGGTGGTGTGCGCCTCGATCAAGGGCATCAACTGGGCGATGACCGCGGGCCGGATCTCTTCTCCGATGTGCTCGGGAAGTTCGATCACCGGTGCCGGGCCGTGCCGGTAGTAGAGGTTGGGGACGAGCACGTAGTACCCGTGCTGGGCCAGTTCGCGGGCCCTCTCCTCCAGCTCGGGCCGCACGCCGAAGGCGTCCGTGTACAGCAGCACCCCCGGGTGCCGCTCGCCACGGTCGGGGAAGGCGGCGAGAGCGTCGGCCTGGCCGTCCGCGGTGGGAATCTGCAGCATCTTGGTGGGCATGAATTCTCCTGTCGTGGTTGATGTGTCGAGCCTGTGATCAACACGGCGGTAGCCGCGCAGCATGGCCGCAGGAACCTGCTCGAGGCCGGACTGGCCGAGTTTGACGAGTACGGCTACCAGGCGGGGCGTGTCGAACGTGGTGCGCCGGGCGAAGACCTCGCACGGCACGTTCTATGTAAGGTCCTCATCTCGTTTGTCGTCCGGTGCTCTGTTGACCTGGCCTGATGCGATTTGTGCTCACCGGCCTGTCGTCAGCGGGTTTCTCACCGGCGTGTCGTTTTCCTCGTACGTTCATGACGTCGGCTCGCGAGCCTGGTCGTTGAGGAACGCGAGTATCGCGGTCGCGAGCCCGGGGCTGGCGAGTGCGGTGAAGTGGCTGCCTGGCACGCGGGTGAATCGCGCGTTGGGCAGGGTGGCTGCGAGCGTGTCGGCGGAGGCGTGGGCGGTGTCCTGGTCGCCGACGAGCACGAGCGTGGGGGTCGGGACCTGGCCGAGCGCGGCCTCGGGTGTTGCGACGAGAGTGTCCAGGACATGGAGCAGCGCCCGCGGGTCGCCTCGGGACTGGGTGATCCAGTGTGCCTGTTGCGCATCCGGTGACCCGGGCTCGATGGCGTCCCCGCTGGCGAGGGCGGTCAGCACGCGGCGGTACCGGTCGCTGCGGCTGGTCGCGGGGGTGATCGCGTCGAGTCCCTGGCCTGCGACGATCGCGCGGGCGGGCCGGGCGCCGCGGGCCAGCATGCGCAGCACGGTCTGCCCGCCCATCGAGTAGCCGCCGAGGTCGTAGTCGTCGAGTCCGAGCCAGCCGGCTAGTGCGAGTCCGTCGTCGGCCAGGATGTCGGGCGGGTAGGCCGCAGGATCGTGCGGCCGGGCGCTGTCGCCGTGGCCGCGCAGGTCCGGGAGGATGACACGGTAGCCGTGCCTTGCGAAAGCGGCCGCGGGGCCATGGCGTAGCCATTGCAGCCCAGCTGAGGTGAACCCGTGCAGCAGCATGAGGGGACGGCCGTCCCCGATCTCGCGGTAGGCCAGTTCCAGGCCGTCATGGCCAGGGAACCGGTGCACGGGCGGGTCAGTCATGTCGTGCCTCCTTGTCTTCGCCGCCGGCCCGGCGTCGCAGGCGATCTCGTGAGCAGCGCATCCAGCTGCGCGCAGGGGCGCCTGCCGCATCCGGCGCCAGCTGGACGCCTTTGACCACCGCGATCACCAGCTCCGCCGCCCCTTCCGCGCTTACCTGAGGCGTCCACGATCCCCGTGCGCTGCTACGGCCAGCAGTCCGCGCAGCGACCGGCGCCAGTTGGCCTCGTGTCGCTCCATCACCGCCCGGACCGCCGGGTCCCGGCGGTCCGGGCGGGCAGGTCAAGCTCGGCGGTCACGGCGAACACCTCCGGCGAATCCGCCGGCAGCTCACGCAGATGCGCTAGGTAGTCCCGCAGCGACTCCGCCGGATCGGCTCCGTGCGGCGAAGCCACCTGAAACTGGCTGATCGCGTACCCGGCGACCGCCGCCACGATCGCTCAGCTCCGGTCCGTGCCCGGTACCTGCTTGGTGGAGACGTTAACGCGGTTCCAGAGGTTGACAAGGCCGATCGCGATGACCAAGGCGCCGAGTTCCTGTTCGCTGTAGTGCCGGGCGGCCTCCTGGAAAGCCTCGTCCGGCACCGGGTTCTCCCGGTCGCTGAGGCGGGTAATGGCCTCGGCCAGTGCCAGCGCGGCACGCTCGGCGTCGTTGAAGTAGGGCGCTTCCCGCCAGGCAGCCACCATGAGCAGCCGCCTGTCCGTCTCTTCTGACTTCCCGAGATCACCCGCGTGCAGGTGGATACAGCCGGCACAGCCGTTGATCTGGCTTATGCGCAGATGAACAAGATCGAGCGTCTGCTGAGGCAGGCCGACCTTCTTGATGACTTCGGACAGGTCGAGCAGCGTGGGCAAGGCGTCGGGAACGACCATCACCGGGCTAGACATCCGTGGTGACATTGGGACTTCCTCCTGTGGGTTGGGGCTACTCCGCCAAGGAGCAGATCGTGGATCAGTGGACGGCACTACGACGTCTGGCCGCGGCGGGAGGTAACGCGGCCTCGGCGTTACCTCACCGCCGCGCGATGCGTCCTGGTAGTGACACCGCCGAACGCCAAAGGAGAACGGTGACCGAAGAGGAAAAGCTCGCCGCGGAGTTCGAGACCCAGCGCTCTTATCTCCACGCGATCGCGTTCCGCATGCTCGGCTCGCACGCCGACGCGGACGACGCCGTCCAGGAGGCGTGGCTGCGGCTCGCGCGGACCGGCGGTGACGGCATTGAGGACCTGCGCGGCTGGCTCACCACCGTGACCAGCCGGATCTGCCTGGACGCGCTCCGCAGGCGCGGGGTGCGGGGCGAGCAGCCGCTCGAACTCAGCGTTGGCATACTTCCTCTGGAGGCGGCCGGGGACCCGCGGAGCGATCCGGAGGAGGAGGCCATCCTCGGCGACTCCGTCGGCCTCGCGCTGTACGTCGTTATGGACTCCCTCACCCCGGCGGAGCGGGTGTCGTTCGTACTCCACGACGTGTTCGAGATCCCGTTCGACACGATCGCCGCCATCCTCGGCCGGAGCACTGCGGCCACCAAGATGCTGGCCAGCCGGGCCCGCGCCCGGATCCGCCTGGGCACGTCGGCGACCGCCGCCGCCGACGCGGCGGCCGGCACTGACGCGGCGGCCCGGGAAGTCGCCGATGCTTTCCTCTCGGCGGCCGGCCGGGGCGATCTCGCCGGGCTGCTGGCCGTGCTCGCCCCCGAGGCCGAGCTGCGGGCGCAGGGTCCCGCCGGGACCGTCGTCATCCGCGGCGCGAGCGAGGTCGCAGCCCAGGCGAGGATCGGCACGCGCCCAGGCGCACTGGCCCATCCGGCGCTCGTCAACGGCATCCCAGGCGTCCTCATCACGGCAGGCGGACGGCCCGTGGCCATCATGGCCTTCACCGTCACCGACGGCGCCGTCACGGCGATCCGCGCGCTGACCGACCCTGACCGGCTGGCCCAGGTCGTCCCCTCGTGGGTCGCCTGACCGCGAAGAGCTAGTGCCGTAGCAGGTCACGTTTGCCCGGTGAGCTTGCTCGGCTGGGCAGCTTTCGTGCGCGGTGCTGATCGCCAAGCTGGGCCGGTGACAGAACGCCTGCCGGGTGCGTGAGATCGGCGATGAGGAGGGACGGCGCCTTACCTGTAGATTTTCCGGGCAATCGATGCACCGAGCACGCCGATGCACCAGCCTGCGAAGATGGCCCAGATGGTGGTACGGGATGTGCTGTGCAGGTCCCATACCATGAAGCCAGCCAGGAGGAATGCCCAGACGATCAGGCCCCCGATGACCCACACGGCGTAGGGTGGCCGATCCTCCACTGGCCTGCGCCACGCGGGTGGCCAGGGACGCATCTGGTGCAGGAGGATCCTCACGGTAGTGCCTCAATTCTGAGGCACACGGCGGCCGCGGCGGCCGCGACACTGCCACCGGCAATATGCGTGACCCCAAAGGCGCGGAGGTGGCGGTACGCCCAGGGGTTGATCAGGCGCCGTATGCCGTGTCGCGTCGGAGTTAGCCACCCCCCGCGCAGGCCTTTCGCGGCGGTGTTGTCGTTGGGTGCGCGCATCGGGATGCCTCCTGTCGCCTGCGGTGTTGGCCACCCGACCATCTATAAAAATGATATCATTTTGATAGATGAATTCCAAGGATGCCGTGCCAAAACTGGCCCATGAGCGCGGAGCTGGCATTTTTTGCTGTCAGGCTGCTCTGCGGTACTCGCTGATCAGGCCTGCGACGGCGCGCCTGTGCTCGATCCGGGCAGTGACATCGATGGCCTGGCCGGGTTCGTGCAATGGAGGTCTCTGCTGCCGCGCCTGATGGGGCCGGTGGGCGTTGTAATGTCGGGCGTACTCGGCCAGGACGCTCCGGAGATGCTGCTCGCCGTAGATCAGCACGTGATCGAGGCACTCGCGGCGCAGCGTGCCCACATACCGTTCCGCGAAAGAATTTGCCCGCGGTGACCGGACCGGAGCCTTGATGACCCTCGTGCCGTTGCCGGCGAAGATCTGATCGAACTCCGCAGTGAATTTGCTGTTGCGGTCGCGGATCAGGAACCTGAAGCTGCCTGCCCGGCCGCCGAGATCCATGGACAGGTTGCGGGCCTGCTGGGCGGTCCAGGCTCCGGTGGGGTGGGCGGTGGCGCGGGCGGGATGGGTGAAGGGCCAGGAGGCCGCGGTGATCAGGGTGTTCCTGATCCGTCATGGTGAAAGTGAGTCCAACGCGGGACTGCCCTGCGCTGATCCGGGTTCGATCCCGCTGACCGCCGGCGGGCACCGGCAGGCCAGGCAGGTCGCGCGGGTACTCCCCGGCCTCCCGGCCCTGATCGTGACATCGCCCTACCTGCGGGCACGCCAGACCGCGCAGCCGGCGATCAGCCGGTTCCCCGGGGCGGCATGCCAGCAGTGGCCCGTCCACGAGTTCACCTACCTCGGTGACCTGCACGGGCGTGCCAGCACGGCCCGGGAACGCGAGCCGTACGCCCGGGCGTACTGGGACCGGGCCGATCCTCATCACGCCAGCTGCGGGGCTGAGTCCTTCACCGGCCTGCTCAGCCGCACCACGGATTTCCTGGGCCGGCTCACCGCGCAGAGATCCGGGCCGGTCGTGGTGTTTACCCACGGGCTGTTCATGCGAGCTGTCGCGTGGTCACTGCTGACCGGCATCACCACACCAGACGAAGGCCAGATGCGCAGCTTCCGCCACTTCGCCAGCCGCTACCTGATCCCCAACGCCGGTGTCATCGAACTGCGCCAGGCCGGCCACGGCCCTCCGCCCTCCTGCCCTCCTGGGCGGCTCCACGATCCACCTGCCCGCCGCCCTAGCCCAGCGGCCGCGATAAGAACGAACGACCATCAACGCGGCTACGTGCGGGCGTTGCAGGTGGCAGGTAGGCACGAATATTCATGCAGCCCGTCTGGCCATCACCGTGCCAATACTTAGGTGCGGGCGTCAGGGTGACAGTTCAGGGTGTCGGCAAAAGTCCGACCCGACGGTGATCTGGGGAGTTGCGACACGCCGAATAGGCCGGTAGCAGGGCTAGGTCCCAAGCGATCAGCCAGCGAGGGACCGGCCTGGTTCGTGGAACGGGTCGTAGTGAGCTTCCCCCGCTTTTTCGGAGACTTTCGATCATGGTCTGATCACAGGCCAGGAGGGAGTCTTCGTGGCAGCACAGCGCAAGTACCCGGCAGAGCTGAGGGAGAGTGCCCTGCGGCTATGGCGGGAGTCTGAGCCCCGCCTCGACCTATTACGGCTGGCGGGAACGCCGGCGGCGGCCGCCGCGCCGGGCGCTGCAGGACGCGGTGCTGCTGGAGAAGATCAAGGAGATCCGCGCCATCAGCGAGTTCGGCGATACCTACGGGTCACCGCGGGTCTGGCTGGAGCCACGGAGACGGCCGCTTACAAGTAGCCGCCCCGCGGCCTGAGCGACAGAACTTCTTTCCCGGGCGCGGCAAAGAGCCCCTCGACGGGTGGCCCGGCTGAGGACGATCATGAATTGCGCCGTTCCGGGGCGGGGATCTGGCCGGTGACGCGGGTGCCGTGGCCGGGGGTGGAGGTGATGTGGAGGGTGCCGCCGAGGGCGGCCATGCGGTCGGCCATGCCTTGTATGCCGGTGCCCATGGGGGTTGTGGCCTGGTCGAAACCGGTACCGTCATCTTCGACGGTGAACGCGAGGAACGGGCCATTGCTGCGGAGGGTCACGCAAGCTGCGGTGGCGTGGGCGTATTTGGCGACGTTTTGGAGTGCTTCGAGGATGGCGAAGTACAGCGCGGCTTCGATCTCCCGGGGATACCTGCCCATCCCGTCCGCCTCGACGGTGACCGGGAGCGGCGCCTTCTAGACCTGGGCCTGGAGCGCGGCGCCCAGGCCGAGGTCGGCGAGCAGCGGCGGATAGATTCCGCGGGCCAGGTCCCGCAGTTCCTCAACGGCCTCGGCTGCTGCGGTTTCGGTCTGCGCGAGGAGGCCGGCTGCTTCTTGTGGTGCGCTGTGGACCATCTGGCGGGCCAGGCCGAGGGTGATCCGGAGTGCGACCAGTTGCTGCTGGGCGCCGTCGTGCAGGTCGCGTTCCAGGCCGCGGCGGGCCTCGTCGGCGGCGGCGACCAGGCGCTGCCGGGATGCGCGCAGGTCTTCGACCAGGGCGACGTTGCGCAGTACCAGCCCGGCCTGGGCGGCTACGGCCTGGACCAGCCGCTGGCCGGCCGGGGTCAGCGGTTCCCGCGGTGAGGAGGTGACCCGCAGCGAGCCCAGCCGTTCCCCTTGATGCTCCACGCCGAAGACCCGGGTACGGCCGTCTGGTACCGGGTCTGCCTGCAGCGCTGCCCTCGCTGGGGCCTGGGCCGGCCATGCCGCCGCCAGGTGTTCGGTCCCGGCGGCCTGCATCCACACTTCCGCCTGCTCGGCGCCGGTCGCTTCGCCGAGCATCGCCGCCATCCGCGGCAGCACGTCGGCGACCGAGTAGGTGCCGGCGACCTGCCCGGAGAACTCCGACAGCACCTCATACGGGGTGGCCCGCCGGCCGTAGACCAGGCGGTCGGCGATCTGCCCGGCGCGGGTGCGGACCGGCTGCAGCAGCAGCGCGGCCAGTGCCGCCGCGGCGAAGGTGAGCGGGCTGCTGCCCGGCCGGCCGGTCACCGCGCTAGCTGCCACCACGGCGAGCGCGTAGATCGCCGTGAAGGCGGCAGCGACCAGGGCGGCCACCACAGTCTTCCGGACTACGATGTCGAGGTCGTAGAGCCGGTATTTGAGCACGGCGACCGCGACGGCGGCCGGCATCGTCAGTACGGCGACCATCAGCGCGCCCTGGGCGATGCGGGCGGCGATCCCCGGGGTCAGCGACAGCGACACCGAGGGCACCAGGATCAGTGCCACCAGGCAGCCGGAGTAGGCCAGCCATTTGATCTGCTGCCGCTCTACCGGTGTCCCGCGCCGGGCGCGGGCGAACAGCGACCACGCCGCCAGGACGGCGCAGCCGACCAGCCCGGCGAGCCCGGCAGCGGCCGCGGTGAACGGCACCGCGGCCGGGGCAACCCCGAATGGGTTCCGCAGCGCTGGCAGGTTGGGCCGGTCCGGGCCGGGAGTGAGGGCAAGCCCGGTGATCGCGATGATCACAACCCCCCCGGCCACCCAGCTGAGCAGCCGCCAGCGCGGGTTGTGGCCGATCGTGATGCCGACAGCCGGGGGGTCAAGCCACGTGCACCACCGGTTGCCAATGGCTCGAGGCGGCGTCCAATCGGCTAATCGCGTCGTAAAGAACATCGCAGGATATTGCACCTGTATACGAGGGTAGTGCTCAAGTATGCTGCCTTCAATGCCAGCTACGGCATGGATACGTGGTGCGGAGAGCGATGAGCGAGGACCGGATACTGCGCTTGCCGACGGGCGAACTCATTTCCATAATCCGTACCGGGCATGAGACTGAGGGCGAGGTGTTTGAGTTCGAAGCCGTCCTGCCATCGGGGCTCTCCGGCCCGCCCGCCCATTGGCACCGGGTCGAGCAGGAGACTTTCGAAGTTGTCGAGGGCAGGCTACGCGTGAGGATTGGGCACGGCGTACGCGATCTCGGACCAGGAGAATCGCTGGTTGTGGCGCCCGGCACCGTGCACGCGTTCTCCAATCCGACCGACGAGCAGGTACGTGTGATCACTCGCGAAACGCCGGCGGGACAGCTCGAAGGACAGCTGCGCGTTATGGCGTCGGCCGGCCGGCTGCCGCCGTTGCTGCGGTTGGCCGAAGTCAACGCCAGGAACGATTTCTCGTTCTTTCTAGCCGGCGTGCCCGAGCTTCCGCAGCGCCTTCTATGGCAGGGTCTCGCCGGACTGGCGCACTTCCCGAAACTCCGGGGACCCAGAGCCCGGCGCGGCCCGAGCCAGTGAGAAGGCGGCCCAGCCACGGCGCGACGAGGGCATGGCGCTGAACGACCTCGGCATGGGTCTTGCGGGATGCGGGCCGGTTCGAGGAGGCGATCACCGCCTCTCAGGACTCTGCCGCCGACTTTGGAACCCGACACGCGACCGCGTCGTGCCGCCAGATCGCCAGCTCAAGCTGGCCCGGGCGATCCCGGGCGCATCGGTCTACTACGTGGACGCCGACCACGGGGCATGCATCAGCGCGCCGCACTTGCTCACCCGCGCATTGCTCGAGGCCTGCTGGTCGGTAGAGCCTGGCCGCGGCAGCACACTGCGCACACCAGCCTGACGCGGCCGGCCCGCGCCAGGCCTGCTGAACCCGCCGGGTCCTCCGCCAGCGAGCAAGACAGCATTAGCACCGGGCCCGCGGCGGCACCTGGCCGGTCAGGATATACCCGCTGCCCAGCGCTAGCTCACGGACGTGCACGTCCTCGAGCAGCTGCTCGAGATGATTCCACGGCCGCCGGAACCCCTCGAAGCTCTGCACGTAGGGAGCGTGGAGCATCGTCACTAGCAGGTTCGCGGCCACCATCCATGGTGCCACCCATTTGCCGCCGCCAGCGGCCACCCCGGCGCCAGGACGTAGCTTGCTCAGGACGTTCCGCAGCGCGTCCGGGGACTGCAGGATGTCGTGGACGGCGCAGAACAGAGCGGCGTCGGCGGTTGACGCGATCTGCGCATCCTCGGCCGATGACTGCACGACCGTGACGTTATGCCAGCCTTCCTGCTCGATGCGCTCGCGCGCCACCGCCACCATTTCCGGTGACTCCTCAATGCCGACGACGCTGCCCTGAGGGCCGACCTTGTCCTGGAGCGAGCCGTGGCACAGCCCTGTCCCGCATCCCACGTCGAGGACCACCTCCCCCCGGTGGACCGGGAGTGCCTCGACGACTGCCCGGCGGTAGCCCTGGCATACGCTCGTCCGCCGCTCGTAGGAGCGGGCATGCTCGCTGTAAGCCGGCTGCCGCGCGACCCTGCCTCCCGGCGGATGTGCAGTCGGAACGGAATTCAGGCGATTCGCTCATGACCCCCCCCGCCCCTCGAGGGGAGTGGCATCTCTGACGTATTATCGGCGCGCCATTCATTTACCAGCCCCCTACGCCCGGGAAAGCGCGACAACCGGCAACGGCTCCGAAACAGTGCCGTTATCAATGCGGTTGAACCGGACGACAACCAGATCTTCATCGCTCAGGTCCGCTATCTGACTGGCCGACGCGACGAATCTCGTCGGCTCCTGGCCACTCAGCCTTGCATAAGCAGACTGCAAGCCGAAAGTTATCTTGCCGCTGATCTCCGGGCCGAGCCCGGTTATGCGACCAGCCTCGGCCAATATCTCGCTCATTGTTGATCTTCCTTCCTTGGCGGCGGGCCTGGTGATAGCTGCCCATCTCCAGGCAGCTGGGCCCTCCAAGATCTCGGACCGGCTCGGCGGTATTTTCCTAGACTTAGATTTCAACGTAGCAGGATCGGCAAATTCTGCAATTCCGTTATGATCCCACCGGCCGCTTCAAGGCGCTTAAGTCACAGCGAACACAATTTGTTTCCCAAATTATGGGTAACTTTAAGTCAACTTGCTCCTCTGCCGCGTCGCGGTGGCATCCCCGATCCAGCGCCCTTGGCTCGTTGAGTCGGCTCCGGCCCGATACCAGCCTCGTGCGCTACGCGGTCAACCTGACCCGCCGTCCCGGGACGGTGGCCCAGCGCGGCCAGCTGGCAGCAGATCTCGCCGGCATCGTGACGGGCAGTTCGGCGATCACTCCGCAGCGCCGCGACCGCCGGTTCGCCGATCCCGCGTGGAGTGAGAACCCGCTGCTCAGGCGCGCGGTCCAGGCATACCTGGCGATGGGGCGGACCGCTGAGGAGCTGCTCGCTGACGCCGAATTGGACTGGCGGGACAATGAGCGCCTGAAGTTCATGCTGACCAACCTCATCGCCGCATCCGCGCCGAGCAACAACCCGCTGCTCAGCCCGGCCGCATGGAAAGCGTTCATCGACAGAAGCGTCCGCGCACGCTGGGCAGCACCAACCACCCGCCGCTCGATCCGCGCCCGGTAGCTACATCCTGCAGAAGTAACGAATCGGATGCGCCGGCGTGGTCGCGGCGCTGGCCTGCGCCCGGTGGCGGCCCAGGGCTGCGCGAGGTCAATGCCAGGTACCCCGGAGGTACATGGCAGGCCCGTTGGCGGTCAGTAGCGTGGCCGGGCTGGCTTGGCAGGTGCCGCGGTGCGCCTGCCGCTTGCGGTCGGCTCCTGTCGCCCGGCGAGCACCGGGCCCGTCGGCGGACCGCGGCGACCACGGCAAAGAATGATCGGCACCCTGCGCCGCGAGGTCCCCGGCCGACTGCTGATCGTCAATGAGCACCACCTGCGCCAGGTGCTAACCGAGACCTGCTGCACTACAGCGTCGCCCGGCCGCACCGTGCCCTCGATCAGCTCGCACCGGATCAAGCTGGCACCCGGCCACCAGAGCCGATCAACCTTGCTGAGCAGCGGATCCGCCGGAAACAAGTCCTCGGCGGACTCACCCACGAGTACCAGATCGTCGCCTGACAGACCACGCGAAGCCACGAAAAGACGCAGGCGATCGCCGCGATCGTGTATTCGAGTTCAACAGGGCGGCCTGATCAACGACTACCCGCACGCCGCCTGAGCATGGAAGACCTGCAGGTCCGTCCGGTCACCGGGAACTGAGGGAGGATGGCCGAGGATGAACCCGTCGGCGAGCACTGACCGGCCCGGCGGGGCATTCCAGCTGAAGGGTTCCATGATGACCGATCAGACCGAGCACATCAGCCACCAGGCGCATGAGGAAATCGCCCGCGACGCCTACCAGGCCGGAATCAGCGCGGTGCAGCGCATTGCCCGGGAGACCGGCACCGAGACTATGTCGCGGCCGGTGCGGCCTGGTGAGGCTGCCGTCCTGCACTACGCCGAGCCCGGCGCGGGACTGCGGATCGCGCATGCTCTGGAGACAGCGGCAGTGCGGGTCACCCGTGACTACATCAGGTACGCCCGCGAGGCCGGCCAGGCCTGGCACGAGATCGGCGCCGCGCTTGACCTGGGCCCGGTCGCTGCCGCTCGTGAGATCCCGTTGGCCTACGCGGCGTTCGAGTATGCCACGGGCCCCGGCGCCTTCGGTGCTGAGTCGTGGCGCTTCGACTATGTGACATTCCCGTGGACCTGCCCTGCGTGCGCGCAGACGATCAACGACCGCGGGCCGGTGCGCGGACACCCCGAGGATGACGAGCCTGGCCACGCTAAGGGCTGCAGCCGCCTCGCGGCGACGGTGGCCGCGTGGGATGCCCAGCTGGCGGAGGAGGGCTGAGCGATGGCACCCACGAGCACTGACCAGATGATCAGCAGCCCGGACACCGGCACGGTGTCTGCGTGCAGGAAATCGACGGCAAGGATCCTGGCGGCCTGGGCGTGCAGGAACTGCCGCCACGTCGGGCCCGACCGCCGCGGCGCCGGATCGATGCCCGCGGCATGCAGGATCTCCCAGACGGTGGATGGCGCGACCGTCACGCCGAGCTTGGTCAGTTCGCCATGGATCCGGCGGTATCCCCACAGCGGATTCTCGTTCGCCAGCCGAACGACAAGGCGGGCGATACTCCGGGCTGTTGGCGGGCGGCCGGGCTTGCGCCGCTTGCTCGTGTCGTACTTCCTTGCGGCCAGTTTGCGATGCCAGGCCAGGAGTGTCGCTGGCGTAACGGGAAGATGACGGTCCGGATCACCGCTGCACCCACCGGTAGATGGTGACGTGATCGACCAACGCAACAGCGCCTTCTGGGGCCCCCGTCGGCCTGGGTCGGCGAGCTCCTTCGCTTGACAAATCACCCACCTTGCTTGATATCCTTAGCAAGGACTCGGTGCAGGAAGAAAGCTTGTTCCTAGGCAGATCCTGGTTCTAGGTCAATGCGCCGCACGGAACGCAAGGGAGGACAAATGTCTTCCACCAGCGGAGTTCTGGAGCCGCGCACGGGCACACCACGGGCATCCTGGGCACCCTGGCCCGGCCTGCGGTGGCGGCGGGTGTTCCCGGGTGAGGAGCGCCAGCTGGGCGAGGTGCGGCGATGGCTGGCGTCGCTGTTGCCGGACTGCCCGGCACGCCACGATGTGGCCAGTGTCGCGACCGAGCTGGGAGCGAACGCGGTGCGGCATACGGCAACCGGGCGGGGCGGCTGGTTCGCCGTGGAGGTCACCTGGCACAGGCCGGTGGTGCGGGTCGCGGTCGCGGACTGCGGGGCGCCGGGCGGGCCCCGGATGATCGATGAACCGGCGGGTGAACATGGCAGGGGCCTGCTGGTGGTCCATGGCTTGTCTGTCCGTAGCGGGGTGTGCGGTGATCATCGGGGCCGCCTGGTGTGGGCCGATGTCGCCTGGGGCGACGCGGGCGCCGCGGAGCCTGCGTCATCCCAGGATCCCTACGAGGCGGCGATCCACGACGGCCAGGCCGATCTGAGCAGCCGGTTCGCCGGCGTGCGCCTGGTTTGGCCGGTCCACGCTGCTGTGGTGGGCGCTAGCTGGAGGGGAGCTGGTGGCCGCTCCTTCGGCGGGGGAGCTGGCACGCGTGCTTGGCCGTGTCCTGGCCCCGCAGCCGTCGTGGCCCGCGGTCGCGGACCTGGTGCCCGTGGGCGCCAGGCCGGCCCGGGCCGCCACCCGGGAGCGGCGGGCTGGCGTTTGCGCGCGGCGGGTTCCGCCCCCGCCAGGCTCCGGTGGCCCAGCCCGGGCAGGGCAACCGCCCGGGCAGGGATGGCGGCCCGCGCACGCCGCCGGGAACCCCGGCCAGGCGCCGGAGCCTGGCCAGCTCGCTGCCAGCGGTCCCGGGCTGGCCGCCAGTAGCTGAAGCTGACCCGGAAGAACACCCGCCCCGGGTTCACCGGCCCCTGACTGCTCATGCGCAGGCTCGATGGAAGATTGTCCGCTGGTGTGGCAGATCGCTGGCCGCCTGGCCGGGAGAACTATCACTGGCAAGCGCTGCCCGGTGTCAACGGCAGCTGAACTTCGGAATTCGCGCCAGAGCCCGACATGTCGGCCAGATCCCCACCCGGCCACGACATGCCGGTCGTGATGCCCCTCGAAACACCCGTGCAGCGACGGAAAGTACGCAGCGGTGTGGTCAACGAGTCCTACACAACCGCGTGAACAACTCCACGAACCTGCAGGTCAGACAACGCGCGACGGATTTTGGAGCGCCCCACAGGCTGCTGCCAGTCGCGCTAAGCGGACGTTGCTTATTGCGTACTATCTCAAGCATCGTTACTATCCCGGTAACCGTGTGAGTGCTGTCGCAGACGCGGCAGCCACGGCGTGTCCGAGGAGGAATGGGCATGCCTGTCAGGGATGACTACGTGCGCGAAGAGATCACACAGGTGGGCGGGACGCCGCTGCGTGTGGCGATCCGGCCAGGCACCGGGACAGGGCCTCCGCTGCTGCTGTGCAACGGCATCGGCATGCGGCTGGAAGCCTTGCGGCCGTTCGTGGATGCACTCGACCCGGCGATCGAGGTGATCCGCTTCGATGCTCCCGGCGCCGGCGGCTCTCAGCTACCCAATCTGCCGTACCGTTTCACCACCCTGGCGCTGCTCTTGCGCGAGATGCTGCATAATCTCGGCCACCAGCAGGCCGACGTCCTGGGTATCTCCTGGGGAGGCGGGCTGGCTCAGCAGTTCGCGCTGTGCAACCCGCGCCTGTGCCGGCGGCTGATCTTGGTGGCGACCTCAACCGGGCCGCAGACGATGGTGCCGCCCAACCCGCTGCCGCTGGTGAAGAACCTCATCCTGCGCCGCTATGGCGACCTGTGGGGAGGCAGCGCGAAAACCGACCCGGACGCGCTGACCAGCGCCCTGCGCAAGGCGCGGATCAGCCCGCTCAGCATGGGTTACCTGTACCAGAACACCGCCGCGCTGGGGTTCACCACGCTGCCGCTACTGCCGCTCATCCGCCAGCGCACCCTGGTGCTCACGGGCGACGAGGACCCGATCATCCCGGTGGCCAACGGCCGTATCCTGGCCGCGGGCATCCCGCACGCGACGCTGCACGTCTACCACGGCGGCCACGTCGAGCTGGTGACCCGCCCGAGCCTGCTCACGCCCCTGATCACCGGCTTCCTCGCGTCATGACGAGGCAGAAAGGCAGCGGCCCCGCCACTGGTAGTAGCTGGCGGGCGCTCGCGCGGCGAAGCGGGCAGGAGACCCTCGGCCGCGGCCTACGGTATGCCCGGGCAGTCATGGACTCCTCAGCAGTGCGCCCGCTGCTGGCCGCTGGGCTGGCGGCCCAGGTGCTGTGCGAATGCAGCCCTGGCGCTGAGATGGTGGTGGCCGGCTCCCGGGGGCAGGGCGGGCTCAGCGGGTTGCTGCTGGGGTCGGTCAGCCTGACAGTCGCCGCGCATGCGCGGGGACTGCCGGGAATGCACCTGGGATCGGTCAGCAAGGACGTGCTGTTCTACGCATCCTGCCCGGTCAGCGTCGTCCACCCGCACTGACAACCCTGCGGCAAGATCATGGGCAGGGTGGCGCCGAGCCGGACCGCGTCGGCCACCGTCGCATTCACCGGGCTCAGCTGGCGTCGCCGTATGGGAACCGGAACGAGCTGGGCATGGAACGCAGGACCAGGCCGCTGCCTATGCCGTCTGATCGATCAGGACCATTCCAGCCAGGCCGGGAAAGGCGATGACCGGTTTCCGGTAATGCCAGCGGGAGGCTCGGCCCTCGCCATAACAGCTGGTAGCCCGCGTCCTTTGCTCAGCTTCGGGCCTGGCGGAACCGCCCGGAAAAGCAAGCAAGAAGCCGGCGGCCATGCATGAATGACGTTGCTGCGTCACCGGCGACCATCCCCGTACCCGGCAGGAAGGACACAAGCGGGGCATCCGGCGCCGGGTATCATAGGTAATGCAGAAAGAAGATGGTTGCTGTGAAGATCAAGACCATCGCTATTGGCGCTGCGGCCGTCGGCGTATCCGCGCTCGGATTGACCGCAGCATCGGCTGCTGCCACCCACACCACAGCCCCACCGCCGGCGACAACGGCGGGCCAGCGGACAGCCACAACCATTGATTACACCTTCCCGGCGCTGGCCACGAAGGGGCCGGCCTACCTGACCGTGACCGGTCCGGTCGAGCCAGGAGCCGGCATCCCCGGCGGCACCGGGTAACAGCCGCTGCCAGCTCGCCGCGCCGCTACGGCGCGGCGAGTTTGGTTATGGCGTAGCCGAAGCCCGCCGCCTGGCGAATCGGGCATGCCAGGTCTCTCGGCGCCATGCATGGCCCGGTCGCTGACACCTGCCTGCCGGCCTGGTTTGCCCGCAGCCTGCCGGAATCCAGCTCCGCTCATCGTCTGGGCCCTGCTGGCGTCACAGATGCCACGCCGGCAGCGTGGGCAGCTGGAGCTGGGCGCAGCGGTGCCCGCCAGGGCACGGCGCCGCGCCCCGGCGGTGATGGGCCAGGGTGAGCCTGACCAGCCCGCTTTCGAGGTCCCTGGGGTCGGTGCCACATCCTGCGGCCAGGGCGGCAAGGCGGGGAACATCAAGGGGCGGCTGGCCTGGGCTGGGGAGGCCGAGGTGGCGTGCGGCATACTCGGCGCGCTGGTCGAGCGGCGGCTGCGCGCCGGGCCACGTGCCGCGCAGCTCACGCAGGAACAGCTGGATGGTCACCGGCCCCCAGCCGGGCAGCATGCCCAGGGCTGCCCGGACCGCGGGATAGGCGGGGAACCGCTGGCCGATCATGGCGGCCCGCCCGTCGTAACGCTCACCGATCACGTCATGCAGGGACTGGAGCAGCGCCGCCGCCCGGGTGTCGTAGCAGCCGTAGCCGCCCCTGCCGAGGCAGGTGATGAGGTCCTCCCGTGCGATGCAGCGGGCCTGGCCGATCCGGGCCACGCCTGCGTCACCCAGCACCCGGAACGTGCGTTCCGCAGCTGCGGCCGATGTGCGGGTCCCGAACAGCGTGGCCGCGAGGAACCACCGCTCGATCTGTGCGTCCCCGGCGTCAACGTCGATGCCGAGTCCGGTGGAGTAGCGCCCGCCGAGCGTGTCCACGACATGCCTGGCCAGCGAGGCTTCGCCGGCTGAATGCTGCCCGCGGGCCGGGCCGGCCGTAGTGGTCACACCGCATTCTCACGGGGGCAGCCCCTGCGCTGGCAGGGACAAAGGTCCCTGCCAGCCTGGCCCATGATGGACCTGCCCGGCGGCGGGTGAGCGTGACCGTGGCGGCGTGCTGGCCGCCAGCCAGGGTGGCAGGGGCGCTGAGCGGCCCAGCGGCGCAAGGACCAGGTCTTCCGGGGCCCGCACGGCCATGACGTGCGGCCACAGGGATCCCCGCAGCAACGATGCTCCGGCCAGGATCGGGTAGCAGGACCAGAGCCCCTGTCCTTCTCGCGCGGCGATCGTGGAAGTAAACGGGAAGCAGCCGCGCCCCAGGTCACCGGCTGACAGACATCGCCACGGCGGCATGCGGCACGCGCCACGGCTGATGACGGGGCCCATGGCCGCCGCCTCTAGCCGCTGAACTCTTGGGAAACAAGCTGGCCGCTGGGACCTTTGGCCCTGTGCCGCCGCCGGAGACCCCCTTGACATGCAGTGGAAAGCCCACGTGGCCGGCGATGGGGGTGCTCCATCGCCCTTTGGTGAGGCAGGGAGGCACGATGAGCGATGCGCTGAAGATAACACCCATGGGTGCGGCGTGGGCGGGCGGGCATGAAACCCTGCGGCAGGCCAGCCACCGGACGGGTGATCTCGGGCTGGGCGTGCCGCGGGGACGACGGCCGGGTCCTGGGTGTCGTGAGCCGGGACGTGCTGGCGGCGCGGCATCGCCGTGGCCGTAGCCGGCTCCGCGCCCTGCTCGCCGCCTGGGGCGGGCGTCATGCTGCGGTCACGGGCAGGCGATGGCCGTGCTCACCCGAGGATGATCGAGGTGGACGAGACCCGCGCGGCCCGGGTGTGGGCGTCGGTCAATACGCTCGCCGAGCGTGAAGGCGTGGTGCCTTCGGTGCGGCACGCGTGCATGGCGTGCGCGGACGCGGTGGCGGCGGTCGGCGCGGCCTTGTCGCTGGCCCGCGTCGGCGGGCCGCGTGAGCTGGTGTTCGTCACCGACCCATGTGCGGGTGAGCTGCAAGAGCTGCAGTTCATGACCGGCTCCTGGCCGGACCACCGGGCCGCAGCGAGATGGCCGACGCCCTGGCCTGGGTCGGCGTCGCGCTGGCACTGGCACGCGATGACCGGGGCAGTATCACCAGCGGGCCCGGCCCCATATCGCGGCATCCAGGAACTACGGCCCGGCCGGCCGGGCCGCAGCCCGCCCCGGCTGGTGCCTCTGGCCCTGCGCCGGGCAGACCTTCGGCCCTGGCCATCTCAGCCAGGCTGCGCGAGCATGATCGGCGTCGAGCGCGGGCAGGAGGTCGGCGATGCGAACGAATGTGGGCGATGAACTGCTGATCAGGGGACGCCATGTGGGTGATGAGGACCGCGCAGGCGTGATCGTTGAGATTCACGGCGAAGATGGTGCGCCACCGTACCTGGTGCGCTGGAAGAACGGCCACGAGAGCGTGTTTTTCCCGTCCGCCGACACGGTTGTTGAGCATCATCCCAGAAAGCGGTAGGCCAGCTGAGGCTCGCCGGCTGTCCCTGGTGGCTGGTGGCCGTGCTGAGCACAGAAAGGCGTGCGGGCCTGCTGGGCAGAGGGCTGTAAAGCCAGATCGCTATGGCGGCCTGATCGGCCGTACGGCGGAGGCGGTGGTCTTCACCTGGGAAGGTGCCGCAGTGCCGGGCGGTCGCTGCCTGGTTGGGCCCGTGCGCAGGCGCCTGGAGGCGCTGAGTGCTGCCGGTGTGCATGTTGCGGTCATTAGCGAGTCAGGTGTGGCGCACGTCGCTGGGCAGTTGCGGTTGCGGCCGCCGGGCCCTGGCCGCTTGCTGTTGTGCGTCAACCGTGGCTCGGAAATGTTCGAGACGGGATCCGGGGGTCTCGGGTTGCTGCACCGCCGGGCGGGCGGGCTGACCGATAGTCCGGACTCCATGCGAGACATCCTCAGTTTCCTGGCCAGGCGGGGTGTAGGGCCTGGGCTGGTGCTGGTCGCAGGCGGGGAGTTCGGCTCGGCTGGCGGTGTCGCCGGGAGCGATTCGCGGTTGCTCATCCCCGAGGCGGCGCGGGTGATCGCCGTGTCCGTCGGGGCGGAGCCGGGCGGGGTGCCAGCTGGTGTGCTGCACGTGGGCGGAGGCCTGCTGGCATTCCTGCGCCTGCTGGACGAGCAGTTGTGGCGGCGCCGGTGCGGGCGGGTCGCCGGCGTGGACGAGGATCCGGCGTGGATCTTGCGGGAGACCGGGATCGACCCGCTGCGCCACCGGGTGACCGAGTCGCTGTTCACGCTGGGTGCCGGGGGCGTCGCCACCCGCGGGTCGGTGGAGGAAGCAGTACCGGGCGGGGTTCCAGTGGTGCTGGCGGCGGGCGTCTATGACAGCACCGGCTCCGATCAGCACTTGCTGCCTGGCCCGCGGTGGACTGGCCTGGCTGTCGAGCCCGCTCCGGCGCAGGACGTCCGGGTGCTCGACCTGCGGTCGGGTGTGCTGGCACGCACGGAGCAGGGGCCGGGCGGGCACCCGCTGCAGTCCCTGCGGTTTGCCAGCATCACCAGCCCGGGTGTGGTCGCGCTGCGCGCAGAGGCCTCAGCTGCCCGGCTGCGCCCGGGACCTCCGCTCCAGCGGCCACGCGGGAAGGCGATGACCGGCGGTCGCCAGGACGGCCGGCACTGGGCGACGGTCGATGCGGACCGCGGCGGCGGCATCAGCGCGCTCGCGGTGCAGCGGACGCGGCGTGACGGCCAGTTGCGCATCGTGGAGCGGGTAGCGGCCTACGCCGCCTGCCCGCGGCGGCGCTCCGGGCCGGGCCAGGCCGCGGCGGCGCTCAGCGCTGCCGTGGATCTCGGCTTCGACCGGCTCCTCGCCGAGCACCGGGCGGCCTGGGCGGCGCGTTGGGAGACAGTTGACGTCCAGATCCCGGACGACCCCGCCGTCCAGCTCGCCCTCCGGTTCGCGCTGTTCCAGCTGTGGTGCAACACCAAGCCCCGTGATGAGCTCGCTGTGGGCGCGCGGGGGCTGTCCGGCACCGGGTATGCCGGGCATGTGTTCTGGGACGCGGATGTGTTCGTGCTGCCCGCGCTGGTCAGCATTGACCCAGCGGCAGCCGCTGCGATGATCCGTTACCGCCTGCGGCGGCTCAAGGCAGCCCGGGCGCGGGCCCGCGCGGCTGGCTGGCGGGGGGCCCGCTTCCCGTGGGAGTCGGCGGCTGGCGGCGAGGACGTCACGCCGGCCAGCGGGCACCTTGGTGGCCGCGTGGTGCCCATCCTGACCGGGCAGCTAGAAGAGCATGTGACGGCTGACGTGGCGTGGGCGGCGGCCCGCTACGCCGAGTGGACCGGGCGGGCAGCCCGCCCCGGGCTGCCGCTGCTGCTGGAAACAGCCGGGTACTGGGCGTCGAGATGCCGGCCCGACGATGCGGGGAATGCGCACATCGACGGGGTCATCGGCCCGGACGAGTACCACGAGCGCGTGAACGACAACGCGTACACGAATGTGATGGCCCGCTGGAATCTGCGCGCGGCGGCCGGCGCCGCGGACCGTGCCGGGCTGACGGATGGGCGGAGCAGTCACTGGCGGGACCTGGCTGACCGGATCGTGGATGGCTATGATCCGGCGACCGGGCGTTATGAGCAGTTCGCCGGCTACTTCGGCCTCGAGCCGTTGCTGGTCGCCGATTTCGCTGCGCCGCCGGTCGCTGCTGACCTGCTGCTTGGCCGGGAGCGGGTGGCAGGCTCGCAGGTGATCAAGCAACCGGACGTGCTGATGCTGCACCATCTGGTGCCCGGGGAAGTTGCGGCCGGTTCGCTGGTGCCCAACCTTGACTACTACGGCCCGCGGACCGCACACGGGTCATCGCTGTCGCCGGCGGTCACCGCATCGCTGCTCGCTCGCGCAGGACGGCCAGATGAGGCGCTGGCGATGCTGCGCACCGCGCTCGCGCTGGATATCGAAGACCTGAGCGGAACCACCGCTGCTGGCCTGCACATGGCCAACCTCGGCGGAGTCTGGCAGGCGGTCCTGACCGGCTTTGCGGGCCTGCAGGTCCGGGCCGGGATGCTGAGCGTCGACCCGCAGCTGCCCGGAGCGTGGGGGAGTTTGCAGCTGCGGTTCCGCTGCCTGGGCCGCCGGGTGCGGCTGGACATCGCGCGCGAGCGGATCGAGATAGCTACCAGCGGGCCGCTGCTGGCGGGGCTGGCTGGCGAAGCGCCCCGGCGGGTGGCTGGCCGGGCCAGTCTTGGGCGGCGCGGATGAGGAGCCTGACATGACGCATGTGCTCGCGGTGCTCGGCGGCGGAAAGATGGACGTCCTGGTGGCCGGCGCGGCGGCGGCGGTCGCCGAGATGGCGCACGCCCAGGTGCGGCAGGTCAGCCTGCCCACGGGGCTGAGCGCCGAGCGGGCCGCGGCTCAGGTGCTGAGCGCACTGCACAGTCGCGGGGCCCTGCTGGCCGTGCTGGCAGGGGATGAGGTGACGCGGCCGGTCTGGCAGCGCGTCGTGCAGCGATCAGCCAGGCCGGTGATCCTGGTGCCCGCTGCGGCGCGGGGCAGGCAGCGTCAGATCCGCCGGGTACTGGTCCCGCTGGACGGGACGGCGGAGTCGGCGGCGGCGGTGGCCGAGACGGCGGAGCAGTTCGCCCGCGCCGGAGTCGATCTGGTGGTGCTGCACGTGTTCGACGCCCAGACAGTCCCCAGGTTCTGGGATCAGGCCGCGCATGCCAGGGGGGCCTGGGCGGAGGAATTCCTGGCCCGCTACTGCGCGCAGCCCGGGGTGCAGCTGGAACTCCGCAGCGGGGTGGCCGGGGAGCACGTCCTCGACGTGGCTGCGGCCGAACAGGCTGACATGATCGCGCTCGGCTGGTCACAGCAGCTCGACCCGGGCCGGGCGCGCACCGTCCGCCGGACCGTGCGCGATGCCGTTGTCCCGGTGATGCTGGTGCCTTTGGCCCCAGGAGGGCGGGACGTTGGGCACTGCCAGCAGGCTGAACCACCTGATGTCATTGTGATATAAGGGTTTCGGCTGCTTACCTGGACACCGGATCGGCTCTGGCGCCGCCCAGCCGGTGCGCGGGCCATGACCCGCCGGGCACCCGCTGACCCCTCCGCCCGCACGCGGTAGGAGGCTAATCATGCGGATCGGCTTAATCGCGCCGCCGTGGCTGCCGGTCCCGCCGCCCGGTTACGGCGGTACCGAGGTCGTTATCGACAACCTCGCCAGGGGCCTGCAGGCACTGGGTCACGACGTGCGGTTGTTCACGGTCGGTGAGTCCACCTGTCCGGTACCGCTCAAGTATCTCTACCCGGCGGGGATCGAGCCGATGGACGCTGACATCCCGGAAGCGGCGCACGTCCTGGCCGCCTACGATGCACTGGCCGATGTGGACATCATCCACGACCACACCGCCCTAGGCCCGCTGGTGGCGGGCCGTCGCGAGATCCGTCGGCCGCCGGTCGTGACCACCAACCACGGGCCGTTCACCCCGCAGACCCGCCGCATCTTCGCCGAGGTCGCCCGGCACGCCTCGATCGTGGCGATCTCGCACTCACAAGCCTGCGCCTCAGGCGGGATCCCCATCGCTGCGGTCATCCATCACGGCATCGACCTGGAGGTGTACCGGCCAGGGCCCGGGGACGGCGGCTACCTGCTGTTCGTGGGCAGGATGTGCGCTGATAAGGGTGTGCACCACGCGGTGCGGGTTGCCAGGCGCGCCGGACAGCGGCTGGTGATCGTGGCGAAGATGCATGAGCCCGCCGAGCGGGCCTACTTCGAGCAGCGGGTGCGGCCGCTGCTCGGGCCCGATGATGAGATGCCGGCCGAGTTGCCGCTGGCGTCCCGGCTGGAACTGCTGCGCGGGGCGGCGGCCCTGCTCAACCCGATCACCTGGCGCGAGCCGTTCGGCCTGGTCATGGTGGAGGCGCTGGCGTCGGCGACCCCAGTGCTAGCCTTCCCGAACGGCGCGGCGCCCGAAATCATCGATCCGGGCCGTACAGGGTACCTGTGCCATGATGAGGAGGAGATGATCACCGCAGTTGACCGCGTACCCGAGATTGAGCGTCGCCAGTGCCGGGCCGCCGCGGAGCGACGGTTCTCCCTCATGCGCATGGCGCTCGACCACCAACGGCTCTACCGCCGCATCCTGGAGCATCCTGGCCAGTTCATGCGCGTGCGGTTCGTCGGCCAGGTCCGGATCAGCGTCTGAAACCCGCAGACCGCGGGACTAGTCCGGAGAGGCAGCCATGACCAGGCCGTGGTCAGCTGGTGAGGCGCCGGTCAGCCAGGGCACGCCGGGCGGCACCGTTACGCTGGTCGAAGGTTCCACATTCTGCATCAGCGGACCTGGCGGCGACATCCGGCCCGGGCGCGCACAAGGGCTGTTCGTCCGGGACACGCGCGTGCTGTCGCGCTGGGAACTCGCCGTCGACGGCCGCGCGCCGCAACCCCTGACGGTCCAGCAGGCCGAACCGTACGCCGCTGCATTCCTGGGCCAGATGCCGCCCCCAGCCGGACTCGCTGACAGCACGCTGCTGGTGGTGCGGCACCGTTACGCCGGCGATGGCATGCGCGAGGACGTGATCATCCGGAATACCGCGCCGCTGCCAGCCACGTGCGTTGTGACGCTCGCCGCGGCCACTGATTTCGCTGACCTGTTCGAGGTCAAGGACGGCCGGGCGCGGCCGCAGGCAGCCGTGAGCGCGAGTGCCGAAGACTCGGCGCTGAGGTTCGCAAGCCGCCGGGGGGAACCTCAGCGCGGGCTGGTCATCCGCGGCGACGGGCACCCCTCGATCACGGACGGCGTCTTCCAGTGGCACGTGGCAGTCCCCGCCCGCGGCCAGTGGACGGCAAGCGTAGAGGTGGTGCCGGTCACTGATGGGGTTCCGATGATGCTGCGCCATCCGCGTGGCCAGGCCGCCGAGCATGCCATTCCTGCGCGCAGGCTGCGGGAGTGGCGGGGGAGCGCTCCGCAGGTCCGCACAGCTGACCGGGACCTCGCGGCGGTGCTGCACCGCAGCATCGAGGATCTGGGGGCACTGCGCATCTTCGACCCCGAGTACCCCGGCCGGCCGGTGGTGGCGGCAGGCGCGCCATGGTTCATGGCCTTGTTCGGGCGGGACTCGCTGCTGACCTCGTGGATGCTGCTGCCATGGGATGCCGCGCTCGCTCTCGGCACCTTGCAGACGCTGGCGGGCCGGCAGGGAAGCGCCATTGACCCCGCATCGGAGGAGGAGCCGGGCAGGATCTTGCACGAGGTCCGGTTCGGCCCGGCAGCCACGCTCGCGCTCGGCGGGCGCAGCGCATACTACGGAACCGCGGATGCGACCTCCCTGTTCGTCATGCTGCTCGGGGAACTGCAGCGGTGGGGCGGCCATGACGCCGAGGTCCAGGCGCTGCTGCCGCACGCCGACCGCGCGCTGGAGTGGATCGAGCATTACGGGGACGCTGACGGCGACGGGTTCGTCGAGTACTCCCGCAAGACCAGCCGTGGCCTGGTCAACCAGGGCTGGAAGGACTCCTGGGACGGGATCAACTTCGCTGACGGGCGGATGGCCGAGCCGCCCATCGCACTTGCCGAAGTGCAGGGATACACCTATGCGGCATACCGGGCCAGGGCCCGTTTCGCGCGGGAGGCCGGGGACACGCTGGGTGCCAGTTCCTGGGACGTGAAGGCTGACCGGATCAGGCAGGCGTTCAACGATGCCTACTGGCTGGCTGACCGGGGCTGGTTCGCGGTCGCGCTGGACCGGGAGAAGCGGCCAGTTGATTCTCTCACCTCGAACATCGGGCACTGCCTGTGGACCGGGATCGCGGACCCGGGCAAAGCGGCGCTGGTCGCAGAGCACCTGCTGTCCGATGATATGTTCAGCGGCTGGGGAATCCGGACGCTGGCCGCGTCCATGGCCGCCTACAACCCGATGAGCTACCACAACGGGTCGGTGTGGCCGCACGACAACGCACTGTGCGCGGCCGGCCTGATGCGTTACGGCTTCACCGGCCACGCCCAGCAGATCGCCGCGGCAGTTTTTGACGCTGCCGGGCATTTCGGCCACCGCCTGCCCGAACTGTTCTGCGGCTTCTCACGGGCCGACTATCCGGCTCCGGTTCCCTACCCGACCTCCTGCTCGCCGCAGGCATGGGCCGCGGCCGCCCCGCTGCAACTGCTGCATAGCCTGCTGCGGTTCACGCCGGAACTTTCCGCCGGCCGGGCGTGGTGCGCGCCAGCGATCCCGGAGCGCTACCTGCCGCTGCACCTGAGGAATCTGCGGCTCGGGACCTCACGCATGGCCATCGACGTGCAGGACGACGGGTGGGAACTCACCGGCCTGGACAGCGCAGGAATCGAGCTCATCCGGGCGCCACGGCCTCCGGCGCATCCTCACGGCGCGCCTGGGCCGTCAGAGGACAGGCCGCGCCCATGAAGCTCAGCCTGCGGGATTACCGGACTCGCCGGTAGAGGGTCCGAGGGATATGGCCGGGTGCGGGCAGTCACCCGCGGGGCCCAAGGTCCCGGCGTGGCAGGAGGATCGCCTCTGACCGCAGCAGCCAGGACGCGGGATCCTGGGCGAGAGGCCGGAGATGAGACGCGATCCACTACCGTGCGTGACAGGGTGCGGTCGGCGGCTGCGCGGGCTGTGGCCCGACCGTAACCCGCTGCGGCGCGCTGTGGACCGGGTGGAGGCTGTCCTCATGGCCGGGCTGGCCGCCGCCTTCCTGATCGGCGCTCCCCTGGTCGCGGTGGTGGCCGGGCAGTGGTCTTATGCGGCCGGCCTGCGCGTCGAGCATGCCCAGCAGTCCGCCTGGCATCAGGTCCCCGCGGTCCTGCTCGCCGATGCTCCCTCCCGGGGGTACGCCGGGTACGAGCCGCAGGTGCGGGCCAGGTGGACCGCCCGCAACGGCACCCAGCACAGTGGCGATGTTGACGCCCCGGCCGGCGCCAGGGCCGGCCGCACGGTACTGGTATGGGCTGATGCCTCCGGCAGGCTGACCAGCCCGCCGCTGCGGCACGAGCAGGTGATAGGCCAGGTGGTCCTTGCTGTGCTGCTCGCCCTGACGGTACTGGGATGGCTCCTGGCAGGCGCTGGGGTGATCGCTCGCCACAGGCTGCAGCGGCGGCGGCTGGCCGCCTGGGACGCCGACTGGCGGATGACCGAGCCGCGGTGGACCGCCAGGCAATGACCCCTGGGCCGGCTGCGGGCTGGCAGCCTGGCACAACGACGAACGGCCTGTCCTGCAGGCTGAAGGAGGTGCCCAGCGATGAACCTGACAGATCACTGGCTGGTCGAGCTGACCATCAGGGAACAGGATCGCCTGACTGTCGCCGATGCCCGGCTGACAATGGACAACGGTGCCCACATGTTCGGCCATGGGACCGCGCGTCGGAATCCGGCCGACCCGGATGTCACCGGGATCGGTGAGGAGATCGCGGTGGCACGTGCCCTGTCTGACCTGGCCCACATGCTGCTCAGCAGCGCCGCGACCGAACTCGAGGATCTCACCCATCAGGCCGGGCTCAGCTGCGCCTTTGACCCAGGCCCGGGTGGTGACCTTCGGCTCTACCTGGCAGGCGTGGCGGCGCCTACCTTCCATCCCTGCCGCGCCCCGTGCCAGCAGTGCGGCCGTCCTGCCCGGGCGGCTGGCTGTGGCGCTGCCGTGGCCCGAGTGCCACGGCCCGGCCGGAGGAGTCAGGGTGCCTGATGTCACGGCCAGGCTAGCCCGGCCGGCGGGTAACGAGGCGAGTTCATCGCTCCCGCGCCGAGCAGCGTCAGCCGTAGCCTCGGCGTTACCGCTGCCACGCCTCTGATCAGGGGCCCAGTGGGCGGGAGCACGTAGATGCCGCCGCGCAGGTGGTCCACGGCCGGGTGCAGCTCAGCATGGGGGATGCTGCCTGCGGGCTGCGCCGACGGCGGCGAGTGCGGCGGCAGGGCGAAGGTCCCGCGCAGCCTGGCCGCGTTCTCCAAGAGGGTGGGTGGGAGTTCACCGGCCAGGCCGCCGGACATCCCGTGCCCAGGCGGCAAGGTGACCATCGGCCCTGGCGGCCCTGATCCGGCCCGGGGAAAGCTTGTTACCAGGAGTTGTCATGATTTTCGCTGATCGCGACGATGCCGGGCGGCGGCTGGCCGCAAAGCTGGAGCACCTGCGGGGCGAGCCGGTGGTGGTGCTCGGCTTGCCACGGGGCGGCGTCCCGGTCGGCTTGCAGGTTGCCCGTGCGCTTGGTGCGCCGCTAGATGTGATCGTGGTGCGCAAGCTCGGGGTGCCGTTCCAGCCTGAGCTGGGGATGGGCGCGGTCGGTGAGGACGGGGTGCGGGTCATCAACCGGGCGGTCGTCGGCCTGGCCGGGGTGCCGGGAAGCGAGCTGGCCGCGGTCGTGGCGCGGGAGCAGGCGGTGGTGGCAGTCCGTGCCGCGTGTTACCGGGCCGGGCGGGCGCGCCAGCCGCTGGATGGCAAGGTCGCGGTGGTGGTTGATGACGGCATCGCCACCGGGTCCACCGCCCGGGCCGCCTGCCAGATCGCCCGGGCGCACGGGGCAGCCCGGGTGGTGCTCGCTGTGCCCGTCGCGCCGCCGGGGTGGGAAGCGGGCTTCAGCGGTGAGGCCGACGAGCTGGTCTGCGCGTACACACCGCCATGGTTCAGCGCCATCGGCCAGTTCTACGCCGACTTCTCCCCGGTAAGCGATGACCAGGTGGTCGCCTGCCTGGAGCGGGCGGCCACTCCGGTGTCCGCGGCGCAGGCGGGCCCGGCGCCCGCTGCCGACCCGCCCGGGGGCGAAGAGGTGGAGGCCGACGCCGGGCTGGTCCGCCTGGCCGGCTACCTGACGGTGCCAGAACAGGCACCGGGGATCGTGCTATTCGCCCACGGCAGCGGCAGCAGCCGGCACAGCCCCCGCAACCGGTACGTCGCCGGCATCTTGAACCAAGCCGGCCTGGGCACGCTCCTGTTCGACTTGCTCACTCCCGAGGAAGAACGCGACCGGGCCAACGTGTTCGACATCGGCCTGCTCGCCGGCCGCCTCACCGAAGTCACCAGCTGGCTGCTTGCCCAGCCGCGTGCCGCCTGCGCCGCTGTCGGTTACTTCGGTGCCAGTACCGGTGCGGCGGCAGCGCTGTGGGCCGCCGCCGAGCCTGGCTCTGACATCGCGGCCGTGGTGTCGCGTGGCGGCCGTCCCGATCTCGCCCGGCCCCGGCTGGCGGCCGTGACCGCGCCCACGCTGCTCATCGTCGGCGGTTGCGACGAGGTGGTCCTTGACCTCAACCGCCGGGCCCAGGCCGAGCTGCGCTGCGAAAACCACCTGGCCGTGGTGCCCGGCGCCACCCACTTGTTCGAGGAACCCGGCACCCTCGACGCCGCCGCCCGGCTGGCCCGGGACTGGTTCCTCAGCCACTTCGCGCACAGCCCTGACCCGGCGACCTGAACACGCCAGCCGCGGGACATGCATCAGTGCCCACGCTGCCCGGGACCGGCGCGATCAGCGCTTCCGGGATTGGACTTATGCTGCGCTCGTAGCCGACTCCTCAGCAGGGCCGCCCGGGCCGGTGGCTTCCCATCTCAGTGTCAGGAGGCACCGCTCGCCGTGGTCCACCAGATCCCGGAAGTGCACCTCGGCCAGCCGGGATACCCCCGGCGCCGAGCCCAGCGGGCCGATTCGCGCCAGGCCGGTGACAGCCCCGCTGCAGGCATCTTGGGAAGCGTCTTTCAGCAGGCTGCCGTGAATCAGATTGGCCAGCCGGGCGCGGGCCGCGGCGAAGCCGGCCTCCAGGCACACCTCGCCGCCGGCGAACATCACACCAGTCAACCCGCCGGGCGGGGAGCCGGAAGCGGAACTAGGTCCCTGATCCAGACGCCATAGGTCCCCTCGGCAGCTGCGGCCGGGACGGATATCCGAGGACGGGGGCAGTGCTGGTCAGCTGGCCCCGTTCGGCGGCGCGGGGCTGGGCGGGGGCTGGCTGCGGCTGGCGAAGCTGTGATCGCGGATGTCGTGGATCGTGTCGTCCAGCCGCGCCAGAGCGTCGGTGATGCGCTCCCGGGCTACATCGCTGGGCAGGCCGGCCGCGGCCTGCAGGCTGAGACCGACCTGATAGAGGCTGTGCACGACACGGTCGAGCAGTTCCTGGCCGCGGTCGGCTTGCCCGGCGACGGCTGCCCGCGCGAGGTCCGCGAGATCCTTGTGCTTGCGGATCTCGGTGGCATCCCGGATCACGGTCAGCGTGAAATGACCGGTCGCGGTCGGCACGGGACTGAGGCTGATCTCGACCGGGACCGTGGCGCCGTCTTTGCGCAGGCCGACAAGCCGCGCCCGGTCGCGCATTGGGCGGGGCGAGGGCTCCCGCGCATAAGCGGCGCGGTGGCCGCGGTGAGCGGCGCGCAGGCCGGCCGGGACCAGGTCCTCGACCGGGCGGCCGATCAGCTCGTCCCGCCCGTATCCGAGCATGTCCGCCAGCCGCCGGTTGGCCAGCACGATCCGCCCGCCGTCATCGGTCAGCGCCAGGCCATCGCCCAGAGCGTCGATCAGCTGCCACAGCAGCGCCGGGGTGATCGCTGCAGACCCCGGCCCCGCGCGACTCTGACGCGCCCTGAAAAACTGGCGAGCTGATCCGCGAGTACCGCCACCCTCACCGGGACGGAACTGCTCAGCAGGTGCATCCGCCGCGATGGCTGCATCCAGCGACGGGTAGATCGGTATCTGGCGGTCGAGTCCCTCGATGCCCAGGACCCGCCGGACAGTCTGCGCGGTGACTACCAGTTTCAGCTGGGTGCGGCTGACGACCGCGCGCTGATAGGCGCGCGCAACGGCATTCACGCCAGCGTGATCACACGAAAGCGTCGCGGTCATGTCCACGATCACGGCAGCCGCCCCGCCGTTGATCACCGCCAGCAGGTTCTCGCGGATCTGGCCAGCATTGGAGACAGTGATGTGCTCCGGCAGGGTCAGGACGGCCTGCCGGCCTGCCCACCACAGCGGGAATGTGTCATCAAGCACGCCAGCAACCCAAACAGGCATGCGGACCCGCACACAAGCAAAGCAGCCCATCTGCCGCCCAGCTGGGCAAAGGAAGCGGTCAGCTCGCCCGCTGCTGCAAACACTGCTGCCAAGGCTGTGGGGCAGCAGCCGACGTCTGGGCGACAGCTGCGGAGCCGGAGCCGAGGCAGCAATCAGGTGAACGTGCTGGACGCTCCGCCCGTTGCTACGGATCAGATGATCTGAGGGGACCGACACCAACCCGCCAGGCCGTGCCACGTCCATGCTAGAACGGGGCAAGAAACCCCCAGAATGGCAGCTGGAAGGTGGGGACGCGAGCTTCTGCGGGCTGGTTGCCGTGGAAAGCGGCGGCAAGACCCGCGGCCTGCCCGGCGCATGCCACGCAGCTGGCTGAGCGGGCTGCCACCAGCTTCAGCAACGGCTGGTCTGGCAAATAGGAGCCGGCAAAGCGCATTGTGCTGGCGGCCGCCCGAACTGGCCAGGCGGCTGCGAGAAGATGATCACGCCCGGTGTTCTTCTCGAAGGCAGCGTCAGGCGGCCTGATGCTGCCGGAGGCCGGAGCGGGACCGGACGGGGCATGACGTCCTGACTGCGGGAGGAGCCGGGGGCTGCTGGATGACGTGAATGGAGAGTGCGCGCGCGTTGTAGCGCAGGGCGTCGGCAGAAGATCAGGAAACGTCCTGATTGCTGAGCCCATCCCGGGCGCGGACTTGGCAGGCGACGAACGTCCCGACCTGCACTATTCCCGGCAGGCTGGATGGCGGTGATGATTGGCTGGGCGGGTGCTCACGATCGTCTACGTGCTGACATGGCGGATACTCGGCCTGGTCGTCGTGCTGTTCCGCAGCGACCGGGCGACAGTGGCCGAAGTACTGGTACTCCGGCATGAGAACGCGGTGCTGCGCCGCCAGGTTGGCCGGGTGCAGTACGAGCCGGCGGACCGGGCCTGGTTCGCCGCGCTGGCACGGATCGTGTCACGTCGGCGCTGGTCCGAGGTGTTCCCTGTCACGCCTGCGACGCTCCTGACCTGGCACCGCACGCTGGCCACGAAGAAGTACGACACGAGCGGGCGCAGGCCCGGCCGTCCTCCCAGAACCCCGGGGATCAAGCGACTGGTGCTGCGCCTGGCACGAGAGCTCCTGCCGCGGCGCTCGCCCGGCTCGCCCTTGCCGGAGCCTGCCAGAAGGGGCTGATTATCGCAGGGATGGCCATGGCCAGCCCTTCCTGAGCCTCCGGTCAGGCAAAAGCGGCTAACTCACGCCTGATTCCCTGCAAAAGGCCTGCGAGGCGATTTCCCTCCGCCGGCATTGCCCGGATCAGGTTGTAGGGGTCGCCTTGTGAGCCTCTCAGCCTTCGGTTCCTGCCCGCCGCCGTGATACCGCCTCCGGCGGGGACATCGCTTTCCAGCTCCTCCGCTCGTCCCGCAGGTCAATTTCATGATCTCCGATGGCACGGCGAGTTTCCAGGGGACGAAAGTCCTGGGGCGCGGGCAGTTGGTCCTCTGGGCCGGACGTTCGCGGTGGCGTCGGATCAGAGGTAGAGGATCCTGCTAGGTCGCGCAAGGAGGCCATCATGGCCAAGCTAGAGCGCAGGCGCCCACACGTCCTGTTCCCCGACCTGTCCGAGTGGTCTGAGGAGCCGTGGGCGCCGCTGCTGCCGTTTTCCACAGGCCGCGCGTTCCGTGTGGAGGACTATGTCCAGGAGGGCAAGTATGTTCTCCGTGCCGAGCTACCGGGCCTGGACCCGGATAAGGACGTCGAGGTCAGCGTCGAGGACGGGACACTGACGATCCACGCGGAGCGGCACGAGGAGCACGAAGAGCCGCACCGCAGCGAATTCCGCTATGGCTCTCTCACCCGGTCAGTCACGCTGCCAAAAGGCGCGGATACGGAGCACGTCGCTGCCAGCTATGACAAGGGCATCCTGCAGGTCACCGTCCCGTTGCCAGAGACTAAGGCGGAGGGCCGCCGTATCGAGATCACCCACGGCTGAACCCGGCCGAGGTTGCCGGTGCCTGGCGGACACCTACGCCGGCCATTGGGACCACGCTGTGGCGGAGAGGTGAGCCGCTGGTCAGGTGCGGGCTAGCAGGCCTGCCAGCGGCTGGTTGTGGTGCAGGCGGCTGATGGCATCGGCCAGCAGCGGCGCAACGGACTCCACCTGAAGCGCGAGCGCGGCGGAGTGGCCCTGCGGCAGCGTGTCGGTGGTGACCACGCGCCGTACCGGCAGCCCCCTGAGCCGCCGGGCGGCCCCTCCCACCAGGAGCCCGTGGGTCGCGGCGACGATAATGCTGGACGTGCCCCCGTGAGCGAGGACCACCCGGGTGGCGGCCTCGATCGTTGCGCCGGTGCTGATCATGTCATCGACGATGATGGCGGGGCGGCCAGCGACGTGGCCGGCCATCTCCTCGGCGCGGACGGTGGCTCCGGTCAGCCTGGTCTTGCGCACCACCGCGACCGGCCGCTGCAGCAATGAGGCGTAGTGTTCGGCGAGCTTGACCGCGCCGAGGTCGGGTGCCACGATCACCGCATCGCCCGGGACATCCGGGACGAGCGCGCCCGCCAGCGCGGGCACGGCCGTCAGCATTTCCACGGGGATGCTGCACATGGCCTCCAGCGCGGCGCTGTGCGGGTCAACGACGACGAGGCACTGGGCACCGGCGGCGGCCAGCGCGTCGGCGACCACCCGGGCACCGACGGGCTCACCGGACCGGCCGCGGCGGTCCTGCCGGGCATACCCGAAATACGGCACGACTGCGGTGATCCGGCCCGCGCCATCCCGGCGGCAGGCGTCGAGCAGGAGGAGCAGTTCCATGAGGTGGTCGCTGACCGGCGGCCCCGTGGGCTGGATCACGTAGACGTCGTCGCCGCGCACGGGGTCCACGACTGGGCGCAGCTCGCCGTCCGGGAACCGGTCCAGCTCGCACGTCACCGGCTCGGTGCCCAGTGACCGCGCGATCGCCCCCGCGAGCATTGTGTTAGCGGTCCCTGGCACGATCCGAAGGCCCATCCCGCCTCCCAGCCTGTGTGCTCAGTCACTGACCTGGCGGTTAGGTCAGCAGGACGCAACGGTCCCCGCCTGGGCAGGGGCCCATTCCCCGGTGGTGATGCGCGAGTGTGAGCAACGTCAATACCGAGCCCGGCAGAGTACCGCCCGCCCATCCTGTCCACCACGCCGCGAGCCAGCCAGGCATGACCGGTTGACGATTGGGCGCGGCTCGCGCCGGCCGGTGCGATTATACGTCGATCCTCATGCGGGAAGCCGGCGTGCTGCAGGGGCAAAAGTCCCTGGCTGCCCGGCTGGCCGGGGCATCGGCGACTAACGGCCCTGTGCGCGGCGCGGGGTCAAGGCCCACGCTTGACAGTGGGTGGCTGAGGAGAATGCCGCCTGACCGGGACAGCCGCTCCGCCTGTGATGTCGAGCGCTGCGAAGAGGTGTGGCATGGCTGAGGAAATGCGCGTGGCACCGCCCGCGGAGGCCGGCGATGAAGAGCTGCTCATGGGGACCATCCGCGAGCTGATCGCAGAGATCCACCCGGCCGCTACCGGGTTCCCGGTCTGCCTGGACAGCCGGCTCGCTGCCGACCTGGGCCTGGACAGCCTCGCGGTCGTCGAGTTGCGGTCAAGGATGGAGGAAGCCTCCGGGGTCGTGCTGCCAGATGGCATCTTGAGCGGCGAGACGCCGGGGGAGTGGCTGACTGTTCTGCGCGCTGCCCGCGGCGGCGCCGGCCCGCACGTTTCCGCCGCGCCAGCACCCGTGCCCGGGCCCGCGCCGGTTGCCGCCGCGCCCGCGCCTGCCGGCCTGCCCGAGGACGCGGAGACGCTGCTGGATGCGCTGGCCTGGCATGCCCAGGCTCATCCCGCGCGCACCTGCATCCGCGTGCTTGAATTCGCCGGGGAAGCGTCCTCAGCACAGGAGATCACCTACGGCGGCCTGTCAGCCGGGGCCGTGGCGGTGGCCGCCGGGCTGCGGCGAGGCGGACTGGGCCCGGGGGAGGCGGTGGCGATCATGCTGCCGACCGGCCCAGAGTTCTTCCTGGCGTTCATGGGCACGCTGATGGCCGGCGGGGTGATAGTCCCCATCTATCCGCCCGCGCGGCCGGCCGGGCTGGAAGAGCACCTGCACCGCCAGGCCGGGATCCTCCGTAACGCGCTCGCGGCGGTGCTCATCACCGTCCCGGAGGCACGCCTGCTCGGCCGGGCGCTGCGCTACCAGGTTCCGTCACTGCGGCAGGTGATGACCACAGCGGAACTACAGGCAGGCGCCGGGCGCGGGGGCGTGCTGCCGACCGCGGCAGCGGACGACACGGCGCTGCTGCAGTACACCTCGGGCAGCACCGGTGACCCCAAGGGCGTGATACTCGCGCATCGTCACCTGCTCGCCAGCATCCGCGCGATGGGCAGCGCAGCCGACGCCGGCCCGCAGGATCTGTTCGTGAGCTGGCTTCCGCTGTACCACGACATGGGGCTGATCGGCGCGTGGCTGGCCGGCCTGTACTACGGCTTCCCACTCGCGGTGATGTCCCCGCTGGCCTTCCTGTCCCGGCCGGTGCGGTGGCTGCGCGCGATCAGCGAACAGCACGGCACCCTGTCCGGGGCACCGAACTTCGGGTACGAACTGTGCCTGCGGCAGATTCCCGACCGGGAGCTGGATGGCGTCGACCTGTCGGCCTGGCGGCTGGCATTCGACGGCTCCGAGGCGGTCAGCCCGGCCACGCTCAGCCGGTTCGCTGAGCGTTTCGCGCCCTATGGGCTGCGTCCGGAAGCGATGACCCCGGCCTACGGGCTGGCCGAGGCAGGCGTCGCGGTCACCTTCCCGCCGCTGGGCCGCGGGCCGGCCATCGACGCGATCGACCGCGCCGCTCTGGCCCGGCGCGGGCGGGCGGTGCCGGCCACGGCCGGCGACCGCGCCGTGGCCAGCGACGTGCTGCAGGCCGCCTCCTGCGGGCGGCCGCTGCCCGGCTACCAGGTGCGGGTGGTGGACACCGCGGGCAACGAGCTTGGTGAGCGCCGGGAGGGACGCCTCGAGTTCACCGGGCCGTCGGCCACCCCCGGGTACTTCCGCAACGAGACCGCCACCCGGGCCCTGCGGCGCGGGCCCTGGGTGGACACCGGTGACCTCGGCTACCTGGCCGACGGTGAGCTGTACCTGACCGGGCGGGTGAAGGACATCATCGTCCGCCGCGGCCGCAACCTGCACCCTGACGAGGCCGAGCAGGCCGTCGGCCTGCTCGCCGGCGTGGAGCACGGCGGGGTGGCACTGCTCGGCTGCCCTGACCCGGGCACGGGAACCGAACGGCTTGTCCTGGTAGCCGAGACGCGCTTGCACGACGCCGGGGAACTGGCCGCACTGAACGGCAGGATCACCGCGCTGGCGACCACGCTGCTGGGCGTCCCGCCGGATGAGGTCGTGCTCGCAGCCCCCGGCAGCGTGCTGAAGACCGCGAGCGGCAAGACCCGCCGCGCGGCCACCCGCGACCGGTACCTGGCCGGGACGCTCGGACGTCCCGACCGGGGGGCACGCTGGCAGGTGGCCCGGTTCGCCCTCTCGGGTCTGCGCCCTGGGCTGCGCACCGCCGCCAGGTCCGGCGCCGGCCTGCTGTATGCCGGGTACGCGTGGGGGATCACCGTGGCGGTGGGCGCACCGGCCTGGCTGCTGGTGGCCACGCTGCCTGGCCTGCGGACACGCTGGGCGGTGCTCCGTGCGGCGGCGCGGCTGCTGCGCCGGCTGTCGGGCGTCCCGCTCACCGTGGCCGGGGAGATAACCGGCGGCGCCAGCCCGTTCGTTGCTGTCGCTAACCACGCCAGCTTCGCCGACGGGCTCGTGCTGGTGCTCTGCCTCCCCGGGCCGGTGTGCTTCGCGGTAGCAGAGAAGTTCGCCACGCAACGCATCGCCGGGATGTTCCTGCGCCGGATCGGCTGCGAGTTCGTCCACCGGGCGCAGCCGCAGCAGGCCGCGGCCAGCACCGGTCACCTCACCGCTGCGCTGGCCGGCGGCCGCAGCCTGGCGGTCTGGCCGGAAGGGTCGCTTGACCCCGCCCCGGGGCTGCGGCCCTTCCACCTCGGCGCGTTCGAAGCCGCCGCTGCCACTGGTGCTTGCGTCGTCCCGGTGGGCATCCGCGGCAGCCGTGAACTCGTCCGCCCAGGCAGCCGGTTCCCCCGCCGCGCCGCGATCCACATCGCGATCGGCGATCCGATCCCGCCCGCCGGCACTGGCTGGACCGCTGCGCTGGCCCTGCGCGACCAGGCCCGCGCCGCCGTCCTGGAGCTCTGCGCGGAGCCGGACACCGGCTAACGGCGCGCGGCGGCGACGCTAGCCCGCTCCCACCACCTCAACCCGGGAATACGAACTCTTAACGCGAACCTAGCGGCTCATGCCACACCAGCGGGCACGCGCCGCCGGTGGCTGGCCGCCGGGCCGCCGTGCTGCGGTGGCCCGGCCTATACGTCTTCCGCAGGCCTCTTCGCCGGGCCTGGGGCCGGTGCCTGCCGGTCCAGTGCGAGTGAGAACTCGGCGAATCCCTGCTCGATGACCTGCGTGCCCAGCTCACCCGCATCCTGGACCAGGGCGGCGATGGGCCGGTTGTCGGCCAGATAGGAGGCGCTGAAGGTGTGAATGCCGCGCTCCGCCGCGGCCTTGGCGAGCAGAAGGATGAGCACGGTCGCCAGGCCGGCGCGCCGCCAGGCCGGCCTGGCGGCGACCGCGATCTCGGCCACACCCTCACCCATCTGCTCATACCGGGCGATCGCCACCCCACGCCCGGTGGCGGTGTTGACGGCCACCAGCGCGAACCGCCGCACGTAATCGACGACGGTCAGATGCGCCAGAAGCTCGGGGTGATGCGGGGCGGGCCGCCGAGGAACCGGCGGCGCAGCGTGTCAGGATCGGCCGTCTTGATCGCGTCAGCCAGTTCCGGCGCGTCGCTGGGCAGGATAGGCCGGATCAGCACCCTCCGCCCATCACGCAGTACCAGCTCCCGCCGGTATTGTGCCGGATAGCCGCGCGGCAGGCTGGCGTGCCCGGATGCGGCATCCATGACTCACCTCCGTGGCGGTACGGCCAGTTCCATGGCGCCACCAGCTGAGCCGCCCAGCGGCCGTCAGGCGCCTGGGCGGTCAGCACCAGCCTGCGCCTCCGTTGTCTTCCAGCTCTTCCACGACACCATGAGGGCAGCCCGCGCCGGCAGGGCCGAACGGCCCGCCGCTGACACGGATGGCAGCTGCCGGCGAGACAGTCTCGAGCGCGCATCGCCCGCCTCTGGCGTCCGCCTGCTGCGTTTCAGCCGTTCTCTCCTGCTGCGATGGCGGCGTGCTGGCGGCGGTCACTGCGGCGCACCAGGTAGCGGCGTAGCTCGTCGGCGCCCCAGACGATGAACGGGAACGGCAGGGTGACCAGCAGCAGGCGCGGTGGCAGGGCCGCGCCTGTGCAGTTCATTCGGACCGTAGGCGACGAGGCGGCGCGCCGCCTCACGGCCCGGCAGCCCGGACCGCGACGACCGCAGATCACGCACCAGCCGCTCGACCGGTTCCGTGGCATCGATGATGCCTGCCTGGCCGCTACCGCCCGCCCCGGCCGCGCCTGCATTTGGGCCGGAATCGCGGGACCAACGTCACCAGGGCCATCCGTGCATGGGTCGCCGCCAGGGCGGACCTTCGGCCCTGGTGCCCGGAGGCTGGTCAGCCGAGCATGATCGTGTGGCTAGTGGGAGGAGGCAGGCGATGCGAGCAGCAGTGGGTGACGAATTGGTGGTCCGGGGACGTCACGTCGATGACCATGACCGCGACGGCGTGATCATCGAGATCCATGGTGAGAACGGGGCGCCGCCGTATCTGGTGCGCTGGAGGGATGGCCGGGAGAGCGTGTTCTTCCCCTCGGCCGACACCCTGGTCGAGCATCGTCCCGGAGGGCGGCAGGCCAGTCCTGCGGCGAAGTGACGGCGAGCCACCAGGGCTGCGATGACATCGCTCGTCCCATGGCGGGGCACTCAGGCAACAGCGGCCCGGCAGCGAAGGAGGCGCCGTGGCGGGCGGGCTGCTGACGGATTTGTATGAGCTGAACATGGCCGCGAGCTATCTGCGCCGCGGGATGAACGGCCCGGCAACGTTCAGCCTGTTCGTCCGGCGCCTCCCAGCAGACCGGGGGTTCCTGGTCGCGGCGGGCCTGGAAGATTGCCTCCAGTTCCTGGAGCGGTTCTCGCTCACCGCGGAAGACCTGGATTACCTGGGCCGTTCGCAGAACTACGACGAGGACGTCCTGCGGATGCTCGCCGGGCTGCGGTTCACCGGAGACGTCCGGGCGGTGCCTGAGGGACGGGTGGTGTTCGCGGGTGAGCCACTCCTGGAAGTGACCGCGCCGGTCGCCGAGGCACAGCTAGCCGAGACAGTGCTGCTCAACCACATGACGTTCCAGACCAGCGTGGCCACGAAGGCGGCCCGGTGCGTGCTCGCGGCCGCTGGCGCGCAGGTGGTCGATTTCGCCTTCCGGCGCACCCAGGGGATCGAGGCGGGACTGGCCGTTGCCCGCGCGTCATCGATCGCAGGCTTCAGCGCGACCAGCAACGTCGAGGCGGCCCGGCGTTACGGCCTGACTGCTGCGGGCACGATGGCGCACTCCTTCATCGAGGCATTCGCCGATGAGAAGGCGGCCTTCGCCGCGTTCGCCCAGGATTTCCCCGGCAAGGCCACGTTCCTGGTGGACACTTATGACACGGAGCAGGGTGTCCGTGCGGCGATCGAGGTGACGCGGCGGCTGCGGCTGCCGGGGCCGGTGGGAGTGCGCCTGGATTCGGGGAACCTGGCTGGCCTGGCCAAGCTGGCGCGCCGGATGCTCGATGACGCGGGACTGCCCGATGCCCGGATCTTCGCCAGCGGCGGCCTGGACGAATGGGCGATCGCCGACCTGGTGGCCTGTGGTGCCCCGATCGACGCCTACGGGGTGGGCACCAAGATGGGCGTGTCCGCGGACGCGCCCTACCTCGACACCGCGTACAAGCTGGTGGACTACGCCGGGCGCCCGGTGATGAAGCTGTCGCCGGGCAAGGTGACGCAGCCGGGTGCCAAGCAGGCCTACCGGGGCCCCGGCGGTGACCTGCTCACGCTCTACGGCGAAGCTGCACCGCCTGGCTGGAAGCCGCTCCTGGTCACGGTCATGCGTCACGGCCGCCGCGTTGCCGCACCCGATCCCCTGGCCAAGGCCCGGCACAGGTGCGCAGCGGATCTCGCCTGGCTGCCCGCTGCCGCGCTGGCCCTGCGGGCCCCCATGCCGGTGCCCGTCGATGTCAGCCCTCAGCTGGCTGGGCTGCGAGACCGGCTGACCCGTGAGCTGGCGCGCAGTTCCGCCAGGCCAGGTCATCAGCCGGCATAAAGCCAGCCACCTTGCTGCTGTCCGGCCAGGCCAGTAGTCGGAGATGCTGATACCGCCCATTCCTGGTCGGCCGCACGCGGTCGATCTACTGCTGTGCGGACACCATTACCGGCTGCGCCGCGGCGCGCTGGAAGCCATTGGCGCGGTCGCCTTGGATGAGACCGGCTCGCTGATCCAGATCGTTACCAGCGAGCATGAGGTTGCCAGCCCTGAACCGGCGGAGAGGACGCCGAGACGACTGTCGGGTTGACCGGCCGACCGGTGAAGGGACCACAGCCTGCTGATCAGGTGGATCTCCGGGCCGCACGGGCCGCCAGGCCGACCGGGGTCGTTGGGCCTTCGCTTTTAGGAGCTACGCCCCTGCCCCGCGTCGGTGGCCGATGCGATGCTTAATTTATGTCGCCGTTGTTCTCGCGCAGCCACGCCACCCGGGTGGGCGCTCCACCAGGCAGCGCTTGGCGGTCCCACGCCGAGGACCTGGTCGACTGGCGTGCGTCCCTGCGGCGGGCTGATCGTGCCTGCTGCTGCCCAGCCAGGCCAACGGTCGTCGCCATCATGCCACCTGCCCCTGGCCCGGCGGTCGATCTGCTGCTGTGCCGTCACCATTACCGGTTGCATGGGCAGGCACTCGCCGCAGCGGCCGCAGTCGTCTTGGACAGGGAGGGCGCGCCGGTCTGGTGGCGGCGTGAGGGTCACGTGCTGCATCTGGAGGATCTCGGCACGCTGCTGGACAGGCATCTGGAGCGGCTTGTGGTCGGAACCGGCGCGTACGGCCGTATGCGGCCCGCCCCGGGCCTTGAGCAGGAACTCGCGGCGCGCGGCGTTACCGTTGAGGTGCTGCCTACCGCCGCAGCAGTTGACCGCATCAACGAATTGCTTCGCGTAGAAGCAGTTGACTGGGCTAGCGCGCTTCATCTGACCTGCTGAGGGATGGGGCCAGCGGCGGCTGTGTGGACGCGGACCTGGGCCTGCTGTCCACCGACCGCGCCAATCAGGGCAACCCGTTGCCATCGCAAGGGCGCATGGAGGCCACCAACCCGTGCGGGCGGTGGATCGAGGCCAAGTAGTTAGGCGTGCCTGCTAACGGTCCGGGGGTGGTGGCTCATACACCCGCAGGGGTCAGCTTGTTCCGCCGCATTGCCCGCCGCAGGTCGGCGACTGTCACGATGCCTGCTACCCATCCATTTACCAGCACGACCGCCACGACCTCGTCACCCAGTGGGCGGCGGGTGAGCAGTGCGGCAGCCGGATCTTCCGGCGCTGCCCGGTACGGCGCCGGAACGGCAAGTGCGACTCGGTCAAGCCGCAGCTGGGCCTGTCGAACAGGACGGATCCTGGTGAGCTGGTCAACGACCATGAGGCCGGTGAGTCTGCCGTTAAAGTCCACGACAGGAAACGCGTCCTGCCGGGAGTGGATGGCAATCGCATCGATGAAATCTTGAACGGTGCTCCCTCCCGGTGTGAGGTCCGGGTCGGCTGTCATGATGTCGGCTACCCGCACGCCGGCGAGCGCGGAAGCGACCGTAGCGGCTGCCTGCTCGGCGCTGGCGGCGCTGATGAGGAACCACCCGATCAGCATCAGCCAGAGCCCGCCGAAACTGCCCCAGGCCAGCAGTTCGAAGACGCCGGCAGCAGCGACCCCCGCGCCCAGGAACTACCCGGCCCGCGCCGAGGCGGCCTCGGCCCGGCGGCGGTCCTGGAAGTGCCGCCACAGCAGGGCCCGCAGCACCCGGCCGCCGTCCAGCGGCGCGCCCGGCAGCATATTGAAGGCAGCAAGCAGGCCATTCATGACTGCGAGCCACTGCGCTGCCGCGACGGCCACCCCCGCTGCGCCGGCCATGTTCTGCAGCTCAGCCGCTCCAAGGAAGATGCCAGCCGCAGCCAGGCTCGCGGCGGGCCCGGCCGGCTTCGACCCGAACGCCCGCCGGGCTGCCTGGGACATGATCGCCAGCCTGCGCCAAGGCGGCACCACCATCCTGCTGACCTCGCATTACCTCGACGAGGTACAGCGCCTGGCCGACCGGGTCGCGGTGCTGAGCCACGGTCACCTGGTGGAGGAATCGACCCCGGACGCGCTCGGCGGCCGTGACATCGCCGGCACGGTAGTCAGCTTCCGCCTCCCGGTGGCGCTGCGGGCCGCCGAGCTTCCGGCGGGGCCCTGGGACCCGGCCGACGACCGCAATGGTGAGGTCACCATGCATACCGATGAGCCCACCCGTGTCCTGTTCACGCTGACCCGGTGGGCGGTCGGCCATGGCGTGGAACTGGAGGGACTCACGGTGGCGCGGCCCTCCCTGGAGGACGCCTACCTGCGGATCACCGGCGACGCCGCCGCGGGAGGCCGCAGTGGCCACTGATACCGCGCGCAGATCCCGGCCCGGCCCGCTGCTCGCCCTGGGCCAGGTCCGCTATCAGCTGCTGCTCCTGCTGCGCAGCCCGCTCGGGTTCTTCATCACCCTCATCATCCCGCTGCTCCTGCTCATCAGCCCTCTGCCGTCCGCAGCCCGGCACCTGCTGCGCGCGCCAGGATCGCCCGGTCCGTCTCCGGTATGCGGTTTCGCGCGCGATCACGGAAAATCTTGCGCCGCGTGGGCTCGGCGGATCCGGCAGGGCGGGCTCAGCGGCCCCCGGTGCTTTCCGGGCCCGGTGGCAGGGGATGTTCGCTGGCCCATTTCTCGTAGGCGTCCACGGCGGTCGGCAGGGTGGGGAAGAGCCGTTCTGCGCCGATCTTGGCGGCCAGGCCGAAGGCCTGCAGCCTGGCCAGCAGGTCTTGCTTGACTCGGGCCAGCGCGAAGATGGTACCTGCGCTGGTGAGCTGGTCGCGGAGCGCGTCGACCGCCTCCAGGGCGGTGAAGTCGACCTCGACGTTCGCCTCGACGTTGAGCACGAACCAGCGCGCCGGGCCTGGCTGCTGCTGCGCGGCGGCCAGCGCGCGGCGCCGGAAATCGGCGGCGTTAGCGAAGAACAGCGGGGCGTCGTAGCGGTAGACCACGAGCCCGGGGATGGTCTGCGCCTCCGGGTAGTCGTCGATGTCGTGCATGCCCGCCAGGCCGGGGACGCGGCCGAGGACGGCGTCGTGCGGCCGGGCCACCCGCAGCAGCAGCTCGGCGACCGACAGGCCGATCGCCAGCAGGACGCCGTAGAGAATGTCGAACGCCAGGACACCGGCGCAGGTGGCCAGGGCCAGCAGTAGCTCGGTGCGGCGGAAGGCGAGCAGCCGCCGGAACGCCTGGATATCGATGAGCCGGATCGCGGCGTAGATGACGATTGCGCCGAGCGCGGCGTCCGGGAAGCGGGCCAGCACCGGCCGCGCGAAGAGCAGGACCGCCAGCGCGCAGGCCGCGGCCACCAAAGAGTACAGCTGGGTGCGGCTGCCGGCCGTGACGCCGATGGCGGTCCGGGTGGCGCTGCTGCTGACCGGGAAGCCGCGCAGCAGCGCCGATCCCGCATTGGCGGCGCACAGCGCCAGCATCTCCTGGTTAGGCCGGATCTGTTCATCCCGCCGCGCGAACGACCGCGCGGTCAGCACGTCATCGCTGAACGCGACGACCAGCACGCTGAACGCCGGCAACAGCAGCTGCCGCACGTCGCGTGGGTGAAGATCAGGCAGCCTCGGGACCGGCAGGCCTGCCGGGATGGGGCCGACCACGCTCACGCCGTGATGACGCAGGCCGAACGCCACGACGGCGGCGGTGGCCAGCACGATGGCCAGCAGCGGGCCGGGAGCCTGTTGCCACCGGGCACGCACCAGGAAGAGGAAGGCCAGGACCGCCGCCGCGATGATGATCGTCGCCGGCTGGATCCGGCCCATGCCGCGGGCGAAGGAGATGACCTGCGCGAGGAAGCTCTCCCCGGTGACCGGGACACCGGTGACCCGGGCAAGCTGGCCCGCGATCATGATCAGGGCCACGCCCGCCATGTAGCCGACCAGGACCGGCCGCGACAGCAGGTCCGCCACGAACCCCAGCCGCAGCAGCCAGGCGGCCAGCGCCATCGCCCCGACGAGCAGCGCCAGCGTCGCGGCCAGCGCGGCGTAGCGCGCCGGGTGACCCGCGGCCAGCGGCCCGATCGCGATCGCTGTCATCAGCGCGGTCGTCGCCTCCGGTCCCATCGACAGCGACCGCGACGAGCCGAGCACCGCATAGACCACCAGGGCGGGCAGGACCGCCCACAGCCCGGTGACCGGCCGGCATCCCCGCAACCGTCGCATACGCCATGACCTGCGGGACCAGGTACGCCGCCACGGTGATACCGGCGATCAGGTCCCCGCGCAGCCACGCCCGCCGGTAGCCACGCAACAGGCCCAGCCCACAGATCACCCCCGATACCTACCCAACTACCGCGGCGCCGCGGGCCAGAGGCAGGTGAGGTGAGTCCATTGGCCCGGTGACCCGGGAACTACGGCCCTGCCAGCCTGCCGGCTGCGCTGCGACGCTTTCATCATGAAGACCAGCCTTCTGCATGTGCACGCCGCCCGGCCGGCCGCGACGCCCGTCACCCGGCCGCTGGGGCGGGCAAGAGACTGCATAGACTGGCGCGCGCTCAGGCTGGCTAACCGGTCCTGTTGCTGCCTGGCCAGGCCTGCGGTCATTGTCATCATGCCGCCCGTCCGGGGGAGGCCGCACCCGACTGATCTGCTGTTGTGCGGCCATCATTACCGGGCCTCCCGGCAGGCCATCACAAAGGCTGGCGCGGGCATCTTCAGCCTGGACGGCACGCCCCTCACCGCCGACATCTGGCCGCGGGCCGCGTCAGCGGAGGATCTGGCTCCGGGCACGGGTACCATCACGGCGGCAGGCGGCACGCGCCACGGCTGATCACCGAGGCCGGTGTCCATCGCCTGCAGCCGCTGAACTCCTGACAGGACACAGGCTGACGTACCGGGACCCGTTGGCCCTGGGCCGCCGCTGGAGACGCTATGACCATGCAGTGGAAGGGCGGCGGGTGGCGCGCGGGTGAGCGCGCGGCCCTCGGGCGAGGCAGGGAGTCATGATGAGCGGTGCGTCTGCAGGCAACGCACACGGGCATGGTGTGGGTACGCCGATCACGACAACTCTGCGGTCAGCGCGCTGCAATGCGACCGGATGGGTGATCTCGGGCTGACAACGCGATCGGCGATCGAGTGATCTTCAGCGTGATGGTCATCGCCGGCGCGATTTCGCTCGGCCTGGACTGCCGGGCCACGGCACCTTGATGCTGATCCGTCAGTCCCGGCATCGTCACCTTCACCGGGCAGGTCGAGCGCCCGGCGCGCATGCGGGGATCGAGGGTCCGAAGGTCCGCCGGCGGCCAGGCGATTGTCATACGCGGCAGACCTGCAAACACCGGCCGACTGGCCCAACCGAGCCAGCAACGGCCACGAGGTCACCCGGCCTTCCCGAGGCCGAGTGCCAGCCTGGCGGCAACGTCGAGATCACCATGTCCGGCCTGCGGCCCCGTTCGTCGGCCGCAGTCTCGGCGATGCTGCACCGAGGGGTCCTCATCCAGGACGCCATGGCGAGACTGCGGCAGGGCCGGACCAGCTTCGTCATCGCCCACCGGCTGTCCACGATCCGCAACGCCGACATGATCATCGCTCATGGACGACGGGCATATCGTCGAGCAGGGCAGCCACGACGACCTGCTGGCCCGGCACGGTTTCTACTACGACCTCTACAACAGCCAGTTCACCGACGCCCTCGCCGCGGCAAGCTACGACACCTCAGCGGCTCTCGGCATGCCGCTGGTGGTCATCCGGCCGGATGACAGTAATTGGGCCGTGGGCGTGATGAACGCAGTAAGTGCTGACCGAGCCAAGCAGTGCGTCCGCGAAGCCTCCGTATCCGCGGCTGCCCACGACCAGCAGCTCAGCGCCGGCTGAAGCATCGACCAGAACCTGCGCTGGGTATCCCTCGACCACGCGCATCCCCACCCGGCTAGCGATCTCCGGGCCCAGCACCTCCACAAGAGTGTCTGTAAGGGTCTGCTCAGCGATCTTGGCAAAGTCAGCGTCGTCCGGTGACACCGGGGCCCAGCCGAAGAACGCTGGGAACTGCCAGCCGATCACAGCCTCCAGCTGAGCCCCGGTCAATCCGGCCTGGCGAACCGCCCAGCGCAGGGCATCCTTGGAGCCTCCCGACCCGTCAACCCCCACGACAATGCGCCTGTGACCGTCACCAGATGATCTGCTCACCACATTTCTCCTTTACGGCTGGAATGAACTTACGGCTGGAATGAACTGAGGTTAACCCGGGGTCTGCGTTGCGGCAGTAGAGGCGCACGTGCCGCCGCGCCGGGACCTTCGGCCATGCCTGGGGCAATTCCAGCCACTGTGCCTGGTGTCCTCGGCGGCCTTGTCAACGAATATGAGCGGAGCGCGTAGAAGGCTAGGTCAAGACCCATGGCCGAGTTCTGGCACCCCACACCATGCCTGGCGTGCATGGTGAGGCGGTTCCTCCGTCAGCCGGTGGGGGATCCATACAGGCCTGACCCGTCAATCCTCACTTTCTCAAGGAAGAGGTGGGCGGCCGAGTATGCCTCTTCGGTGAGCGCCCCGGTGTGCCTGAAGTCGAGCGGTGAGATGCGGTGCAGCGATGGGCCCGGCAGGTGAGGACCGGGGCGTCGGCCGCGGCGATTGGCGCGTCGAGAACGGCTTGGGTTCGCATCGTCACGAACACGGTGTAAAGAGAACAGCGTCTGCTGCGGTCTGTGGCGGTGGAGGCAGGTGGCCCGGGAAGGTGGGGTCCAGGACGACGAGTGAGCGGGCGCCCATCGCGAGCGCTTGCCGCATCGGCACGTTGGCCACGACGCCGCCGTCGTAGCGCCGGCGGCCGTCATGGTCAACCGCAGGGTAGATGGCGGGAGTGGCGGCACTGGCCAGCAGTGCCGGCTGGAGCGGGCCGCTAGTGATCAAGTAGGCCGGGCGGTGGCGATGTTGGTGGTGACCGCGCCGAATGGCAGCGCAAGATCAGTGAAGGAGGTGGCTGCCCCGAGGCCTGAAGCATCCCGACCTGGGTCGCCCCGAGGCTTCCGCCACCACCGAGGACGAAACCGACCGGGCGGGTCAGTGTCCCGGCAACCATCTGCCCCTCCCAGCACGCCGTGCCCGCTGGCTACCGTACCGTTGCCCGGGTCCGCGGCCCGTTATCGGCGACAGCCGCGTGGCATCGGCGAGCAGGGCGTTCATGTGCCCTGGTACGCGCCCGGCGACCGGGGTGTCTGGGCATTGGCCGGAGCTGGTCATCGGTCAGTCACGGGACTGTAGAGCGCCTGGATGTCGGCCGCGAAGTCCTTGGCGACCACGTCCCTGCGCACCTTGAGCGATGGTGTGAGCTGGCCGGCGGCTTCGGTGAAGTCGGTGCTGAGGATCCGGAACCGGCGGATCGACTGCGCCCGGGACACGGACTTGTTCGCCTCGTTCACGGCGAGCTGGATCTCCGCGGTCAGATCAGGGTCGCCGGCAAGATCCGCGGGCGCAGCGCCTGGGGGCCGCTTGTGCCGCCGCTTCCAGGTTTGCAGCGCCTTGAGGTCCAGGGTCACCAGGCAGGCGATGTAGGGACGCCCTTCGCCGATAACCATGCACTGGCTGACCAGCGGATGTGCGCGAAGCCGGTCTTCCAGCACGGCGGGCGCGACGTTCGTGCCGCCAGCTGTGACGATCAGCTCCTTCTTCCGGCCGGTCACCTGCAGGAAGCCCGCATCATCCAGCGCGCCGGTATCGCCCGTGTGCAGCCAGCCGCCCGGGTCCAGCGCCTCGCGGGTCGCGGCATCGTTGTTCCGGTAGCGGGGGAAGATGTTGCGGCCCTGGAGCAGGATCTCCCCGTCGCTGGCGATCCTGGCTGTGACGCCGGGCAGGGGCTGGCCGACAGTGCCGGCCTTGCGGTGGCCTGGCCTGTTCACGGTGGCGGCGCCTGCGGCCTCGGTCAGCCCGTAGCCCTCGAGGATCGTGATGCCGCAGCCGCGGAAGAAATGTCCGAGCCAGCCCGCGAGTGGCGCGCCACCAGAGACCGCGTATTGCACGCTGCCGCCGGTCGCCGCACGAAGTCTGCGGTAGACGAGTTGGCCGAACAGGGCATGCCGCAACCGGAGGGCGGAGCCCGCGCCGCGGCCGGTGGCCACACCGTCCATCGCCTCGCTCCACTCGATCGCCGTGTGGGCGGCAGCGGTGAAGATCCTCGCCCCTGCCGCGCTGGCCGAGGCCTGCTGCCAGGCAGCGTCGTAAACCTTCTCGAACACCCGTGGCACTGCGAGCAGGAACGTGGGCCGGAACTCGGCGAGGCCCACCGCGACAGTTGCCATGTCCGGCCAGTGACCCAGGATCGCGCCGGCTTCGAGACAGCCAACCTGGATGATGCGCGCGAAAGCATGTGCGAGGGGAAGGAAAAGCAGGGTCGAGCAACCCTTGACTTCGAAGATCTCCGGGAGGGCGTCTACCGCGCTGCGCACGTCGGTGAGCACATTGCCGTGCGTGAGCTCGCAGCCTTTCGGCGGGCCGGTCGTACCCGAGGTGTAGATGATGGTCGCCAGGTCAGCAGTGCTCCGCCCGGCCCGCCGCCGTTCCAGCTGCTCCCCGCTTATTTGACGGCCGTCGCGCGCCAGCGCGCCCAGCGCGCTGATCATCCACAGCCGCTCCAGGCAGGGGAGCCTGCCGCGCACACTTCCGATGATCTCCGCGTGCCTGGTGGTCTCGGCGAACACAGCGCGCGCCGCGGAGTCCCCGAGGATCCACGCGACCTGGTCAGCGGACGAGGTCTCATACACGGGCACGGTCACGCCGCCCGCAGCCCAGACAGCGTAGTCGATCAGGGTCCACTCGTAGCGGGTGCGCGACATCAGCGCTACCCGGTCGCCTGGCTCGATGCCCGCGGCAACCAGGCCCTTGGCCAGGGCTGCCACCTCGTCGCGGAACTGCACGGCGGTTACGTCCTGCCAGCGGCCCGTGCAGGTCCGCTTGCGCAGCATGACCGTGGCCGGGTCCGTCCCGGCCCGGCGGAAGACCACTTCGGGGAGAGTGGCGGACGGGGGGACATCCGCTAGCGTGGGGACGCCATAAGTGAGCACGAGGCGCACCTTTCACTGGCCGCGTCATGGCATTTCATGCGTCCGCGGGGACTAGCCTGCTCCGCCGGGCGGCCTGCCGGAGATCGGTGGTGGTGACCAACCCCGCTACCCGGCCCTCCGCCAGCACGACCGCCACGACCTGGCCGCCCAGCGGGCGGCGGGCGAGCAGTGGCCCAGCCGGATCTTCGGGGGCTGCCAGGTACAGGGGCGGGATGGGGAGGGCTACCGCGTCTAGCCGAAGCCCGGTCCGGTCGCCAGGCGCAATCCTGGCCAGCATCCACAGGGTGATCGACCTCACCTTAACTCCGTGGCGTCTCGCCACCACTGCGTGGGAAAGCTCATGGGCGAGCAGTGATGCGAGGTACAGCACAGCCCCGGCCACAGCGACCGTCCAGTACAGCGCCGTCGGCTGATGCGGGAGCGCAGCGGGCAGGATGCTCGCGCCGAGTAGCCAGGCGATGATCATGAGGATGACTGCGACTGTCCAGTTCGCGCCGACCTGTATCCCGGCCACCCGGCCGAGCCTAATGTCCTGTCTAAACAGTGCGTCATCTCCTGCCCGGTCATTCTCATGACAAGGCTGCGGCACTGCCGCCGGGCGGCCCAGAGCCGCTCTTCCCGCTCCGGCGGGACCTTCGCCCCGCTTCCATCGTCTAGGGACGTTTGACTCTGGGTCCAGGCGCGATCGGGGACAACCGTGGTACGCACGAAGACTCGGATCACCGGGCAGGGATGGCGCGAACGCGATTGCTGGGACGAGCTGCAGATCAGCCGGCCCGGCACCCGGCGCCTGCCCAGAGCCCGAGCCGATGCGCGGTGAGCACATGGCCCAGCGCATGCCACGGGGCGTGATCACTCTTCTTCGTGCGGTGGCGGCTTTCACGTCCGCGGGCCGTAGCAATCTGCAGCAACCAAGCCTCTCTCAGCCGGGTCAGCCCGGCCAGTGTCATCGACGCGGTGGAAGGCACCCAGCCACGCCAGCCTGGCGACCGGCTCGCCGCCTCCTACGTCAACTATTACACCGGCACCAGCCGGATCGTGTTCCCGCTCCTCGACGAGCGGACCGACGAGCAGGCCCGGGACATCCTCCGCTGCTGCTACCCAGACCGGGAAATCATCGGCGTGCCTGCCCAGGAGATCCTCCTCGGCGGCGGCAACATCCACTGCATCACCCAGCAAGTACCAAAACCCTGAACCTACGCCAGACGGCAGCACCGCGCCTGCGGCAGCAGAAAGCAGCGAGCCGGCCGGGTTCGCCGCCGATGGGGATGCCCGGTGTGGCACCGCGGGCCCTCTAGCCGGGCCGGCCGGCGACCGTGACGCAGACGCCATCACCAAGCCCGTCACCCATCACTACCAGCGCGTCGCCCCGCGCCTGACCACGGGACGTACCGGTTGCGGTGAGCAGGAGTGAGCGGGCTCAGCCCGGGAGCATGTAGGGCCGGATGGGCCGCCAGGCGGGTTCGGGTGTGTGCGGGCGGATCGCTTCGAGAGCCTGCTGGACCAGCCCGGCTGACCCGCTGGCGGGCTCGGCGGATTCGTGTCCGCCAGTGTCGAGGGTGATGGCCTCTGGCCACGGTGCCTGCTCCGCCGCCATTCCTGCCGCCACCGCCGGGTCTGCGTCCGAAGCGCTGCGTGCCCGGCTGGCCATCCGCCGCGCGGCCACCGCCGGGGCTGCGGCGCACAGCAGCTGGACCATGCCGGCTGCGGTGGTGCCAGCCACGGCTGCCGCGGCGGCCCGCTGCTCCGCGGAGATCCAGGTGGCGTCGGCAATCACCGACTCACCCATCGAGAGCAGCTCCGCAGCCCGGCGAAGCAGCTCGGTGTAGGTGCGCCCGGTCCAGGCCGGGGTGTAGATGCCGGTGCCATAGGGAGCCGGTGAGTGCTGTCCTGGCGGGACGCCGCCAGTTCCTTGCGGATCCGGTCGCTGCTAAGCACGGTGAATCCAAGCTGGCCAGCCAGGGCGGCGGCCAGCGCCGACTTGCCTGTACCGGGCAGGCCCCCGATGAGGACCAGGGTGACCGCGCTGGCGTGCAGGTGGCGCCGTGTCATGGTGGCCAGCTGCCGGGCCTCGCCGCCCGCGAGCGGGTCACCTTGGTATCCGCGGAGACAGGCGACTTTGGCGCGCACGAACGCCCGGTACGCCACATAGTGGTGGCACAGCGACACGGGTGCGGCGTCGCCGGAGTACTCGAGGTACCAGCCGGTGAACCGCCCGGCAAGCTCGCTGGCGCCGAGCCGCTCCAGGTCCATCGCCAGGAAAGCGGCGTCGTCCAGGCCGTCCAGCCAGCGCAAGTGGTCGTCAAACTCCAGGCAGTCAAGGATCCGGGGCCCGTCGTCCAGGCAGAAAATGTCACCCGCGAGCAGGTCCCCGTGACCGTCCAGGACGTGCCCGTCGCGGATCCGCGCGTCGAACAAGGGCTTGCGCCCGGTGAGGAACCGCCCGGCAAGCCGCTGCACTTCATCGATGCCCGATGCCGGGAGGGCGCTGCCCCGCAGCGGCCTGATCTGCTCCAGGTTGTCCTGCCACCGGCGCCAGAGCGCATCCCGGCTGCCCTGCTCGCTGATCGCCGGGCTGCGCGGTGCCGAGGCGTGCTGCGCTGCGAGTATCTTCGCGACCTGACGGACCGCCGCGCTGACCGGCTTGCCCGCCTGGACCAGGGTGGAGAGCCGCCGGGCCGCAGGCATCCGCCGCATTACCACCAGGTGATCACATACCTGGCCGGCCGGGTCACGTATTTCCGCGACCCCCAGATACACATCGGGCGTGAACCGGCGGTTGAGCTTGATCTCGCGCTGACACGCAGTGGCACGCGCTTCCGGCGTGCTGAAGTCAAGGAATCCCGTGCGGACTGGCTTCTTCAGCTTGTACACGCGATCGCCCGCGGAGAACACGACTGCGGAAAGCGTCTCCGCCACCCCCGCATAGCGTTCCCCCGCGGGCTGGGCCCGCGCCTGGCTGTCACGTTCAGTCACCATCGCCTCCCTGATGTCCGGACGGCAGGTGAATAGGGAGCGCGGAAAATTTGGTCACGGCGGTGGCCACGTTATCCCGGTGGCCGGGTCCAGGTGTCGGCCTCGTGACTGGTGAGCTTGCTGGCCACTGCGATGACACCCTCGACGTCACCCACCAGCTTGATGGCGGCCCGCACCTGGCCGGGGTCAGCCAGTGCGCCGGCGAGTGTCACGACACCATCGCGGACCGTGACCGAAACTGAGGCCGGGTCGAGCAGTAGGACGGCGGTCAGGACACCTGCGACGTCCGCGGCGATCTGCTCGTCGGGGCGCAGGAATACCTTCAGCAGGTCGTGCCTGCTGACGACGCCGGTCAGATTGCCGTCGGCATCGACCACGGGCAGGCACTTGAGGTGCTGGCGGTGCATCAGCCTGGCGGCGGCGCCGATCGGCGCGTCTGGCCCGATGGTGATGGCCGGGGCAGTCATGATCTCGCCCGCGGTCCGAGCGTCGGCCTTGGCAGCCCGGCCGGGCAGGATGCCCGCGAGGTGCCCGGGATGCCGGTCATGCTTGGGCAGCAGGTCGGCCTCGGAGACCAGGCCCGTGACCCGGCCGTCGGGGGCCAGCACGGGCACGGCACTGATGTGGTGGTCGTGCAGGAGGCGGGCGGTGTGCTTGCAGCTCGACTCTGGGCTGACGGTGATGACGTTGGCGGTCATGACGTGGCGCACCCGCCGTTGTCCTGCCTGGTAACCCGGGAGCAGCCCGCCAGCCGCCGGGGCTGGCTGCCCGCTGGCGGAAGGGCCGCTCTCCGGACCGGAATGGTCAGCGATGGCCTCAACTGCCCGGGCTACGTCGGATGCCGTGGCGTCGCCATGCAGGGTCTGGTAGTACGTGGCGCCGAGGTGTTTCAGCAAGGCGTCCAGGTAGTCATCCCGGCGGGACATGCTTTACTCCGCTCATCCGGGTCAGGGCCGTGCGGTGGCCCTGATGCCGTTTCATGCCATCACGTTGGATCAGCTCCTAGCAGGGCGGAGATTCCCTCGCGGCCGTGACTTTAGTCCCATCGCCGCCGCCGGCCATCGGGTGGCACCTTGCGCTCACCCGTCGCCCGGGTCACCGGCCCGGGGTGGCGGTGTGGGCGGCAAGCAAGCGGGGAGCGGCCCGGCTGCCCTGAGCCGAGGTGGCCTCCTGGCGATGGCCGCAGGATCTCGGCGGTGGGGCCGGCAGGCTGGCGCGCGGGGGCGTGGCTACCGGGCAGCCCGGGGCCTGGCGGGCTGGCCTGCGCTGGCGCGACAGGGCCTGGCCGGAGGTCACTCGTGTGGCGTGGGTGCCCGGTGATGGCGCAGGAGGAGGCGGCGGAGTTCGTCGGCTCCCCAGACGATGAAGGGGAAGGGGGCGACGGTGGCGAGCTGGGCCGGGCTGAGCGGGGCGGTGCCGACGATGCTGTTCAGGGCGGGCAGGTAGATCAGCGCGGCGGCGAAGGCCAGCGCGGCGGCGATGCCGCCGAGCAGGTACCGGTTGGAGAACACGCCGACCGAACGCAGCGAGGCGTGGTCGGTGCGGACCGCGAACGCGGTGCCGATCTGGCAGGCGACGATGCCGAGCCAGGCGACGGTGGTGGCCTGGCGGTAGACGTGGTTGAGCGGGCTGCCGGGCCCGGTGGCGGCGCCGGGATGCCATCCGCCGTGGCGGAGGGTGAGGAAGAAGCCGGTCATGACCAGGGTGGCCGAGATCAGGCCGAGGAAGCCCCAGGCCCGGGCCAGCATCGCCGCGGCTGATCACGCCCTGGCTGCGCGGCCGCGGCGGGCGGTCCATCAGGCCGGGCTCGGCGGGCTCGCGGCTCAGCGCGAGCGCGGGCAGGGTGTCGGTGCCCAGGTCGATGGCGAGAATTTGCATGACGGTCAGCGGCAGCGGGATGGCCCCGCCGGCCAGCGCGAAGACCAGGAACGGCACCACCTCGGGAACGGCGTGGGTGAAGATGTAGCAGATGAACTTGCGGACGTTGTCGTAGACCCGCCGGCCCGACTCGACCGCGGCCGCGATGGTGGCGAAGTTGTCGTCGGTGAGGACCATCGTGGCCGCCTCGCGGGCCACGTCGGTGCCCGAGCGGCCCATGGCCACGCCGATGTCGGCCCGGCGCAGCGCGGGGGCGTCGTTGACGCCGTCGCCGGTCATCGCGACGACCTGCGCCGGCCGCGCGCAGCGCGTCGGCGATGCGCAGCTTGGCCTCGGGTGAGCTGCGCGCGAAGACCACCTCCGCGCCCGGAGGCGAGCAGGTGTCCAGGTCGGCGCTCGGTCATCGCGTCCAGCTCGGTGCCGCTGACCACCCGCATGCCGCCGGCGCCGATGCCGACGCTGGCGGGCGATCGCGGCGGCGGTCAGCCCGTTGTCGCCGGTGACCACGTGGACGCGGATGCCGGCCCGGTGCACCCGGTCGATCGCCGCGGGCACCTGCGGCCGGGGCGGGTCGAGCATGGCCACCAGCCCGGCCAGGCACAGGTCGCGCTCGGCGTCCTCGCGGCGGGCGGGAACGGCGGCCCCGGCGGGCAGCGCCGCGGCGGGCGATCGCCAGCACGCGCAGGCCGCGCCGCGCGTAGTCGGTCATGACCCGGGCGACCTCGTCGCGGTCCGCGGCGGTGATCGGCCGTTCGCCGCCGTCGCGGCGGATCCGGGTGCAGCCGGGCCAGCACCTCTTCCGGGCGCGCCCTTGGTGTTCACGACCAGGCCGCCGTCGTGCTCGTCGACCGTGGTCATGAGCTTGAGCCGCGGGTCGAAGCGGAACAGCTGGCGGCGGCGCGCTTGCCGGCGCGGCCAGGGAGACGTCCACGCCGCAGCCGGCCGCCAGCTCGAGCAGCGCGAGCTCGGTCGGGTCACCGGCCGGCTTGCCGCCGGGCCCGCTGCAGGTCCGCGTTGTTGCACGCGGCCGCGATCCGCGAGCGAGCCGAGGCCGGAGCCGCCGGCCCGCGACCGCGATGGCCGCCGGGCACGGCGATCGGGCTGGCGCCGGGCGCGGCGGCCGGGCACGCTGACTTCGCCGTCCGGGGTCCAGACGGTGGTGACGCGCATCCGGTTCTCGGTGAGGGTGCCGGTCTTGTCGGTGCAGATCACGGAGGTGGACCCGAGGGTCTCCACCGCGCTGACAGCCGCTTGACCAGGGCGCCGCGGCGGGCCATCTCGCGCACCCCGACGGCCAGCGCGAGGGTGATCGTGGGCAGCAGTCCTTCGGGGACGTTGGCCACCAGCAGCCCGATCGCGAAGCTGGCCGCCGCGGCCACGCTCAGCCCGGCGGCCAGGCCGATCGGCAGGAACGCGATCCCGGCCCCGACAGCGACGAACGCGATCAGCCAGGTGGCCCGCTTGACCTGGTGTTCCAGCGGGCTCTCGCTGTGCCCGGCCCGCTGGCTGAGCGCCGCGATCCGGCCCAGCTCGGTGCGCATCCCGGTGGCGGTCACCAGGGCCTCGGCCTCGCCGCCGGTGCAGGCGGTGCCGCTGAACACCACATCGGCGGCCTGCAGCAGCGGCACGCCCAGTGTCGGCCGGGCCGGCGGAGCGGGTCACCGGCACCGACTCGCCGGTCAGGGTGGACATGTCCACCTCGAGGGTGCCGGTCATCAGCCGGGCGTCCGCGCAGACGCTTTCGCCTTCCTCGATCAGCAGGACGTCCCCGGGCACCAGCAGCCGGGCCTCGATCTCCTGGCGTGCTGCCGTCGCGCAGCACCCTGGCGTGCTCGGGCAGGAACGCCGCCAGCGCCTCCACGGCCTTTTCCGCCTGCATTTCCTGCGCGAACGCGAAACCGGCGTTCAGCAAGATGACCGCGACGATCGCGATGCGCCAGCCGCGGTGTCCCGCTGACCCAGGCCAGCACGGCGGCGACGGCCAGCAGTACCGCCAGCGGCTGGGTGAACTGCGCGGCCAGCTCACCCGGCCAGCGCCGGCCGCCGCGCCGGGCCAGCTCGTTCGGCCCGGACACCTCCAGCCGCCGTGCCGCCTCACGGCCCGGACAGGCCGCCGGGCGCGGCCCGCAGGTCGCGGAACAGCTGTGCCAGCGGCTCGAGCGGATTCAGCGGGCCCGCCAGGAACCCTGGGACCCGCGGCGGCGGCCGGCCCGCTGCCGTCCATGTCGGGAGCCGCCGGCCCGCGGGCATCCTGGGTGGCTGCCGGTCCGGTCATGAGGCCTCGATCTGGCCCGTCCACGCTGTGCTCCTCGCCGGCTTTCCCGGTTCTATGCGGAGTCGCGTTCGATGGGGCAGGTCATGCAGCGCGGCCCGCCCCGGCGGCGTCTTTTCCACTCGACGCCAGCCACAGCCGTTCTGCCCAGGGACCTACGTCCCGCCCGGCAGGTGAGGAAGGTAACCAGACCACGGGATGCTCACTGAGCGGATCGGGCCAGTAACACAGCCGTGCGCGTCGCATGCCCGTGCTGCGTCCGCCGTGCGGTAACGAAAGCTGGGTCTCGGCGGAGCCAGCTCGTCAGCGCGCTGTTCTCGCCGCCCTCAAGCGGTCGGTCCGCGTGCCCGTCGGCTAGCGGGGTGCGGGCAGGCTGAGATCGTCGGGGGCATGACGGTGGCCGGTGGCAGTGAGCCAGGGGGCAGGCTCATCCCGGGCGCGGCCCGGGTGATGATGAGTCGGACTCGCGATCGGGTGTCCCGGCCGGTCGATGGGCCCGAAGGTGGACGCTTGCTGCCGGTTCGTCGAGGCCACCGGCCGCATGGCAGCCATCGGCAGCCTCGGCGAGGCCGGGGCGATGCTCCGCCGGGAAGCCGGCACTGTCATTTCGGCCTAGCCGAGGACAGGCGCGGCCCGTGCGCGCAGTCACCATAGTGGGCGGTCGCCATGCGAGCCTTTGCTGGCAGTGAACGCAGGTGCCGATGGCCCCCGGGTATCGAGCCTTGTGCCTCGTGCTTCCGGAGGGCTGCCCGCGCCATGCTGGCAGCAGCAACGGGACTGCACCAGCGAGTGGTGCCGCGGCAACAATCACGGTCTAGCGATCATCCCGCGCGTCGGTGATGCCCAGGGTGATCATCTTGCTGACCGGCGGGGCCGTCGGCGTGCCGATCGCCGCGAACCCTGAGCATGCCGGGGGTTCGCTGACACATGCGTGCTGGGCGGTGGCCGGTTTTGAGGCCCTGGTGGCCTGGCCCGCTGGCCGGGGCGTGGCGGCGAGGAGCTTCGGTGCCGTGGAGGCTGCGGCCGGCTGTTTCGGCCCGTGCGGCTCGGGTGTTGCTCGGCCTGGCTGCCTGGCTCGGTACAGAGTTGATCGCGGGGAGCGGGCAGGTGGGCCTCGCGGAGCGGGCGCGGAGCGGGCGCTGGGCGTGGCGCAGGCGGTCTGGCCGCTGGCGGTGGTCTTGTCCTGCCGGCTGATCCAGGTCTCAGCCTCGACGCCGCGTCGGCGCGAGCGCCCGGCGCTTGGTTATCTGCCGCGCCGCGCGGCCTTTGCTGCCATTAGCCGGGAATGACGAAACGATCAGTGACCCTTTTCGACACGCGCGCCTGGCCCAGGGGAGATCAGCGATTCGTATTCTCCGGCCAGCCAGCCCACCCGGTACGGAGGCGATCCGTCCGGACTGCTCACCGCGAGGATCCGGCCGATGCGGGGGGTGCTTGCGATGCTCGTCCTCGATGGGCAGGGTGTCACCGACCTGCGCGCCTAGCAGCGTTCCCGTTAGGGGAAGAGGGCCATGATGCGGCACATCCGCAGTGATACTCACCGTCATAGGGAATACCCTTCAGTTCCGGGGGAAGGCCGATCATGCGGTGGCCCTTTTTCCCGTTTACCGGGGTGGTCCTGCTGCGCATTTGGCTGGCAGGGCCATTTGTCCCAGGAACAGGCGGCTTTCACCGGCCTGGTCAAGACTTTGATCCTCAGGAGTGGGACTGGGACCTTCGGCTCTAGCTGGCGGGAGGGGCGGTACTTAGTTTTGGTTTCACCTGCTGTGCCAGGCCGGTAAGGAGCCCGGGTGCCTCAGCTGCGTGATTTCCTTGACCGATTCCGGCCCGCTGGGGCCCCGGGAGCGGCAGCGCGCGTCGCGGTGCCGGTGGATCGCCGCGGTGAGCTGGAAGCAGAACTGGCCCCCGTGCTTGCGCTCCTGGACGGTGTGGATGCCGAGTGCGCGCGTGTGGTGGCAGAGGCCCGCCGTGATGCCGGGCAGATCACGGCAGCGGCCCGCGAGGAGGCGACAGCGATACTCGGCGATGCGGACCGGCGCTCCGGCGCGGCCCGTAAGCAGGCGGTGCAGGAGGCACTGGCGCTGGCACGGGCCGAGGCGGCGGACGCCGTAGCCAGCGCACGGCGAGAGGCCAGGCAGGTGCGCGGACTCGCCGGGCAGCGCATCCCTGCGCTGGTGGGTAGGGCTGTCGATCTGGTGCGCGGCCTGGGTGCCGGGGAGTTGGGACCGGCGGCCGACTGGCCTGACCCGCGGAGCGAGCCTGGCCGGCCGGGATGAGCGCCGGCTGGGTGGCGGGCAGTGTCCGGGCGAGGGCCCTGGCCCGGCGCCGCCTGGGCCCTGACGCGGCGCGGCGGCTGGCGGCCTCTGCTTCGCTGACCGGCGCGCTGCGGGCGCTGGCGGGTATGCCGTACGGCGCTGCGGAGATGCCTGGGCAGACGCTCGCCGGGGCGCAGCATGCCATCGCCGCGGCGGTGTTGTGGGACCTGCGGGTGCTGGCCGGCTGGCTGCCGCGGGACGGCGTGCGCCTGCTGCGCACGCTCGCGGGCTGGTTTGAGCTGGCGAACGTCGATGAGCTGCTGCAGGCGATGGCCGGCCGCCCGGCAGGCGAGGAGTTCCGGCTCGGCGCGCTGGCCACGGCCTGGCCTCAGCTGCGCCAGGCAGCTGGCCTTCCCGGGTTGCGGGCAGCACTGGCCGCCTCGCCGTGGGGGGACCCGGGTGGGGACAGCGCACTGGCGGTCCGGCTGGCCATGCGGGCACGCTGGGCGGCACGGGTGGCAGAGTTCGGCGATCCGGCGCGGACCTGGGCGGCTGGCGCCGCGGCGGTCCTGCTGGCCGGTGAGCGGTTCGCCGCTGGCCGCCCGCCGGACCCGGCTGTCCTGCACGGCGCGCTCAGCCTGCTCGGCCCGGCGGCGGCCGGGGCGGCCACGGTGGAGGAGCTGGCCCGGGGTCTGCCGGCCCGGGCGCGGTGGGCGCTGGCCGGGATCAGCTCGCCGGCCGGGCTGTGGCGCGCGGAGGTGGCCTGGTGGGCGAGGGTTGAGCGCGACGGGTCCAGGTTGCTAGGCACCTCCGGCCTGGACAGCGGGTCCGTGCTCGGCGCGGTAGCCGTGATGAGCGCCGACGCGTGGCGGGCCTGCGCCGCGCTGGAGATCGCCGCCCGGGGCGGCGGGCCGCTGGAGGCCTACGATGCGGTGGCCTGACGTGGCCGCACCGGTCCGGATGCGGCGCGTCGCCGTGGTGGCACCAGCCTGGTCGCTGCGCGAGGTGCTGGTGGCGGTCGCGGACACAGGTGCAGTGGAGATCGATCACGGCGACGACGGGCGGGGCAGCCCTGGTGAGGCAGCCCACAGGCTGCAGCATGCGGGGCAGGCACCGGCCGAGCCGGCCTTGCCGTCTGACCGCCCCGATCTCGGCAGCCTGGAGCGGGCGGGCCGGTATGACCTGCTGGCCGGAGAGGCACAGGTGGAAGGCTACGCCGCCGCAGCGGTCAGGCGCTCGGGGGCAGCGGCGCTGGCAGGCTGGATCCCGGCGGGCCAGCTGGCTGATGTCGCCGCCCGGATTGCCGGCGCAGGCGGGGCCGTGGTCCCGCTGCCCCGTCCCCGCGGGGCCGACGTGCCTTCCTTGCTAGGTGGCCGGGAACTGCGGCGCTCGCTCACCCCGCTCGTCCAGACCTATGGGACGGTGCCCTACGCCGACATCGACCCGACGTGGGCCGCCTGGGCGGTGTATGTGCTGATGTTCGGCATGATGTTCGGCGACGCGGGGCAGGGCGTGCTGCTGGTCGGAGTGGCCGCAGCGCTGCGCGCTGGGTGGCCGCGGTGGGCGCGCCGGTTCCGTCAGGCCTGGCCGTTCGTCGGCGGTGCGGGTGTGGCGGCGACCGTCTTCGGGCTGCTCTACGGGGAGTTCTTCGGGCCGACGGGGCTGGTGCCGGTGATCTGGCTGGATCCGCTCAGCCAGCCGGTCACCCTGCTGCTCGTCGCGGTCGGCATCGGCGCGGTCCTGCTCGCCGGGGCGTACGCGCTCGGTACGGTCAACCGGTGGCGCGAGGGCGGCTGGCCGGCCGCGCTGTACGCGCCGTCCGGCATCGCCGGGACCGCTCTGTTCCTCGGCGCGGGCCTGGCCATCGGCGGGTGGTATTTTCACCAGCCCCTGCTCCTGGGCGCCGGGGGCGTCGCTGCCGTGGCTGGGCTGCTGCTCGCCCTGGCTGGCTTCCTCGCCGACGCCGGGGGCGGCGGCACTGGGATCGTCCAGGCGGTGGTCGAGCTGGCCGACATGCTGGTGCGGCTGGGCTCCAATGTCGTGTCCTTCACCCGGCTGGCGGCGTTCGGCCTGACCCACGCCGCGCTCGGCCTGCTGGTGTGGGAAGGCACCCGGGCGCTGTGGCATCGCGGCGGCGTGTTCACCGCAGCCGCGGTTGCCGTGTTCCTCGCCGGCACCGCGCTAGCGTTCAGCCTGGAGGCACTCGTCGCCGCCATCCAGGCACTGCGGCTGGAGTACTACGAGCTGTTCTCGCGGGTCTTCGTGACGCAGGGGCGGCCATTCAGGCCGTGGCACCTGCGCACGGTCACCGGCCACGAACCAGCCTTTCAGCAAAAGATTCCTGAGCTCAGCGGGAGAGGAGCGGGTGCCTGATGTGGGCCTGGCTGATCGGGATACCGCTGCTTGCAGGCGCGGCCGTAGCGGCGCGGCTGGCGGCGCGGCGGTGGCGGCGTGGCACGGCGGTCCTGATCCTGGCCGGTACAGGCGCGCTGCTGATGGCCGGTGCAGTCGTGCTTCTTGTTGTCGCGGCGACAGCAGATCCGGCGGGCGCCGCGGGCGGGGCGGCTGCGGCCAAGGCCGCGGCCGGGACGGGCGGGAACTCAGCCGCCCTGATCGGTGCGGCCATCGCGGTCGCCGGGTCAACCATCGGCGCGGGCATAGCCGTGGCCTACACCGGCGGTGCCGCGCTCGCCGCGATGAGCGAGCGGCCCGAGGTGTTCGGGCGGGCCATGGTGGTGGTCGGCCTCGCGGAAGGTATCGCGATCTACGGCCTGATCATCGGGATCATCCTGGTCGGGAAGGCGTGAGGTCATGTCCCGGGCGGCCGTCATCGGGGAGACGCTGCGGGTCCAGGGATTCGCGCTGGCTGGCGCGGTCGTGTGCCCGGCGGAAAGCCCCGGGGAGGTGCGCGTGGCCTGGCAGGCACTGCCACCCGATGTCGCCGTGGTGATCCTGACCGCGAGTGCGGCGGCCTGGCTCGGCGAGGACCTCGGCCAGCGGCCCGATGTCCTGCCGGTGGTGATGCGGGCATGAGCGGCACCCGGGCTGCGTCCGCCGCGCTCGGCGCCGGTCCGGGCGGGCATGCTGCGCCTGGCTAGTGACCAGGCCGCGGGGATCATCGCCGACGCGCGGCGCGAGGCAGACGACATCGTCACGCAGGCACGGCGCAGCGCCGAGGCAGCCGTCGCGCAGGCCCGGGCCGCGGGCCGCGAGGAAGCGGCCGCGCTGGCCGCCGCGGAACGCAGCCGCGGCCGCACCGAGGCCAGGTCGGTGCTGCTCACTGCGCAGCGTGCGACACTCGGCGAACTGCGCAGCCAGGTCCGTGCCGCCGTAACCGGCCTGCGCGGCGAACCCGGCTACGGCAAGTTGCTTGACCGGCTCATCCACGATGGCCCGGCGCGCGGCCGGACCGGACGCGGCGGTCGAGACCTCCCCGGACGGGGGTGTCGTTGCGCGGTCGCCGCGGCGTGGTCGTCGACTGCACGCTGCCCCGGCTCGCGGACCTGGCCGTCGCGGCGACTCGGCGCCGGCGCGTGCGGGAACTGTGGACACCATGACCGGCACGGCGGCCGCGTGGTCCGGGTGAACGGCCCCCTGGTCGAGGTGGCAGGGACTCGCCGCCGGTGGCGATGTACGACATCATCGAGGTCGGCGAGCGGCGGCTGCCCGGCGAGGCGGTCGCCATCCGCGGCGACGTGACGACCGTGCAGGCCTACGACTACACCGGCGGTCTCGCGCCTGGCGGACCCGGCCACGCTCCCGCGGCGCAGCCGCTGTCGGCCGGGCTTGGCCCGCACCTGCTCGGCGGCGATCTTCGACGGGCTGCTGCGGCCCCTGGCCGGTGCGCCGGCCTGGCTCGAGCCGGGCCAGTCCCAGGCCGCGTGTCAGCGAGCCGGGAGTTCGACTTCACTCCGGCGTGCCCGTGGCACGGCCGTCAGTGCCGGTGGCACGCTGGGATCGGTGGCCACACCGGGGGGCATCGCCTACCGGGTCCTGGCGCCGCCAGGGCTCAGCGGACCGGTCGACGCAGGTGCGCCCGGCCGGCCCCGCCCCCGCCGACGCGGTGCTCGCGACGGTCTCGGCGGCACGCCCGTGCACGCTGACCTCTCCTGGCCGGTGCGCCAGCCCAGGCCCTACCGCCGAGCGGCTCGAGGGCGACGCTGCCGCTGCTCACCGGCCAGCGCGTCATCGACGTGCTGTTCCCGGTGACCAGGGGCGGCACGCACCGCGGTGCCCGGCGGGTTCGGCACCGGCAAGACGGTGCTGCTGCAGCAGATCACCAAGTGGTGCGACGCGGACGTGATCGTCTACGTCGGCTGCGGCGAGCGCGGCAACGAGCTCGCCGACATGCTGGGCGAACTGGCCGGGCTGCGCCGACCCGCGGACCGGCGGGCCGGCTGGCGGACCGGACGGTCGTCATCGCCAACACGTCCAACATGCCGATGATGGCCCGCGAGGCCAGCATCTACACGGCCGCAACGGTCGCCGAGCACTTCCGGGACATGGGACTGGACGCCGTCATCATCGCCGACTCCACCTCGCGGTGGGCGGAGGCACTGCGCGAGTTCGCCTCGCGCAGCGGCGAGCTGCCCGCCGAGGAGGGCTACCCGGCCAGCCTGTCCTCGGCCCTGGCCGCGTTCTACGAGCGGGCCGGCCGCGTGGTCGCCAGCGCCAGGCGGTAAAGGCTCGGTCACGATCATCGGCGCGGTGTCGCCCGCCGGGGGCGACATGACCGAGCCCGTCACCACCTACACCCAGCGTTTCGTCCGCTGCCTGTGGACCCTGGACCGCGACCTCGCCTACGCCCGCCACTACCCGGCCGTCTCCTGGTCGGGCTCGTTCTCCCGCGACGACGACGCCATTGCCGCCTGGCATGCCAGTGTGGGCGACCCCGCCTGGGCCGACCGCAGGAACCGGCTGGCCGCGCTGCTCGCCGAAGCGGACCGGCTCAGCTCCCTCGCCGAGCTGATGGGCGCCAGCGCCCTGCCACCCGCGAACGCGCCACGATCCTGGCCGGACGGCTGATCCGGGAGGGCGTCCTGCAGCAGAGCGCGCTCAGCGCCACCGACGCCAGCTGCGACAACGCCCGCGCCGCCGCGCTGACCAGCGCGGTGCTGGCGGTTGCCGAACGCTGCCAGGCGCTGGCCGAGGGCGGTGTTCCGGCCGGCGCGATCGAGGAGCAGGACTTCTCGCCGATCCTGCGCGCGCGGGAGGACGCCCCACCCCCGGAAGCCGTCACCGAGCGAGAACAGGACATGCTCGCCCACCTCAGCGAACTGAACCCCCGCGGCGGGGACCAGGAGCCGGCGGGACGCAGCCGCCCGCGGCGCCGGGGAACGGCGAGGTCACCCAGCGCGAGGAGAGCGGGGCCGGATGACCACCTGGGTGCAGCGCGAATACACCGACGTTGCCGAGCTGCGCGGCCCGCTGCTCGTGATGCGCGGCGTGGCCGGCGTCGGCTGGGATGAGTTCGCCACGATCCGCACCGGAATGGGCGAGCCACGGCACGGGCTGGTACTAGAAGCAGACCGCGATCTGGCCGTCGTGCAGGTGCTCGAGGGCACGCAGGGCATGAGCCCAGCGGCGACCCGCGTCGCGTTCAGCGGCAGCCCGCTGGAGATCCCGGTCAGCGCGGACTGGCTCGGCCGGGTGCTCAACGGGCGGGGTGAGCCCATGGACGGCGGGCCACCGGTCACCGGCCAGGCCACCGCGCCGGTAACCGGCTTCCCCATGAACCCGGTCCTCCGCGAGCCGCCCGCCGAGCCGGTACTGACCGGGATCTCGGCTATCGACGCACTGACCACGCTGGTGCGCGGCCAGAAGCTGCCCATCTTCTCGGTGGCGGGCCTGCCTCATCTCGAGCTGGCCGCCCAGCTCGCCGCCCAGGCGTCGGCCGGCGGGGAAGCGTTCAGCGTGGTGTTCGCCGCGATGGGGCTCACCCACGCGGACGCCGCCTCGGTCCGCAGTGTGCTCGAGGAGCGGTCCACCGCCGGGGAGCTTGTGCTGCTGCTCAATCTGGCTGACGCACCGGTGATCGAGCGCATCCTGACCCCGCGCATCGCCCTGACCGTGGCTGAGCACCTCGCGTTCACGCTCGGCCGGCACGTGCTCGTCGTCATGGCCGACATGACGAGCTACTGCGAGGCCCTCCGTGAGGTGTCCGCCGCGCGCGGCGAGATCCCGGCCCGCCGCGCCTACCCGGGCTACCTCTACAGCGACCTGGCCTCGCTCTACGAGCGCTGCGGCCGGATCCGCGGCAGGCCGGGCTCGGTGACGGTGGTCCCGGTGCTGACCATGCCCGCCGGGGACATCACCCACCCGGTCCCCGACCTCACCGGGTACATCACCGAAGGCCAGATCGTGCTGTCCGCGGACCTGCACGCCCGCGGCATCTACCCGCCGGTCGAACGCGCTCTCCTCGCTGTCCAGGCTCATGCGCCACGGAGCGGGCCCGGGCCGGACCAGGGCTGACCACCTGGACGTGGCCGCGCAGGCAATCGCCGCGCTGGCCGCCGCCCGGCGCGCCGGGGAACTGGCGGAACTGATCGGGACCGCTGCGCTGAGCGCAGCAGACCGGCGGTACCAGGACTTCGAGACAGCGTTCGAAACCCGGCTGATGAACCAGGGCCGCCGGGAGAACCGCACCCTGGGACAGACCCTGGGGCTGGCCTGGCAGGCGCTGGCGGTGCTGCCGCGCCGGGAACTGACCATGCTGCCTGCCGAGGCACTCGACGCCTACTACCCGGCGGCGTCAGGCTCTGATGACGGTTCCGCGCCGCAGCGCACCACAGCTCCCCGCGCCGCAGCCTCCCGCACCGGGGCCGCGGCGGAGCGGCCCGGCGGGCCATGAGCACACCGGGGCTAGCGGTGCCGCCCGGCCGGGCGGGACGGCTCTGGCTGCAGCGCCGGCTGGAAACAGCTCGGCGCGGTGCCTATCTGCTCGACCGGAAGCTGCGGATCCTCCAGGGAGAACTCGCCCGGCTGCGGGAATCCGCCAGACGGGCGGCGGCGGAGTGGGACCGGTGCCAGGCCGACGCTGACCACTGGCTGCTGCGGGCCGGGATGCTAGACGGCCAGCGCGCGATCAGGCTGGCCGCCGACAGCTTGTTCGCTGACGTGACGATCTCTTATGCCGTCAGCATGGGAGTCCGCTACCCGGCCGGCGCGACCTGTACCATCCCGCCACCCGCCGCCTGGGACGGCCCGGCAGTAACCGCGGCGCGGCAGGCGCAGCGCGCCGCGCTGACTGCGGCCGTCCGCCACGCGGCCGCGGCGCAGGCGCTCCGGGTTATCGAGGCCGAGGCGCTCGCTACCCGGTACCGGTTCCGCGCGGTCAAGGACCGGTGGATCCCGCGTCTTGAACAGGCACTGGGCGAGGTGACGTTCGCCATTGAGGAACAGGAACGGGCCGACGCCGCGCGGCTCCGCCTGGCCACGACCACGCGGGCCGGCGCACCTGTCGGCCGGGCCGGCCCGGGCCGGAGCCCCCAGGAGTAACTGGGCGGTCAAGCACCCGGAGGGACGAACGTCCCAGCAACGGGCCACCTCCGCCCCTGCCAGGCACACGCCCGCCCTGATGCCATGACGATCCGGAGGCCACCGTGCCCCTGAGCCAGGACGAGCGGAGTGAGCCATCTCCCGCCGGGATGACTATCCGGGATGACCATCTAGACGCCATGCTGAGGCACTTGGGCGCCACGTACTGCCAGACCCTGCATGGCGACGCCACCGCGTTCGACGTGGCCAGAGTGGTTACCTCAGTGCAAGAGGAGGCGGCTCGCCGTCCGGAGGAGTTCCCGCTTCTCCCCGGGGGGACCATGGCCGCCGGACCGGCCGGTGGCGGGTCCGGGATGTGATGCGGACCGCGGCAGTGACTGCCGAGAGGCGAACTCCGGCCAGGGAAATCGCCCGGCTGATGCGCGAGCACCGGGTCAGTGCGATGCCGGTGCTGGCTGGGCAGGGACGGGTTCTCGGCGTGGTATCCGAGGCTGATCTGCTCCGCTCCCGTGACAGGCGCCGCTCCTCGCTCGGCTGTCCGGGAGATCCGGCAGGCCGGGCAGCGATACGGCGGCTCGGCTGATGACCTCACCCGCCATCACCATCCACCCGGACGCGCCCATCGCGGCCGCGGCGAGGTTGATGGACCAGCACCGCCTCAGGCTGCTTCCCGTCGTCAACCCCGAAGGGGATCTTCTTGGGGTAGTCAGCCGCCGGAACCTGCTGAGCATCTTCCTGCGGCCGGACGAGGAGATCGCCGGCGAAGTCCGTGCCGTGCTGGGCGACATCCTGCTCATCGAGGACGGCACGGTTACCGTGTCCGCCCAGGACGGCGTGGTGACCCTGGCCGGGCAGGTAGCGGAGGAGGACAGCCGGCGGGCCGCGGTGCGGCTGGCGGGCGAGGTGGATGGGGTACTGAACGTGATTGACAAGCTATCGGCGCCGCCGGATGCAGATCGCCTGGCCGTTCAGTCCTGAGCTCAGGACCCGCCCCCCTCGCCGGCGACCTGGGTTCAGCCGGCGCAGGATGAGCACGCATTCGCCGGCCAGGCTGAACCAGGCAGCGGAGGGCAGGAGAGCCGCGACACGGAGCTTGTCGGGGCAACCTCGCCCGCCCCGGTAACCACGGCCATTAAGGACATCCTTGCCGTGACGCGCGAGCTGCAGGTGAGCGCGTTCCCGGTGCTGGACGCAGCGGATCATGTCGGGGGATAGTGTCCGAGGCGGATCTACTGCTTAAAGAGGTGGGGCAGGAAGCTCTGGCCGGGTTCCTGATCGCTTCGGGCCGCCGGGGGGAGCGGGCCAAGGCAGCCGGTGTGACGGCCGCCGAGCTGATGAGCAGGCCCGCGGTGACCATCGGCCCGGAGGACAGCGTGGCCGCCGCGGCCAGGCGGATGCATGACCGCCGGGTGAAGCGGCTGCCGGTGGTGGATGATGCGGGCCGGCTGGCCGGGATCGTGAGCCGGGTGGATGTGCTGAGCGTCTTCGACCGGCCGGACAGCGAGATCCGCGACGAGGTGGTCAAGGAGATCATCGCCGGGGAATTCGCCCTTGACCCGAACGTATTTGACGTGAAGGTCAGGTCCGGCATCGTCACCATTACCGGGCAGGTCGAGAACCGCGCCATCGCACCGCTCCTGATCGCCGCGATCCGGCATGCCGAGGGCGTCGTCGGCGTGCGGGACAGGATCAGCTTCCCCGGGCAGGCCAGCCGAAGCGAAGCAGTGCCCCGGAGGCCCCGGGTAGCCAGGTAACGGTGCTGACCGCTGCCAGGCAGCCCTCTCCGCGCTGGCTCCCGCCGTTCGAGGCGAAGGTCCCGGACGGATGGGCGGATCGCCTCCTGGCCGAGGCGGCCTGGCGGCAGATCGTGGTAGTGAAGGAAGGCCAGGATGAAGCGGCGGCTGGCAGTAGTTGTGGCGCGAGCCGCGAGGGTGGTTCGTGGGCTATGGCCTGACCGCAACCCGCTTCGGCGCAGCCTTGACCGCGTGGAGGCTGCGATCGTGGGCGGGCTGGCCGTTGCATTCCTGGCCGGGGCGCCGCTGGCCGCGCAGGTCCGCCCCTGCCGTGGCCGATGATCAGGCCGAGCGTGCTGTGCGGGTCGGCCAGCACGCCCAGGCTGTAGCTGGGGTGAACCAGGAACCCGGCAGCGACCCGTAGTCCGCGATCCCGCTCCTGTGCGTCAGGAGCTGCGTCACGGACACATCAAACCGCTCGTCCCCGAGCAGGGAGGCAGCCGAGCGCCGAGATCGAGGGCGTCCCCGGCT
>CAWDRD010000097.1:0-85232 GCA_963804455.1 uncultured Actinomycetes bacterium
CCCAAGTGAGACGGACAGAGCCAGCAGGCTCGCCCGCGGCCTGCTGTATCCGGGCCGCAGGTGCGACCATGGACAGCCGCAGGTGCGACCATGGACAGGTGACACAGAATCCAGCCGCCGCGGGCATCACCGCGCAGGACGAGGTCGCTGGCCTGTGCAGCGACTTGATTAGGATCGACACTTCGAACCGGGGAGACAACTCCGGGCCAGGGGAGCGGAAGGCAGCGGAGCACGTGGCTGCGCTGCTCGCGGAGGTCGGGCTAGAGCCAACCTTGCTGGAATCCGGTCCGGGGCGGGCCAGCGTGGTGACCCGGATCGCCGGGGAGAACCCCAGCCGGCCCGCGCTGCTTATCCATGGCCACCTGGACGTGGTGCCCGCGAACCCGGCGGACTGGACGGTGCACCCGTTCTCCGGCGAGATCACCGGCGACTCTGGCCACCGCACCGGCAACTCAGGCCACGCTGCTGGCGAGTCAGGCCACGGCGCCCGCGACACCGCGGACGGCGCCGCCACGGACAATGCCGCCACGGACGGCGCCGCCGGGGAGGGCAGCGGCGATTGCGTCTGGGGCCGCGGCGCCGTGGACATGAAGGACATGGACGCGATGATCCTGGCCGTGGTCCGGCAACGGATGCGGGAGGGCCGCCGCCCGCCGCGCGATGTGGTGCTGGCGTTCCTCGCCGACGAGGAAGCGGGCGGCTCGTACGGGGCGCGCTGGCTGGTGGACAACCATCCCGGCCTGTTCGAGGGCGTCAGCGAGGCGATCGGCGAGGTCGGCGGATTCAGCATCACCCTCGGCGGGCAGCGTCTCTACCTGGTGCAGACCGCGGAAAAGGGGATGGCGTGGCTCCGGCTGACGGCGCACGGCACCGCCGGGCACGGCTCCATGCTGCAGCCGGACAACGCGGTCACCGAGCTCGCCGAGGCCGTCGCCCGGGTCGGGCGGCACTACTGGCCAGTACGGCTCACTCCCGCCGTCGAGGCGTTCCTGGCCGAGGCCGCCGACGCGCTCGGCATCGAGCCCACCCCTGACTCCTGGCGGCAGGTGCTCGAGCGGATCGGCTCGCTGTCCCGGCTGACCGGCGCGACGCTGCGTAATACCGTCAACCCGACCGTCCTCAACGCTGGTTACAAGGTCAATGTGGTACCCCAGGTGGCCACGGCCGACGTGGACGGCCGATTCCTGCCGGGGCACGAGGAGGAGTTCTTCGCCGAGCTGGATCGCCTGCTCGGCCCGCGTATCCAGCGTGAGTTCATCCACCACGACATCGCCCTGGAAACCACGTTCGACGGGGCGCTGTGCGACGCGATGACCGCCGCGCTGCTGGCCGAGGACCCAGCCGCGCGGGTCATCCCCTACTGCCTGTCCGGCGGGACAGACGCGAAATCGTTCAGCCGACTGGGCATGCGCTGCTTCGGGTTCGCCCCGCTGCAGCTGCCCGCCGATCTCGACTTCTCCGGGATGTTCCACGGGGTGGACGAGCGAGTGCCGGTGGCCGCCCTGCAGTTTGGCACCCGCGTGCTGGACTCCTTCCTGGACCGCTGCTAGTCGGCCACCCGCCCGCACAGCAAGCGCTGCGACTCACCGGCACCCTGCGACTCACCGGTGCCCCAGGACTCGCTAGCACCCCAGGACTCACTGGGCGCGCCCACGACCACCGGACACGCCCTAGCTGCCATGTTCCGGCTTACCAGTGGTCAAAGTGTCAAGACCGGGCGTATGATCGGCCGGCGCAGGGTCGCCTTCCTGCTGCCGTCTGCATACAGCCGCAGCCGGGCCAGCTCCCAGTCGCCGTACTCAGCGTGGTTGGTCAGAATCCGTCGTGCGGTGTCGCGGGACGTGCCTCGCGGCAGGTAGAGCACGAGGTAGGAGTACTCGGCCATCACACCTTATTGTGCTCACTGCGCCCGGTGGTTCAATCATCGGTGACGAATTTGTCGCCGGTCAGGCTGTCAGCAGGGGGTCCGGTACGGGTAGGGGAACACCCGTGCCATCGTCAGGAGTTGAAGGAAGCGGAGTCGCAAGGTTGACGGACGACGGTTTAAGGCCAACAGGCCAGCAGCAGGCGGACGAGGAACACGTATCCAGGCACCACGTAACCCAACAAGCAGTAAGCAAGCAACCAGAGTTGAGCAACATGACACGGGCCGGGCACGAGCACCGGGCTGGAAGGTGAACGCGTGGCAGCAAGAGCAGCTACCGCCGCTAAGCGCGTAACAAGCAAGAACCGCGCGGCCAACGGCAGTGGCGGCCAGACCCGCCTGGTCATCGTCGAGTCGCCGGCCAAAGCACGTACCATCGCGGGTTACCTCGGCCAGGGGTACGTGGTGGAATCCAGCATCGGCCACATCCGCGACATGCCCGACAAGGCCGCGGAGATCCCGGCTAAGTACCGCAGCGAGCCATGGGCCCGGCTCGGCGTGGACGTGGACCACGATTTCGAGGCGCTCTACGTCGTGCACGCGGACAAGAAGCCTCAGGTCAGCAAGCTCAAGAGCTTGCTGAAGGACGCCGACGAACTGTTCCTCGCTACTGATGAGGACCGCGAGGGCGAAGCCATTGCCTGGCATCTGCTGCAGGAACTGAAGCCCAAGGTGCCTACCCGCCGGATGGTCTTCCACGAGATCACCCCCGAGGCGATTGCGCACGCCGTGGACCACCCGCAGGAACTGGACCAGGGCAAGGTCGACGCCTACCAGACCCGCCGCGTGCTGGACCGGCTATACGGCTACGAGGTCTCCCCGGTGCTCTGGAAGAAGGTCATGCCGCGGCTGTCGGCGGGCCGGGTCCAGTCCGTGGCGACCCGGCTGGTGGTGGCCCGGGAGCGGGAGCGGATGGCGTTCCGCGCTGCCCGGTACTGGGATCTGCAGGCGGTCTTCGCGCGCACCGACGGTGCCGCCGCCGAGGACGTGGCCTCATTCCCGGCCGGGCTGATCTCGGTAGACGGCCGCCGGGTGGCGCAGGGCCGTGACTTCGCCCCGTCCGGGGAGCTGCGCAATCCTGACGCGCTGTATCTCGAGGGCACCGCCGAGGACGGGACCGCGGCCGCGGCACCGCCCGGCGTGGTGCACCGGCTGAACGCCGCCGACCTGGCCGACCGGCTGCGCAGCGCCGACTTCTCGGTCAAGTCGGTGGAGCGCAAGCCCTACCGCCGGTCGCCGTACGCACCATTCCGCACCACCACCCTGCAGCAGGAGGCCTCGCGCAAGCACGGCTTCTCGGCCAAGTACACGATGAGCGTCGCCCAGCGGCTGTACGAGAACGGCCACATCACCTATATGCGGACCGACTCCACCACACTGTCCCAGACCGCGATCGACGCGGCCCGGCGCCAGGCCCGTGAGCTGTACGGGGCGGAGTACGTGCCGGACGCGCCCCGGCTCTACGCCAGCAAGGTGAAGAACGCCCAGGAGGCGCACGAGGCGATCCGCCCGGCGGGTGACACCTTCCGTACTCCCGCCCGGTCCGGCCTGTCCGGCGACGAGTTGCGGCTCTACGAGCTGATCTGGAAGCGCACAGTCGCCTCGCAGATGAAGGACGCCACCGGCGAGTCCGTGTCGGTGCGGGTGGCCGGCCGGTCCTCGGCGGGTGAGGAAGCTGAGTTCGGGGCGTCCGGGAAGATCATTAACTTCCACGGCTTCCTCAAGGCGTACGTGGAAGACGCGGACGACGACGCCGAGCGGGACGACCGGGAGCGCCGGCTGCCGCCGCTGGCCGAGGGGGACGCGCTGACCGCGCTGGAGCTGGCCGCGGCCGAGCACGCGACCCGGCCGCCTGCCCGGTACACCGAGGCCACCCTGGTCAAGGAGCTGGAAGACCGGGAGATCGGCCGTCCCTCGACGTACGCGAACATCCTGGGCACCATCCTCGACCGGGGTTACGTGTTCAAGAAGGGCACCGCACTGGTCCCCTCCTTCCTCGCGTTCGCCGTCATCACCCTGCTCGAGCGGCACTTCAGCCAGCTGGTGGACTACGACTTCACCGCGCGGATGGAAGACGCGCTGGATGAGATCGCCCGCGGCGAGGCGGCACGAGTGCCCTGGCTGCGCCGGTTCTACTTCGGCGACGACGACACCGAGGGCCTCAAGGAACTGGTCAGCGACCTCGGCGACATCGACGCCCGGGACGTCAGCTCGTTCCCGCTGGCCGGCACGGACATCACGGTCCGGGTGGGCCGGTACGGGCCGTACCTGGAGCGCGGTGAGCAGCGGGTGAACGTGCCTGAGGCCATGGCCCCGGACGAGCTCACCCCGGACAAGGCCGAGGAACTGTTCGCCCAGCCGAGCGGGGACTTCCCGCTGGGCACCGACCCGGACACCGGCCGCCAGATCGTGGCCAAGGCCGGCCGGTTCGGCCCCTACGTGACCGAGGTCCTGGCCGATGGCGATGGCGGCAAGCCGCGCACCGCATCGTTGCTGAAGAGCATGTCCCTGGAAACGGTCACGCTGGCGGACGCGCTGAAGCTGCTGACCCTGCCGCGGACCATCGGTGAGCTGGACGGCGAGCCGGTGACCGTGCAGAACGGCCGGTACGGGCCGTACGTGAAGCGGGGCACGGACAGCCGCTCGCTGGAGTCGGAGGAGCAGCTGTTCACGCTGACGCTGGCCGAGGCCAAGGAGCTGTTCGCGCAGCCCAAGGCCCGCGGCCGGGGCCGTGCGGCAGCCGCCCCACCCCTGCGTGAGCTGGGTGAGGACCCCGCCAGCGGGCGGCCGGTGGTGCTCAAGGAAGGCCGGTACGGGCCGTACGTGACCGATGGGGAGACCAACGCCTCGCTGCGCCAGGGCGATGCGGTCGAGTCCATCACCCCGCAACGGGCCGCGGAACTGCTCGCGGAACGGCGCGCCGCCGCCCCCACGGCCGGGCGCAAAAAGCCAGCCGCGACCCGGCCGGCCCGTTCCGCGGCGGGACGGGGCACCGCTAGGGGCGCGAGCGGCACCAGCCGCCCGCGCAGCCGGTCCTGACGGCGGCTCCCGGACATTTCGCGAGCTAGCCAGCCACGCCGGTACCCTGACGTCGATACTCTGGCCCCGTGAACTTCCGATCCCCCTCAGCTGGCGGCCGGGGCGGCGTCCTGTCCATCCGGCCGTTCCGGCGGCTGTGGATCGCGACGTCGCTGTCCAGCCTGGGGGACTGGCTGAGCCTAGTCGCGCTGGCCTCGCTCGCCTCGTCCCTGGCCGGACCGGGAGCCGCCGCCCAGTACAGCGCCGTGGGCGGGGTCTGGCTGTCGTCGCTGCTGCCCGCCCTGGTGCTCGGCCCGCTGGCGGGCGCGGTCGCGGACCGGCTGGACCGCCGCCTCAACATGATCATCGGCGACGTGCTCCGCGCAGCGCTCTACCTGTCCATCCCGCTCGACCTGACGCTCGGCTTCGTCAACCCGCTGACCTGGATCTATGCCGTCCAGTTCGTCGCGTCCTGCGTGTCGCTGTTCTGGACCCCGGCCAAGGACGCCTCGGTGCCGAACCTGGTGCCGCCGGATCAGCTGGAGCAGGCCAACCAGTACAGCCTGTTCACGACCTTCGGCACCGCGCCCGTGGCCGGTCTCATCTTCAGCCTGCTCTCGCTGATCAGCCGCGCCCTAAGCGGGCTGTCGCATTACTTCACCACGAACCCGGTGAACCTGGCGCTGTACTTCAACACGGCGACCTTCGTGGTGTCCGCGCTCACCATCTACTGGCTGCGCGAGATACCGAAGCGGCAGTTCAGCGCGCACATCTCGGCCCCGTCCGTGGCCAAGACGATCTGGGAAGGCTGGCGCTTCATCGGCCGGACACAGGTGGTCCGCGGCCTGGTCATCGGCATGGTAGGGGCGTTCGCGGCCGGCGGCGTGGTCGTCGGCCTCGGGCAGCCCTACATCAAGAACACGCTGCACGGCGGCAATGCCGGCTGGGGGGTGGTCTTCTCGGCGATCTTCGTCGGCCTGGCTCTCGGCATGTTTCTCGGTCTTCGGATCCTCAACGGGTTCAGTCGCCGCCGGCTGTTCGGCCTGAGCATCGTGAGTGCCGCGGTACCGCTGGCGCTGATCGCGCTGATCCCGAACCTGGTCGTAACCGTGGTGCTGGTGGTGCTGCTCGGGGCGTGTGCGGGCGTCGCCTACGTCACCGGCTACACGATCGTTGGCCGTGAGGTAGACGACGACACCCGGGGCCGCACGTTCGCGTTCCTGTACTCGGCCATCCGGGTCATCTTGTTCACCGTCATCGCGGTGGCCCCATTTGTCGCTGCTGGCTTTACCGCGCTCGTGCGCGGCATCTCCGGCACCGGGACGCTGCGGCTGGCTCAGGTCACCTACGCCGGGATCGGCTACAACTGCGTGATGCTGCTGGCCGCGGCCATCGCGGTGTGGGTGGGCGTGGTCTCCTACCGGCAGATGGACGACCGCAGAGGCGTGCCGCTGCGCGATGACCTGCTGGCCGCCGTCCGGGGCGCGGAGTTCGAGCCGCTGCCGTCGCACCTGAACGGCAACGGCCACGAGCCCGCCCCCCGGCGCGGGCTGTTCGTCGCGTTCGAGGGCGGCGAGGGTTCCGGCAAGACCACCCAGTCCCGGCGGCTCGCGATCTGGCTGCGGGACCAGGGCTTCGACGTGGTCCCCACCCGGGAGCCCGGCGCGACCAAGATCGGCATGCGGTTGCGGGCCCTGCTGCTGGACACCGCGCATGCCGGGATGTCCGCCCGGGCGGAGACCTTGCTGTACGCGGCGGACCGGGCCGAGCACGTGGCCACGGTCATCCGCCCGGCCCTGGACCGGGGGGCCGTCGTGGTGACCGACCGTTTCGTCGACTCCTCCCTGGCCTACCAGGGGGCGGGCCGCGACCAGTCCACCGCGGACGTGGCCAGGCTGAACGAGTGGGCCACCCACGGTCTGCACCCCGGACCTCACCATCCTGCTCGACCTGCCGCCCGCCTGGGGCCTGGGCCGCCGGGCCCGCTCCGCGGACCGGCTGGAAGCCGAGCCGGTGGCCTTCCACGAGCGCGTCCGCAAGGGCTTCCTGGCCTTGGCCGCCGCGGCACCCGAGCGGTACCTGGTCCTGGACGCGTCCCGGCCCGCGGACGAGCTGAGCCGGGAGATCCAGGAGCGGATCCGCGACATCCTGCCCGACCCCGTGCCGGTGGTAGCCGAAGAGGACACCGGCAGCATCCCGGTCATCGCCGACTGATGGCCTCATCCATGGACGAGGGGGTCTTCAGCGGCGGGGTCATCAGCGGCGGAGTCTCCGGTGACGGAGTCATCAGCGGCGGGGTCTTCGATGACCTGGTCGGCCAGGAGCGGGTGGTGGCCCAGTTGCAGCACGCGGCGTCCGCCGCGGCCCGGCTGCTCCGCGGCGAGCCCGTCATGGGCATGACACACGCCTGGCTGTTCACCGGCCCGCCGGGCTCCGGCCGGTCGGTGGCCGCACGAGCGTTCGCGGCCGCGCTGCTCTGCCCGGACCAGGGTTGCGGGTACTGCCCGAGCTGCCAGCAGGTCCGGGCCGGTACTCACCCGGACCTGCTGCTGGTGCGGCCGGACGGGCTGTCCTACGGGGTGCGGCAGACCCGGAACCTGGTGCTGCGGGCAGCCGGGGCGCCGTCCGGCGGCCGCTGGCACGTGGTGCTCTTCGAGGACGCTGACCGGGCCACCGAGCAGGCGGCGAACGCCCTGCTCAAGGCCATCGAGGAACCCGCCGCCGCGGACCGTCTGGCTGCTCTGCGCCCCGTCCGCGGAAGAACTCGTGACGACGATCAGGTCCCGGTGCCGGCTGGTCACCCTGCGCACCCCGCCGCCCGCGGCCGTGGCCGAGGTGCTGACCAGGCGGGACGGAGTGGACCCGGCGCGGGCGCTGGCCGCGGCCCGGGCCGCGCAGGGGCACATCGGCCGGGCCCGCCGGCTGGCCACCGACGCCGAGGCCGCAGCGCGGCGCGATGACGTGCTCCGGGTACCGACCCGGGTGACCACCCTAGGCTCCGCCCTGGCGGCCGCGGCGGCTCTGGTCAAGGCGGCTGAGGCGGAAGCCGCCGCAGTCACCGAGGAACTCAACGACGCCCGAGCGGGAGGCGCTGCGCCGGGCCTTTGGTGAAGGCGCCACCGGCAAGGGCGTGGCCAAGGCGGTCCGCGGCGCGGCCGGCGCCATGAAGGAACTGGAAGACCGGCAGAAGTCCCGGGCTACCCGGCTGAAGCGGGACGCGCTGGACCGCGCCCTGCTCGACCTGGCCGCGTTCTACCGGGACGTGCTCGCCGTGCAGTTCGGCGCGGACGTGGACCTGGCCAGCGCCGGGCATGAGCCCGCCCTGCAGCGGCTGGCCGCCGAGTCCGCCCCGGAGACCACCGTGCGCCGCCTGCAGGCCATCATGGCCTGCCGGGAGCGCCTCGACCTCAATGTCGCCCCGCTCCTGGCCGTCGAGGAACTAACCGTAGCCCTCCTCCCGCGCTAACTCTGGATTCCCGGCTCTCCGCCCACGCCCCAGCCCTCCTCAGCGCCGCCGCCCAGGCGCACCACCTTCCGCGCCGCCGCCCCACCTGCTCCGCGCCGCCGCCCTTCCCCTATGTACCGCGCTGATCCGGCGAGCGTCCCGGAGCCGATTCGAGTGCCGGGGGAGCGGTAGGCGTGATCACACCGTAACCTGGGGCGGTGGGCATGATGATGGCCGTCAGCTTCGAGCGCTATGGGCGGCTCTACTACCTGGATCCGGGACCGTACATGCCTGCGGTCGGGGACAAGGTGCTGGTGCCCACGGACGCCGGTCCCGAGGTCGCCGAGTGCGTCTGGGCCCCGCAATGGGTCGACGACGAGGTGGGCGGCCTGCAGGCCTGCGCCGGGCTAGCCACGGACGAGCACCTCAGCCGGGATGAGGCGAACCGCGGCAAGCGGGCCGAGGCCCGGGTGGTGACCCGGCGGCTGGTCCGCGAGCACGGGTTGCCGATGAAGATCATCGGGGTGGACTACGTGTCCCCGCCGAGCGTGTTCACGGTGTACTTCAGCGCGCCCGGCCGGGTGGACTTCCGGGCGCTGGTCCGCGACCTGGCGGCCCGGTTGCAGGGCCGGGTGGAGCTGCGCCAGATCGGCCCGCGCGATGAGGCCCGGCTGCAGGGCGGCATCGGGCCGTGCGGGCGTGACCTGTGCTGCTCCACGTTCCTCAAAGACTTCGAGCCGGTCTCAGTGCGGATGGCCAAGGAGCAGGAACTGCCGGTCAACCCGCTGCGGATCGCGGGTGCCTGTGGCCGGCTGATGTGCTGCCTGAAATATGAGCATCCGCTCTACCAGGACTTCCGGCAGACCGCCCCGGCCATCGGGGAGACGGTGGACACCCCGGAGGGGACGGGTGTCGTCACCGGGCACAGCGTGCCTGGTGACAAGGTCGTGGTGAAGCTCACCCGGGATGGGCGCAAGTGCGCCTGCCCGAAGGCGAGTGTGTGCGGGTCCCGGCAGGCCTACGAGGCAAAGTACGGGGACCAGGCAGGCGGGACGGCAGGCGGGTGACCCGTCGCTCCTGGCCCGCGGTCCTGGCCGGCAGCCTGGCCGCGGTCGTGCTAGCCGTGTCCATGACGGCCTGCAGCGGTAGCAGCCCCGCCGCCACCCCGGCCAGCAGCAAGCAGTCCGCGCCACCCAGTGGCCCGGCCACAGCGGCGGCTGCGCTGCCCACGACGGTGGCGGACTATTACGCGCAGAAGCTGCAGTGGCGCCGCTGTGACAAGAAGTTCCAGTGCACCCGGCTCCTCGTACCGTTCGACTACCAGCGACCGGACTGGCGCCGGTTCTCACTGCCGGTCGTCCGGCTGCCCGCCACCGACCGGGCGAGGCGGATCGGCTCGCTGGTGATCAACCCAGGCGGCCCCGGCGGCTCCGGCGTCAGCTATGCGCTGCAGGCCCGCACCGAGATACCGGCACAGGTCCGGGCCCGCTTCGATGTCGTCGGGTTCGACCCGCGCGGGGTCGGCGCCAGCATCCCGGCGGTGCACTGCCTGACCGGCCCGCAGCTGGACAAGTACTTCGCTACCAACGACGCCCCCGCGAACGCCGCACAGGTCAGCGCCATCGTTTCGGAGAGCAAGCTGTTCGCGACGGGCTGCGAGCATGAATCCGGGGGGTTGCTGCCCTATGTCGGCACCCAGAATGCGGCCCGGGACATGGACGTGCTGCGGGCCGCGCTCGGCGACGCCAAGCTCACCTACCTCGGCAAGTCCTACGGCACATACTTGGGCGCCTGGTACGCGCAGCTGTTCCCGGACCGGGTAAGGGCGCTGGTCCTGGACGGCGCGATCGACCCCGGCGCGTCGGCGCTCAGCATGAACATCGTGCAGAGCGAGGGGTTCGAGGTCGCGCTGCGGGCGTTCGTGGCCAACTGCGACACCCTGCCCAACTGCCCGCTCCACCATGGTGTCAGCGCTGGCCTGGCCCAGATCCAGACGCTGGTCAGCCGGGCGGCCAGCCATCCGCTGGCCAATAACCTCAGCGACGGCCAGCCCGCCGACGGTGCCATGCTGCTCAATGGCATCGCGACGGCGCTGTACAGCACCACCTACTGGTCCACGCTGCGGGCCGGCCTGCAGGCCGCGTTCGCCGGCGACGGCACCATCCTGGTCGAGTTGGCCAACGCGCTGTATGAGCGGAACGCCAACGGGCAGTACAGCAACCTGGCCGCCGCGAACACCGCGGTGGACTGCCTGGACCGGCCGTGGCCGCGCAACCTGGCCAGCTGGAGCGCGGCCGCCGCCGCCGCGGCCAAGGCCGCCCCGCTGTTCGGCGCGCCGATCATGTGGGGCAGTCTGACCTGCGCCTATTGGCCGGTCCCGGCTTATCCGCTGGCCTCCATCAGAGCCCGGGGAGCCCCGCCGATCCTGGTCGTCGGGAACACCCGGGACCCGGCCACTCCCTACTCCTGGGCCCAGGCGCTCGCTCATAGCCTGGCGTCGGGCGTGCTGCTGGGCTGGAACGGCAACGGGCATACCGCGTACATGATGGGCAGTTCATGCGTGAACTACATCGTCAACCAGTACCTCATCGACCTCACCGTCCCCGCCAACGGCACGACCTGCCCACTGCACCGGCCCAGCTGAGTCAGGCCAGCTGAGTCAGGCCAGCCCGCCGCATGCGGCGGTACGCGGACCGGTCGGCCAGTGCTGGTGCCAGCCGGGTACGGCCTGACCAGGCTGACCGGGACGCGGCCCGGTGGCCGGGCCGGTAGAATCGGTGCGCCGCCGGAGGCGGCACGCCGCCTTAGCTCAGTCGGTCAGAGCGACGCACTCGTAATGCGTAGGTCATCGGTTCGATTCCGATAGGCGGCTCCCACGTCAGAGGCCCCTTCCGATCATGGAAGGGGCCTCTTTGCTAACGCGCTTGCTAACAGCGGGGTGGCGCTGTCGGCCAGGGCTACGCGGCTTTCACGACCTGAGCGAAGATGTCCGCTGCGGCGGGGCTGTTGGCACCGTGACCGAGCATCCGGTGACTCGCCGGCCCGGCGTTTTCACGGCCATCCCTCGGTGAGGGGAGGTCTCGTGATCCTCGACATGACACGTACCCAGAGTACGTGCCTAATATACTTGATATCAGGCTTAGTTTCTGGCGATCAGCCGTCCTGCCAGGCCGCGCAGCTCGCTGCCGGGTGGGTCCTGCATGGTGAGCAGGTCAAAGACGAGCTGGCGGACCAGCTCGTGGCTGCGGACTTGCTCGGGAGTGATCTCCTCGGCTTCGCGGAGCACGGCGACCGCTTCGCGGACCTGGCGGCGTTGCGCATGAGCGCGGGCCACGTCGATGAGCATCGTGGCCCGCCGTTGGGGTGACAGGCTCGTGGTGTCCGCGCTAGCGGCGGCGCGCAGGGCGCGGCCTGCATCGCCGAGTTCCACGGTGACCGCGATCTCATACAGCGCGACGTTGGCCGGGCCGAACTCGGTGTTGTAGTCGTTGCGGCCCTCGCCGAGCCGCCCGGCCATCTGGCGGGCCTGCTCAAGCTGGCCGTAAGCGGTGTCAGCATCGTTCACCCGGGCGGCGATGACGGCACGCTGCAAGGTCAGGCCACCCCACAGCGACATGGCCTGCAGGTCACCGCCGTCAGCCAGCCGCCAGAGGGCATCGGCGGCGGTGCGGGCGGTTTCCTCGGCTTGGCCGAAATGACGGGCGGCGAGGAACACGAACACCAGCCGGTACGCCCCGGCGGCCACCAGCATCGGGTTGCCCGCCCGCTCAGCGGCGGCCATAGCGCGGTCAGCGGCGATCCACGCCGCCTCCGGCTCACCAAGCTCGGCCAGAGCAGCCGAGCACGCCTGATAGGCCGCAGTCATCAACTCGAACACCTCGGCCCGCTGCTCCCCGGCCACCGCCCGGGCGGCGGTTTCCAGGTCGGGGACCAGGCCGCGCAGCAACTCGGTCAGCTCGGTATAGCGCCCAGCATGGGTCAGCTCCCACGCCTTGCGGGCTCTGGTCCGCAGTGTGCTCACCGCGGGTGCGCGGCGGCTGCCGAGCACGGCGCGCAGCACATGGGCACCGGACAGCACGAGGCGCAGGCCACCCGCGCCGGGTGGTTCCCCGGTCACCGCGGCGACCACGGGCGCTTCGGCGGCCAGCTCGGCCAGCGGGACATCGAGTGTGGCGGCGAGGGTCTCCAGCACCGACATCCGGTCGACTTTGCGCACGCCGCGCTCGACCTGGGACACCCAGGCCACCGACCGGTCGATCATCCTGGCCAGCTCAGGCTGGGACAGGCCCCGGCGGCGCCGCTCAGCAGCGATCTTCCGCCCCAGGGCCTGCTGATAATCCGGCGTGCTCAAGCGTTCGTGCCCTTGCCGGTCTGCAAGGTCAGCCAGTCCACCTCGGTGCTGGCCAGGTACTGGTCCCGCTCCTCCAGGTAGCGGCGGGTGTGCGGAGACGCCTCATGCGCCTCGAACGCTGCCCGGTCCCGGTACAGCTCATAGAAGATCCGCTGCAACGGCTGGCCCTCCACCAGGTGCGAGGCATACACGAGCGTCCCCGGCTCGCTGGCCTTGATGCCTTCGATGGTCTCGGCCACCAGCCGGTCATACGCCTCGGCGCTGGCCTCGTCTTTGCACGTGAACCGTACGAACAGACCGAACATCCCTCTCCTCCAACTCGCGTGACGCCAATGCTCGCACCAAATATGCGGCGCCAGTACGCGAAGTAACACGTACTTATTATACGGCCAACCTACTAGAGTACGCTCGGCACTGGCAGGGAGCATGACCAGGCACCCCAGCGAGGACCCCGTGCACACACCAGCGCCCCAAGCGCTCACACTGCGCACCATCGGCATCACCTACTCGGGCAGCGCCGAGCGCATCAGCGCTGCCCGCGCTGACCTGCGGCCATTACTCCGCGACTGCCCGATGGCCGATGAGATCATCCTGTGCGCCTCCGAACTCGCGGCCAACGCCGCCCTCCACAGCCACTCCCGCCTGCCCGGATCGGAGGTAGGGCCGCGAAGTTATCGGGGTGAATGCGTGAGTGACGCGGGGAAGTGCCGCCAGAGCCAGAGCGGGGACGGTGGGGCCACTCACCGACGCCGGGGCGGTGGCCTGCCGCGCCCTACGGGCGGAAGCCCACCGGGCGCGCCGCCGCCGGTCAGCTGCCCCGCACCCGCAGGCAGACGACGGGCGTCGCAACGCTGCCCCGATGACCGCGCCTGCAAAGATCTGACCAGGGCGTCCTCCGCCGCCGCCGCGTGATCCGTCCTCGCCAGGGAGCGTGATCCGTCCTCGCCAGGGAATGGACGCGTCCGGTGATCGAGATGTATCTTTTCGCCATGGATCAGCTTGCCCGGGACGACATCACCGCGGCTGCAGCCGCGCACCGCGAGCTTGGACCTGGATTCGAGGATGCGCTAGCTGAGGGCCTGGTTGAGCGGATCGGCGAGGAGATCGACAAGCGGGTCGATGCCAGGCTGGGGCAGCGCGGCGGCAAGCTCGCGCGGCGCGACAGCAACACCCAGGTGAGCCCTGCGGCCCGCTCCTCATGGACAGCAGTCATCCTCGGGCTCGGGTCGATGGGCCTCGGCATCGGGGCCAGCGCGGTGGTGCTTGAAGCCAGCAAAAGCTACACGGCCAGCGGCGCGGTTCTCAACCCGCTCAACCCTGGGCAGGTCTGGCTTGTCACGCTGATATGGATCATCATCGGGGTCATCAACATCGCCTACACCCGCCGTCGCTGAAACGACATCGACTAATCGTGCGGGAGCGGCAGCTTCGCCGCACCCTTCCGGGCGGCAGCCCTGCGGGCGCAGCGGCTGCCTCACGTCCGCTGGCTGCACCCGGCTGTAGCCGGTGCCCCGCCACCGCGGGGTCACGCGCCTGCTCAAGCGGACAGTCTGAGCAGATCAGCCGCCAGATAAGTCCGCCATGAGAACCTGCCGGCTGACGAGCATGAAGGCTCATTAGCCAGGCTTACTGGAAGAATTCGGTCGTCAGGATCGAAGGACACTTGAAACAGGCTCATGGCCCAGTATGGAAACCGCTATTGATGCAGCGGCTACAGAGACTGAATTGTCAGGATTCTCACAGTAGGTGCGTGGCCGGCGTGTCGTGGTGACGCTGACTGGTGGTGGGGCTACTGCGGTGTTATGAGGTATCCGGATGGTGGTGGCCTGTCCGCCGCTGGGCGGGTCAGGCGTGAGGCGGTGCGGTTGCAGGCCGCGGAGTGGTTCGCGGAGGGGGTTGAGCCGCCGGAGGTGGCGCGGCGGCTGCGGGTCTCGTCTAACTCGGCGTATGCGTGGCGGCGGCGCTGGCGCGCCGGCGGCGTGGCCGCGCTGGCGTCGAAAGGCCCTGGTGGGGCGGTGTGCCGGCTGAGTGCCAGGCAGTTGGAGCGGTTGCGGGCGGCGCTGGAGGGCGGCCCGGCTGCCTGGGGCTGGCGTGAGGACCAGCGGTGGACGCTGGCCCGGGTCACCGCGCTGATCGGCCGGCTGTTCCATGTGCGGTACACGCTGCGGGGCACGTCGTATCTGCTGCACCGGATCGGGTACAGCCCGCAGGTCCCGGTGCACCGGGCGGTGGAGCGCGATGAGGACGCGATCGCCGCGTGGCGGGCGGTGACCTGGGCGAAGGTGCGAGGCTAGCGGCGGCGGCCGGCGCGTGGATCGTCTTCGAGGACGAGGCCGGGCAGAACCTGCGCCCGCCGAAGGCCCGGACCTGGGCCCGCCGCGGCCACACCCCCGTGGTCAGGGTGTGCGGCAAAGGATCCGGGCGGGTGTCGGTGGCGGGCCTGGTGTGCCTCAAGCCGGGCAGCCGGGGCCGCCTGTTTTACCGGGTCCGCATCCACCGCGGGCGCAAGGGCGAGCGCCGCTCGATGTCCGAAGCCGATTACGCGGGCCTGATCGCCGCCGCGCACCAGCAGCTGCACGCCCCGCTCATCCTGATCTGGGATAACCTCAACACCCACATCAGCGCCACGATGCACACGTTCATCCGCTCTCACCCAGACTGGCTGACCGAGGTCCGGCTGCCCGGCTACGCCCCCGAGCTCAACCCCGCCGAGGGCGCCTGGGCGAACATGAAAAACGGCCTGGGCAACCTCGCTGCCGCCAACGTTGACCAGCTCGCCGCGATCATCAAGAACCGGCTCAAGCGAATCCAGTACCGGCCAGCCCTCATCGACGGATTCCTCGCCCAGACCGGGCTCACCCTCGAACCCCAGCCACCGTAAGGAGGCGCAAATGCTGGCCCTTCAACCTCTGTAGTGGGTGAAAGGAGGGGAGCGCTCGATGCCAGGGGAACCCACCACCCCGAGTCCGGAGAAGGACAGCCTGCCTGCCCCGCCTGAGGGCAGTCAGCGACCCGCACCCGCGACGCACCTGGCGGGTGAAAGGGGGGAAGGCTCGATGGCAGAGGTACCCGCTACTCCGAGTCCGGAGTCTCACAGCCGGGCCGCCTCGCCTGAGGGCAGTCAGCCACCCGCACCCGCGCCGCACGATCGGTCGAGGCTGAAGAAGATCTTGACCCCGCTTGTCCTGTTCGCCATGGGCGTGTTGCTAGGCCTGGTGGCTTACTTCGTGGTCTACCCATCGCCTGAGACGGGAATTTCCGCCCCTCCTTATGCCCACATAGAGATAGTAACGTCCGTTCCCGTATCGACCGTCGCCGTCGGTATGGGGCAGGTAACTCACGGTGTAGCTAAGATTAACGTGCTGGTTAACCTGGCTAATGGCGTGTCTCCGCCGCCCGCAGGTGCAGAAGAACTTATAGGTGTAGCGCTGCCGGTTGGTACCACATTCTATGATTGTCACGCTAATTGCACGAACTATACGAGTATATACCAGTCCGCCGAGGCTAGACAGCTGACATTCAAGTCTGGGACAGCGAGCGCCTTGTTCGGCGTCAACGCTGCCAACTTCGGCGTGAACTTCGACGGCATCGATGCGTACGCCGCGATTCCGGAGGTCACGCTAAAACTGCAAGGCCCGGGTTCGGAGAACCCGACATTCCTGGCCGCGTTCTCTATCCCGTCAGCCGCCAGCTATGACTGGTCCTCGTTCCAGACCGAAGAGATCAAGGGCTCTTTTATCGCATGGAAAGAGGCGCTGGCAAGTAGCGATACAGCGGGACGAACGACGGTTGGAATAGATCATGCGCGTGAGGCAAACGATGAGACGTTGAACTTTCTCGCCGGAGCGCTCATCGGCCTCGCAGGCGCAGCCATCCTCGCCGCAATCCAGGAAGCATTGCACGCCTTCGACTGACACCGGGAGGATTATGCAAAACTCCACAGGATTTCCGCCATTTAATTGAGTTACACGATTGTAATTTGACGCGCCCTCTTGCTGGCCTGAACGGCGGGCAACGGCTCCCCAGTCCGGTAGAAACGGTGACCATGCGAAAATCCCGTTCACCGGAAGGAAGAGGCCGTTGCGATTCGATCGTATGTCAGGACTGGACCCGGAGCAACTCGGCGAACTTGAAGATTGCGTACGAGACTACTCGAGGAGCCGTGGGATAAAGGGGAAGGGCCGTCCGAGGGAGCTGACCTTGCGGGAGGCGCTCGATTGTTACCTGCGGGTATCGTGCGGCAGAACATCATCGAGGAAGTATGGGCTGATATCTTCGACGTTGACCAGTCGACGATATCGCGGTACATCACGTTCCTCACGCCACTTGTTGAGAAAGCAACAGAAGAGGACCGGCCGACGGCGGAGGACGCGGCCGAGGCCACCAGGACGCGATCGCACTGGTAGACGGCACGCTGTGGCCGTGCTGGTCTTGGGACGGCGAAGATGAGCTGTGGGCCGGAAAATACAAGACGTACGGGTCACGGCTCGCTGATCATCACGAATCTTCGTGGCCGCATCACGTTCGTTTCCGAGCCCGTTACCGGCAACCAGCACGACATGGCGAAGCTGAAGGGATCGGATGCGAGAAGATCCTGAAGAAGGCGGGCGGGGTGTTCGGCGACAAGGGATTCATCGGGACCGATTACATCACCACGCCTATCCGGAAGCCGCAATGCCGCGAGCTCTTGCAGTGGGAACACGAGTGGAATAATAAGGTGAGTTCGTTTCGCGCGCCAGTCGAGCGGGCCGTCGCCACATTGAAGACATGGCGGATTCTCTTCACCGACTACCGGCGGCCGCTAAAGACCTTCAAGTCATCGTTCCGTGCCGCAATCGGCCTTTACTTCTTCAAGGAGAGTTTTGCATAACCCTCCGGGTGTCTTATGCAAAAGTCGCGTTATGCACATCAACATCCACCGCTAGCGTGGCCCTGACCTGCACCGGCCGCTCGGGCAGGTCCTCCGGGCCTGCCCTCGCTAGCCGGTTTTGAATAACGCTCCAGCACTACGAACTGCTGAGCAGTGGGTCACCGGTCAGCGTGCTGACGCCGACAGTGACGGCAACGACAGCAATCAGCTCTACCAGAGCCTGCGTCGGCAGTCGAGGCCACGCCCGAGGCGGAGAGCGACGCGGAATGAGTGGCGGCGCCGGTGATCAGGACAGGTGATCAGGACAGAGACTCATAGCGATCCCTTCGGCGTCCGGCTGGCCGGGGTGCGAGAAGGGCGGCCTCGACTGTGGTCCGGACCCAGTGTTCGTACTCGTCGTAGCTGTAGCCGCCGTGGCGTACCAGCATGTCGTGGGAGTCAGGGCTGGCGATGACCCAGATGGTGTCGGCAGCAGCCGCAGGCGTGAGCCCGTCACGGAACGAGGCGGGCGGCAGCCTGGCGACCAGCGTCGCAATGTTGGCTCGCCGGATATCCATGAGCTGCTGCCAGTCCGCCGCGACGTCCGGGTCGACTGCCGCGGCGTCGCGGTAGTTCTGCCAGCCGACGGAGGCTCGCTCGGCCAGCAACCGGAACTGATGCGCCAGCTGACCAATGACGGATCTTGGGTCATCAGCCGCCGCGGCCGTCGGGTCCACAGCGAAGGGCGGGGGCACCTGACCGGCCTCGACAGTGCTGTCGGGTTCATCCCGGCCGGTAACCGCCGTCTCCATCACCGCGCGCAGCAGCGCGCGCTTGCTGCCCCAGGCCGAGTACAGCGTCTGCAAGGACAAGCCGGCCCGCTCGGCGATGCGAGCCACGGTAGCCGCGACGTAGCCACGCTCGGCGAACTCGGCCCGGGCTGCGGCCAGTAGCCGTCGGCGGGTCTCGCGCCGCGTGACCTCGCCCGCCTCACGCTGCCGGCTGACCCGTCCGCCGGATCCACCAGAAGATTTCTTTCCGCTCTGCATGGCAATCGAGGATGTCATGGTTTAGAGTGACAGTCAAATGCTATTGAGTGCCACTCTAAATCATGCGAAGGAGTCACAATGACTGCCGCCGGGGCACCATCCACCGCACCGCCCGCTACCTCGCCGCGCGCATCGCACGGAGCCATCACCCTGGTGGTGGTATGCGTCGCGCTGGCCGCAGTCGTGGCCGCGATGTCCTCTCTCAACGTGGCTCTGCCGGACATCGCCCGCAGTACCCATGCCACGCAGACCCAGCTGGAATGGGTGATCGATGCGTACTCGCTGGTTTTCGCCGCGTTGCTGCTGCTGGCCGGAGCCATCGGTGACCGGTTCGGTCGCAGGCGGGCGCTGATCATCGGTCTCACCGTGTTCGGCGCGGGCTCAGCGCTCGCGATGACCGCGCACTCGGCAACGGAACTGATCATCCTGCGGGCTGTGCTCGGCCTCGGCGCGTCACTCGTCATGCCGGCCACCCTGTTGACGATCACCGGAACCTTCCCGCCCGCACAGCGGACCCGGGCGGTCAGCGTCTGGGCGGCCGTCGCCGGGAGCAGCGCGGTGCTCGGGCTGCTGTGCTCCGGGATCCTGCTGGAGTTCTGGTCGTGGCGATCGGTGTTCGCGCTGAACGTCGTCCTGGCGGTGGCCGCGATCATCGGCACGGTCCGTGCCGTTCCAGAATCTGCCGACGACAACGCACCGCGCCTCGACCTTGTCGGCGCCATCATCGCCGTCATCGGAATGGTGGCTCTGGTCTTCTCGGTCGTGGAGGCCCCCGACTACGGCTGGGCCAGCGCGCGCACACTCATCGGTATCACGACCGGGCTCGTCGTCCTGGCCGGCTTCGTGCTGTGGGAGCTGACCCGCAGCGCGCCGTTGCTCGACCCGAGGATCTTCCGGCACCGCCGGCTTGCCGCAGGAACTCTCTCGATCTTCGTGCAGTTCCTCGCGTTCTTCGGGTTCATCTTCGTCGTCCTGCAGTACCTGCAGCTGGTCCGCGGCGACACGGCGATTGTCTCCGCCGTGTCGATGCTGCCCATGGCGGCGGCGATGATGCCGACCGCGCGCTTGGCGCCGCGGCTGATCGCCCGTTTCAGTGCTCGGACGGTATGCCTCACTGGCCTGGTGCTTATCAGCGCTGGCCTGGTCATCCTGGCCCAGCTCGAAGTCAGCAGCGGGTACGGCTGGCTGCTCGCCGGGCTCGTCCCGCTCGGCGTCGGCATGGGTGCGGCGATGACACCAGCCACGACGGCGATCACCGAGGCGCTGCCCGCCTCTCAGCAGGGAGTCGGCTCGGCCATCAATGACCTGGCTCGCGAACTCGGTGGCGCCGTCGGCATCGCGGTGATCGGTAGCACGCTCACCGCGACCTACCGCAACCACCTCACCCTGCCGGGCCTGCCCGCCTCGGTAGTCGGCCAGGCTCGTAATTCATTTGCCGTCGCCGCACACCTCGGGGGCCGGGTAGCTACCCAGGCCAGCATCGCGTTCACCGACGGTCTGCGGATCGCCCTGCTGGTTGGCGCCGGCTTCGCCCTGCTGGCGGCCATCGCCGTCGCGCTGCTGCTCCGGCGCGAAGGCCGCACGCAGCAGTGAGCCAAAAGGCTGACGGTTTCGGAGGTGGCGGCGGTGATCATTCCGGCAAAACGCATACCTGCCCGGCCGGGACGCGGGCCGGAGCCGGGGCATGTGGGAACGGCAGATTATCAATTTTCCGGGCCAATTTTCCGGTCAGAACGGTCCCCCGATGTTGGCGGGTGACATTAGGCACATAGAACGGCGGCACGGGCAGGATCGGCAAGTATGGATACATTCATGTCCGGCTGGTGGGCGCGCCGAGGTCAGCTGAAGCTGCTGCTGGCGGCCGAGGTTAGAATCTGAAAAAATGCTGACAAGTGCACGAGGCCGGTGCGCGAGGCGCTGTCCGTAGTAGGTCAGGGACCCCGCGGGTCGGCTGGTTTGGGGAGATAATGCCCGGAATGTCGGTTGCGGCGATCTATCGCCCCCTGACGTCCAGGCCTGGGTCTGACCGGATTGCTGGATGTGCGTGACACGGGTGGGCGGCGGTTCCAGGCCCAGAGGGGGCGGTTGGCATGTCCGGCTACCAGCCACAAAAGCAGAAGCAGCGCAGGAGCGGCCGCAGGTGGCTGATCTGGGTCGTGGTCATCGTCGTGGTGCTGGTCGGCCTTGATTTCGGGGCCAGGGCATACGCTGAGAGCGAGATCGCGTCCCAGATCAAGTCGCAGGGCTTTCCGGCCAAGCCTGGCGTGTCGATCGCTGGCTTTCCGTTCCTGACCCAGGTAGCCGCCCGGGATATGCACCAGATCACGATCAGCTCGTCGGACATCAAGACGGGACCGGTCACCATCACCAGCCTGAACGTGGTCGCGGAGAACGTGAAGATCAATTCCAGCTTCAACGGGGGTACCGCCGAGTCGGTACACGGGACAGCGCTGGTCAGTCTCGGCGCGATCGGGGACGCGCTGTCGGCAGCTGGCCCGCTGGCCGGCTTCCTGGGCGGCGGCGGGCTGAAAGTCACCTCGCCTGCTGACAACGTGGTGAAAGGCAGCCTGAATCTGGCCGGCGGCCTGGTGTCCTGGTCGGCCACCTGGAAGGTGGAGACGGCCGGGCCGAACGCGATCGAGTTGCACCTGGTGTCGAGCAGCGGGCTGCCGTCGGGGCTGGCGAGTTCCGCGCAGACCATCAAGCTGCCGCTGACGTCGCTGCCGTTGGGGTTGCAGCTGACCGGCGGACTCAACTCGTCCTCGACCGGGCTCGTTATCGACGTCAAGGCGGAAAACGTCAGCTTCAAGAACCCATGAACGAGACGGAGCTGACGGCACGTCCAGACCACGGGCCGGCACCGGACGGGTGGCCGGCAGGCGGAGATTGGTAGACGGTGAACAGCTTCGGGAGCACGAAGATGGCAACGGTGGCGATCAGGATGACCGCCACGACGACAGCCGCAATGATGAGTCTGCGGCGAGCGGGGTCCTGACCCTTCCGTGTTTCGCCTGTTGTCTCAGGTGTTGGTGTCCCGGGGCTGGTAGATGCTCCCTGGCTGCCGCTGGTGGGGGTGGAGGGCGGAAGGCTTTCACGGTCCGCGGAGGCGCTCACGGACTCGGGCCGGACAGTAGGCGGGGCCGCGCGGTGGGGCGCGGACGGGTGTCCCGCAGCACTGATGACGGTAGGCGGGGCTGCGCGGTGCGGCGCAGACGGGTGTCCCGCGGCACTGATGATGGGCCCTGCGTCCAGGATGGGAACCTGCTCGGCCGACAGCCAGCCCGGACCCCAGGCCCGGGTGCTTGCTTCGGCCAGGGCGACCCCGAAGGACTCAGCGGTCGGGAAACGGTCAGCTGGCTCGGTCGCCAGGCCCTGCATCACCACCGCCGCCACCAGGTCCGGCACGTAGGGGGCGACGTCGCGGAGCGGTATGGGTGTCTCGTAGGCGTGTTTGAAGAGCAGCGCCACAGCCTCGCCGTCGTCGGCGAACGGGAACACGCCGGCGAGTAGCTCGTACAGCATCGTCGCCACGCCGTATACATCGGTCGCTGGCGTCAGGGCCCCACCGCGTACTTGTTCCGGGGCAATGTATGCCGGTGTTCCCAGTACGTCACCGGCCTGGGTCATGACGGTGCCCGGTCCGCCGATGACCTTGGCTATCCCGAAGTCGGTGACCTTGAGGACCCCGCTCGCCGCGAAGAGCATGTTCTCGGGCTTGACGTCACGGTGCAAGATATCGCGCCGGTGCGCCGCGCCGAGTCCGCTCACGCAGGCCAGCGACAGCGCTACCGCGTGCGGGGCGGTGATGCCCGCGGCGGTGACCCGGCTTCGCAGTGTCCCCCCAGGCAGAAGTTCCATGACGAGCAGGCAGACGCCATCGCGCTCGACGAAGTCGTACACCGGTACGACATGCGGATGATCAAGGGAGGCGAGGACGCGGGCCTCCGCTGTGAACCGGCGCCGTACGGCTGGATCGGCGGCGAGAGCCGCTGGAAGCTGCTTGATCGCTACCCGGCGGTCGAGCTGCCGGTGCTGGCCGGAGACCACAACTCCCCAGCCGCCCTGGCCCAGCTCGTCACCAATGTCGTAGGCGGGCAGCACGCTGCTGAGCAGGTCTCGGTCAACGCTCATCGGTCGGGCTGGCCTTTCTGCAGGCAGGTGGATCTGGCTGGAGGAGCGGATGGCGGGGATCCGCGTCACGGCCACCCGTCACCGGGCCGCTTGCTGCGGCCAGATTCAGGTTCATGGCGGCCGGCGCTGAGCCGCCGACGTTGAGGTGCTGACGCGCGTACAATCCGTGTTCCTCGCGACTTATTTTTTTAGTCAGTTCATCCCAGCGGGGTGTACGAGTGCAAAAGGGAATTCTAGGATATACCCAGGGAGGGGAAGCATTCTGCGCTGGGCAAGTGCTCGGTGATCCAGCCGAGCGCTAGAGTCATGATGCCCTTTTCGCGGTCCAAACGCGACTGGGGTTAGCCGAGAGGAGCCTCGCGTCAGCCATAGCCTCAACCCTCCGCTCAGGTTGGTGACAGAACACGATTCGGCCGCCGGCTAATCGCTAGCCGGCTGAAGCGGAGTAAGGCGTCACTCGGTCGGGGGGAGCCAGTGTCCTTTTTCGACTACCCAAACGAACCGCCCGCCTCGGCGGGGGAAGTCGAGCATCTGCTGCCCGACGCCTCCGATGACGAGTGGGCGACGCTGCTGAAACATACCCGCTACCGCAGGTTCGGCCCGGGCGACGCGGTCGTGACGGCCGGCGCGCTGGACCGGTCGCTGTATCTGATCCTGGACGGCCTGCTGGAAGTGCTGGTCGATCGCGGCCGGCGAGGGCACCGGCGGATCGCCACGATCGGCCCCGGCAGTGTGATCGGGGAGCTGTCATTCTTCGACGGTGGCGCCCGCAGCGCCCTGGTCCGCGCCGTGACGCCCGCGGAGCTGGCCGAGCTGTCGCCCACCGAGTTCGAAGTCCTCGCCATCGCGAGCCCGGCCCTGGCCCGGCGGCTGCTGTTCGACCTCGGCCGGATTCTGGCTCAGCGGCTACGTACCGCTCAGGCGGCCTCGACTGTGGGAGCACGCTGATGGCCGGGCCGCCGATCATTGAGATCAGGGAGCCGGGACAGCCGGTCCGCCGGCGGGTCCTGGACCGGGCGATCGAAGTCGGGCGCGACTGCGACGGCGAACTGCTGTCCGACGAAGGAGTGTCGCGACGCCATCTGCGGCTGGTGCCCAGCCCGGTCGCGCTGTCCGTCGTCGATCTCGGCAGCCGGAACGGGACGCTGGTCAATGGGCTGCCCGTGACCGGCAGGGTGGTTCTCGAGCCCGGTGCTGTGGTGCGCCTCGGCAGCACCGAGATCGTGATGATCGGCCGGGTGGAGCAGACCGAGCCGGCCGCGGCCAGGCCGACGCTGCTCGGTGCGCAAGCAGACGCGCTGGTGATACCGGTCCCCCCGGCACCGCCGGCCGTCCCCGCCCCTCCGTCGCGGATGTCGCAACTGCGGGGCCGGGTCCTCGGGACCTCGCCGCGTCCGGGCGAGCCGCTGTTCCCCAGCTACACCGAGATGCGCAGCCGGGTTCCGCTGCCGGTCTGGCACGCGATCCGGATCGGGAGCGTGCTGGCTTATCTGGCGCTGTGTGTCGCGCTGTTCATCCGCCCCGCGGGTGGGCTGTTTGTCTTCTTCAAAGTGATCGTGCCACTGCTCCCGATCCTGTTCTTCACGGCCCCGGGGCTGTGGCGCAACATCTGCCCGCTCGCGGCCGCCAACCAGACGCCGCGGGTGCGCGGCTTCACCCGGGCGCTCACCCCGCCGGACTGGCTACGCCGGTACGGCGTCGTCATATCGATCGTCCTGTTCTTCGGGATCACCAGCGCCCGGCTGGCCCTCTTCAATCACAGCGGCCCGGCCACCGGCGTGCTGCTGTCGCTGACGATCATCAACGCCTTCGTGGCGGGCTATGCGTTCAAGGGCAAGAGCGGGTGGTGTTCCAGCATCTGCCCCCTGCTGCCGCTGCAGCGTGTATACGGCCAGACACCGTTCGCGAAAGTCCCTAACAGCCATTGCCAGCCCTGTGTGGGCTGCACAAAGAACTGCTACGACTTCCGGCCCAGCGTCGCCTATCAGGCGGACCTGCACGAACCTGATCCGGCCTGGACCGCGCCGCGGAAGCTGTTCGCCGCGGCCCTGCCTGGTTTCGTCCTGGGCTTCTTCACCCTGCTGCACAGCACCGGCATCGCGCTGCCCCAGACTTACCTGCGGCTCGCCTTGTTCTTCCTCGGCAGCGTCGGGCTCTTCTACGCGGTGCAGGCGCTCGCCAGCGTGTCGTCAACCGTGCTGATCGCGCTGTGGGCATCAGCCGCGATCAACATCTTCTACTGGTTCAGCGCCATCACCCTGGAGGACTCGTTCGCGACGATCACCGGCATCCAGCTGCCGTGGCTGCGGTGGCCGATCCGGCTTCTCGTGCTGGTCCTGTCCGTCTTCTGGATAGCCCGGACCTACGTCAAGGGGCGCCAGTATGAGGAGGAAGCGGCCGCACGGTCGGCCCCACCGCTGATCCAGATCAGCCCGCGGGCGCGGAAGGTCGCGCAGCAGGAGATGGCCGCCGACGCGGGCGGGGCCGAGGTCCGGTTCGCCGACAGCGACAAGCTGACGCGGGCCGAGATCGGGACCAGCCTGCTGGCCCTCGCCGAACGCGAGGGCGAGCCCATCGAGGCTGGCTGCCGGATGGGGGTGTGCGGGGCTGACCCGGTCGCGGTGCTCGATGGCGGCGGCTGCCTGTCACCGCCGGACGAGGAGGAGCTCAACACGCTGCGGCGGCTCGGGTTCGCGGCGAACACCCGGATGGCGTGCGCCGCGCGGCTCCAATCCGGGCCGGTGACGGTGTCCCTCACGCCCGAGCCCGGTGGTGCGCAGGACGGCCAGGTGTCCGACTTCGACCGGTCGATCGTGAGCGTCGTCGTGCTCGGGAACGGCATCGCTGGCGTGACGGCCGCCGACTTCGTGCGCCGGGGCCATCCAGAATGTGAGATCCACGTGGTCGGCAGTGAGGCGCACGTGCTCTACAACCGGATGGGCATCTCCCGTCTGGTGTATGGCCGGTCCGCGATGCAGGGCCTTTACCTGCTGCCCGAGCAATGGTACGACGACCATCAGGTCATCGCCTGGCTGAACACCGTGGCCAGCCGGATCGACCTGGAGTCCAAGCGCGTGTTCCTGGCCACGGGCGATACGATCCCCTATGACCGGCTGGTCCTCGCGATGGGCAGCACCAGCGCGGTGCCTCCGGTAGCGGGCTTCGGGCGGCCGGGCAGTTTCGTGCTGCGCAGCGCGGCCGACGCCATGCAGATCCGGGCCTATGCCCAGGAACATGGCTGCCGTGACGCCGTGGTCGCCGGCGGTGGCCTGCTCGGCCTGGAGGCTGGGCACTCGCTGCACGAACTCGGGCTGCGGGTGACCGTACTCGAGCGTGGCGCGCGGCTGCTGTCGCGCCAGATCGATGAGCACTGCAGCGAGCTGGTCGATGCGCATTTCGCGCGCATCGGCATGCAGGTGCTGTACCGGGCCGAGACCGAATCGCTCACCGGCGATGACCGGGTCAGCGGCGTCGCCCTCAAGGACGGGCGCACGCTGCGCTGCGACATGTTCCTGGCGGCGGTCGGGATCCGGCCCAATATCCAGATTGCCCAGCAGGCGGGTATCGCCGTCAACCGCGGCATCGTCGTCGACGACCGGATGGAGACATCCGTTCCAGGGGTGTTCGCGGCAGGTGATGTTGCCGAGCACGACGGGCGGACCCTTGGGCTGTGGCCGATCGCGGCCAAGCAGGGCGAGGTCGCGGCGCTGAACGCGCTCGGCGGCAACGCCACGCTCACCGCGGAGGTTCCGGCGACGATCCTCAAGGGCGCTGGCATTGACCTGTTCTCGGTCGGTACCTTCGTGGCGCAGCCGGGCGATGAGGTTCTCGTTGATGAGGATCCGGATCCGGCGGATCCGTCGTACCGGCAGCTAGTGATCTCGGAGGGACGGGCGGTGGGTGCCATTGTGCTGGGCAACCATCCCGAGGACGTGGCCGCGGTCACGAAGCTGGTCAAGAACCGCGCGGAGATCCATGAGATGCAGCTCGCTGCGCTGCGCCGGGGTGATTGGGGGGTGCTGAAGGACGCGGGCCGGGTCTCAGAGCCGGCTGGCGCCTAGTGCCTCGACCGCCTGGGTGCGGCCCTTGACCTGGATGGCCGACAGCGGGGTGAAGGCGAAGCTCGCCGCTGTCGCGCGGTGGACGGCGTCGGTCACCAGGATGTCCGGCCGGCCTTCCCGGCCAGCGATTCCGGAGAGCCGGAAAGCCACGTTCGTCGTGTCGCCGAGCACCGAAACGAGCATGCCGGTCATCAGGCTCACGGCTGCTGGCCCGCAGGAGACACCCCAGCCCATCCGCAGCGGCCCGCCCGTTGGATCCCGTAGGCCCAGTCCTGCCGCGATCCGTGGCACCAGCTCGGCGGCTTCCACGGCGAAGGCCACCGCCGCCCCGGCGGCATCCGGGGTGGCGGCAGTCTCCCAGGTCGCGAAGAATGCGTCGCCGATGTAGTTACTGAGCGTGCCGTGATGCCGGGAGAGGACCTGCCGCAGCTCCGCGTACAGGCGGTCGATATTCTCCAGCAGCACGAAGTCGTCGGTGTACTCGGCGATGCTCGAAAACGCGATGATGTCGCCGACCACCATGACCATGTCGGCGATGGAAATCTGCCGGACCGTTTCCAGCGCACCGGTGCCTGCCGAGGCCACGAACCGCCGGGAGCGGAACTGCAGTTCCACGCTGCCCAGGCGCACCCGGTCACCCGGCATGATCCTGACCGGTACGGATCGCTCTATCCGCTGCCCATTGAGCCGGGTCCCGTTCGTGCTGTGGTCGGTCAGCCAGGCCTGATCGCCAGCCAAGTCCAGCCGCAGCTCGAGGTGGGTCCGGGAGACGGCGGGGTCGTCGATCACCAACCGGTGCCGCTCGTTGACGCGGCACATTCCCGGCCGACGACGAGCCAGTCGTAGACCGGTGTCGACCGCTCGTCGGCGAGGTCGGGGGCGATGACGAGGATGCCTGGTATGGCGGCTGCTTCACCGGGAGCGGGCCGACCGTACCCGGCGTCACCGTACACCGGGTGGTCCGGTGACTTGATCGCCCGGTCCGGTGCCCCGGCCTGGTGGCCCGGTGAGCTGGAAGATGAAGACCTGCCGGCCGATGCGCAGGCTCCAGCCCGGAGGCAGCTGGCTCGGTTCGGTGCCTACCCGCGTCCACTTGTCCGCTCCGGGCGGGCTGATATAGGTCCCGTGCGCCGAGGAGGCGTCGCGGACCAGGACGCCCCCTGTCTCGACCGAGATGTACGCGTGCACCCGCGAGACCATATTGTCCGGATCCTGCACCAAGATCGGGGAAGCGGCGCCACTCCGCACCAGGGGGTCGTTGTGTGGTTCACGGCCGAGGACGTAGGCGCGGTCCAGGTAAATGACCGGGCCCTTGTCTGACATCAGCGCCCCCAACGGAACCCGCGCCGCGACAGTGGGGTAGGCCGGCGGGGGCGGGCTGGCGGACCCGGCGCGGGCGGGGGGTTCTGCCGGGTGTGGCTGGCTGGGGGGTTCGGGGCGGGCGGAGATTTCTGTCGGAATGGGCTGGCTGGCGGGTTCGGGGCGGGCCGGGGTTTCTGCCGGGATGGGCTGGCTGGCGGGTTCGGGGCGGGCCGGGGTTTCTGCCGGGATGGGCTGGCTGGCGGGTTCGGGGCGGGCCGGGGTTTCTGCCGGGATGGGCTGGCTGGCGGGTTCGGGGCGGGCCGGGGTTTCTGCCGGGATGGGCTGGCTGGCGGGTTCGGCGCGCGCGGGGGTTTCGGTTGGGTGAGGCCGGTCGTGCGGCCGGGCCGGTGCGGCCCCCCCGGCCGGCGAGGCTCCTTCGGCGGATGCGTCAGACGGCGCCTCCTTGGCCGCTGGCGCGACCGGGGAGGGCGCCTCTGCGTCCGGGGACCGCGCCTCCGTGCCCGGGGACTGCACCTCTGTGTCCAAGTCGGCACTGGACGCAATCGGTCCCGGATGGCGGGCACCGCCGGCCCGGGTCAGGACGAAGCCCTGCCCGGGTACCACTCCTTCCCGGAGGTCAGATCCTGGATACGCCTGTACCGGCTGATCGGCCGTGCTGCCGATCGCGAGTCGCTCGAACGAGGCCGGGAGGATCTGGTTGACCCAGGTCACAGCCTGTTCTCCGGACAGCCGACGGGTCCAGTCGTGCTCGGTGACCTCGCACCACACCGCGCCGCGCAGGAACATGACGACGCCGTCGCGTACGGGTACCACGATCCCGAACGCGGTGGTGTCCTCGGGCATGCGGCCGATAACCCAGGTGGCCAGGCGGGCGGCGATCATGCTGGCCGGCAGCTCGGGGTCGGCGGCGACCGCGGCCGAGAGGTCAAGCAGTTCCCGGGTGGCCTCGTCAGCGTCGCCGGTGGCCGAGGCTCCGGGCGGGATCAGGATGATCGTGTCGCCGAACCGGCCGATGAGGCCGCGACCAGGCTCGATGCCGATGTGTGTGGTCATCTGCGGCACGGCGCTTCTCCCTTCGTGACCGGCAGGCGGGCCCGGACGTCGCGGCGGATGGTCAGGAGTGCAGTCCCTTGGTGGTGAAGAGCCACAGCGCCGAGGTCAGCCACAGCCCGATCAGCGTCAGGAAGACCACGCCGCCCAGTGCGGGAATGACCCACTTGGGCATTCCGTCGCGCCGGGTGATGCTGAGGGTGAGCATCTTGGCCACGAATGCGCCGTAGAAGAGGCAGCCGAGCACCGAGTGGACGAGGACCCGGACTGAGTAGGTCTGGAAGCCCAGGGCGTAGATGCAGTGGATGATGACCGGCACGGTCAGCAGGATCGCGATCCGGCCCGACCACCGGTGCAGCGGCCGCAGCCAGGCGGGGGCAGTGGGCCGGGACATCCGGGAGGCGGTGATGAGCTGGACGACCGCGAAGACAGCCGCCGCGGTGGTCAGCCAGGCTTTGGCGTACAGCGGCGTGGAGAAGCCGGCGATGTCCAGGGAGAACCCGGTGGGGTGGTGCAGCTTGGCGTAGAGCCCGAGCACGAGGGCGACGGCGCAGCCGCCGAGCAGGGCAACGAAGAGCGGCACGGCATAGTGGTCGCGGGCCGGGCTGGCCGCCGCTGGTTCGCTCGTCATCGTTCAGGTTCCTCTCACACCGTGTGTCTTATGCAAAAGTCGCGTTATGCACATCAACATCCACCGCTACCGTCGCCCTGACCTGCACCGGCCGCTCGTGCAGGTCCTCCGGGCCTGCACTCGCTAGCCGGTTTTGCATAACGCTCCGTCACGGTTCTCTTACGCGTGGGGTTGACCGCGGCCGCCTCATGGGCTGACGACGGTGTCTTTACCAGCGACGGGGGCGGCCCGGAACGTGGCGCCGCCCAGGGTGAAGCTGTTGTTGCTGAGATCGAGTGCGGGCGCAGCATGCTTGGCCGTGCCCGCGACGGCTACTCCCTCCTGGGTACCGTCGGGCAGCACCGCCCAGCCGATCCGGGTGGCTAGCCCGTTGACCGTGATCCGGGCCTGGTAGACACCGGCCGGGCGCGGGGAAAGCTCGGCTGAGAACGGGAAGCTCTGCCCGGCGCCCACCGTGACCGTGCCGAACATGGCCAGGCCGGACAGCGAGCCGTTCAGGGCCGTGCCGTTGTGGCCGGCCAGGGTGACCTGATTACCGCTCACCTTGCCCTGCAGCCAGGCCTCGATGGTCTGGCCATTGCACACGTAAGCGGCAGCCTGGCTGCCTTCGGTGGCGATGGCCAGCGTCACCTGGTTGCCACTGCTCCGGCCGGCATACACGGCCGTGACCACTGACTGCTGAGCGGAAAACGGGATGCGCTGCCCGTCGATGATCGTGACCGTGCCGAACATATCGGGCCCGGAGATGGAAGCGGTGAGGCGCACGCCGCCCGCGCCGGTCAGGGTGACCTGATTGCCCGTCACCGAGCCGTTCAGCGATATCTCGCTGGGCAGGTCAGCGTTAAGATCCGCGGCCGCCTTGCGGCCGTTGACGGCGACCGCCACGGTCACCTCATCGCCGCTGCTCCGGCCGGCGAACAGGGCATGCACCGCGGTCGCTGCCGCCTGGGTACCCGCGGTCGCTGCCGCCTGGGTGCCCGCCGCCGCCGTGCCCGGCTTCCTGATCTGGAGATTAACCGCGAGAAGAATGACAGCAAGCGCCAATACCGACCCCAGCGTGATCAGGGGCCCCCGTCTGTCCATTCCAGTTACCGCCTCTCAGCCTCAGTCGCGGTCATGCCAGTCGGCTCCACCCGGCAGCCGGATTGTGGCCGTGGGAAACCGGCCTGCACCATTCTGCTCAGCTCACCGTCAGCAACGGCCATGGCCAGAGGTAGCATACGCCGAGCTTTCGCGCCGGGCGGGAGGAGGTAATCAGCGGGACCAGGGGAACGGTTGCGCGCTGACCATTCGGTCAGGATCATCGGTCGCTCGTTCGCCGAGAACCTGTGCCGCGATCGCTATGAACTCGCAGCTGAAGCGGGGATACGCAATCGAGTAGCAGCGAGCAGCACCGAACTTGGTTCTGCTATTTGACCGGCGAAGCTTCTCATTCGGAACTCGCGCCAGAATTCACCCAAACGCAACTGAACCCCCCCAAAACGACCCTCCACGCTCGGCGGCCCAACCGCCCGGGAGGCTGGGCTTGACGCGCTTAGGCGCATTTTACACAGCTCTAGCCGCTGGGACCCTGGAGCCCGCCGCTGATAATACTTTGTTATGTCCGGCGCGGACGGCGCCGTTTTGTCCGGCCCGGGCGGCGCCGCGACCAGGGGTTACGCGGGACCAGTGCCCAGCGTGGGGGCCCACGGCAGGTGAATCGCGCTGCCCAACACCACGCTGGGCCCTCGCCCCTGCCCTCGCCCCGGCGGCCCGGGGGCGGTACCTGACGTTGACGTCAAGGTCGATATGCTTGCTACGCGGATAGCAAACATCGAGAGCGGGAGAATACATGACGGTGAACGGGCAGGCGCGGGTCGCGCAGCCGGCTGAGGACAGCAGGGGGGTCCACTACAAGTGGATCGCGCTGTCCAACACCACGCTCGGGATCCTGATGGTCACGATCAACCAGTCGATCCTGCTGATCTCGCTCCCGGCGCTGTTCCGGGGGATCAACCTCAACCCGCTGGTGCCGTCCAACACCTCGTACTTCCTCTGGGTCTTCATGGGGTTCCTGCTGGTCACCGCGGTGCTGGTGGTCAGCCTGGGCCGGGTCGGCGACATCTACGGCCGGGTCAAGATGTACAACCTCGGCTTCCTCGTGTTCACCATCTTCTCGATCCTGCTGTCGGTGACCTGGCTCACCGGCCCGGCCGGGGCGTTGTGGATCATCATCATGCGGGTGTTCCAGGGGGTCGGCGGCGCGTTCCTGTTCGCCAACTCCACCGCGATCCTGACCGACGCCTTCCCGGAGAACGAGCGCGGCAAGGCGATGGGGATCAACGGCATCGCCGCGGTGAGCGGCTCGTTCCTCGGCCTGCTGCTAGGCGGCGTGCTCGCCCCGATCAACTGGCGGCTGGTCTTCCTGGTGTCCGTGCCGTTCGGGGTGTTCGGCACCATCTGGGCCTACCTCAAGCTCAAGGACAACGGGGTGCGGATCCCGGCCAAGATCGACTGGCTGGGTAACTTCCTGTTCGCGGTCGGGCTGATCTCACTGCTCACCGGCATCGTGTACTCGCTGCTCCCGTACGGCGGGCATCCCACCGGGTGGACGAACCCGTACGTGCTGACCGCGATCTTCGCCGGGATCGCCGTCCTCGTCCTGTTCGCCTGGGTGGAGACCAAGGTGCCGGCCCCGATGTTCCGGCTGAGCCTGTTCCGGATCAGGGCGTTCACCGCCGGGAACATCGCCGGCCTGCTCGGCGCCCTGGGCCGGGGTGGCCTCCAGTTCATGCTGATCATCTGGCTGCAGGGCATCTGGCTGCCGCAGCACGGCTACAGCTTCAGCCGGACCCCGCTGTGGGCGGGCATCGCCATGGTCCCGCTGACGGTCGGGTTCCTCATCGTCGGCCCGCTGGCTGGGTTGCTGTCCGACCGCTACGGGGCACGGCTGTTCGCCACCACCGGGCTGATCGTCTCGGGGGCCAGTTTCCTGCTCCTGGAGTTGCTGCCGATCAACTTCAGCTACGTGTGGTTCGCGTTGCTGATATTCCTGTTCGCGGTCGGCATGGGCCTGTTCTTCTCGCCCAACCAGGCAGCGGTCATGAACAGCCTGCCGCCGGACCAGCGCGGTGCGGGCGCCGGGATGCTGAACACCTTCCAGAACTCGGCCACGGTGTTGTCCATGGGCCTGTTCTTCACCATCGTCACGCTGGGCCTGGCCTCGCGGCTGCCGTCGCACCTGTACCGGGGGCTGGTCAACGCGGGTGTCGCGCCGCAGGCCGCCCACCTCGTGGCCAGCGAGCCGCCGATCGGCAGCCTGTTCTCCGCGTTCCTTGGCTACAACCCGATCAAGGAACTGCTCGGCCCGACGGGGGCGCTGCAGCACCTGTCGCCCCACCAGGCCGCGTACATCACCGGCCGGTCGTTCTTCCCGCAGCTGATCTCGGAGCCGTTCGCCGCCGGGCTGCACCTGGCCTTCACCTTCGCTGCCATCGCGACTGTCATCGCCATCGTGGCGTCCGCTGTCCGTGGCCGCCGCTACCTGCACACACCGCAGCCGGTGCTGGAGGAGATGGCTGAGGGCGCCGCCGAGGAAGGCGGCCTGGTCGGCCTCGACGCCATCGCCACCGAAGCCGCGCCCAACGGGGCCGCCGCGCCCAACGGGGTCCTGGCCAGCTCCGGCCGGGCCGACACGGACGAGGACTCCGGCCGTCCACACGGGGGGAGCTGAGCGCATGAACGTGAGCACCCGCGCCGCCCCTGCGGCAGGGGCCGTCAGCGAGTACCGGCCGGCTGACGGCGAGCAGCCGGGCACCGGGAACCAGGAACTGCTCGGCATTGGCGCAGCTGCGGCCCAGGTCGGGGTGTCGGAGCGAGCTCTGCGCTACTACCAGCAGCTGGGCCTGATCGCGCCCGCGTGCACCACCCCCGGCGGGCTGCGCCGCTACACCCAGGACGATCTGGCCCGGGTGGCGCGAATCAGGGAGCTGCAGACCCTGCTCGGCCTCAACCTGGACGAGATCGCGATAGTGCTCCGCAACGAGGACCGGATGGCGCTGATCCGCCGGACCTACCACGACGAGCGCACCAGCGATGACGAGCGCAAGCAGCTCACCCGCGAGTGCCTCGCCCTGCAGCAGAGCCTGCGGGCGACTGTCGAGGCCAAGCGGGCCGCGCTGGAGAGCTTCCTGGCCGACCTCGACGCGCGCATCGAGCGGGGCCAGGCGCAGCTGTCCAGCTCCGGGAAGGCTCCGGGGAACGCTCCTGCTGCGCCGGGCCGAGCGCCGGGCCGAGCGCCCGGTTCAGCGCCCGGTTCAGCGCCGGGGCCTGCACCGGGTTGAGCCGCCGGGCGGCGCGGCCCTGTGAGCGCTATGCAAAACCGGCTAGCGAGGGCAGGCCTGGAGGACCTGCCCGAGCGGTCGGTGCAGGTCAGGGCCACGGTAGCGGTGGATGTTGATGTGCATAACGCGACTTTTGAATAAGACACTGTGATTGCATGGGCCTGGGTCAGCGGCGGCGCTCCCAGGGCACGGCGCTCTCAGGCACAGGGCTTTAGGCACAGGGCTTTAGGCACAGGGCTTGCGGGTACAGGGCTTGCGGGCCAGGGGATGGCGCCCGGATAGGGGGAGAAGCGGGCGTGAGCTGGGTGGTGGCCCTGATCCTCACGGCCGTGGCCCTGCCCCCACTGGCCGCACGGGCGCTGGGCGGGGGGCCGCCCGAGCCTGGCCCGCGGCTGGCCGCGCTCGCCCCAGTGGCCGTGATCCCCGCGGTGGCCGCCGTTGCTGTCGCCGCGACCGCCGCCTGGTGGCTGGCGGTGGCGCTGGCGGTCCCCGCCGCGGTCGCCGTGGCCTGGCAACTGCCGGCCCGGAGGACCCGGCAGCACCCATCCGCCAGGCCGTTGCGGGCAGGAGAAACCACGACCCTCCGGGTGCTGACCATCAACGTCCAGGGCGGTTACGCCGACCCGGCCGCCGTGGTGGAGGCGGTGCGGCGCGGCGGCGCTGACGTGCTCGCCGTCCAGGAGCTGACCCCGGGCATGGTGGCCGGGCTGGCTCAGGCCGGCCTGCGCAGCCTGCTGCCGTTCAGCCATCTCCAGGACCGGCCCGGCTCCGCTGGGACTGGGATCTGGGCCCGCTGGCCGCTGGTGCCGCTGCCGTCCGTGCCGGGCCTGCGCGCCGCCACGCCCCGGGCGCGGACCAGTCCGCCCGGCGGCTTCCCGGTGACCGTGACCGTGACCGTGGTCCACCCGGCCGCGCCGTTCAAGGGCCGGGCGCGGCTGTGGCAGCGAGAACTCGAGATCATCCGGTCCGCGCTGGCTGATACGGCTGGACCGCAGGTGGTGGCCGGGGACTTCAACGCCAGCCGGGATCATCAGTCGTTCCGTGCGCTGCTCGGCGTGGGGTTCATGGAGTGCGCCGACGCGGCCAGGCGGCGGCCCTGGCCTGGCTTTACCTGGCCGGTGGAGCTGTACCACAGGCGGGTCGCGCCGGTGATGCGGCTGGATCACGTGCTGCTCTCCCAGGACGCTGGCGTGGTGCGGGAGGCGACGATGACCCGGATCCCCGGCTCCGATCACCGGGCCGTGCTTGCTGTCATTGATTTGCAGCCAGCCAGCGACGAGATCTGACATACTGCGGGTCAATTTGTACTGGAGGGCAAGGATGCCTGATGTCACGCCAGCTCACGTGGGATTGAGCGCCCGGCGGATGGTGAAGCCGGCGCTGCGCCCGGTGGCCGTCGCCGGGATGCGCTGCGCGCTAAGGGTGGTGGATCCGGTCACCATCGGCGTGTGGGCGGCGCGCCTGGCCCAGCAGCCGGACCAGGCCGCGACAGAGATCGCCCGCCAGGTCAGCAGCCTGGTCCCGCCCACGGTCGCGGAGATCGTCGGCAACTACGCTCGCGGCCTGTTGCTGTCGGGCCGCGCCGCTGGTGACGGCGAGGCTAACGGCTTCGAGTGGCTCTATCACCCGCTGCGGACGGTGATCACCAGGGACACCGCGCACGTGCCCAAGCGGCTCCGCCCGATCCTGCGCCGCGGTGACCTGGAAGTGCGCTTCAACCAGGACTTCGACGCGATCATCGAGCAGTGCCAGGCCCAGCACGGTGCGGGCTGGCTCACCGCCGAGCTGATCGACGTGTACCGGGACGTGCACCGCCATGGATTCGCGGGCGCAGTCGGGACCTACCGCGCGGGCCAGCTCGTCGGCGGGTTCTGGGGCGTCCAGCTGGGCCGCGTGTTCAGCATCGGGAGCATGTTCCACACCGAGGACCACGCGGGCGCGGTCGCGCTGGCGACGGTGGCCGAGTCACTGTCCGGGGACGGCCCCTGGTCGGTGGTGGACTGCGTGTCGCTGAACGCCAACTTCGCCCGGTACGGATTCACCGAGATCCCGGCCGAGCAGTTCACTGAGCTCGTGCTGAGCAACCTCAGCTGACCACCGCCGGGGCTCCAGCCGGGGTTCGAGCCCGGGTCGGCCGGGGGGTCAATCCGGAGGTTAAACACGGGCGGCCGGTTTTCCAGGTTCCTGGGAGCCGGGCCTGATCCGTTGACCAGCGCTGCGCGCGCCACGCATGCTGCATCGAGCAAGCCCGAGATAGGCCGGCGCAGCACGGACGCGGTCGGCGCAGAACTGGTGCGGCCGGCGCGGGAGCGGTGGGGCCGGCGCAGAAGGCACAGAAGCATAAGGCGCAGAAGTGGAGTGGCCATGGCTGATCGTGGCGGCATGACGCAGCGTCCCGTCCGGGCGCCGGTGGGGCGGCGGCAGCGCAGGCGCTGGATCACCGCTGCCGCCATCGCCGTGTTGTGGCTGTTCCTGCTGTCCGCGACCGGGTCCTGGCTGCTGGCCACGGTGCTACTGGTGGTGCTCGCCGCGCTCGCCGGGACCACCGTGATGGGCCTGCGGTGGCTGGGCGTCGGGGCCGGGCATCCCTGGGTGCGCCTGGCTGGCCACCCGGCCGTGGCGGGATGGCCGGGACGTGCTGAACACCGCGCTCCGGCATCTGCCTGAGGTGTTCATCGTGACCCCAGGCAAGACGCTGCTGGCCCCGAACGCGGTGGAGTTGCTGATGAACCCGGAGGACGTCGCCTCGCTGTGCGAGCTGATCGACATCGGGCTGGTCAACTCGAGCGCGGCGGAATGCTACGAGGCTGAGGTCGCCGCGCACGCCGCCCGGCTGGCCAGTGCGGGCCCAGTCCAGGTGAGCGTCATCGGCGATCCCGCGATCCCGGCTGGCCGTTACCGGCTGCGGCGCGGCCAGCTGGCCCATGACGACTACCCGCGGGCCGTTGACTACCCGCCGGCCGATGGTTACCCGCGGGCCGTCAGTTACCCGCAGGCTGACAGTTACCCGGGAGCTGGCTACCCGGGAGCTGGCTACCCAGGAGCCGGCTACCCAGGAGCCGGCGGCGGCCCGCAGGCTGATGACTATCAGGGGGGCCCGTTCTACCCGTACGTGCACGACGGGTCCACCTCGCAGGCGCCAGCGCGGGCCGCGACCGCGCAGGCCGTAGCCGCGCAGGCCGCGACGGTCCAGGCCGGCCTGGCCACGGTAGCGGAGCCGGTCCTGCACCCAGCGCTGCGCCTGGTGACTAACGGCTCCGTGGCGGAGACGCGGGTGTCTGGGGCCCGGGCCGGCCGGAGCCAGCTGGCCGAGCTCCAGCTTCCCGAAGAGCCCACCGTGTCCCGGCTGCACGCGGAGTTCACCTACCGCGACGGCGAGTGGTGGATCACCAACCGGGGGCTGAACGGCCTGCAGCTGAACGGGAACCCGCTGGACGGCGAGCATGTGGTCCGGGCGGGCGACCTGATCCGGTGGGGCCGTCAGAACAGCGGGCTGACGTCCCGGGTCGAGATCGGCTGACCTCGGCCGGGCGGACGGAACGGGATGCTGGACTGGGGAACTTTCCTGGCCGCAGTGCCGTTCTGACCTAAGCGATGGCTCAGCTCATTATCTGGTCGGCGGGCGACAACGATTGGTGGGACTGCCCGCCGGATGAGATCACCTGGCTGGACCGGCGGCTGCTGAGCGCGGGCCAGGACGATACCCTGCACCGGTCTCCGCGCTGCGCGGGCCTGCGTTATGTCCACTACCGGTGGGAACTGTTCAGCCGGGATACCACGCACAAGATTTACCTGGCCCGCCCGAATGCCGTCCGCCCGGACAGTATCCGGGGAGACGGCATCAGCCCGGACGGCATAAGCCTGGACGGTATCCGCCCGGACGAAGCCGCCCCGGTCAATTACCAGGCCGTGCAGCGCGCCCCGCAGCACGTCCTGCCGATGGCTCCCGCGCATTTCGAATCACTCCCAGTGCCGCTCGATGACGGGGCCTGGCTAGTGAGCGTGGGGAAATGGGTCGTGCCGTTCCGGGTCGGCTCGCCTGCGGGCTCCCCGGACGAGCGGGCGGTACTGCGACCCGACGAACAGCCGCCTACCCGCGAAGACCAGGTCCGGGCCGCCGCCGCGGCCGCGGCGGGCGGTCCGGGCAGCCTGCCCAAGCCCGACGCAGTGCCCAAGGTGGCCGCTTACCTGGAGCGCAATGCCCAGATCCGTATGGCCATGGCGTATTACTACCAGGATTTCCTGCTCGGTACGGTCGCCCCGCAGGTTATGCCGATGATTGACGTGGCTGTTGCGCTGGATCTGGTCGCGGAAAGCGCGATCTCGGAATACAAGAAAGAACTTCAGCGCCGTATCTGGAATCGGCAGGGTCACCAGCGCGAGCTAGCTGAGTTCCTCATCGCGAACGGGCTGATCACCCGGGCGGACCTGGCCGCGGCCAGGGCGGCCGCCGCGGCCAACGAGCGCAGCGGGCGGACCGAAATGGCCCGGCAGCGGCTGCGTTACCGGCAGCGGCGGTAGGCCAGCGGCCACTCCGGCTGGCCTGCCCCGGCTGGGCCGGAAACTGGGCACAGGCCGAAAACCGGCCCAAACACCAGCCGGTGGCGGCTCCGTGCGGTGGTGGCCCGTGCGCGCGCCGGAGTTTGGATGACGAAACGGCCACGAATATTTCAGATCGGCCGGATGGCGCCGCCCGCTCTCCCTTACGATCGGGCACCGTCCCCCGGGTCGCCGGGCCGGACTGCCGAACTGTCGGTAAGGGTGGCCAGGTGGTCGTACGGCGGGTGTACTCGGTACCTGAGCACGTGACGATGGCGGGCGCGCCTGCGGCCGTACTCGGCGGGATCTACCCGTTCATCATGGCGCACACCGGCGGTCAGGGACTGGCCTGCCCACTGCGCACGCTGACCGGCATCCCGTGCCCGTGCTGCGGCATGACCACCGCGGTCGTGGCGATCATGCGCGGTGGCTGGCTGGCTGCGGTACGCGCCAACCCCTTCGCCTACCTGCTGGCCGCGCTCGTCATCGGGACGGCCCCGGTGCTGGTCGCCCGGGCCGCGGGGTGGCTGGCGCCACCACGTCCCTGGCCAGCCGCGGCCCGGCGGCGCACCGGGCAGGTCATGGCCTGCCTGGCCGCGCTGAGCGAGGCGTTCCAGCTGCACCGGTACGGATTCCTGTAGACCTCCTGGGCCACCCCGGGCCCTGGACCCAACGACCCGGAACCACCGCCGAAGGGGGCGGTGGCCCACCAGAAAGGTGCCCGCCATGACGTACGGAAACCCAGAGTACGGAAATCCGCAGCGTGGGAATCCGCCGGGCGGCAACCCACAGTACGGGAACCCGCCCGCCGGGGATCCCCAGTATGGCGGCCAGCAGTACGGCGGCCAGCAGTACGGCGGCCAGTATGGCGCCCCGCAGGATGGGAACCCGCAGTACGGCGGTCAGCAGTACGGCGCTGCGCAGGGCGGGACCCCCCAGTACGGCGGTCAGCAGTACGGGAACCAGCAGTACGGGAACCAGCAGTACGGCGGCGCCCCGCAGTACGGCGGCCCCCAGGGCGCCATGCAGTACGGGGGACAGCAGTACGGCGGCCCGCAGTACGGCGCGCCTGGCATGTCCGGCGCCTACGCCAACTGGGCGCAGCGCGTCGGCGCTTACCTGATCGACGCGGTCCCCATCGTGCTCGTGGAGATCATCGGCGTCGCCACCCGGACTGCGATCCTGATCCTGCTGGGCTATGTCATCGCGCTCGGCCTGCTGATCTACAACCGGTGGATACAGGGCGGCAAGACCGGCCAGTCCTGGGGCAAGAAGGCACTCAACCTCCGCCTGGTCAGCGAGGCCACCGGCCAGCCGATCGGCCCCGGCATGGCTTTCGCCCGCGACCTCTGCCACATCCTCGACTCGCTGGCCTGCTACGTCGGCTGGCTGTTCCCGCTGTGGGACGCGAAGCGGCAGACCTTCGCCGACAAGATCGTGAAGACCGTGGTCGTCCCGGCCTGAGGCCGGCCGGACCGGGGCGGGGCCGGGGTGGCACAGCCTGGCTGTGCGATCTCCTCCGCCCTGGTCCCGGGATATTCGGTGTGGAGCCTCGCCCGGACCTCCCGCACCCGTTACATTCGTGTGCATGTTCGAACCGGCTGGGCTACTGGACGGCCTCAACGAAGACCAGCGCCGTGCTGTGACCCACCAGTCCGGGCCGCTCCTGGTGCTGGCCGGGGCCGGGACCGGCAAGACCCGGACGCTCGTCGCGCGGGCGGCCTGGCTGCGTGCGCAGGGCGTGCCCGCCACCCGGATCCTGCTGTTGACCTTCACCCGGCGGGCGGCTGACGACATGCTCGCCCGGATCACCCCGCGCGGGGGCAGTGCCGCCGACCGGGTCTGCGGCGGGACCTTCCACGCTATGGCGCACCAGATCATCCGCGCCCACGCGGAGTCGTTCTCGCTGCCACCCGCATTCAGCGTGATCGACCCGGCGGATGTCACCGATCTGATGGACGTGCTGCGCGCCGAGCACGGCCTGGCCACCACACAGCGGCGGGCCCCGCGGGCCGGGGTATGCGCGGACATCTACACCCGGTGCGTGAACACCCGCGCCCCGGTCGCCGAGGTGATCGCGGCCAGTTTCCCCTGGTGCACGGATTTCGCGGACCAGCTCGGCGAGCTGTTCCGCGGGTACGTCGCGCACAAGCGGCAGCACGGCCTGGTTGACTTCGACGACCTGCTGCTGCTGTGGCAGGCCGCGCTGGCCGACCCGGCCGCCGGGCCAGTGCTGCGCGGCATGTTCGACGCCGTGCTGGTGGACGAGTACCAGGACGTCAACGCGGTGCAGGCGGAGATCGTCCGGCTGCTGCGGCCGGACGGCCTGGGACTGACCTGCGTCGGTGATGACGCGCAGGCCATCTACGCGTTCCGTGGCGCCGACCCGGCGCACCTGCGCACGCTGGCGGGCAGTTACCCGGGCCTGACCGTGGTCCGGCTGGGCCGAAACTACCGGTCCAAGGAGGCCGTGCTGCGGCTGGCCAACACGGTCCGCCCGCAGTCCCGCGGCCTGGAACTCGAGCTGCGGGCCGAGCGCGGCCCGGGCCGCTCAGCCCAGCTGGTGCGCTGTCACGACGAGGCCACCCAGGCCCGGGAGATCTGCGCCCGGGTGCTGGCCGCGCACGAGGCCGGCACCGACCTGCGCGACCAGGCCGTGCTCATGCGGGCGGCCGGGCACAGCGACGTGCTGGAGGTGGAGCTCTCGGTCCGCGGCATCCCGTTCATCAAGTACGGCGGGCTGCGCTTCACTGAGGCAGCGCACGTCAAGGACTTCCTGGCCGCCGCCCGCGTGGTGGCCAACCCGGCCGACGACATCGCCTGGTTCCGGCTGCTCCGGCTGCACGAGGGCATCGGCCCGGCGCTGGCCCGCCGGATCGTCGCGGCGCTGCGGCCTGCTGACCCGCAGCCGCTGGACCGCTGGGAAGCAGCGGTCGGAACGGTCCCCGCACGGTCCCGGCCGGCCGTGGCCGCGACGGTCGGTGCGCTGGCGGGCGCGGCAGCGCTGGACCAGACCGCGGCCCGGGCCACCGCCATCCTGGCCGCCCTGGATGCCCCGCTGCGCGACCGCTACCCCGACGCTGGTGTCCGCATCGCTGACCTGCAGCGGCTGGTGGACGCGGCCGCGACCCGGCCGTCGCTGCACGACGCCCTGGTTGAGCTGGCGCTTGACCCGCCGGTGTCCGGCTCGGACCTGGCCGGGCCGCCGCGGCTGGACGACGACTTCCTGATCCTGTCCACCATCCATTCCGCCAAGGGCCTGGAATGGCCGGTGGTGCACCTGATGCAGCTAGTGGACGGGGCAGTGCCCAGTGATATGGCCCTGGCCAGCAAGGCCGGCCTGGCCGAGGAGCGGCGGCTGTTCTACGTGGCCGTCACCCGGGCCCGGGACCAGCTGTACCTGTACGCGCCGTTGCGGCTGCACCATCACCGGATGGCCGCGGACGACCGGCACGGTTACGGGCAGCTGACCCGGTTCCTCAGCCCGGCGGCCCTGGCCGAGTGCGAGACGGTAGAGGCCACCCCGCCGGAGCCAGTGCTGCCCAGCATCGGCCCGCTCGCCGCCACCGTGGACGCCGCCCTGGACTCCCTGTTCGGCCCCGCCCGGTAACCGTCCGCCTTGGCTCGCCGGCCGTCCCGGCCCGCTCTGGCCTGGGCTAACGGGGGAGGAGGCCGCGCAGGTAGGCGGCCTGGCCGACGTGCTGCAGGTCGTCAGAGATCACGCTGACCAGGCGGACGCCGAGGGTGACCGGCGGATCCCAGTTCTTGTCCACGATCCGGTCCAGGTCCGTCTCGCCGAGGCCCAGCACGTACCGGGTGGTCGCCCGGTACACCGCGTCGTGGTAGCCGATCAGCAGGTCCGCGGGCACGCGCACGGCCGCCACCTGGTCAGGGCTGTGCCCGTAACCATGATCGCGCGCCGGGAACGGCAGCCCGAACCGGTCCGCCCAGCCGCCCGAGATCCAGGCCTGCTCCGTCCCAGCGACGTCGCTCACGTGGTCATCCTGGATCCGGGTCAGGTGCCAGATCAGCCAGGCGATCGAGTTGGCCTGCCCATCCGGGCGGTAGGCCAGCTGCTCCTCGGTCAGCCCGGCCACGGTAGCCTCGACCTCCTCACGCACCCGGCCGAAGGCGTCCGCAAGCAGTTCGCCAATCGTCATGCGTCCTCGCTTTCCAGGTTCTCGGTCCGCAGCCTTCTCGGTCCGCGGGCGTTCTCGGTCCGCGGGCGTTCCCGCTCCGCGGCGTTCTCGGTTCGCGGCGTTGTCAGTCAGCGGCGTTCCCGGCCAGCCGGGCGAGCAGGCGGCGCGGCCGGGTCAGGCCGTATCGCCGCCGGTTCATCCCGGACCACGGGTCATCCGAGCGGCTCAGCTTCCCGAGCCGGTCCGGCACGGTCCGCAGGGTGAACTGGCCCGGGGTCAGGCTAGGGTCGGCGACCTCGTCCCAGTGCACCGGGACGGCGACCGGTGCGCCGGGCCGAGCCCGGACCGAGTACGGGGCCACCGCGGTCTGCGCGTAGGCATTGCGCATGATGTCCAGGTAGACCGGAGCCTGCCGGGCGTCCCGGCGCTGCTCGGTGCTGGCCAGGTCAGGCTCGGCCGCGGCGAGCAGCACCGCTACCCCGCGGGCGAACTCGCGCACCGAATCGAAGTCCTCCCGGCTGTTCAACGAGACCAGCACATGCAGCCCCTTGCCGCCGGTGGTCTTCACGAACGACGTCAGCCCCAGCTCGCCGTCCAGGATCTCGCGCAGCCGCAACGCCACCGTGCGGACCGCACCGAAATACTCGCTGCCGTCCGGGTCGAGGTCGAACACCAGCTGGTCCGGCTGGTGCAGGTGGCCGACCTGGCTGAGGAACGGGTGCAGCTCGATGGCGGCCTGATTGGCCAGGTAGACCAGGTCCGCGGGCTTGTTGGCGACCACCTGGCGCAGGCTCCCGCCTTCCTTGCCGACCTCGACCCGGCGGATCCAGTCCGGGAAGTAACGGGGCACGTTCTTGGCGAAGATCCGCTCCCCGGTGATCCCGTCCGGGTACCGCGCCATGGCCAGCGGCCGGTCCCGCAGGTACGGGAGCATCCAGCTGGCCACCTCCTCGTAGTAGTCGATGAGGTCGCCCTTGGTAATGCCGTCATCGGGGAACAGCGGCTTGCCGGTGTTGGACAGCGAGACGGTGAGCCGCCCCACCCGCCGCTGCGTCGTCCCCGGCCTGGCCTTCTTCTGCCCGGCGCCAGCCGTTTCCGTCCCGCTCCGGCGGGTCGTGGCCATGCGGTCAGCCATGTGGTTGCGGCACCTCCCGGACGACGTCGGCCGGGCTCTTGTCCCGGCGCAGCCCCTGGAACCTGGGGTGGCGCAGCTGCCCGCCCGCGGTCCACTCGCTGAACCCGACCTGCGCGACCAGCTGGGGTTCGGTCCAGTGCACGCCCCTGGGCGGGGGCAGCTCGCCCGCGCTGAACGGCGGCCGCCGGCGTTCCAGCCCGGCCAGCTCCCGGTGCAGCAGCTGCAACATCCGCTGATCGAACCCCGTGCCCACCTTGCCCGCGTAGACCAGCTGGCCGCCGGAGTCGTAATACCCGATCAGCAACGCACCCAGGCCGGTGCGGGTGCCCTGCGGATCAGTGAAGCCGCCGATGACGAACTCCTGGGCGTTCTCGCACTTGAACTTCAGCCAGTCCTTGCTCCGGCCCGCCCGGTAGGGGGCGTCCGCCCGCTTCGCGACCAGCCCCTCCCAGCCCTGGCGGCAAGCCTCGGCGAGGTAGGCTTCCCCGTCGCCGACCCGGTGCTCGGTGTAGTGCAGCGGGCCGGCAAAAGACAGCAGGTCGTGCAGCCGCTGATTGCGCTCCAGCAGTGGCCGCGGGCGCAGGTCCGCGCCGTCCGCCCAGACCACGTCGAACAGGTACAGCTGCACCGGGACCTCGCGGAGCAGCTCAGCCGGCGGGTCAGCCACTCCCATCCGCAGCTGCAGCCGCTCGAAACTCGTCTGCGGCCCGGCGAACGAGACGATCTCGCCGTCCACGATGAAGTCCGCTGCCTGCTGCGCGCGGAACGCCTCGGCGAGCTCGGGATAGTTACTGGTGACGTCCTTATGGTTGCGGGTCATCAGGCGCAGCCGGGGCCCGTCCCGGTAGGTCAGGCACCGCTCGCCGTCCAGCTTCCGCTCATACAGCCAGCTGGGACTAGAGAACCGGTCCTTGGTCAGCGTAGCCAGCTCCGGCTCGACCCAGCCGGGCTGGGGCGCCCGGCTGGCACCTGCCGTGCTAGTCATGAACGTCCCTTCCGCAACCGTCGCCCGTTCCTTTCCCCGCCGCAGCCGGATCATCCCGCTACCTGTCCATGATCGGCCCTGCCGGGCCGATCGGCAGCCGGGGGCCGGCTGGGGCCGGGCAGCATCCAGGTACCGGCCCGGTCCCTGGGCCGGGAGGCGGGTCCGGTTATTGGGCTTGCATCTCCAGCGGCTGGAGGAGCCAGACTCGCAGGCATGGACGAGCACGGGCCGCTGCTCAGCATCGGCCAGCTGGCACAGCGCACCGGCCTGCCGGTGCGCACCATCCGGTACTGGTCGGACATTGGCGCGGCGCCCCCGGCCCAGCGCACCGACGGCGGCCGCCGGCTGTATGACGCCCGCGCCACAGCCCGGCTCGGCCTGGTCGCCACCCTGCGTGAGCTCGGCCTGAGCCTGGCCGAGGTGCGGCGCGTGCTGGATGGCGCGGTCACCGTGGCCGAGGTCGCCGCGGTGCATGTGGCCGCGATGGACGCGCAGATCCGGGCCCTGCGGCTGCGCCGGGCGGTGCTGGCGACCGTGGCGAAACGGCAGTCAACGACAGAGGAGATGAGACTGATGAACCAGCTGGCCAGGCTGTCCGCGCAGGAGCGCAGGCAGATCATCGACGATTTCATCGCAGAGGTCTTCGCAGGCCTGGAACCCGATCCTGGGCTGGCCGCGGCCATGCGCCGAACCACCCCGGAGCTGCCGGACGACCCGTCCGCCGAGCAGGTGGATGCCTGGGTGGAGCTGGCCGAACTGGTCCAGGACCCTGGGTTCCGCCAGCGCATCCGGGGCATGGCCGAGCGGGGGTCGCAGGCCCGCGCGGCGGCCGCCGCGTCCAGCGGACCACTGGACGAGGGTGAGCGCCAGGCAGGGGCGGCCGACTTCGCCGCCCGCGTCCAGGAGCACGCGGGCGCAGCGCTCGGGCAGGGGATCGATCCCGGCTCGGCCGAGGGAGCGGCCGTGCTGGACCGTATCCTCGGGGGCACCCCGGATGACCAGCGCCGCGCCCAGCTGCTGGACCAGCTGGAAGCTGGCACCGACGCCCGCGCCGAGCGGTACTGGCAGCTGATGGGCATCATCAACGGCTGGGCCCCGTTCCCGCCGCACGTGCCCGCCTTCGAATGGGTGATCGCCGCGCTGCACGCGCAGCACTAAAAAACCGTGGGCTGCCGGGCGCCGCTCCACGCGGTGGGACCGTGGTTCGTGTGCGCTGGCCGCCATCCCATGCCCAGCCAGCCATGCCCGGCCGGCCAGGGCCGTCCAGTCCGGCGACTGCTCGCGGCAGCCGGAATCTACGAGACGTTCCGGGGCTTGACACGAACCGCCGCTAAAAGGTCTAATGTCTCAACCTTTAGTCTTTTGGATGGCTCGTGCGAAACCCCCTGGACCCGGCCGCGCAGCGGGCGCTCGACGCGGCGATCGGCGGCCTCGCCGAGGACGCGTTCGCTTTCCTCGAGCGCCTGGTCGCCGCGCCGAGCACGGTGGGCGCCGAAGCGGCCGCGCAGCAGGTGGTGCTGGCCAAGCTGGCCCGGCTCGGCTTCCAGGCCTCGCCGGTCCCGGTCAGCGAGGACATCGCGGCGGACCCGGTCGCGGGGGTGCCACAGACGCCGTACGCGGGCCGCAGCAACGTGATCGGCCACCTGGACACCGGCCCGGGACCGTCCCTGCTGCTCAACGGCCACATCGACGTGGTACCGGCCGAGCCGGGACTGTGGTCGGTGCCGCCGTTCCAGCCGGCCCGCCACGGTGGCTGGCTCACCGGCCGCGGGGCTGGCGACATGAAGGGCGGCTTCGCCCTGGCCGCGCTGGCCCTGGCGGCGCTGAACCAGGCCGTGCCCGGCTGGCTGCGTGGCCGGCTCAGCTTCGCCTCCGTGATCGAGGAGGAATGCACCGGCAACGGGACGCTGGCCGCGGCCCGCGCGGGCGTGCTGGCCGATGCGGCGGTGCTGCTCGAGCCCACCGACCTCGGCCTGCTGCTGGGCGGGGTGGGCATCTTGTGGGCGGAGCTGACCGTGCCCGGCCGAGGCGCGCACGCCGAGTCCGCGCACCGGGCGGTGAACCCGGTGGATCTCGCGCTGCGGCTGATCAGCAGCGTCCGGGCGCTGGAAACGCAGATGGCCCTGGACCTCAGCGGGCCGTTCGCGGAACTCGACCGGGCCTGCGCGGTGAACGTCGGCACGTTGCGGGCTGGTGACTGGCCGTCCAGCGTGCCCGGGGAGGCTGTAGTGGGCCTGCGGGTCGGCTTCCCGCCCGGCTGGACCCCGGATGAGGCGCTTAAGCGGGTGACCGACGCGGTGGCCGCCGCGGCCGCGGCAGACCCGTGGCTGACCAGTCACCCACCGCGGGTGCGGGCGAGCGGCTTCCGGGCCGAGGGGTACCTGCTCGACGCCGGGCACCCGCTGGCCACCGCGCTGGCAGGCGCGCACGAAGCCGCGCACGGGACCGCACCCGAGCGGTTCGTGCTGGGCAGCACCACCGACGCCCGGATCTATCTGAACCAGTTCGGCATGCCCGCCATCGCCTACGGGCCGCGGGCCCGCAACATCCACGGCGCCGACGAAGGCGTCGAGCTGGACAGCATCGTGGCTGGGGCGCGCACCCTGGCCCGCTTCCTGGTCCGTTACTACGCGGGCGGCGGCCTGCCCCCGGCCGGGGAACGGTGACCGGGCCCGGGCGGCCGGGTGGGCCGCCGGAAAAAGCCAGGCCGCCGGAGCAGGCCCCGGCCGAGCGTCCCGGCGGGCTGCTCAGCCCGATGAACATGCGCACCACGGGGGAGCGGATCGCGGAGCGGTTCGTCACCGCGATCGCGCTCGGCCAGTTCGTGCCCGGCCAGCGCCTGCCCACCGAGCGTGAGCTGGCGGCCATGCTCAGCGTCAGCCGGGCCACGGTCCGCGAGGCGATCGCCCGGCTGGCCGAGGCGGGCTACGTCACGGTGCGCCGCGGCCGGTCCGGCGGCACGTTCGTCGCCGCGGGCTGGGGCCCGCAGTCAGCGGAGATGATCCGCCGGACGCTCAGCAACGAATGGACGGAGATCCAGCAGCTGCTCGATTTCCGGCAGGTCATCGAGCAGCAGATCGCCCGCATCGCGGCGCAGCGGCGGACCGACACCGACGTCAAGGCGATCCGTGCCGCGCTGGCCGACTACGAACGGGCGGGTGCGGACCGTGACTCCTCCCGCATGGCCGACCTCGCACTGCACCGGGCCATCGCCGACGCCACCCACAACCCGCACCTGCTGGAGCTCAGCCTGAGCATCCGGCACGACATCAGCTTCGGGTTCGAGGCTGAGCCGTACAGCCCCGAAGTCCGCGGGCGGGCGCTGCACCAGCACCCGGTGCTCGCCCAGGCCGTCATCGACGGCCACCCGGATCAGGCAGCGGCGCTCGCCGCCGAGCACTTCTCGCTGACCGAATCCATGCTGCGTGAACTGCACGCGCGGGTGCTGCTGCGCGCTGGCCCACCACAGGAGTAGCCCATGCCCTTCGCCGCCGTCAACGGAATCGGCATCCACTACCGGCTCGCCGGCCACGGCACCGAGACCATCGTCCTCGTCAACGGCCTCGCCGACGACCTGGAAACCTGGGCCTACCAGGAAGCGGAACTGACCGCCGCCGGGTACCGGCTGCTGATGTTCGACAACCGGGGCATCGGCCAGACCAGCAAGCCGGGCGGCCCGTACTCGTCCCGGCTGCTGGCCGACGACGCCAAGGCCCTGGTCGACCACCTCGGCATCACCGAGTTCCACCTGCTCGGCGTCTCCATGGGCGGCATGATCGTCCAGGAGTACGCCCTGGCCTACCCCGAGGACGTCCGGTCCCTCACTCTGGCCTGCACCTACGCGGCGCCCGGGCCATTCTGCTCGCGGATGTTCGCGATGTGGGCGGATGCCGCGCCGGTACTCGGCATCCCGTTCGTCATGCGCGACGTCACGCTGTGGGCGTTCACCACCGAGTTCTTCGCCGAGCGGCCCGATGAGCTGGCCGAGTTCGAGACCGCGATGAAGTACATGGACCAGCCGGTGCACGCCTACCTCGCCCAGCTGGCGGTCATTCAGCAGCACGACACCACGGCCCGGCTGGCCGGGATCACCACGCCGACCCTGGTGCTCGCCGGCGAGCAGGACATCCTCATCCCGGTATCCCTGTCCCGGGAACTGCGCGAGCGGATCCCCAGCTCGGAGTGGCAGACCGTCCGCGGGGGCCACGCCTGCCTCTGGGAGCACCCCGCCAGCTTCAACCATGCCGTCATCGACTTCGTCCGCCGCCACGGAAAGGGTGCCTCATGACCGCGAACACCGCACCTGACGCTGCCGCCACCAGCACGGCCAGCGGGGCCACGCTCAAGCGCGGCGAGATCGGCCTGCTCGGCGTGCTCATGCCGGGCCTGGCCCAGGTCGCGCCCGCGTTCAACCTGTTCTTCACCGCGGGCGTGATGGCCGCGTTCGCTGGCGCCTCGGTCCCGCTGGTGTTCCTGATCAGCATGATCGGGCTGATCGCCACCGCGGCCAGCCTGGCGCTGTTCTCCGGGGTCTTCCCGAGCGCTGGGTCCTTCCTCACCTACATCGCCCGGTCGATGGGCGCCCGCACCTCGGTCACCGTCGGGGTGATCACGCTGCTCGGGTACATCATCGCGTTCGGCGGGATCTACATCTTCGTCGGCCAGTACATCGTCCAGAACGTGCTGAACGACCCGCACATCTGGGGCATCACCCAGATCGTCACGATCGTCTACGGCGTCCTGGTGGTCGCCCCAGTGGTGCTCGGCCTCAAGTTCGGCGTGCGCACCACGGTGGTGCTCTACGCCTTCGAGGTGGTGCTGCTGCTGGCGCTGGCCATCACCGTGCTGGCCAAGGGCGGCGCGCACGGTCTGTCCGCCAAGCCGTTCACCTGGCCGAGCGGGTCGGGGACCAAGGACATCTTCATTGCCTTCTCCTTCGCCGTGCTTGCCTTCGGCGGCTTCGAGGCGGCCGCGCCGCTGGCCGAGGAGACCCGCAACCCACGGCGCAACGTGCCGCTCGCGGTGATCGGCACGGTCATGGTCAGCGGGATCCTGTATGTGTTCTGCTCCTACGCGCTGGTGGTCGCGTTCGGCACCGGCCACGTCGGCGCCCTGTCGACCGACCCGAACCCGTTCCACACCGCGGCCAAGACGTTTATCGCGCCGCTCGCCCCGCTGATCACCTGGATCTTCCTGACCAGCGTGACCAGCTCGTACGTGGCCGCGAACACGCAGACCGCACGGGTGATCTTCGCGGGCGCCCGGGGCGGGCTGTGGTCGAAGACGCTGGCCGCGGTCAGCCCCCGGTTCCGCACGCCGTGGGCCGCGGCCATCGCGTTCGTCGCGCCCAGTATCGCGATCGGGGTCATCTCCACCGCGTTCACCGACCCGGGCACCGCGGTCGGGCTGCTCAGCACCTACGGCATCCTCGGCCTGGTGCTGATGTACCTGATGGCGAACATCGCGCTGATCGTGCAGTGGGCGAAGTTCCGCCAGGCCGGGTGCACAAGAACGTGTGGGCCTGGGTGGTCACCCCGGTGATCGGCGTGCTGGTGCTCGCTATCCCGGTCTGGGGTGACCTGCGGCCCGGCCAGCCCGCCCCGTACAGCTACCTGCCCTGGCTGACCATCGCATTGATCGTGGCCGGCATCGCCTACATGCTGGTCCTCCGCGCCGCCCGCCCCCACGCCCTCGACCACGCCGTCGCCAACCTCGAAGGCGAACTCGAAGCCGCCTCCCCGGCGCTGTAACCCGCCACCATGATCATGGGCAATGAGGGCCACACAGCGGCTCTTTCACCGAGTCGCTGATCGTCATCGCCATCTACCCAGCCGTGGCGCTGGCCATCGCGGCCTACGTGCTGCGCCGCCGGGACGCCTGACGCCCCGCTGGCCTAGCGCGTACCGCCTCAGTGTGAGTCGCGGGTGACCTCGTGGCCGCTGGCGCCGACCAGGAAGTCCAGGTCGGCGCCGCGGTCGGCCTGCATGACGTGGTCGATGTAGAGGCGCTCCCAGCCCCGGGTGCGGACCGGGAGGGCCGCGGTCATGGCCGCGGCTGGCTCCCGCCGGGCCAGTTCGGCCGCGGGCAGGTCGATGTCCAGCTGCCGGCCGGGCACGTCCAGCACGATCGGGTCGCCGTCGCGGACCAGCGCCAGCGGGCCGCCCGCGGCGCCCTCCGGGACCACATGCAGGACCACCGTGCCGTACGCGGTGCCGCTCATTCGCGCGTCGCTGACCCGCACCATGTCCCGCACCCCCCGGGCGAGCAGCTTGGCCGGCAGCGGCATGTTGCCCACCTCCGGCATGCCCGGGTAGCCGCGCGGCCCGCACCCGCGCAGCACCAGCACGCTGGATTCGTCCACGTCCAGCGCGGGGTCGTCCAGCCGGTGATGCAGATCTTCAATACTGTCGAACACAACGGCCCGCCCCCGATGACTCAGCAACTCCGGGGACGCGGCGGCGGGCTTGATCACCGCCCCGCCCGGGGCCAGGCTGCCGCGCAGGATCGCGATGCCGGCGTCCGCCTGCAACGGCGCCGAGCGTGGCCGGATCACGCTGTCGTCCCAGACCTGGGCGTCGCCGAGATAGTCCGCCAGCGGCTGGCCGGTCACCGTGAGCGCCGCCGGGTCCAGCAGGTCGGCGACCTCGCGGAGCACCGCGAGCAGCCCGCCCGCCCGGAAGAAGTCGTCCATCAGGTGTGCGCCGGCTGGGGCCAGGTCCGCCAGGAGCGGCACGCCCGCGCCGATCGCGTCGAAGTCATCCAGCGAGAGGTCCACACCCGCCCGGCCCGCTATTGCGAGCAGATGCACCACGGCATTCGTGGAACCGCCGATGGCGGCGAGGGCCACGATGGCGTTGCGGAATGATCCTTTGGAGAGCACCTGGCTTGGCGTGCGGCCTTCGGCGACGAGCTCCACGGCCAGCCGCCCAGTCTGGTGCGCGGTCTCCAGCAGCCGGCTGTCCGGGGCCGGGGTGCCCGCGATCCCCGGCATCGTCATGCCCAGCGCCTCCGCCATGCAGGCCATGGTGGAGGCGGTGCCCATCGTGTTGCAGTGCCCCTTGCTGCGGATCATCGCGGATTCCGAGGCCAGGAAGTCCGACGTGGCCATCGTGCCGGCCCGGACTTCCTCGCTCAGCCGCCACACGTCGGTGCCGCAGCCCAGCGGGGTGCCACGGAAGTGGCCGGTGAGCATCGGCCCGCCCGGCACCACGACCGCAGGCAGGTCCACCGAGGCGGCGGCCATCAGCAAGGCCGGGATGGTCTTGTCGCAGCCGCCGAGCAGTACCACCCCGTCCACTGGGTTGGCCCGGATCATCTCCTCGGCCGCCATCGCGGCCAGGTTGCGCCACAGCATGGCGGTCGGCCGTAGCTGGGTTTCGCCGAGCGACATGACCGGCATGTCCAGCGGGATGCCGCCCGCCTCCCAGATGCCGGCCTGGACGCTGGCCGAGACCTCGTTCAGGTGCTTGTTGCAGGGGCTGAGGTCGGAGGCGGTGTTGGCGATCGCGATGTGCGGCCGGCCGGTGAACGCGTCCCGGGGCAGGCCGCGGCGCATCCAGGCGCGGTGGATATAGGAGCCCCGGTCCGGCCGGGCGTACCACTCGGCGGTGCGGTACCGGGGACCGTGGGCGGCCGGGTTCTGGGCAGGCTGGGGCGCATCATCGTGATCCATTGGAGCCAGGCTAACTCGTGCCGGGCGCGCGTACTATCCCGCGCTGGCGCAGGTGATGCAGGTGCGGGCGGCCGGGCGGGCAGCGAGCCGGGCGGGCGCGATCGGGCTGCCGCAGCGCTCGCAGCTGCCGTACTGGCCCGCGGCGAGCCGGGCCAAGGCCTGATCCAGCTCGGCCAGCTGGCTTTGCGCTGCCTCCAGCAGGCTGGCCAACTGGGCCCGCTCGAACGCGAGCGTCGCTCCTTCGGGGTCGTGCTCGTCGTCGGCGCCGGTCAGCTCGGCCGAGCCAACGATGCCGTCGAACTCCCGCCGCAGCGCCGCGATCCGGTCCAGGGTCTGCGCCCGCTGTGCGGTCAGGGCCTGCTCGATCTCGGCATCCACAATCCCCCAGTGTGCGCTCGGCCTGCGGTATGCCCGGCCTGCGGGATGCCCGGCCTGCGGTATGCCCGGCCGGTCAGGCCGGTGCGCGTGCTGGCGCTAGCCCGCAGGTCGTGCAGGGCGCGGGCGTTGCCCAGCGCGGTGTCGACCGCGAGATACCGCGGCTGCGCGGTGCCACCGAGCACCGCGTGAATGTGCCGGATCGCCGCGGTGAAGGCTGGCTCGGTGCCCCGTGCCGAATGGCTGGCGGCGGCCTGGCCCGCGGCGAACACGGTGAACCTGTCCTCTGGTTCCGGATGGAACGGGCTGGTGATGTGGATCTGGCCGTTGCTGCCCAGCAGCCGGGCGAACCGGTCCAGGCTGCGCCGGAACCCGCAGGACAGCAGCAGCCGCCGGCCGTCCGGGAAGCCGAGCATGCCCTGGGTGTCCACGTCCACCCCGTCACCGCCAGTGACCGAGGCGGCCCAGGCCGCCTCGTGCTCCGCCGTGTTCTGCTCCGCCGTGTTCTGCTCCGCCGTGTTCGGCCTGGCTGTGTCGGCCCGGCTGTGTCCGGCCCCGTCGCGAACAGGTGCCGGGCCAGCCGCACCGGGTAGCAGCCGACGTCGTTGAGGGCGCCGCCGTCCAGGTCGCGGCGCAGCCTGATATCCGCGGGGCGGGTCAGGGGGAAGTGGAAATTGGACTGGATCTCGCGCAGTTCGCCGATGACCCCGTCGGCGAGCAGGCCGCGGATGCGTTCCATCTGCTCCTGGAACGGGAAGACGAACGCCTCCCAGAGCAGGGTGCCGGTCTCGCGGGCCACGGCGAGCACCCGCTCGGTGTCGGCCAGGGTCCCGCCGAGCGGCTTCTCGCAGAGCACCGGCTTGCCCGCGCGCAGCGCCGCGATCGTCCATTCCGCATGCAGGCTGTTCGGCAGCGGGATGTAGACCGCGTCCACCGCGGGGTCCTCGATCAGGGCCTGATAGTCCGGCACGGTCCGGTTGATACCCTGCTCGGCGGCGAACTTCCCAGCCCGGTCCCGGTCCCGCGCGGCCACGGCCTCGGCCGTACCGCCCGCGGCCCGCAGGCCGGGCAGGAACTCCTTGCGGGCGATGCCAGCCGCGCTCATGATGCCCCAGCGCACCGGTGCTGACCCACTGTCCGGCATACCGTCTCCTCCCACCGCACTGCCTGCCTGCTGGCGGCACCGCCCAACTGCCAGCCGCGCCGAATACCGTATCGCTGCCCGGCCTTCGTCCCGTTCGCCAGCTTCCCGTTCCGGATCCGGTCCCACCCTCCCGGTCTCTCACCCTTCGCCCCGAATCCCGTCTCGCTCCCGGCCGCCCGCTCCTGCGCTCGCACCCCCCCGGGCCGGGCCGCGCTGGGCGACGCCCGGGCGGGCGGTCCGGACCGGGCCCGGGCTGCCCACGTAACCTGGAGAGAACTGCGGCCAGCACGCATCGCGGCCGCGCCGGGCATAGTGAGGCGGGATCATGGCGGCATTGTTCAGCGGCGTGGGCGTGGCGCTGGTCACCATCTTCGACGCGGACGGCGAGGTGGATCCGGCGGCGACCGGGAAGCTGGCGGCCGACCTCACCGGGCGCGGCGTATCCGCGGTGCTGGTGTGCGGCAGCACCGGGGAAGCGGCCACGCTGTCCGGCGCCGAGCGCACCGCGCTCATCGAGGCGGTCCGCGCCGCCGTGCCCGCTGATGTCCCGGTGATCGCCGGCACAGGTGCGCCCTCGACCCGGCAGGCCACCGCGCTGACCGCGGCGGCGGTACGGGCGGGCGCGGACGCGGTGCTGACCTGGTGCCCGGCTGGCCTGCCCGATCTGCCTGGTTACTACTCGGCGATCCGCGACGCAGCCAGCGGCCAGCCGGTGCTCGCGTACCACAACCCGTGGATGTCCTGCGCGGACATCCCGGTGGACACGCTGGCTTCGCTGCCGGTCACCGGGCAGAAGGACTCCTCCGGCAGCCCGGACCGGCTGCTCGAGGAACTGGACCGCTACTCCGGGGAGACCTACACCGGGTCGTCCGGCCTGCTGGCCCTGGCGGGCCCCCTCGGGGCGGCAGGAGCTCTGCTGGCCCTGGCCAACGTGGAGCCCGAAGCCTGTGTCCGGGCCTTTGCCGGGGACCCGGCCGCGCAGCGCGGTCTGGGCGCCCAGCACCTCGCGGTGTTCCGGGGCGGCCCTGCGGAGGTCAAGCGGATGCTGGCGGACAGCCGCGGTCTGTGCCCCGCTTCCCGGATCTGGTGACCGGCCACGGCTGAGCACGCCCAGCCTGGCTCTGGCGGTCGCGGCGCCGGTGATCCCGGCCACGGCGCCGCTGACCCCGGCCGCCCGCTCCGGCGCGGGGTAGGTGGAGCGCCCGGCCGCGGCCAGGCTGGCAGGAGCAAGCAGCCGCGCGCGTCGCGCGCGGCTGCTGACCCCCGGTTACCGGCATAGCTGGTGGTGGCCCCAGCCCTCCGCTCACTGGGTGACGCCCAGCCCGCCGTTCACCAGGTGGCGGCCAGGCCGCGGCTCACCGGACGGCGGCCAGTTCCGGATCCGCGGCCGGGCTCGGCACCGGCGCGGGCAGCCGCCGCAGGGCGACGTAGCTGATCACTACGCCGACCGCGACGAGCGCGATCGTGACGATCAGCCCGGCGTGATAGCCATCAAGGAATGCCGGGGCGGGCAGCGCGCCGTGGCTCAGCGCGACCCCCTGGCGGGACCGTAGCACCGCGCCGATCACCGTGATGCCCAGCAGCCCGGCGACCTCGCGGGAATTGTTCAGCAGCGCGGACGCCATGCCAGAGCGCTCCTGCGGCATGGCCCCGAGGACCGTGTTGGTCAGCGGCACGTTCATCAGCCCGGAGCCCGCCCCGAACAGCACGAAGCCTGGCATCAGGCTGGCGAACGAGGCGTTCCGGCCGAGCAGCCAGAACAGGTACAGGCCGATCGCGTTGAGCACCAGGCCAAAGGCCACAGTGCGGTGTGCGCCGGCCCAGGCCGCCACCGGGCCGCTGACCCCGGCGAACACCGCCATGCACAGCGCCATTGGCACGAAGGCCAGGCCCGCCTTGACCGGCGAGAAGCCGAGCACGCCCTGCAGGTAGAGCGAGGTGAAGAAGTAGATGCCGAAGATGCCGAACGCCCACAGCATCATGGTGCCGATCCCGCCGCTGAACGCCCGGGAGCGGAACAGCGAGAGCGCGACCATCGGGTGCTGGGCCCGGGACTCGATCAGGGCAAACGCCCCGCCGGCCACGGCCGCTAGCGCCAGCGCGCCGAGGATCACCCCGGACGTCCAGCCCTTGTCGTGCCCTTCGATCAGCGCGTAGGTGAGCGAGAACAGCGCGACCGCCGAGGCGGTCAGCCCGGGCACGTCGAGGTGGCGGTCGGCTGAGGTGTCCCGGGACTCGCGGAGCGAGAGCAGCGCAATGCCCATGGTGACCACGCCCACCGGCACGTTGATCAGGAAGATCCAGCCCCAGTGCAGGTGCTGGCTGATGAAGCCGCCGATGAGCGGGCCGAAGGCCAGAGCCAGCGCACCGATCGCGGCCCAGGCGCCAACCGCCCGGGTGCGCTCCCTAGTGTCGTCGAACGTCGTCACGATGATGGCGAGCGTGGTGGGCACCATGAGCGCGGCGCCCAGGCCCTGTACCAGGCGCGCGCCGATCAGCACGCTGCCACTGCCGGCCAGGCCCGCGCCGAGCGAGGCGAGGGTGAACACCGCCAGCCCGGTGACGAACAGCCGCCGCCGGCCGTACACGTCAGCCAGCCTGCCGCCGACCAGCAGCAGCCCGGCGAAGACCAGGATGTAGCTGCTGACCACCCATTCCAGGCCCGCGATCGACAGGTGCAGGCTGCGCTGGATGGTCGGGATCGCGACATTCGTCACGTTGTTGTCCAGATAGGTCATGAAGGTGGCCAGTCCGACCGCCACCAGAGTCCACCAGCGTCGGGGCATCATGCCCACTCCTCCCAGCGAGGACGAGAGTTCCTGTACGGCTCTCATGTACGCCGTACCTGTACGTCGTATAAGTGCTTGCTGACACCATGACTTGTACGGCGTATAGTTGTCAAGTGATGACACCCACCAAGACACCCAGCAGCAGGCCAGCGGCCGGGAAGCCCGCCGCGGGCCCGGACGGGGCTGAGCCGGGGGAGGGGCCGCGGTCCCGGCTGAGCAAGGCCACTGTGGTCGAGCAGGCCCTGGCCGTGGGCGACGCCGAGGGCCTGGACGGGCTGACCATCCGGCGGCTGGCGCAGGAGCTGGGCGTCACCCCGATGGCGCTGTACTGGCACTTCCGCAGCAAGGAAGAGCTGCTCGGCGGCCTAGCCGAGCGGATCTGGGGCGAGATCGACACCAACATCAACGCCGCCGCGCCCTGGCCGGACCAGTTCCGCGGCCTGCTGGAATCCCTGGTCCGGGTGCTCCGCGCGCACCCGTGCGCGTCCCAGCTGCTGCTTCAGGGCCAGAAGCAGAGTCCGGCCGCGCTCCGGGCGATCGAGGTCACCCTGGACGTGCTGGGCCGGGCTGGCCTGGATGAGCGGTACGCCACCGAGGTCGCCCGCAGCACGCTGTGGACCGGGCTGATGCTGGCCATGAGCGAGCCTGGCCTCGACCTGCCGCAGGACGCGGCGGAGCGGGCCGAAGCCCTGCGCCGCAACCAGGTCCGGCTGGCCATGCTGCCCCCGGATCAGTTCCCCTGCGTGGTCCGGTCCGCTGTCCAGATGACATCGTGCGATGACCCGGACTTCCACTACCGGCTGGGGGTGGACCTGTTCGTCGCCGGGGTAGAAGCCATCGCGGCCCGGGTGACCGGGGCCCAGGACGAGAAAGGGGAGGCTGGTACCCATGACTGAGAATGGGAGGCCGGTGCACAGGACGGAGCACGGCCAGCCCGCGGCGGCTGCTAATGGCCAGGCGGCGGTGACTGGTCACGGCCAGGCGGAGGCATCTGGCCACGGCCAGCCGGTCGCGGTCTCCCGGTGGACGGACATCGACGGGCCTGTGCACTACCTCGACTTCGGTGGCCCAGCCCGCGGCCCGGTCATCATCGGCGTGCACGGGCTGGGTGGCAGCGCGGTCAACTGGCTGGCGATCGCGCCGCTGCTCACTGACCGCTGCCGGCTGCTCGCCCCGGACCTGGCCGGGCACGGCCTGACCCGGTCCGCGGGCCGCGGCGCCGATGTGGCCTCGAACCGGGTGCTGCTGCACCGGTTCATCGAGACCGTGGCCGGCGGCGGCCCGGTGATCCTCATGGGCAACTCGATGGGCGGGATGATCTCGCTGCTCGAAACCGCCGCGGTACCGGCCACGGTGGCTGGCCTGATCCTGGTCGACCCCGCCCTGCCGTTCCGGCCCAGCGTGGACTACGCGCGGGTCGCCGCGATGTTCGCGGCCTACGCCACGCCCGGCCTGGGCCAGCTGCTGAACCGCCGCCAGCGCGAGCTGACCGCGGAGGACATCGCCGCCCGGATCCTGGCGCTGTGCTGCGTGGACCCGTCCCGGGTGCCGGGCGACGTGGTGGCCCAGCATGTCGTCGTGGCCCGGCGGCGGGGCGCCTTCACCGACGCCGACCGGGACTTCACCACCGCCACTCGCTCGGTCATCGCCACCGCTGGATATACCCGCGGCCGGGCCTACCGGCGGGGCATCTGGTCGGTCAGCTGCCCGGTGCTGCTGCTGCACGGCGACGGGGACCGGCTGGTACCGGTCGCAGCGGCGGTCGCAACCGCGCGCGCCCACCCCGAGTGGTCGCTGGTCGTGCTGCCCGGGGTGGGCCATGTGCCACAGCTCGAAGCCGCCGCGGAAACGGCCGCCGCGATCACCGGCTGGCTCGGCTCGGCCGGCCAGGCCGCTGCGGCTGCGGCCACGCCCCCGGCAGTCGGCTCCGCCGCGGCCACGGCCACGCCCCCGGCAGACAGCCAGAACGGGTCTGTGACCGGCGGCAGCACCGGAATCGTGACCGCTGCCAGCCCAGACTGAAGGCCGCCCAGCCCCGGACCATGAAGGCCGCCAGCACTGGGACCATGCGGGCCGCCTGGGGCGCCATTACCGGGCTGTGACAGCAGGCATCCACCGAGACGGCTGACCCGGCCATCGGTCGGCCCCGTATGGCGAAAGTCCTGGCCAACCAGGCACAACGCCGCTACTGGCCCGGCCCCGTCCGCCGCACGCTGGAAGGACGGGCAGCGGAGATGGCGGTCACCGCCTGGACGGACCCTGCCCGCGCACCGAGGCGCATGTGAGGGGGTCGGCCGATGAACTTCAATCTCGCGGTCATCCTGCGCGAAACAGCGGCGGTGTCGCCCGATAAGGCGGTGGTCGTCCATGCGGGCGGCCGGCTGACCTATGGCGAGCTGGACGCACTCTCCGACCAGGTGGCGGCCGGGCTGGCCATCGCTGGCCTGCGGCCCGGGGACGCGGTGGGCCTCCAGCTGCCTAACATCCCGCAGTTCCTGATCAGCTACTTCGGGATCCTCAAGGCGGGCGGCGTGGTGGTGCCGCTCAACGTCCTGCTCAAAGCGCCGGAACTGGCTTTCCAGCTCAGCGACAGCACTGCGAAGATCCTCATCACCTGGGCCGGGATCATGCCGGAGGCAGTCAAGGGCGCCGCGGCCGGCGGGATCACCGAGATTTACGCTGTCGGGCTCGCTGCGGATGCTTCACCTGCTGTCCCGTTCGAGCGGCTGCTGGCGCCTCCCGCGCCCGGCCAGGGGATGGCGGCCCGGGCGATGAACGACACCGCGGTCATCGTCTATACCTCGGGCACGACCGGCCGCCCCAAGGGTGCCGAGCTGACCCACATCCAGCTGTACATGAACGCGGACATCCCTGGCCGGCTGTTCGATGTCCAGCCCGATGACATGGTCATCACCGTGCTGCCGCTGTTCCATGTGTTCGGCCTGTCCAGCATCCTCAACGTGTGCGTGCGGTTCGGCTGCACCATGTCGCTCATCCCGCGGTTCGACCCGGCCACGGTGCTGGAGGCGATCCAGCGTGACCGCGCCACCATCTTCGAGGGCGTGCCGACCATGTTCGTCAGCCTGCTGTCCTACCCGGAGCTGGACGCCTACGACGTCTCTTCACTGCGGGTCGCGATCTCTGGCGGGGCCTCGATCCCCGCGCCGGTACTGGACGCCTTCGAGAAGCACTTCGGACTGGTGATCCTGGAGGGATACGGGCTGACCGAAACCGCGTCCACTACCACGTTCAACATCAGCGCCACCGAGCGCCGGATCTACAGCGTCGGCAAGCCGATCTGGGGGACGCAGACCCAGGTCTGGGACGACAACGGGAAGGCCCTGCCCGCGGGCAAGGATCACGTGGGCGAGGTGGTCACCCGGGGCCTGCACGTGATGAAGGGGTACCTGAACAACCCGGAGGCCACGGCCACGGCGTTTACCGGCGGCTGGTTCCACACCGGCGATCTGGGCTACTTCGATGAGGACGGGTTCTTGTTCATCGTCGGCCGGAGCAAGGAGCTCATCATCCGCGGCGGGTACAACGTGTACCCGCGGGAGATCGAAGACGTGCTGCACTCGCATCCCGAGGTGGCCGAGGCCGCGGTGGTCGGCATCCCCGATGAGCGGCTCGGCGAGGAGGTCATGGCCGCGGTCACGCTCCGGCCCGGCCACTCCCTGGCCGCGCCGGACCTGATCGCGTTCTGCGCCGAGCGGCTGGCCGCCTACAAGTACCCGCGGGTCATCGAGTTCCGCGCCGAGCTGCCCAAGAACACCCTCGGCAAGGTCCTCAAGGACGAGCTGATCCGCACGCGCACGGAAGGGCGGTCATGACCGTCCCCACGGAGCGCGGCCGGATCCCGCGCCTGCCGGATGACTACACTGCCGCCGCCGCGGCGAAGCGGGCCGCGTTCCTCGGTGAGGTCACCGGCACCAGCCTGGAACATGTCGGCCGGTACTCCATCGACCCGGCGGAGGTGGCCGGGAACATCGAGAACTTCGTGGGCGTGGCGCAGGTGCCGATGGGCATCGCCGGGCCGCTGCTGGTCAACGGCGAGCACGCCCGCGGAGAGTTCTACGTGCCGTTGGCGACGACCGAGGGAACCCTGGTCGCCAGCTACAACCGGGGCATGAAGCTGCTGCACGCGGCGGGCGGGGTGAAGACCACGGTGATGGACGATTGCATGCAGCGGGCGCCCGCGTTCGGCTTCGACAGCGCGCGGGAGGCGCGCGCGTTCGGGCAGTGGGTCACCGCGCACGTCGATGCCATCAGGAGCGAGGCCGAGGCGACTACCCGCACCGGGAAGCTGCACGACATCGAGCAGTTCTCCGCCAGCCGGTACCTGTTCCTCCGGTTCAACTTCACCACCGGGGACGCCGCCGGGCAGAACATGGCGGGCAAGGCCACCTTCCGGGCGTGCAACTGGATCCGCGCGCACTACCCCGGGATACGGCACTTCTGCCTCGAATCCAACCTCGCCACGGACAAGAAGAGCTCGCAGATCAACATCCTGCGGACCCGCGGCAAGCGGGTCACCGCAGAGGCGACGATCCCGCCAGAACTCGTCCGCGCGGTGATGCACACCACCACCGGTCAGATGTTCGCCGCCCGCCAGGTCTCCAACCTCGGTGGCCTGATGTCCGGGGTGAACAACAACGGCAACCACTCCGCCAACGGGATCGCCGCGCTGTTCATGGCGACCGGGCAGGACGTCGCCAACGTTGCGGAATCATCGGCCGCGCTCGTGCACACGGAACTGCTCGACGACGGCGGCTACTACTACTCGATCACGATCCCGGCGCTGATCGTCGCCACCTATGGCGGCGGTACCGGGCTGCCCACCCAGCGCGAGTGCCTCGGGCTCCTCGGCTGCTACGGCAGCGGCAAGGTGCGCAAGTTCGCGGAGATCGTCGCCGCCACCGTGCTCTGCGGCGAGATCTCGCTGGGCTCGGCCGTCGTCGCCGGGGAATGGGTGGATGCACACGAACGGCTAGGCCGCAACCGGCCATAGCAGGAATCAATCCTGGGCCTGGCGCAGCAGGCCCTGGATCGCCGTCCACACGGCGGGATGGTTGAGGAGGTCGAAGTGGTGCATTCCGCCCAGGCCTGCTTCGACGGGGAAGGGAATGTGCTGGCGCGGGCCACGCCGGCCATGCGCACTGGAGGGCTGGACGAGCAGGTCGCCGACGACGGCGCCGAGCGGGCTGCCGGGGTCCGCGGTGACCGTCGCGCTGATCGTGTAATGGGCTGCCCCGGTCAGCAGCGGCGTGTCGGTCCGGTGATCGCGCAGGCAGCTGTCCTGGTCACAGCCGGCCCAGTCGGCGGGGAGCAGGTAGCCGTGGCGCAGGTCCTTGATACCCGGGCTGGATCCGTTGACCAGGGTCACGAACGGCTGTGTCTCGGCCGCCTGCCCGAGCGCCCAGCCCGCGAGCCCGGCCACGCGGGCAACGGGCGCACCGAGATGCGGCGAGCCGAGGTAGAACACCGCGGCGACCCGGTCCGGCCAGGCCGCGGACTCCTGCTGGCCGAGGTGGCACGCGCTGCGGATGACCAGGCCGCCCATGGAATGGCCGAGCAGCAGGAATTCCGTCACCGGCACCGGCCACGCGGCGAGCAGGCCAGCCAGCAGCCGGGCCAGGTCATAGCCATTGTCGGACACATGACGGCCGGTGTTGTAGCGGACGAAGACCGGGGTGTACCCGAACTCCGCCCGCAGCCGCGGGCCGTAAGGAACGCTCTCGCCGCTCCGCCGCTGCCAGGAATCCTCCGTCTCGGCCAGCCCGTGCACGAAGACGGCCAGCCGGGGCCTGGCATCAGGGAAGGCTGCCGCGAGTTCCTGGCGCGTCAGGCTGACGTCGCGCCTGCCCGCCCGCACCGCCATCCTGATGGCCAGCGGCGCGAGGCTGGCGCCGAGCTGATCGCCGGCCACCGCGTTGAGCGCGGCGAGCGCCAGGTTGCCTGCCGGGGCGGAGCCCGCTGGCTGGCCACCGGCACCGAGCAGCGAGACGGCCTGGCCGCTCACCGCCCCGGCGGCGGTGCCAGCGCCCCGGACGGCGCCGTAGACGCCCCGCGCGATCGTGTCGTGAATCAGCCGGGCCGGTGCGCCGGCCTGCCGGACCTGGCCGAAGACCCGGCCCGCCACCGCCTGATGCACCTGCTCCACCCGGGACACCATCCCGGCGAAGGCCTGGCCGCCCAGCTGGCCTGCGGCCCGCAGCTCTGCTGGCGTCATCGGACACCTCCGGACCACTGGGTGGCGGACCCAGCCAACGGACGGCGGCCGCCGCTGTACCCAAGAGTAACTTGCGCTGGCTCAGCTGTCAGCCGCCCGGCTATGCGGCGCCCGGCTGTGCGGCGCCCGGCTGTGCGGCGCCTGGCTGTGCGGCGTCCGGCTGGACGGCGGCGAGCGGCGCAGCCGCGAGAGGAAGGTACGCCATGGAGCGGATGAGCACACTCGACGCCGGGTTCTTCTTTGTCGAGCATGACAACGTCCCGATGCATATCGGCTCGGTCGCGGTGTTCGATGGGCCAGCCCCGGGCTACCAGGAACTCCTCGACCTTTTTGCCGCCAAGCTGCCGCGCGTGCCGCGGTACCGCCAGGTCGTGCGGACCGTGCCGCTGCAGCTGTTCCGCCCGGCGTGGGCTGATGATGAGCATTTCGAGATCGGCTATCACGTGCGGCACGCGGCGGTGCCGCCGCCGGGTGGCGACGCGGAGCTGTGTGCCCTGGCGGCGCGGATCTTCGCGCAGCGGCTGGATCGTGCCCGGCCGTTGTGGGAGGGCTGGTTCCTGGAGGGGCTGGAGGGCGGCCGGTGGGCGATCATCTCCAAGGTGCACCACTGCATGGTGGACGGCATCGGCGGCAATGACCTGATGACCGCGGTCTTCGACACCGGGCCGGACGCCGGGCCGGACGCCGGGCCGGACGCTGGGCCGGACGCTGGGCCGGATGCCGGGCGGCCGCCGGTCAGCTGGCAGCCTGAGCCAGAGCCGGGCATGCTGGACCAGCTGGTTGACGGCGCGCTCGATGTGGTGTCCTGGCCGCTGCGGCAGCTGACCAGCGTGCCAGGGTTCCTCCGGCAGCGGCTGGGTACCCAGCAGGAACTGCTGGACTTCAGCCGCGGGCTGACCGGCAGCGCCCGACGGCTCACCATCCCGTCCGCGTCGTCCCTCAACGGCCCCATCAGCCCGCACCGGCGCTGGACCTGGACCGAGGCCGGCCTCAGCGAAATCAGGCAGATCCGCCGCACGCTGGGCGGCACGGTCAATGACATCCTGCTCACGGCGATCACCGGCGGATTCCGCGATCTGCTCGAGGCGCGCGGTGAGCTGACCGCCGGGCTGGTCGTGCGCTCCCTGGTGCCCGTGTCGGTACGCACCGGCGGCGAACAGGGGATGATCACGAACAAGGTGTCCGCGGTGCTGGCCAACCTGCCCGTCGGGGAGGCCGATCCGGTGCAGCGGCTGGCCCTGGTGCGCACGCAGATGGACGAGCTCAAGCACACCGGCCAGGCCACCGGCGCCGAGCTGCTCACCGAGATGCTGGGCTTCGCCGCCCCCACCCTGCTCGCGCTCGGCTCCCGGGCCGCGTTCCGCGTCCCGCAGCCACTGGTCCAGACAGTAACCACCAACGTGCCAGGACCGCGCGTCCCGCTATACGTGCTGGGCCGCCGGCTGGCCAGGATCTACCCGTACGTGCCGATCGGTGACAACGTCCGGATCGGCGTGGCGATCTTCTCCTACCTGGACCGGTTCACCTTCGGCATCACCGCCGACTACACCGCCGTACCCGACATCAACGTACTGACCCACGGCATCGGCAAGGCCCTAGCCGAACTACGGGCCATCCAGCCCGCTGACGTGCCCGCTGACGTGCCCGCTAACGGCCCCTCGGCGGCCGCCGACGGCTGACCTCGTACGAATCATCGCGGTAATTCTGGATATCTGGCCGTCATCTGGGTATCGTCACTTCTCCACCTGCAGTTCATCTAGCGCACGCCCGTGCGAGGCACGCGCCAGTAACTACAGGCCAGGAGGTGACCGTGGAGGTAACTCCCAGCCCCGGGGCCCAGCCCCGGATCGGGCTCGTGCTCGGTGCGGGTGGCGTGGTCGGCGCCGCCTGGATGACCGGTGCCCTGGCGGCCGTCGTCGGCCGCCTGCCCTGCCCGGCCAGCGAGGTGGACGTGATGGTCGGCACGAGCGCGGGCAGCGTGCTGGCGGCCGCGCTGCGCTGCGGAGTCAGCATCGACGACCTGATCGCGCTACAGCGTGGCGAGCCGGTCAGCGTGCTGCCAGGCGCGGACGCGGGCGAGCTCACCGATGGGCCGCTGCCGCCGCTGCCGCACCTGCGGGTCGGGTCGCCCCGGCTGATGCTGGCCGCGATGCTCCGGCCGCACCGGGTGCACCCGTGGGTCGGGGCCAGCGCCTGGGTCTTGCGTGGGCGCGGTCAGCACACGGCGCTGCGGGCTACCGTGCACGCGCTGCACGAGCACCACCGTGCCGCATCGGGCCGCCCGCCCGTGGCCCTGATGGCCCAGCACCGGGCTGATGACCACCGGGCTGGTGAGCACCGGGCTGGTGAGCACTGGGGTGGTGAGCACTGGGTGGATGGCCACACCTGGATCGTCGCGGTGGACTACGACACCGGGCGCCGGGTGGTCTTCGGCCGTCCCGGAGCCCCGCCGGCCCGGCTCGCCGACGCCGTGGTCGCCTCGTGCTCCATCCCGGGCTGGTACGAGCCCGCGGTGATCGACGGCCGCCGCTACGTGGATGGGGGGGTCAGGTCGCCGACCTCGCTCGGCCTGCTGGCCCGGGCCGGGGTCGATGAGGTCTACGTGCTCGCCCCGATGGCCAGCGTCCAGGCCGGCCGGACCCGCAAGCCACACGAGCGGCTGGAGCGGCGGCTGCGGCAGCTGATCACCCAGGCCCTGCTCCGGGAAGCGCAAGCGCTGCGGTCCACCGGCATCCGGATCACCATACTCACCCCCGGCCCGGAGGACCTGGCCGTGATGGGAGTGAATCTGATGGACCCGCGGCGCCGCGCGGCGGTGCTGGAAACCTCGCTGCGCACATCGGCGGCTGCCCTCGCCGCGGCTGGAGATCAGCAGCAGGCGGCCTGACCGGCACCGGGCCAGCCGCACCATGGCCGTACCACGGGGGCAGCGCCGGGCCACCGGGGGGCGCCGGGCCACCGGGGGCGCGCCGGGCCACCGAGGCGCGCGCCGGGCACCGAGGGGGTGCGCCGGGCCACCGAGGCGGCGCGCCGGGCACCGAGGGGGTGCGCCGGGCACCGAGGGGGTGCGCCGGGCACCGAGGGGGTGCGCCGGGCACCGAGGGGGTGCGCCGGGCCACCGAGGCGCGCGCCGGGGCCCCTGTCGCCCTGCCGCTGATCGGATCCGCCTCACCGGCGCAGCGCGGAGATCGCGCCGATGCGATCTCATTTTTGAGATATTGTTGGCGGTATGGATGCAGAGCCGCCGTCCGGCACAGAGCCGGAGCCGGAGGCTGGCTTGCCGCTGCTGCCCGGCTTCCGGGAGATGGCGCTGCGCCGGATGGCCGGGGAGCGGCGCCGCCTGGTCCGCGAGCTGACCGCGCAACGGCAGTCCGCCGCGCTGTCGCAGACTCAGGTCGCGGCACGGATGGGCACCTCGCAGTCGGCGGTGGCCCGGCTGGAGGCGGGCGAGGCGGATGTGCGGGCCTCGACGCTGGAACGCTACGCCGCGGCGATCGGCAGCCAGATCGCCTGGCAGCTGAATGACGCGCCGCCACCGGGGGTGTCGCCGCGGGGAGTGCTGCCGCGCGATGCGCCGCCGCAGGGTGGACTGCCGAGTGACGCGGCCCTAGCCGGGGGGCGACAGGAGGACCCTGATGACCATGCCCATGACTGACTCGTTCCCGCCCGGCGGCCCGTTGCGGCCTGGCGAACCGTTCCGGCCCGGGGAACCGTTCCGGCCGGGCCCGCCCGGCCGCCCCGATCCCGGCCACCCGGACCCGGGCAGGCCGGAACCGGGCAGGCCGGAACCGGGACGCTGGCCCGGCACGCCACCGCAGTACCCGGCGGTCTCCCCGGCCCGGGGCTGGCTCGACCGTGCTGACTGGCCAGGTCAGGTATACCAGCGGCTGCTGGAACAGCGGATCGTACTCGCGTCCGGCTGCCTGGACGACGAGAGCGCCACCATGCTGTGCGCGCAGCTGCTCACCCTGGACGCCGAAGGTGACGGGCCGGTCCGGCTGGAGCTCCAGGGCCTGGACGCCGAGCTGCCCGCCGCGCTGACCGTGATGGGCGTGCTGGATGTGCTGCGCGTCCCGGTCACCGGGTACGTGGCCGGCCGGGTCAGCGGGCCCGCGCTCGGCGTGCTCGCCGCTTGCCAGCACCGCCTCGGCTACCCGAGCGCGATGCTCGCGCTCGCCGAGCCGGTGCTGCGCTTCGACGGTACGGCCGCCCAGGTATCCGGGCAGGAGGAGCAGGTCCGGACGATGCTGGACACGCTATACATCCGGCTCGCCGAGGTCACCGGCCGGGAAGTGGACGACATCCGGGCCGACGCCCGGCAGGGCGTGTTCCTGTCGGTCGCCGACGCGGTGAGCTACGGCCTGCTCGAGGGGGAGGCCGAGCGCCAGGCCCCGGGCCGGGGCAGCCGCCCGGCCGGCCCGCACTGAACTCGCAGGCCGCGTTCATCCAGGCGAATACCCGGCTGGGAAGCCCGCCGATGCTCCCGGAGATCCGGCTGCACCTGGCCGAGGACGCGTTCGACCTGTGGGAACGCACCGAGCAGGAAGGGGCCTGGCCGGACGCTGACCCGGCCCCGGCCGGGCGGCACCCGGTCCGGCTCGGTGCTGGCCGCCCGGACCTGGTCCGGCCGCCGCCGTTTTGGGCGTTTCCCTGGGCGGGCGGCCAGGCGCTGGCCCGCTATCTTCTCGACCAGCCTGCCGTGGTGCGGGGCCGGGCCGTGCTGGACATCGCGTCCGGGTCCGGCCTGATCGCGATCGCCGCCGCCGTGGCCGGCGCCGCCACGGTAACCGCCAGCGAGATCGACCCGTTCGCGGTCGCCGCGATCGGGCTGAACTGCACCGCGAACAACGTGCGGCTCGCCGCGATCCTCGGCGACCTGCTGGATGGCACCGGCGCCGCGGCCGGGCGGGCCGCCGACGTCGTCCTCGCGGGCGATGTGTTCTACGAGCGGGAGATGGCTGGGCGGCTGCTGCCCTGGCTGGCCCGGGCTCACGCAGCCGGCGCAGTGGTCCTGGTCGGCGACCCCGGCCGCGTCTACCTGCCCCGGGACCGCTTCGACCAGCTCGCCGCCTACCAGGTCCCGGTGTCCAGGGGCCTGGAAGACGCCGACGTCAAGACCACCACCGTCTGGCGCCTCCGCTGACCCCGGCCTGGCATCAGTGCGGTACATCGTCGGTCACCGGCAGGCTGTTGCAGGATCGAGGTTGGCGTCTCAGTAAATGAGACAGCCCGGGGCGCCGGACATCAGTAGTTCGAATTTTTGCCCGCGGGGGGGCAAAAATTCGAACTGTTATTCAGATCACGACCAAGGGTGCTCGGGCGCATCCCGCACTCTTAAGCGGATGCGGAGATTCCGCAGCGACCCGCCGGTGACCGGCTATGTACCGCGCTAATCCGCGGTGGCCGGGGGCGCGGCCACGGCTGGGGGGTGGTGGGGCTGGTGGGTAAATCAGCGGGGCGGCGGGAGCGGGGCGGCGGGAGCGGGGCGGGGGAGCGGCGACGGGCGGGGTTAGCTGAGGCGGTCGCGGGCGGCGGCGACCACGGCCTGGCCGAGGCTGATCCCGCCGTCGTTGGGCGGGACCCGGGAGTGGGTCAGTACCCGGAACCCCAGCCCCTCCAGCCGGTCCACCGCCGCCTCCAGCAGCAGCAGGTTCTGGAACACCCCACCGGACAGCGCCACCGTGCCCAGCCCGGACCGATCCCGGAGCAGGACACAGACCCGGCCGATCAGGTCCGCCACCCTGATGGAACCGGGCCGCGATGAGCGGCGGCGGCACCCCGTCCAGCAGGTCCGCCGCGGCCGCGCGGATCAGGTCCGCGCCGGTCACCTCCAGCACCGGGCCCCCGGACACCTGGACCGGGTATCCCGTCACCTTCGCCAGGGAAGCCCGCTGCTCCAGCTCAACGGCGGCCTGGCCCTCATAGTTGATCGTGTCACGCACCCCGAGCAGCGCGGCGACCGCGTCGAACAGCCGCCCGGTGCTGGAGCTGACCGGGGAATGCGCGCCTCCCGGGCCATGGCGGTCACATCACGCCAGTGGTTTTCGTTGCGGGAAACAATGTCCAGCCCGGCCGGGAGTCCCTCGGGAAAGGCAGCCGCCAGGTAGGCCGCGGCCATCCGCCAGGGCTGGCGGATCGCTGTCGTGCCACCCGGCATCGGCACGCCCACGAGGTGCCCGGCCCGCTCGGCCTCGGCCAGCGAGGCCAGCAGGAACTCCCCGCCCCAGATCGTCCCGTCCATGCCGTAGCCGGTGCCGTCGAAGGCCACGCCGATGACCGGGCCGCCGGAGTCGTTGTCGGCCAGGCAGGACGCGATGTGCGCGTGGTGGTGCTGCACCCCGGCCAGGTCCACACCGTCGAGGTCCAGCGCGTACTTGGTGGACAGGTACTCCGGGTGCAGGTCGTAGGCGACCAGTTCCGGGGTGATCTCGAACAGCCGCTGGAAATGGGTGATGCCCTCGGTGAACGACCGCAACGTCTCGTAGTTCTCCAGGTCCCCGATGTGCTGGGACAGGAACGCGCGGTTCTCGCTGGCGAGGCAGAACGTGTTCTTCAGCTCCGCGCCGCAGGCGAGCACGGGGCGGCGGAACCGGTGCCGCACGGCCAGCGGCTCCGGCGCGTACCCCCGGGACCGGCGCAGCAGCGTCACCCGGCCGCGGAACGGGCGGACCACCGAGTCATCGGTCCGGATGTGGATCGGCCGGTCATGCGCCAGGAACGCGTCGGCGATCGGCGACAGCCGGGCCAGCGCGTCCTCGTCGGTGTAGGCGATCGGCTCGTCGGAAACGTTGCCGCTGGTCAGCACGATGCGGCCCGGCGAACTCGCGGAGCAGCAGATGGTGCAGCGGGGTGTACGGCAGCATCAGGCCGAGCTGCCGGTTGCCGGGCGCGACCGAGTCCGCGACCCCGTCGCGCCGCCGCGGCGGGGCAGCAGCACGATCGGCCGGCGCGCACTGGCCAGCAGCTGCGCCGCGAGATCGTCCACCTCGGCCAGTTCCCGGGCCGCGGCCAGGTCCGCGGCCATCACCGCGAACGGCTTGTCCTCCCGGTGTTTGCGGGCGCGCAGCCGTGCGGCCGCTGGCTCGCAGGCCGCGTCCACGGCCAGGTGATAGCCACCGAGCCCCTTGATCGCCAGCACCTGTCCTTTCTGCAACGCACTGACCGCCCCGGCCAATGCGCCGCCCGGCTGCCCGGCGCCCCGGGCGTCCAGCAGCCGCAGGCCAGCCGCGCCGCGCCGGGCAGCACACGGGCTGGGCGTGGAACCGCCGGTCCGCCGGGTCGTGGTATTCCGCCGCGCACGCCGCGCACATGGTGAAGCCCGCCATCGTGGTCAGTGGCCGGTCGTAGGGCACCCCGGTGACGATGGTGAACCGGGGCCCGCAGTTCGTGCAGTTGATGAACGGGTAGCCGAACCGCCGGTCCCTGGGATCAGCCAGTTCCCGCAGGCAGTCCGCGCAGGTCGCGCTGTCCGCAGAAACCAGGGCGCGGCGGCGGCCGGTGGTGTCGCTGGGCACGATGGTGAAGCCCAGCGCCCCGGTGGGCGCGATGGGCTGCGCGCTGACCCGCTCCACCCGGGCCAGCGGCGGCGCGTCCTTCTCGAGCGCGGTAAGGAAGTCCCTGACCCCGGCTGCGCTGCCCTCGACCTCGGCGAACACCCCGTCCACATCGTTGCCGACCCACCCGGCCAGGCCTAGCCGGGTGGCCACGGAGTAGACGAACGGGCGGAACCCCACCCCCTGGACCACGCCCTGCACGCGCACGGAGGTCCGGACCTTGCTGGCCACCTGCCTAGTCTGCCTGGTCCGGGAGGCGGGCGGGCAGTTCCCGCGCGGGCCCGGTGCCGGTGAGCCGGGGCAGCAGCGGCCCGGCGGTCCGCCGCCGGATCGCCCCGGCCCACACCCCGGCGCCGTAGGCCAGGTCGTCCAGGAGCCGCAGCAGCAGGTAACCGGGCAGCGGGCCGAGGCCGGCCTGCTGGTAGCTGGCCAGGCCCTGGGCCACGGTGCTGGCGGCCAGCAGCCAGCGGGCCCGGCGGCTGGCCAGCCCGGCCGCCACAGCCAGCGGCCAGTAGTGCCGGGTGGCGGCCCGGCCGACCTGCTCGGCGGTGGTGCGCAGGTCCGCGACCGTGAGCAGCACGCTGGCCCGGACCGGGGTGTCCGCGTCCGGGATGCGCCAGGCCAGCTGGGCCGCGGCGGCCGCGGTGAGCAGGCCAGCCGCCGCGGCCGGGCCGGGCCGCCGGGCCGCCACGGCGTGCAGCAGGAGGGCGCTGGCGGCCAGCGCCCACGGTGCGGCGTGCACCGGCGCGACCTGGCCGGGATGGCGGAGGTCCAGCTCGGCGGCGCCGGTGCCGTACCTGGCCCGCTGGGCCAGCCAGCCGCGCAGGGTCTCGCGCGGCTCGTGGGCGGCCTGGGCGGCCGGGACGTAGCGCAGCTGCCAGCCCGCTTCATGCAGCCGCAGGCACAGGTCGAACGTCCTCGGCGACCCGCAGGTCCTCGGCGAAACCGCCGCCCAGCGCGTGCCTGCGGACCAGCAGGACCGCCCCGGGTACGTAGCTGACCGGGGATAGCGGCCGCACCGGGGCGGGGTGTGCGCCCAGGTCCAGCGGGGACAGGGCGTGCTCGTAGCGGTCCAGCCAGCTGGGCCCCGGGCCGGCCGTAGTCCGCACCCGGGGCGCGGCCAGCGCGACCGCGGGGTCGGTGAACTGAGCGGCTAGCACACCTAGCCAGCCCGGCCAGGGCAGCACGTCCGCGTCGCAGAAGGCGACGAACCTGGTCGCGGCCTGGCGCAGGCCGGTGTTGCGGGCCGCGGCCGGGCCCTGGTTCACCAGGTGGGCGAGCAGCGCCGCGCGGTGCCGCCGGGCGGCCGCGGCCACCCCGGCTGCGTCCGCCGAAGCGTCGTCCACTACGAGCACCGGCAGCGCCGCGGTCTGCGGGTCAGCCCGGATCTGGGTCAGCAGCCGGTCCAGCAGCCCGGCCCGGTCCCGCACCGGGATCACGATCGTCACCTCCTCAGCCAGGCCGGCGGCCGGGTCGCGGGCGGTGGCCGGGGCGCTGGCGGCCGGCGGTGCCGGGTGGGCGGCGCCGATGTCCAGCAGGCGGCGGGCCAGCGCGGCCGACGCGGGCCCGGACACGGTGAGCGTGCCGCCGTCCAGCTGCCGGGCGCCCCAGGCGGTCAGCCGGAGCAGCCGTGGTGGTGAGCCGCCGAGCATGAGCCGCCCGTCCCGGGACCGGAACACGTCCGACGCCAGCCCGACGGTGAAGCCGCCGGGCAGCCGGGTATGCGCGGGCGGGGCGAGCGCGGCGGCAGCCGCGCCCCCCTGATCCGTTCTGACCATGGTCGCTCGATATGCAGGGTCTGGCACCGTTCCGCAATGATGATGTCATCCAGGGAGAGCGGAGGGCCGGCGCCAGGATGGCCGGCCATTCGATCCTGGCTACGGCCGAAAGCTGCGTCTGGAGAGACTGGACTGGGGCCCGGGCCAAGCCTGGCCCGGGCCCCAGCATGAACCAGCGGGTTACAGCAGAGTGGTAACGGCCTTGACCTCGGTGTAGGCCTCGAGCACCTCGTGGCCCATCTCGCGGCCCCAGCCGGACTGCTTGTACCCGCCGAACGGCAGTGCCGCGTCGAACACGTTGTAGCAGTTGATCCAGACGCTGCCGGCCTTGATCTTCTTGGCCAGCGCATGGGCCTTGGAGATGTCCTTGGTCCAGATGCCCGCGCCGAGGCCGTACGGGGTGTCGTTGGCAGCGGCCGCGACCTCGTCCAGGTCGCTGAATGGCGCTGCGACGACGACCGGGCCGAAGATCTCCTCACGGACGACCTTCATGTTGCCGTGCGTGTTGATCAGCACCGTGGGCTCGATGAAGAAGCCGCGGTCGCCGAACCGCCCGCCGCCGGCCAGCGCCGTCGCGCCCTCGGCCTTGCCGGACTCCAGGTAGCCGCTGACCCGCTGGAACTGCTCCTCGGATACCAGCGGGCCCATCTGCGTTCCCACCTCCATGCCGGAGCCGAGCTTGATCGACTTGGCGATATCCGCGACACCGTCCACCACCTCGTCGAAGCGGCTCTGGTGCACGTAGAGGCGGGAGCCTGCCACACAGCACTGGCCGTGGTTGAAGAAGATCGCGTTGGCCGCACCCTCGACCGCGCCCTCCACGGCGTCATCGAAGACGATGTTGGGGCTCTTGCCGCCGAGCTCCAGGCTCACCTTCTTCAGGTTCCCGGTCGCCGCCCTGGCGATCAGCTTGCCTACTTCGGTGGAACCGGTGAAGGCGACCTTGTCCACGTCCATGTGCGCGGCCAGCGCCGCCCCAGCGGTCTCGCCGAATCCGGTTATCACGTTCACCACGCCGTCCGGCAGGCCAGCCTCCGCCATGAGCCCGGCGAGGCGCAGCGCCGTCAGCGGGGTCTGCTCGGCGGGCTTGAGCACCACGCAGTTGCCGGTCGCCAGCGCCGGGCCGAGCTTCCAGGCGGCCATCAGCAGCGGGAAGTTCCACGGGATGATCTGCCCCACCACGCCGACCGGCTCGCGCAGGGTATAAGAGTGGAAGTTCGCGCCGGGCATGTAGGGCACCGAGATGCTGATCGTGTTGCCCTCGATCTTGGTCGCCCAGCCGGCCATGTAGTGGAACAGGTCCGCGGCCAGCGGCACATCGGCGGCCTGCGCGACCGCGAACGGCTTGCCGTTGTCCAGCGACTCCAGCTGGGCCAGCTCATCGACGTGCTCGAGGATCAGGTCGCCGATCCGCCAGATGATGCGCCCCCGCTCGGACGGGCTCATCCGGCTCCACGGGCCTTCGTCGAACGCCTGGCGTGCCGCCTGCACGGCCCGGTTGATGTCTTCGGCATCCCCCTCGGCGACCCGGGCCAGGGTCTCCCCGGTCGCCGGGTTCGGTGTCTCGAAGGTCTTGCCCGATGCCGCATCCGACCACTGCCCGTTGATGAAGAGCTGCCGTGGTCGGCCGATGAACGCTTCGACGCTTCGGTCCAGGGTCACTGTCATGGAGTTCTCATCTCTCCCTCGCGGCGCGGCGGAGGCTGCCACCCCATTGCGCCAGCCAGCAAGAGCCGTGCCGTGCCCCGGCCCGCGGGCTGAGACACATTTGACAGTGGCCATTGTCTGACGGGTCAGGCGCCAGGACAGCTAGCCAACCGGGTGGGCCCGTACGCCCATGAGGACGGCGTAGTGACTACCCATTCGCTCCTCGGCTGCCCCTTGCCGGAAATGCCGGCGTCCCAGATTCTGGATGGGAACGTAATCGCGGGCATAGTCGCCGTAACGGGCAGGAGTTCGTTGCGCGCCGTGATCTACGCGCTGCCCCTGCCCGTGACCAGACCTGGGGAGCCTGGAAGCAAGCAGCCAACGGAGGGATCCGGTGGCAATGAGTGAGATGCGGCCAGCTGGCCCGCAGCCGGACGGCAAGGCCCCGGTCACGATCGTCCTCATCGACGATCATGCGATTCTCCGGCAGGGCCTGCGTTCGCTGCTGGAACGCGAACACGATCTGCGGGTCGTCGGCGAGGCCAGCTCGCCGGGCGAGGCACTGGCCGTCGTGGAGCAGACCCGGCCGACGATCGTGCTGCTGGACATGAAGTTGTCCCCCACATCGGACAGCGAAGGGCTGAGCCTGTGCGCTCGGCTGACCAAGCAGTATCCCGGGCTCGGCGTGCTTGTGCTGTCCACCTTCGTGGACGACGCGCTGGTGGTTAGCGCCATTCAGCACGGGGCGTGCGGCTACGTGGTCAAAGATGTGAACACGGTGGAACTGGTGCGGGCCATCCGCTTGGTCGCCCAGAATGGGAGCGCATTCGACTCCCGCTCGGCAGCAGCCATGATGCGGTCGATCCACGCCCCGCAGGTCCGCTCACCGCTGACCGAACGGGAGCTGAGCGTGCTGCGGCTGGTCGCGAGCGGCCTGAGCAACCGGGGCATCGGCGCGCAGCTGTATCTGTCGGAGACCACAGTGAAATTCCACGTCCGCAACCTCATGCGAAAGCTCGATGCGGCCAGCCGCGCGGAGGCGGTCTACAAGGCCACCAAAGCTGGTCTGGACCTGACCTCTACCTGAGCACGGTATCCCTGCCTGGCCTATCCCGCGTCGAGCACCAGCCAGCCTCCGTGGTATTGGTGCACCGAATGGCGATGGCCCGCGTGGCCGCCCAGCTCACGGAGCTGGCGCAGGTCAAAGGTACGGATGTGGCCGTAGGCGGCGACGGGTTCCCGCTCGACCGGCACGGCGACCACTACCTGATGGCGGGCGACACGGAGCGCCTCGCTGATCACGGCGTTGCCATGGTCCGGGCTGACGTGCTCCAGAAGGTGGATGATGCTGACCGTGTCAGCCCAGCGATCGGGCACCGGGATTCGCGCCGCATCACAGACCAGCGTACTCACCTGCAGCCCGCGTGCGGCGGCCACGGCCTTCAGCAGGCACATGCTGCCGCCGGACAGGTCGGAGGCGGTCACCGTGGTGGCCGGCCGCCCGGCCAGCAGCAGCGGGAGGAAGCCGTAGCAGGAGCCGACGTCGAGCACCTGGCCGGCCGGAATGAGCTGCAGCGCGTGCGCATACACGGGGGCGAACTCGCTGATCGTCGTCTGCCCATGGCCGTGCGCCGCGTCCAGCGTCCGCCGGCACCGGCGGATCCGGGCCAGGGTGTTGCCATAGAACGTGCTCCAGGCCAGCAGCGGGTCATCAAGGCAGGACCGCACGACGCCGGTGAATACCCGCTCGAAGATCTCCGCTCCGGACAGCCAGCCCGGCGCGAACAGCTCTTCGGCCAGCAGCCCGGCCACGTCGTTGTCGAGCTGGTCGGGGCGCAGCCAGTGGCTGACCTCGATCCGGCGGCCACGTTCGGTCACACCGAAATGGTCGGTGCGGACCAGGCCGGGGTGGCCGTTGCCGTGGCGAGGCTGCTCGGTGCGGAACACGCTGACGAGATGATCGTCGTAGCGGCCTGGCGGGCACGGGGCGAACGGGTCGATGGCCTGCGGGAGCGATGCGATCAGGTTCGGCTCGCTCATTGCCCGGTCGCCTCCGCCGACATCAGCTGGGCTGCGCGCTGCAGCCCGGTGAGGTCGGCGACGACCTGGACGCGGCCGCAGAACTCCGCGTAGCGCGGCAGGTCGCACGCCCCGAGCCCCCAGGAGTACCGGGGCTCCGGCGTCAGCCAGATCGTCTCGCGGACCCTGCGGGTGATCTCCTGAAAGGTGTCCAGCTGGGGGTCGTTGCCGTTACCGCGCCCGTCCCCGAGCACGATGAGCGTGGTACGGCGATCAAGCGCGGCGGAGTGCTCGGACAGCAGCTGGGTGAATGTCGTGCCGTAGTCGGAGGTGGCATCAACGTCGAGCAGGCCGCCGGCGGGCAGCCCGTCGAACACCAGCCCTAGGGCCCGTTCCAGCGGGTGCTCGGCGAAGAGTTCAGTGATCTCGACCGGCGCGTCGACGAACGCGAACGAGCGAGCCTGCGTGAACAGCGACTGCATGCCGTACACCAGGTGCAGCGTGAAGCGCGCGGTCGCGCGCACCGACAGCGACACGTCGGTCAGCAGCACCAGCCGGGGCTTGTCCGCGGTGCGGCTGGTGGTGATGGGCTGGAACGGGACGCCGTCGTAGCGCATGTTCTTGCGCATGGTGCGGCCCGGGCTTACCCGGCCGCGGGGCGTGTTGCGCTGACGGCTGGTCCGGGCGCCGTGCAGCTGGCGGGCCAGCCGCCGCAGCGCCTCCTCCAGGTCGGCTCGCTCCTGCTCGTCAACGGGCTCGATCCGCCCACGCTCGGCGGCCCGCGCCTCCACGACGGCGCCGGCGAGCTTGTCCAGGTAGCGTCGCAGCAGCTCAGGCAGATCCGCGATGACACCGGCCAGCTGCTCGCGCAGCATCGCCAGGACCTGCTCGTCGATCTCCTGGTCGGCTGCCTCCAGCCAGCCGAGCAGCGCTTCCTGCTGCGCCACCGTCAGCGCGGTGTCGACCCGGTGCCCGGTAGCCGGGGCGAGCTGGCCCGGCAGTCCAGCGCCATGCAGCCGGCCGGTTTCCAGCTGCACCGACGCCCCGGCGTCTCGCGCGCTGTCGGCGCCCTCCCTGGACAGCACCAGCTCGTCCGTGGCCGACGCTAGGTCGACCTTGCTGGCTTCCTGGTGCAGGTTGTACTGCTGGGCGAGATCCTGCTGGTCGAAGAAGTCTCTGATGTCGGCCGGCTTGCCGTGGCTGTGTCCCTGCTGCGGGAGCTGCGAAGGCTCTGCAGAGACTGTGAACGACTCCAGCTCGCCGCGGTCGGCAAGGTCGTCGTGCTCATGGCTGTGTCCGTGCTGGCCGCCCGGGCCACCTGCCGGGCGCAGTGAGAAGAACGCGGTGAACAGCTCGTCGAACAGTTCGTCGTCACGCCGGTCCTTGATCAGCGTTACCCGCAGCGCCGCCCGCAGCGTTTCCCGGTCGGCCAGCACGCCGGGCTGGGCGGCAGCCAGCATCGCGTCGGCAGCCTCGGCCACCGACACCCGGACACCGAACAGCCGGAGCAGGCGGACGAACCGGTGCAGGCTGCTGACCATGCTCCGCTCCGCTCAGCCGGGCCGTCGCCGGGTGAACGCCGCGAACGACCGGCTGCCCTGGCCCTGACCGGCCGCGGCGCGGTGGCTCGGGCCGGGACCGGGGGCGCCGTAGTAGCCCTCATCGTGGCGGCCCGGCTGGTCCTTGGCCGCGCGGGCGGCCTGCCCGCCGGACGCCTCGTCCCTAGCCGCCTCGCGCTCGCTGGCCGCCCCGTGGTCGTGCTCGTGGTCGTAATCGTGCTCCCCGCCGTGCCCGTGCCCGCCGCCGTGCCCATGGGCGTGGCCGGTCTCGGGTAGCTCGCGGTTCGGGTCGAGCAGCCGGGGCAGCACTTCTAGAGCGCGCTGCATATCCCGCTCGTACTTCAGCACGATGTTGACGGTGTCGGCGAGAACACCCGCATCGAGCTCGTCGACACCGAGCACGGTCAGGGTGCGGGCCCAGTCGATCGTCTCGGAGATACTGGGGCTCTTGCGCAGCGGCAGCTCGCGCAGCCCGCGCACCACCTCGACCAGCTGCCGCGCGGCGGCCTCGGGCAGCCCGGTCTGCTTGGACCGCACGATCTCCAGCTCCCGCTGCGCGTCCGGGTAATCGAGGAACAGGTGCAGGCAGCGGCGCTTCAGCGCAGCCGAAAGATCTCGTGTGTTGTTCGAGGTGAGCACCACGTACGGCGGCGTCTTCGCCGTGTAGGTGCCGATCTCGGGAACGGAAACCTGGAACTCGCCGAGGCATTCAAGGAACACTGCCTCCAGGGCCTCGTCCGCCCGGTCCACCTCATCGATCAGCAGGACGGCCGGCTGATCGCCGCGGATGGCGTCCAGCAGGGGGCGCGCGACCAGGAAGTGGTCAGAGAAGAACACACCATCGTGGGCCTGGATCCGCGCGACCGCGGCGGGAATGTCCGGGGCGTCCGCGATGATGTCGTTGATCTTCTCGCGGAGCATCTGGGTGTACAGCAACTGCTTGCCGTAATCCCACTCATAGAGCGCCCGGGTCTCGTCCTGTCCCTCGTAGCACTGCAGCCGGAGCAGCCGACGGCCGGTCGCGGCCGCCAGTGTCTTGGCGAGTTCGGTCTTGCCGACGCCAGCCGGGCCTTCCAGCAGGACCGGCTTGTTGAGCTGCGTGAGCAGGAAAACTGTGGTGGCTAGCCGCCGGTCAGTGATGTACCCGGCCGTGGCGAACCGGCTGACGACGTCGTCGATCGACAGGAAAGGACTGCGGTCATCGGTCGGCTGGGGCACGCGTCCTCCGGTTCGCCCAGGGCGAGGGTCACCGCCGCTGGCGGTCAGCTCAGCAGGTCGTCCAGGTCACCGTTGAGGCTGTGCGCGACGACCGGCCGGACGGTCTCGAAGGTGCACTCCTTGGCGTTGCCAGGGGTGCAGGCGTCGCCGAGCACGTGGTTCGTGATCCGGTCGACGTCGGCCGCATCGCCGGTGATCGTCTTGGCGTTCTCGTAGAACTTCGTCGGCCCCTGGCCGAGCCGGTTCTTGGAGTAGCTGTCCTGGGTCACGTCGGTGAACTTCTCCGGAATGCCGACGTCCCGCAGCAGCCGGATGGCCGCCGCCAGTGCCGCCTCGGCCGCCCGCACGGCCGTCATGCCGTGCGTATCCACGCCCATCTGATCGGCGATGTCGGCGAATCGCTGGTAAGCCACCGGCATGTTGAACGCCCATACCCGCGGCAGCGCGATCGCGTTGTTCAGCCCGTGGTGGGTGTCATAGAAGGCGCTGACCGCATGCGAGATGGAGTGGATGATGCCCAGCCCGCCGGAGTTGAATGCCTGAGCGGCGATGTACTGGGCGTACATCATGCCTTCGCGGCCGGGCAGGTCCTGGCCGTTCCACACCGCCGCGCGGAGGTTCTCCGAGGTCAGCTTGATGGCGTACAACGCGTTACCCAGCGACGGCGGGAAGTTCAGCCGGGACACGTATGGCTCGGAGGCGTGCGCGAGAACGTCGAAGCCGCACTGGGCGGTGTAGTCAAGCGGGCAGTCGTAGTACAGCACCGGGTCGTCGATGGCCAGGCTGGTCACGCAGGCGTCGTCGAACGCGACGTACTTGTGCGGGTGATCCGGGTCGGTGGTGGTGTCGGTGATGACATAGGCCCAGGAGGTCTCCGAGCCGGTGCCCGCCGTGGTGGAGACGGCAATGTGCGGCGGGTTCTTCGGGTTCTCTGACTTGTTGAAGCCCTCGAACTCGTTGACGCTGCGGCCGTCGTGCGCGACCGAGATCCGGGCGCCCTTGCACGCGTCGTGCGCGGAACCGCCGCCGATCGAGACGAACGAGTCGCACTTGTTCTCCTGGTACATCGCGACGGCGTCCATCACGTTGTAGTCCTTGGGATTGGACTCGACCTTGTCGTAGACGACGGTCTCCAGGCCGTGGTACTTCAGCGACTCGTTGATCTTGTGGACGGTGTCGCTGCCTCGCAGGCCGGTGGTCATCACCAGGACCTTCCTGAATCCCAGTTTCTTCGCTTCCGGCCCGATCATCTCGTGCGCCCCTGGGCCAAGCATGGCCCGGGGGAACGGGTGGAACTCCTTGATCGGGAAGGGCTTGAGCAATTCATCAACCTGCATGGCGCGGGCTCCTCTCTGGTGTGGGGCGTGCTCCAGCGAGAGCACCGTTGCGGCGAGGCTAAGGAGCCACGCTCCGAAACGGAACCCGTGCGCCGCGATCCCGCCCGGCAGCGCACGGCTTCGGCCCGGACGGGCAGGACCGCACCTGCCCGATCGGACGGGCCTGGGCATCTACCTGGCCAACCGGACTGGGCAATGAGGGCTAGAAGCATGGCGACAGGGCTCGCGCCGCCCCATACGGTCACGGACATCAGGTACCGCCCGCCACCGGGATGATCCCAGCGCAGCAGGATTTTCGCGCCGCTGCGCCCGGAGGCGGTGCGTCACAGCGCAACACCGATCGCACCGAAACGAGAGAGCAGCCATGACCACGCCCGATGCCACCACAGCTAGCTCTGCCCAGCCCGCGTCTAGCTCTGCCCAGCCCGCGTCCCAGCCAGCGCAAGCCGCGCCGGCCGAGGCGGCTCGGGCCGGGCCGCTGGCCGGGGACCCGCCCGTGATCGGGCTGCCCAGCTTCATCGTGGGGTCGATAGCGCTCGGCCTGGTGCTCGTCGGCATGGTCCCGGCCACCGCAGTGGGCGCCTCGCTGCCCATCATCCTGGCGGCCACCGCGGTCGGCCAGCTGGTCACCGCGGTCTGGAGCGCTTCGCTCGGCCAGAATGCGGTAGCGGCCGTGTTCGCGATCTTCGCCGGGTTCTGGCTCAGCTACGCTGTGCTCGTTCTCGGCCTGACGCACAACTGGTTCGGCGTCACAGCAACCGCGGTGACGTCCACCCAGGAGCTGTTCCTGACCTCATGGCTGATCACCATCGTCATGCTCACGCTGGCGACGCTGCGGTTGCCGCTGGCGTTCACGCTGGTGTTCGTGTTCGTCGACCTAGCGCTGCTGCTCGTGCTGCTGGGCACCGCCAACGCATCGACCGGCCTGGTGAAGGCGGGCGGCTATGCGGTGTTCATTTTCGCGGCGATCGGCGTCTATCTGTTCTTCGGCGCGCTGTCGGCCGCCACCGGTGGCAAGCCTCTCCCGCTAGGCAAGCCGATACTGCACTGATCCGCAACCGGGGCCCCGGTTCCGGCGGGCCGGCGTGGTCCTGTGTCCCCGGCACCTGCCCAATCGGAGGGGGAAATGGCGGCGGGAAGCATGGTGACACCCACCGCGCCATCCCCTACCGTCACCAGCATCAGGCCAACCAGGCGAATCGTCACCCGGTTCGCCATCCCCCGCCTAGAGGAGAGCTGATATGCCGCAGGACACCCGCGCCGACGCACCGCTGCCCGAACACCTCTGCGGCGGCTCCGACAGCTGCGGCGACCTCCGGACTCCCGGCGAGGACTCTGGGATGGCCGAGGAGCTACTGGTCGAGGAAGTCTCGATCGATGGAATGTGCGGCGTCTACTAGCGCCCGGGTCATCGTGATGACCGCGCCATTCGAGCCCGGCCTCGGCTACCGGCTCAACCCGGATGTTGCGCTGCGCCCCGAGCCGTTCGGGGCGCTCGCCTACCACTACGGCACCCGGCGGCTGTCCTTCCTCAAGGCGCCGGATCTCGTCGAGCTTGTGCGGGGGCTGGGCTCGCACCGCTGCCTGTCCGATGCCCTGGCCGCGGTGCCTGACCGGCGGCGCGACGTTTACCTGCGGGCGCTGGCGGCGCTGGCCGCGGCCGACGTGATCGTTCCCCGGTGAGACGGAGCGAAGTGACGTGACGACAATCAGCCGTGAGCCGGCGCACAGCGAGCGTGTACCCGCTTTGGTGGAGCAGTTCAAGGGTGGCCTCGCCGCGCCGATCTGCCTAACGTGGGAGTGGACGTACGCCTGCAACCTGTCGTGTGCGCACTGCCTGTCCTCCTCGGGCCGGCGCGACCCTGACGAGCTGACCACCAGCGAGATGCGGTCGGTGATCGACGAGCTGCGGTCCATGCAGGTGTTCTACGTCAACGTCGGTGGCGGCGAGCCGACCGTGCGGCCAGACTTCTGGGAGCTCCTGGACTACGCCGTGGCCAGCCAGGTCGGCGTGAAGTTCTCCACCAACGGGCTGCGGCTCGATGCTGAGCGTGCGCAGCGCCTCGCCGCCACCGACTACGTGGACGTGCAGATATCCCTGGACGGCGCGACTAGGCAGGTCAACGACGCGGTTCGCGGGCACGGTTCTTACGACATGGCGCTGCGCGCGATGGAGAGCCTGGCCGCGGCGGGCTTCCGGGACTTCAAGATCTCCGTGGTGATGACCCGGCACAACGTTTCCCAGCTGGACGAGTTCGCGGCGCTGGCCGACCGGTTCGGCGCCCAGCTGCGGATCACCCGGCTGCGTCCATCCGGCCGCGGCGCGGACGTGTGGCATGAGCTGCATCCGGCGGACCGGCAGCAGCGGGAGATCTACTCGTGGCTGGTCAACCACGGCGACCGGGTGCTGACCGGTGATTCCTTCTTCCACCTCAACGCGCTGGGTGGCACGCCGCTGCCGGGACTGAACCTGTGCGGCGCCGGCCGGGTGGTCTGCCTGATCGACCCGGTCGGGGATGTCTACGCCTGCCCGTTCGCCATCCACGAAACGTTCAAGGCCGGCACGGTGCGCGCACCAGGCGGGTTCGCCGGCGTATGGCGCTCCGCGCCGCTGTTCGCCCGGCTCCGCAGCGAAACCTCGGGCGGAGCGTGCCGTTCCTGCTCGGCTTACAGCTCCTGCCAGGGCGGGTGCATGGCGGCGAAGTTCTTCACCGGCCTGCCGCTGGACGGGCCCGACCCGGAGTGCGTCAAGGGACACGGCGGCAGCGCGCTTCCTGGCCTGGGCCGCGGCGGACTGCCGCGGCCAGACAAGGACCACTCCCGTCGTGGCCAGGCCGTGCCGCTGGGCATGCCGTCAGCGCGTATCCCGGCGAAACTGTGCGACTCCAGCCCGCTGGCGGTTACGTCGTGAGCACGACCCTGACCGAGCCCATCGACCTCGGGCCGCGCCGCGCACCCTGCCGGGTGATGTTCGGGCCGCACGAGACCAACCTCGCCCGGCGCCGGGCGATCTCGGCGCGGCATGTTGCCTACTATGCCCGCCGGGCGGCGGGCGGCTGCGGCGTCATCGTCACCGAGGGCGCCAGCGTGCACCCGTCCGACTGGCCCTACGAGCGCGCGCCGCTGGCGGCGGACTGCGGGCCGGGCTGGGTCCAGACCGCCGCGGCCTGCGCGCCGCACGGGACGCTGGTCCTGGCCGGGCTCGGCCACGCCGGGATGCAAGGCTCATCGGCGTTCTCCCAGTCCGCGCTGTGGGCACCGTCGCGGGTGCCGGACGCGGGATCGCGCGAGCTGCCCATGGAGATGGAGGGCGCGGAGATCGATGCGCTGGTCGCCGGCTTCGCCGCCGCCGCTGCCCTGGCCGCCGGATCCGGCCTGGACGGTGTCGAGATCAACGCCGGCCAGCATTCGCTGCTGCGCCAGTTCCAGTCCGGGCTGACCAACCAGCGCGGCGACGGCTACGCCGAGGACCGGCTGCTGCTCACCGAGCGGGTGCTGGGCGCTGTGCGGGCCGCGCTCGGCGCCGGCCGGGTGCTCGGGCTGCGGCTGTGCTGCGACGAGCTGGCCCCGTGGGCCGGGATAACCCCGGATCTGGCCGCCGAGCAGGCCGCGCGGCTGGCCGGGCAGGTGGATTACCTCGTGGTGGTGCGCGGGTCGATCTACTCGGTGCCCGGCTACCCGGCCCGACCTGCACACCGAGCCGGGCTCGGGGATCGAGCTGGGCCGGCAGATCGAGGGCCGCCGTGGACGGTGCTGTCCCGGTGGTCGCGGCGGGCGGGGTAGCGGACGCCGGGCAGGCGCAGTGGGCGCTGGACGACGGGGCCGCCGACCTGGCGGAGATGACCACGCGCCCAGATCACCGATCCTGACCTCGTCGCGCGGCTACGCGACGGTGAGCCGGACCGGATCCGCCCCTGCCTGCTGTGCAACCAGGCCTGCATGGTCCGCGACAACAGGAATCCCATCATCACCTGCGTGATCGAGCCGGGCAGCGGCCACGAGCTCGACGGCGATGACATCGCGGGCCAGGACCAGGAGCCGAGCACAGTGCTGGTGGTCGGCGGCGGGCAGGCCGGGATGGAGGCGGCCAGGGTGCTGGCCGAGCGCGGGCACCGGGTACGGCTGCTGCCGTACAGGTTCTGTTCCGTCAAAATGGGAACGGTATATTTTGTAATATATTCAAACAGGGATAAGCCTCTAACAAGAGAAATGTTAGATGAAGCGCTGAAAAAAGGCGGAAAATCGTCATATACTATAGAAGGCGGTTTACAGGAATACTATCCCTTTCCTGTTATAATGGAAAACTATCTCGACCGGGCTTTGAAAAAACTTCAGTACAAAAGGATCGATGCGATAGTCTGGCCTCAGGAAGATGTGGATAATATTTTAAAGCAGATAAGATCGGCAACATTCACAGGGAATATTACGGCAGTTTTGACGATGTGATCACTATCCCCAGAGGGGCGCTCGGAGATGAAGTGGATAATATTATCATTAATTCTGACAAAATTACAATCTTCAGGGGAATTACAGGAACTTCACTCGAAAATCCATAAGCCGTATGATCCCTGGCAGCCAGATCAAATGGGATGGTAAATGCTGCTGCTGCTTTTAATCGGTTTCATTATTTCATTAATCACCAGGAACAATATCCTTCCTGGGTTTGATATATATTGCCGGAAAGGGAAAAAACAATATCGGAATCCGCTTTGGCTTTTAAATCAGTCGGCAGAAGAAGCCGCCGATATCCCCGCCATGTATCCCGATGACCACGCCCATTGAAGATTGTAACCGCCGGTTTTACCGTCAATATCGATAATTTCTCCGGTGAAATACAGGCCTTTTATTATCCTCGATCGAGAGTTTCCGGGTCGATTTCTGCCGTATCAATCCCTCCGGTTGTAACCTGAGCGTTTTTCCAGCCTGTATGACCCGATATATCTATCCTGAACGCGTG
>CAWDRD010000098.1:0-125634 GCA_963804455.1 uncultured Actinomycetes bacterium
GCGGTGGACGAGATCGATGTGAGCGGCCTCCCGGTCGGCCCGGGCAACCCGTACGGCAACGCCCTCGCCCGGACGGTGACCCGCCTGGCCCGGGAATCGCAGGCGGGCCGGCGCGCGGCCGCGGAGCGGGGCCGGGTCTGGCGGGTGGTCAACACCGAGCAGGTCAACCGGTTCGGCCAGCCGGTCAGCTTCACGCTGTACCCGGAAGCCGCGCCCACCCTGCTCGCTGATCCGGCGTCGGCACTGTCCGCGCGGGCCGCGTTCGCCACCAACCACCTGTGGGTCACCCGATACGACCCAGCGCATCGCTACCCCGCGGGCGACTTCGTGAACCAGCACCCAGGGGGCGCGGGCCTTCCCGCGTTCATCGCCGGTGACCACGACATCGACGGTGCCGACATCGTGCTGTGGCACACGTTCGGGCCCACTCATTTCCCGCGGCCGGAAGACTGGCCGGTCATGCCGGTGAGCCGGTGCGGGTTCACCCTGAAGCCCACCGGCTTCTTCGGCCGCAACCCGACCCTGGACGTTCCGCCGCCACCCGGGGCGCACTGCAGGCCCCGGGAGTGAGGCTCCGGGGGGTGCGGGCCGGAGGCTGAGGGCCCGGAGGGTCGCTCAGGAGACGATGTCCTTCCGCCGGAACCGGCGGAAGGACAGGGCGATCAGCACGATCGCGTAGCAGGCCGACACCGAGGCCCCTTCGAGCATCCCAGCCCAGCTGATCTGCGGCTGCACCGCGTCTAGCCAGGCGAACTGCCAGTGCGTCGGCAGTATCTCCCGCCAGGAACCGAGCGCGGTCACCTGGTCCAGGATGGTGCTGAGGATCATCAGCCCGACCGCGCCGCCGACCGCGCCGAGCGGGGAGTCGGTGGACACCGACAGCAGGAACGCGAGCCCGGCCACCGCCAGCTCGCTGACCAGCACGTAGCCCACGGCGATCAGCATCCGGGTGAGCGCCGGCCCGGCCGCGAGCTGCACCCCGGTGGCGGGCAGCCGGAGCGGATGCCAGCCGAACGCCATCGTCCCGGCCAGCAGCGCCATCACCGGCAGGCTGACCACGGCCACGGTGGAGTAGGCCAGCGCGACGGCCAGCTTCTGCCGCAGCAGCCGGGCCCGCGGCACCGGCGCCGCCAGCAGGTAGCGCAGCGACGACCAGCTCGCTTCGCTGGCCACCGTGTCCCCGCAGAACAACGCCACCGCGACCACCAGCAGGAAGCCCGCCGAGGCGAAGAGGCTGAACGCGGCGAAGTTGAGGCCGCCCTGGGTGGCCACGGCCACCAGGCCAGGCGTGCCGTTGCCCGCCGACGCCGGGCCGCTGAGCTTGAACGCCCCGACCAGGACCCACGGCAGCGCCAGCAGCACGGCAAAGGCCACGATCGTGCGCCAGCGGCGGAGCTGGCGGGTGGCTTCGACCCGGAAGGTCAGCGTCCGGCCCGGGCGGTAACCGGGGGCCCCGGTCCCGGAGGTGCCGCTCCCCGGGATGCCGGCCCCCGGCGTGCCGGTCCCCGGCGTGCCGCTCCCGGAGGTGCCGCTCCTCCGGATGCCGACCGCCGGCGTGCCGGCCCGGGCGGGCCGGCCCCGGGCGTGCCGCTCCCGGGCGGGCCGGCCATCACCGCTCACCCTCCGGGTCGGCCGCAGCAGGGCCGGGCGGGCCGACGGTCCCGGCCGGATCGGCCGGGCCGGAGATGAGGGCCAGGAAGGCATCCTCCAGGCGGCGGCCCGGGCCTACCCGGTCCACCGGTACGCCCGCCCCGACCAGCGCGGCGATCACCGCCGAGGGCGCGACCCCGTTCGGGTGCACGAGCACCCCGTCCGGCTGCGGCTCGGCCGTCTCGATCCCGCCCAGGGCGCGCAGCACGGTGACCGCCTGCTGCGGCTGTGACGTGCCCACGAGCAGCGCCGCGCCGTCCCCTGCGATCTCCGCGACCGGCCCGGCCGCGACCCCGCGCCCGGCGTTCATCACCACCACATGGGTGCAGGTCTGCTCCACCTCGCCGAGCAGGTGGCTGGACAGGATCACGGTCCGGCCGCGGGTCGCGTAGCCGACCAGGACATCGCGCATCTCCCTGATCTGCGGCGGGTCCAGCCCGTTCATCGGCTCGTCCAGCACCAGCAGGTCCGGCAGGCCGAGCATGGCCTGGGCGATGGCGAGCCGCTGGGACATCCCGCGGGAGTAGGACCGGACCCGGCGGTTGATCGCCGGGCCCAGGCCCGCGATCTCCAGGACCTCAGCCAGGTGCGCGTCAGCGGCGGGGCGTCCGGTGGCGCGCCAGTAGAGCTCGAGGTTGGCCTGGCCGGACAGGTGCGGCAGGAAACCGGGTCCCTCCACGAACGAGCCGAGCCGGGACAGCGCCAGCGGCGCCCGGCCGCACCGGCTGGCCGAAGATCGTGATCGTGCCCGCGTCCGGGTAGATGAGGCCCATCAGCATCCGCAGCGTCGGTGGTCTTGCCGGCGCCGTTCGGGCCGAGCAGGCCGAGGATCTGGCCACGCTCCACCCGCAGCGACAGCCCGTCCACGGCGAGCTGGCCGTCCCGGTACCGCTTGGTCAGCCTGGTGATCTCCAGCGGCACGAGGGCGTCAGCGGCCGGGGGCCCCTGCGGGGCTGGGGCCCCACTGGGCCGCCTCCGGCGCCGGGCCAGCAGGATCACGGCCGCCGCAGCCAGCGCCGCGGCTGGCGCGGCCCAGGTCCACCAGGGTGCTCCCGTGTGGGTCACGGTCAGCGCCGGATCGGAGGGCAGCGACAGGCCGGGGGCGGCCAGCGCCACGTGGTAGGCCGCCGCCGCGGGCGAGGTCGCGTAGGCGAAGTCGGTGCTGGTCAGCACGAGGCGGAGCCGGTGCCCGGCCGCGAACTGGTAGTCGATCGCGGGCAGCGTCACGGTGACGGTGGCACCGCGGGCCGCCCCGGTCACCCGCACCGGCGCGGCCAGCTGGAACGGCAGCGTGCCAGTACCGGCCTGGTCCACGTCATACACCTTGGCGAACAGGGTGATCTCCGCGGCGCCGCTGACCCGGATCCGGACCGTCGGCGAGCCGGTCAGCTGCAGCGGCGCGGCCAGCGGCGCCGAGGTGAACGCGGCGCTCTGCCCCGGCATGGGGAAACTCAGCCCAGAACTCCCGGTGCCGAGTCCGGGCAGCACCGTCATGGACGGCGGGGCGCCGCCGGGCGGGTTGATGATCGTCTGCGCCGGGCCGCTGAGCCGGATCATGGTGCGCCTGGTCCCGGCCAGGCCGGGGTAGCGCGGTGCCGTGGCGATGCCCAGCACGTCGCTGCCGCTGGACGGGTCATAGCCCAGGTCCCGGGTGACCGCGAAGGCCGGCTGGCCGGTGCTGGGCGTCCGGGTACCGACTGTTCCACCCGGACCACCCGGGCCGCCCGGGCGGAACAGCAGGTGCCGGGGCTTCAGCCAGCGCTCGAACCATTCCGTGGTGAGCTGGTCGATCCGGCTGGTCTCCTGATTCCCGCCGTCGTGGCCGCCGGCGAACCAGACCATGTCCACGGGCGCACCGTTGCGCCGGATGGCCTGGTAGTTGCCGTTGGCCTGGTCGAGCCCGAACAGCGAGTCGGTCTCGCCCTGGATGAGCAGGGTGGGCACGTCGATCCGGCGGGCCACGCTGGCCGGGCTGGATCGCAGCAGCAGCGAGATGGCCTGCGGGGTGGGCCGCCCGAGCGTGGCGACCTGCTGGTAAATGGCGCAGATCTGGGGCAGGAACCGCCCACACAGGTTCAGTGGCTGCGCACCGGGTTGGCCAGCACCGGGTTGGCCCGCGGAAACCCCCAGTGCGCCCTGGGTGAGCAGCAGACCCGCCCACTGCTTCTTGAACACGCCGCTGGCCGGGCCGCCCCCGGCGGCGTTCGGGAACAGCGCGCTGGCCAGGTTGTACCAGGTGGTCTCCGGGACGATCGCGTCGATCCGGTGGTCATAGGCGGCCGCGAGCAGCGCGATGGCCCCGCCGTAGGACGCGCCCGCGATGCCGACCCGGGGGTCGCCGGGCCGGTCCAGCAGCACCCGCGGCTGCCGGGCCAGCCAGCTGACCAGTTGCTGCACGTCCTTGACCTCGTAGTCCGGCGAATCCAGGGCGACCTGTCCGGTGGACGCGCCAAAACCGCGCGCGGACCAGGTGAGCACGGCGAACCCGGCCCGGGCCAGCTGCTCGGCCTCGGGCCGGACCGCGTCCTTGGTCTCGCCAAAGCCGTGTGCGAGCAGGACCGCGGGCAGGCGGCCCGGGCCGGGAGGGGTGAAGAAGCTGGCGTCGAGCAGCACGTGCTGGTTGCTGGCAGGACCATCGACCACGGGGATCCGCAGCGACCGGACGGTCACCGGGACCGGGCCGCCCGTCACGGCTACGGTGGCGATCACCGCGGCGAGGATGCCGGCCGCCGCCACGAGTGCGGCCAGCCGCCGGCCACGGGGTCGCCAGCGTAGATGCATGCATGGGACGGTAGCAATGCCACCGGGATGCCCACGGCCGTCTCACAGGCCGTTCTCAGCGGGGCAACGGCCCGGGCAGCCCGGAAACCCGGTGCCGCCCAGGTGTTTCCTTCCCGCCAGCGGCACGGCATCGTTGATGAATTGGCGTTTGCGCGGACGGGGAGGCAGCGCGTGAGCATTGATGCGCTGATTGAGCGGATGGAGTCGATGCTTGGGCCGCTGGAGCAGGCAGGTGATGCGCGGCGCTTCTTCCACGCCACGTACCTGCGCACCACCTGCGCGGTCCGGGACACGCTGAAGGAGGGCTTGTTCGCCGACCCGGAATGGGTGGAACGCTGGGACGTCGCGTTCGCGGATCTGTACCTGGACGCGCTGCCGGGCCGGCTCCGGCGGTGGCACCGTGCCTGAGCCGTGGGCCATCGCGTTCGCCGTCGCCCGGGACCAGCCGGGCACGCATCCGGTCGTGCAGATCCTGCTCGGCATGAACGCGCACATCAACTACGACCTGCCGCAGGCCCTGCTCACCGTGATCAGCGACCAGGAGTTCCACGACCCGGTGGTCACCGGGCGCCGGCACGCTGACCACAAGCACATCGATGAGGTCCTGCTCCAGCAGATCGCGGCCGAGGACACCGAACTGCTCCAGCTGAGCGGCCCGCGCTCGCTCCGCGACTGGCTGCTGCACCCGGCCCAGCGCGCGGCAACCCGGCGGTTCCTGCAGGAATCCAGGACCAAGGTGTGGGACAACGCGGTGGAACTGAACGCCGCCCGGACGCTCGGGCCCGTGGCCTACACAGAGCGGCTGGCGGACCTGGAGGCGCTGAGCGCGGACCGGGTGGCGGACCTGGTCCGGCCCGGGCCGGTGCTGCTGCGGCTCGCCGTCAAGGGCTTCGGCGTGCGGCTGGTGGCCCGGCCAGCCCGGCCAGCCCGGTCAGCCCGGCCGGTCCGTCCTCGTCCCGCCCGTCCAGCCCGGGCCTGGGACCCGCGGCGCGGCGCTGCCACGGGGCCCAGCCGGGCTCCGCTCGTTCGACCCGCGGCTGGTGGGCGACCTGGAGTACCGCGTCTGGGTCGGCTACTACCTGCGGGACTGGTGGCAGGTGCTGCGGGCGGGTGTGGGCCTGGTCCGGGCCGGGTTCGGGATGAGCTGGCCGCGGACCCTGTACGGAGCGTGGCTGGTGCTGCGCGGCCAACAGTTGTGGGCCCCGATCGACAACGATCCCGACGCTGCGCGCCGGGTGATGCGCCGGTTCTACGCGCTGGTGCGGGCCGCGTACGGCGTGCCGCAGGACATCGCCGAGGCGGCCCGGCTGGAAGTCGAGTGGTGGCGGGTACACCGGGAGCGGCAGCATGCGCCGGATCCCGGCGACCCCGATCCGCTGGTGGACGCGGTGGCCCGGCTGTACGCATTCCTGTACCAGCTGCCCGACCAAGAGGTGCGGGCCGCGGCGGCCCACCGCACCCAGGCGATGGACCTGTCCGATCAGTGGGTCAGGGAAGGCTGCCGGCCGGACAGCCCGTTGCTGCCGTTGGAGCACGCGGCCCTGGTCCGGGCGTATGCGGCCCTGCTCGCCGCCGTTCACCGGTGCACGGTGCACCGGTGAACCGTGCCCCTTTGACCGTGCACCGGTGAACCGTGGCCCTTTGAACCGTGCACCGGTGAACCGTGGCCCTTTGAAACGTGCACCGGTGAACCGACCCTCCGGGTGGGCTCTGGCGAGGTCCCCGGGTGGGCTCCGGCGAGCAGCCGTCGCGTCCCAGCGCTCCCCTCCGGCTGAGCCGTGGCCCTGATGGCCCCGGAAGGGAGCGCTTCCCCGGCTAGGCGCAGTCGTTCATCTCGTCTTGCTCAGGACTGAGGCCCTGACCCAGGAGCCTCTGCTGCGCCGCGATATGCGGCACGATGGTGATCACATCTTCCCGGCCCTGCTTGTAACCGGCCGCCCAGGCCTCGTTCTCCTGGGCCAGCTGGTCAGCTCTGACCACGGCGCGTTCGGCCTGTTCCTGCCAGTACCGGATTTCGCGGACCATCTGTTCCCGGGCCGCCGTCAGCGCCCGTGAGGTGGCCGCAGTGGAGCGGCGTGAGCCAAACTGCCAGCCCAGCGCCACTCCAATGAGAATCCAGGCCAGGCCGAGGAGGATCATGAGCCCACCTCGCCCGTGGCCAGGGCAAGCGTTGCAGTGCCCGGAATCGCGATTCTGACTGGAATCGCGGCCCCCGTCTCTTGCGTCGCGCCCGCCGCGATGTAGGTTTGTCCTAATGCCATGACTCCCCCGTCAATGGTGTTGGTTCGAGCGATTGTCTTTGCTGGGCCGTTAGCGCGCCACCGCTGGCGGCCCAGTGCCATGTCGTGGATGTACCGGCCTTTCCCCATAAGGCTGACGATCTCATTGATCATTGCGGCGGCCCGCGGGCCGCGCCTGATCCGCATAGAGGACTTCGCTGGTGTCGGCGGCCCCGCCTGTGTCGGCGGTCCCGCCCACATTGGCGGCCCTGCTTGCATCGGCGGCCCCGCTTGCATTGGCGGGCCGGGCCGGATCGAGGACCCCGCCCGCGCCGGGTGATCCGGACCGCACGCCCATCATCGGACGCGGGGCCGGTTACCGAGAACCGGCCGGAGGCACAAGGCGGGAGAACCCTCTGGTTACTCCGCCTGGCAATCATGCGCGCCCTCCTGCACTCGGCGGGGCGGGCCTCTCGTCTCAATTGAACGGCACTACAGTCGTAAGTGCAATATGCAGTGCAGTTTGCACAGCAGCTTGCAACCTGGGGTTCACTTAGCGCCTCACCAGGCTCTAAGCTTTAACTCAGTCACACCACCGGCGACTACCGTCAGCCGGGGAGGTGAACGGATGCCCGATCCAGGCGGTCAATCGGTGCGGCGACGCCGCCTCGCCGCCGAGCTACGCCGGCTCCGCGAGCGGGCTGGACTGACCGGTGATGAGGTAGCGGAGCGCCTGGGCTGGTCCGGCTCCAAGATCAGCCGCATCGAGCTAAACCGGATCGGCGTCAAGCTCGCCGACATCCGGAAACTGCTGGACGTCTACGGCGTCAGCCCCGAGCACCGCGAGGACCTCCAGGCCCTCGCCAACGAGCCCGTCGGAACCGGGCTGCTGGAAGTCCAGCCGTCCGCGCTCACCGCGGAACTGTCCACCCTCATCGACGAGGAGACTGAAGCCAAGTCCGTGTGGACCTGGGAGCCGCAGCTCGTGCCCGGGCTTTTGCAGACCGAAAGCTATGCCCGCGCGGTCATCGCCGGCTGGACGGCGATAATGCCCACTCCGCGCGAGGAAGTGGAGCGGCGGGTCGAAGCGCGCCTGGCCCGCCAGCGGCTCCTGACCCGCGATCCGCCGCTCGAACTGCTGACCGTGATCGATGAATCCGTGCTGCACCGGAACATTGGCGGCAGCTCCGTCATGCGCGACCAGCTCGAGCACATGGTCGCGGTTTCGCGCAGGCCCAATGTCCGGCTGCAGATCCTCGCCCTCGGCGGGGACCACCCGATTGGAACCGGCTCCTTCAATTACATGCAATTCACCCAGCAGCACGACATCCCACTCAACGACATCGTCAACGTCGAGCAGCTCGCCCGTAATTACCACATATATCAGGAGTCAGAAACGCTGCAGTACCAGGTGGCGTTCAGGCGGCTCACCGCGCTGGCCCTCTCGCCCGACGAATCCCGCGCTGTGATAGTGCGAGCCATCCAGGACAGCTGGGCCTGACCCCTATCCGGCTGATCCGGCTAGGCTCCTAACTGATGTCGTACTGGCCTTTCCTGACATCAGCCAGAAACTGCGCCCACGTACTGCGGGCGAAGACCAGCGCCGGGCCGCGCTTGTCCTTGGAGTCGCGTACCCCGAACGCACCCGCATCGAGTGAGGCGACCTCGACACAGCTCCCGTTGTGCGCACTCCAGGAACTCTTCCGCCAGTCCGCCTCCGGAGCCAGGTCTGGAGCCAGCCGCGGACCCAACTCAGCGCCGCCCTGCTGACCAGCGCGGTCCCGGCATGCTCGCTCCACTGTTACCCCCACGACTCTCCGGCCCTGGGCGCACGCCCCAGGGCCTCGCTTGGCACGGTGAGCCGCGGCCGGGAAGGGCCAGCAGGCGTCCTCCCAGGGACGCCGCCGGCATGGCAAGCCTGCCGCGATGACGGTAATTTAGCGGCCGTCCGCACGCCGGGGGGGTGGTATTCAGAACTTCCTGGCGTGTCAACATCGGATGCTCGCCGAACTGTGACCTGAAGTGTCGTTTCGGCTGATGCGCCGCAGGACCGCCCGATGGGACAGCGTCATATTACCCACCATTAACCCAGCCCAGCCGGCTGCTGAATTCCGGGATCTGGTGCTGGCCGTCAGCGTCCAGAGGGTCAGCCCCGGACGCTCAGCCCCAGACGTCGTGGGCGACGTTGACGATGAGGTCGAGCTTGGCTACTTCCTGATCGTAGGTCAGGGCGTTGCCCTCGAAGGTGGAGGAGAACCCGCACTGGCCGGACAGGCAGAGCTGGTCCAGCGGGATGTAGCGGGACGCCTCGTCGATCCGGCGCTTGAGGTCATCGGGGTTCTCCAGCTGACCGGACTTGGTGGTGACCAGGCCGAGCACGACCATCTTGCCCGGCGGCACGAACCGCAGCGGCTCGAACCCGCCCGACCGCTCATCGTCGTATTCGAGGAAGAACCCGTCTACGTTCAGCCCGCCGAACAGCGCCTCGGCCACGAAGTCATACCCGCCGGACGCCGCCCACGAGGATCGGAAGTTCCCCCGGCACAGATGCGTGGTCACCGCCAGCCCCTCCGGCTTATTCGCCAGCGCGTCGTTGACCTGCTGGATGTAGCGCAGGTGCAGATGATCGGCATCCTCCCCGCGCGCGGCGATCTCCGCCCGCTGCGCCGGGTCGTTCAGGTAGGCCAGGCTGGTGTCATCGAACTGCAGGTAGGTGCAGCCCAGCTCCGCGATCCGGGCCACCTCGTCGGCGTACGCCGACGAGAGGTCGTGCCAGAACTCCTCGATGTCGGGGTACACGGCCGGGTCGATGGACGCCGGGCCGCCGCGGTAGTGCACCATGTTCGGCGACGGGATGGTCAGCTTCGGCACCGCCGAGGTCACCACCGACTGCAGGTACCTGAAGTCATCCGCGAAGATCGCCTGGTCCAGCCGGACCTTGCTGTCCACCACGATCGAGGCCGGGGTGAACTCGATGTCCCCGGATGGGTTGTGGAACTTGACCGCCAGGTTTCCTGGGGCCTTGCTGATGCCGCCCAGCTGGTAGATGAAGTCCATGTGCCACGAGGCCCGGCGGAACTCCCCGTCGGTGGCCGACTGCAGGCCGACCCCCTCCTGCATCTTGACCACGGCGGCGATCGCCTCGTCCTCCACCGCCCTGAGCTGGCCCGCGTCGATCCGGCCCGCGGCGAAGTCATCCCGCGCGGCCAGCAGCTCCGGCGGCCGCAGCAGGCTGCCCACATGATCGGCACGGAACGGCGGGGTAGTACGTGCGCTCATCTCTCTCCCTCGAGTGGCAGACCCGGCGATGACGACCCGGCGGCAGACCCGGCGATGACGACCCGGCGGTGGACGGCCGAGCGGCAGCTGCGGCTATGACGGCCCGCCGCCGATTATCCGCTCCACCACCAGCCGTTCGCCAGGGTGCTCGCCACAAGACCCAGGCTCTGGACATCAATTCACGCACCAACCGCGGGCCCGGTGACCGGCCGGCTGCGGGCCTGGTAGCAGTCAGCTTGCGGGCCGGTAACCGCCCGGCTGCGGGCCCGGCCGCCGCCATCAGCGCACCAGCAGCCCGCCCTAGTAGTGGCACCGAGTGCCACAGTGTGCGACCATCTTGTGTAGTCCCAGCTCCGGCGGGGTAGTCCCAGCTCTGGCGGCCCGGCGCCGACAGCGGTGCGAGCCGGGGAAGTTCTCTGGAGGTGATCGCCCATGACCAGCGACAGCGCGACGGACGAGACAACACGCCAGACCGGAAGCCAGACGGCGGACCAGGGAACCGGTGCGGCCGCGGCCCAGCCTGTGGCGGCCGAGGAACTGCTGATCGAGGAAATCTCCATCGACGGCATGTGCGGTGTGTACTGACCGGCCCGGTCATGGCGCCCAGCCCGGCGCGGTCCGCAGCCGCGGCGTTCAACGCCGCGCTCGGTTATGAGAAGCATCCGCAAGTAGCCATCAGGCGGGAGGAGTTCGGCGGCCTCGCCTATCACTACGGCACCCGGCGCCTGGTGTTCCTGAAGGCGCGGCTGCTGGTCGATCTGGTGGACCGGCTGGCGGAGTTCCCCAGCGCGGGCGATGCGCTGGCCGCCTGCGTGCCGCCGCGGGACCACGAACCGTACGCCCAGGCGCTGTCGGGCCTGCTCGCCTCGGAGGTCATCCGTGCGCGCTGAACCGGCCCCGCCTGCCCGTGCGCGCTGAACCCGCCCCGCCTGCCCGTGCGCGCTGAACCCGCCCCGCCTGCCCGTGCGCGCTGAACCCGCCCCGCCTACCGCCTCCGAGGTGATTCGTGCCGAGTAACCTGATCAGCCAGTTCTCCCGGGGCCTGGCCGCGCCCATCTGCCTGACCTGGGAGCTGACCTACGGCTGCAACCTGGCCTGCGTGCACTGCCTCAGCTCGTCCGGGCGCCGCGACCCGCGCGAGCTCACCACCGCGGAAGCCCGCGGGATCATCGACGAACTGCATGACCTCCAGGTGTTCTACGTCAACATCGGTGGCGGCGAGCCCACTCTGCGGCCGGATTTCTTCGAGCTGATCAGCTACGCGGTGGAACGCGGCGTGGGAGTCAAGTTCTCCACCAACGGCACCAAGCTGACCCCTGCGACCGCCCGCCAGCTGGCCGCCATGGACTACGTGGACGTCCAGATCAGCATCGACGGCGCCGACGCGGCCACCAATGACGCGGTCCGCGGGCCCGGCTCCTACGCCGCCGCCCGGCGGGCCATGGACAACCTGGCCGCGGCTGGATTCGGGCCGTTCAAGATCTCCATAGTGGTCACCCGGCACAACGTAGACCAGCTGGACGAGTTCGAGCGGATGGCTGCGGGCTACGGGGCGCAGCTGCGGGTCACCCGGTTGCGGCCGTCCGGCCGGGGCGCGGACAGCTGGGCCGAACTGCACCCGACCCAGGACCAGCAGCGGACCCTGCATCGCTGGCTGCTGGACCGGCCGCAGGTGCTCACCGGTGATTCCTTCTTCCACCTGTCCGCGCTAGGCGAGGCGCTGCCCGGCCTGAACATGTGCGGGGCAGGCCGGGTGGTCTGCCTGATCGACCCGGTCGGCGACGTGTACGCGTGCCCGTTCGTGCTGCACGAGCAGTTCCGGGCCGGGTCGGTCCGGGACGCGGGCGGCTTCACCTCGGTGTGGCGGGAATCAGCCCTGTTCACCAGCTTGCGGGAACCTGGTTCAGCCGGGGCCTGCGCCTCGTGTGGCAGCTACGACGCCTGTCAGGGCGGCTGCATGGCGAGCAAGTTCTTCACTGGGCTCCCACTGGACGGCCCCGACCCGGAGTGCGTGCTCGGCCATGGGGAAACCGCCCTGGCCGAGCTGGCCGCGCTGGGCGCCGCCGCCCCGGCGCCGCCGAGGCCCAGCTCCGGCCACTCCAAGTACGCCAGCGCAACCCGTCCCGCCCCTCGCCGCGAGCCCGTCTTCCTCACCCTCACCCGCCGCGGCTGACTCTGCCGCAGTGCCGGTACCCGCAGGTCGTCGGTGTAGGTGCCGCCCTCGGTGAGCAGCCGCGGATCCTCGGTCCGAATCACCCGGGTGCCCAGGATGCTCATCTAACCTCCGCACAGTTTCGGCACTTAGTGCACACTGAGCCGGATCATACGGGTCAGCCCTCGCCGACCCCGCGTCCAGCCTGGCTGAATGTGTCCAAAAGTGCATCCGCGACGGCCAGGTCGCCGTCCAGCGGCCGGTCCGCGGTGCTGGTGTCCAGCACCGCGTCGGCAGCGTCGAACGCCGCGCCGAGCGGGCCGCCCGGCGGGCGGCGGCGCTGCATCCGCAGCACCCGCACGGCTGCGGCCAGCTCGCAGGCCAGCACCGCCCGGTAGGCGGACACCGCCTCGGTGCTGGCCCGGGCCGACTGGGTGGTGAACCCGGCGTGCTCCTCCACTCCCCGGGACAGCACCGCGCTGCCCAGCGCGGCGGGGGTGGCGAACCGGCGGATGTCCGCGACCGCGGACTGGGCCACGTACTCGTAGATCATCAGCCCCGAACTGGCCGGGGAGTCCGCCGCGAACGGGTCCAGGCCGGTGAAGGACGGCTCCATCAGCGTGCCGAGCCGGGCTGCGGACAGCGCCGCGGTCTGGAATAGCGCGGCCCGGACCGCGTCCAGGGCCAGTCCGGCGTAGGCGGTGTGGAAGTTGCCGTTGTGCCAGGCCATCTGGCCCGCGGCGTCGATCAGCGGGTTCTCGCTGGCTGCGTTGAGCTCGATGGTGACCAACTGTTCGGCCGCGGCAGCTGAGTCCAGTACCGGCCCGTGCACCTGCGGGAAGGCCCGGTATCCGTAGGAGTCCTGGATCCGCGCGGACCGCTGCGGGCTGGCGGGCGGCTCCGGGTCGGCGGCGGGCGGCTGCGGGCAGGCCTTCAGCAGCGACCGCACGACCCGCGCCACCCGCTGCTGCCCGGCGGGCCGCGCCCGGTGCACCGCCGCGGCGTACGGCTCCACGGAGCCGCGCACCGCGAGCAGGGACAGCGCCGCGACCACGATTGCGGCGTCCAGCAGGCTCGCCAGCCCGGCACAGGCCAGGGCCGCTTCCCCGAGCGTGGCTGCGTTGCTGCTCATGAATCCGGGCGCTTCGGCCGGCCGGAGCGCAAACCGGGGCGGCGGCCCGGTGCCGGTGTACCAGGCCCGCTCGCCGAGCAGGCACAGCCCGGCCGAGGCGAGCGCGGTCAGGTCGCCGGTGCCGATCGCCCCGTACAGCGGGACCGGCGGGGTGAACCCGCGGTTGATCGCGTCGGCGAGCACGCCCAGCACGTCCGGGTGCACCCCGGAGCCGCCCGCGCCGATCTGGTTCAGCCGCACCACCAGCATGGCCCGGGCCAGGTCCGGGGCGAGGTAGGGGCCGGCCCGGCCGCGTGGCTGCGCAGCAGCCGCAGCCCGTGCTGCTGCGTGTCGGCCCGGTCCAGCGCGACCGTCCGGTTCGCGCCGACCCCGGTGGTCCGGCCGTACACCGGCCGGTGCGCGGCGATCTCCTGGGCCGCCTGCCACGCCGCCCGCGCCCGGCCCACCGCCCCGGAGCCCACGCTGACCTGGGCCGCCTGCCGCGCCACCGCCCGGACCTGGCCGCAGGTCAGTGCCGTCCCGTCAATGACCACGCCCGGTCCGGTCATCCGCGCCCCTTTCCGTTTGCCGCGCCCCTGCCCGTCGCCGCTGGCCAGGACCGACCCCAACGAACACCTATCGCGCGGCTGGTCATCTCCGGCGATCCCGGCGATTCGCGCCAGCCTGGATCGCCCTGCTGGCTACCATGCCGCTGACGGAGGTACCGACGACGATGCCAGTCCGCGGTCCCAGCCGCCGCCGCGCGCCGACCGCGCGGGACCGACGGCGCGAACTCTACGTGGTGCTTGCGGCGGCCGCGCTGGTCGTGGCCGCGCTCTACGTCATGGTGGGCCATGACCGGCGGCCCGCCGTCCCGGCCGCGGCGCCAGCGCCCGCTGTGACCGCCAGCCTGCCGCTGGCCGCGGCGGTGGCCAGGCGGACGCCGTCCGCACCAGCGAGTGCCCCGGCCGCGGCCGGCCCGGTCACTCCCGGGGCCGCGGCCGGCACCACCAGCGCGGCGGCCGCCCAGGTGCTGGCGCTCATCAACGCCGCCCGGGCCCAGGCGGGCCTGCCGCCTTACACGATCACACCCGGGCTGGACGGCAGCGCGGGCCTGCACACCACGGTGATGGCGGCGGGTTGCGGCCTGTCCCACCAGTGCCCGGGCGAGCCCGCGCTGGGCAGCCGGGAGTCGGACGCGGGGGTGGGATGGACCACGGCCGGGGAGAACATCGGCGAGGGCGGCCCGGTAGCGGGCACCCCGGCGGCCATCGGGGCCATGGCCACCGGCCTGACCCGGGACATGCTGAACGAGAAGCCACCCGACGACGGCCACCGGCTGAACATCCTGAGCAGCGCGTTCACCCACGTCGGGATCTCGGTCTACCGGGACGACGCCGGCACGGTGTGGCTGACCCAGGACTTCTCGGACTTAGGTCAGCAGTCCTCGCTCAGGACTCGTCGTAGCGGGTGGGCGGGAAGCCCTCCGGGTCGAGCGACAGCTCGCCCTTGGCTTCCTCCTGCTCGATCTCGGCCCGCTCCCCCTGGTACTGCTCACTCTCGGTGATGTCCGTGGGCACCGGAGCATCGGTGGCCGGCGGTACCTCGTCCGGCTCGTACGGGTTGACGCCCAGATCCACCCGCTCCTCTTCGGCCAGTTCGGCTAGGCGGTCGTCATCCAGGCGGTCGATCTCGCCGCCGTGCTCGTGCCGGTCGCGGCGGAACTCAGACGGCTCGTGTGGTGGCGGCGGTGGCAGAGTCATTGCACCAAACTACGCCGCTTCAAACTAGCCCCGCACCCTGGCCGTCCCCGGCGGATCCCGGCGCTGACCCGGCGCTGCCCGGGCGGCGGGAATAGCTGCGGCCAGCTAGCGGTTACCTAGGCATCGCCGTATCCAGGCCCGGCTGTACGGCCTATCACTGAAAGCGGCCTTCTTCACGCACGGCTCGCGTGCTCTGCCTATCGACACCCGCTCTGACCTGCCCAAAGGCACGTCCGCTGACGGCGAACGATTTCCGGAAACAAACCACGCAGGCTGTTGTTGAAGCGTAAATCACAAGCTGAAATCAATCGGGAAGTGACCAATGAGCGAAACACTCGCCCTGCCGGTACTGCCACTGGATGACTCCGTGGTGCTGCCGACCATGGTGGTGCCGCTGGACACCTCCGCTACTGAGGCGCGGGCCGCGATCTCGGCTGCGCAGATGTCCGCGGCCGTGCCTGGTGCCACCGGCAAGACGCCGCAGGTACTGCTCGTGCCCCGGCTCAACGGTAAGTACTCCGCACTCGGCACGCTCGGCGCGGTCGAGCAGACCGGGCGGCTGCCCAGCGGCGAGCCTGCCGCGGTCATCCGCGGCCTGGCCCGGGTTCGTATCGGCGTCGGCACCACCGGACCAGGGGCGGCCCTGTGGGTGGAGGGTTCCGTTGTGGAGGAGCCACCGGCCAGCGCGCGCGCCCAGGAGCTCGCGCGTGAGTACCGCGGCCTGGCCGCCACGATCCTGCAGAAGCGCGGGGCGTGGCAGGTCGTTGACGTGCTGCAGCGGATCACCGACCCGTCCGCGCTGGCGGACAGCGCCGGCTACGCCGGATACCTCACCCTGGAGCAGCGCCAGCAGTTGCTGGAGACGATCGACCCCGAGCAGCGGCTGGAGCTGCTGACCGGGTGGGCCCGGGACCAGCTGGCCGAGCTGGACGTGGCCGAGACCATCCAGAACGATGTCCGCGAGGGCATGGAGAAGCAGCAGCGGGAGTTCCTGCTCCGCCAGCAGCTGGCCGCCATCCGCAAGGAACTGGCCGAGCTGGACGGCGAGCCAGGCACCGAGGAAGAGGACTACCGGGCCCGGATCGAAGCCGCCGCCCTGCCGGAGAAGGTGCACGAGGCCGCGATGAAGGAAGCGGCCAAGCTGGAGCGCGCTTCGGACGCCTCGCCCGAGGGCAGCTGGATCCGGACCTGGCTGGACACGGTGCTGGAGATCCCGTGGAACGAGCGAACCGACGACGCCTATGACATCGCGGGCGCGCGGGAGATCCTGGACGCGGACCACGCGGGCCTGGACGACGTCAAGGAACGGATCATCGAGTACCTCGCAGTGCGCAAGCGCCGCGCGGACAAGGGCCTAACCCTGGTCGGCGGGCGGCGCAGCGGTGCGGTGCTGGCGCTGGCCGGCCCGCCCGGGGTCGGCAAGACCTCGCTGGGTGAGTCGGTGGCCCGGGCCATGGGCCGCAAGTTCGCCCGGGTGGCACTGGGCGGCGTCCGGGATGAGGCGGAGATCCGTGGGCACCGGCGCACCTACGTGGGCGCGCTGCCCGGCCGGATCGTCCGGGCCGTCCGCGAGGCGGGCTCGATGAACCCGGTCATCCTGCTGGACGAGGTGGACAAGCTGGGCGCGGACTACCGGGGCGACCCGACCGCGGCACTGCTGGAGGTACTCGACCCGGCGCAGAACCACACGTTCCGCGACCACTACCTGGAGGTCGAGCTCGACCTCTCGGATGTGCTGTTCATCGCGACCGCGAACGTGCTGGAGCAGATCCCCGGACCGTTGCTGGACCGGATGGAGCTGATCCAGCTGGACGGCTACACCGAGGCCGAGAAGGTCACCATCGCCAGCGGTCACCTGCTGCCCCGGCAGCTGGAGCGGGCCGGCCTGGAGGCGTCCGACGTGACGATCACCGACGGTGCGCTGCACATGCTGGCGAGCGAGTACACCCGCGAGGCGGGCGTCCGGTCGCTGGAGCGGACCATCGCCCGGGTGCTGCGGAAGGTCGCTGCTCAGGTGGCGACCAGCGCGGCCGAGCTGCCAGTCACGGTGGATGTCGCGGACCTGCACGGGTACCTGGGACACCCCCGGCACAGCCCGGACTCGGCCGAGCGGACCGCAGTCCCCGGCGTGGCCACTGGCCTGGCGGTCACTGGTACCGGCGGCGACGTGCTGTTCATCGAGGCGTCGCTGGCCGACCCGGAGACCGGCACAAGCGGCGTCACGCTCACTGGACAGCTCGGTGACGTGATGAAGGAGTCGGCCCAGATCGCCCTGTCCTACCTGCGCTCGCACGGCGCAGAGCTGGAGCTGCCGGTCGTCGGCCTGAAGGACCGGGCCGTGCACGTGCACGTGCCAGCCGGCGCGGTGCCGAAGGACGGCCCCAGCGCCGGGGTGACCATGACCACCGCGCTCGCGTCGCTGCTGTCCGGGCGGCTGGTCCGCTCCGACGTGGCGATGACCGGGGAGGTCTCGCTCACCGGCCGGGTGCTGCCGATCGGCGGGGTGAAGCAGAAGCTGCTTGCCGCGCACCGGGCTGGCATCACCACGGTGCTGATCCCCAAGCGGAACGAGCCGGATCTGGAGGATGTGCCGGAGAACGTCCGGGAGCAGCTGTCCATCCACCCGGTGAGTGACGTCCGTGAGGTGCTGGAGCTGGCCCTCGAGCCCGCGACCAGCGACGCGGCGGCCATCGCGGCCTGAGGTTATCGCGGCCTGAGGCTGGGCCATCCCGGCCTCAGGCCGCGGTCGCGGCCCAGAACCGATTCGTGGGGCGGCGAGCTTGGCTCGCCGCCCCACACTTTTGTGCGTTACCCGCGGCGCTGGCGCCGATGGCGCCGCCGCTCATGCCGCGCACCAGGCCGCCGCACACGCGGCGACGGCCGCCGCGACCCACGCCGCCGTGCACGCCGCCAGTCACGGGGTCGGCGGTCACTCCGGTGGCGGCCACTCCGGCCACTCCGGCGGCGGTGGCGCTGCCAGTGGCGGCCAGCACTGATGTCACGGCCCGCACTGATCTCGTGGCCTGCACTGATCTTTGCGGCCAGCACTGATCTCGCGGCCAGCACCGATGTAGCGGCCAGCACCGATGTAGCGGCCAGCACCGATGTAGCGGCCAGCACCGATGTTGCGGCCAGCACCGATGTTGCGGCCAGCACCGATGTAGCGGCCAGCACCGATGTAGCGGCCAGCACCGATGTTGCGGCCAGCACCGATTTCGGGACCTGTCTGGTCTCACGGGTGAGCCCAGATGCCGGCTGGGCGAACGTCTGTCCGGGCGGTAGCCAGGCAGGTACGTTGGCCCTATGGACACCCTGGGCGAAGACCTGGTTCTGCTGTCGATCCGGGACAACGGCCGGGTGGCGACGAAGGAGCGGATCGGCTTCGGGCTGATGGGCTCCGAACTGGTCCGGCTGGCTCTGGCCAGCCGGGTGGACATTCGCGACGACCGGATCGTCGTGCTGGACCCCACGCCTACCGGGGACCCGGAACTGGATCAGGCGCTGGCCAGCCTCAGCGAGAAGCGGCGCCCGCCCAAGGCCACAGACTGGGTCCGCAGTCCCCGGCGGAAGATCCTGGACGCCTACCTGGACCGGCTGGCCCGTTCCGGGGTCATCCGGCGGGAATCTGCCCGCTTACTGCCGATCAACCTGTGGCGCGTAGCCGACCCCGGCCGGGTCGCAGCCGCCCGGGCCCGGCTGGATGCGATCGCCCAGGGATCGGGCCAAGTGGACACCGCGCAGGTGGCGCTGGCCGGGCTGGCCACCGCCGCCGGGCTCGGCGGCCTGCTCTATCCGGGCTGGCCGCATCGGGCCCAGCGGAAGCGCCTCAGCGAGGTCGGTGCAGGCAAGTTCAGTGCTCTCCGTGCCGACATAGGAGTAGGCGGCATCGGGGTAGACAGAACGGTGGCCGGCAACGCCGGTGTAGGCAACACCGGACCAGGCGGCGCCGGTCACGCCGCAACGCATGCGGCCAATCATGCTGCTGCCCACGCCGCCAGCCAGGCCGCAGCCCAGGCGGCCGCGCACGCGGCGGCACAGGCCGCAGCGCACGCGGCGGCACAGGCCGCGGCCCACGCCGCCGCTAGCGCGGCCGCGCATTCCGCCAGTCACAGCGGGGGCGCCGTCGGCGGCCACGGTCACTGAGGGCGTGCAGATGATCAGCACGCTGCTTCATCGCGGGTGAGGGTGGCGCTTTATGGTGCTGATGTGGCGGTAGTGAGGCCGGGGCCGCGCTGGGTGGGTAGCGCTGGGTGGGTAGCACGGGGCCAGCCCAGTCGCCGTTCCTAGCCTGGTGCGGGGCAACCCTTCAGCTAATCGATCCCGAAACCTGCTCGACACCGTAACCACGGGCCGCTGGGGCTCAGATCCTGATCTCAGTCTGGAGCCGCCGAGCGGTCCCGCCGAAGATGGCCTCCCGGGCGCTGCCCGGGAGGCCATCAGCCGTGAGCCCGTCCAGCAGCTGGCTGACCGCCAGCGCGGTGTTCGGGGCGTCCGAGCCGAATAGCACCTTTCCGGCCAGCGCGGCCAACTGGCCAGCGGGCACCCGGACCCGCTCGTATATCACCGGGGTGAGGTCGGCATGGACGCCGGGGTGCTCGGCGACCAGCCGCAGCGCCACGTCAGCGGCGGCGTGGCCGCAGTGCGCGATGATGATCCGGGCCGCTGGATGCCGGCGGGCCACCACCGCCACGGGCTCCAGTTCGGCCCGTTCGGTGTGGCCGTCGGCGGCGTGCCCGGCGTGCAGCACGACCGGCAGAGCCACCGCCGACACGTACTCCCAGACCGAGTCAAGGCGCCGGTCGTCAGCAGCGAAATCCCCCACCGAGCAGTGCAGCTTGAGTACCCGCAGGCCCAGGTCCTCCACGGCGCAGCGGACCACGTCGGCCGGGCGGTCGTCGGCTGGGTGCACCGTGCATCCCCCGATCACCCGCACCGGGCCGTCCCGCTGGGCGGTGACGAAGCGCGCCATCGCCTCGTTCAGGCCCGCGGCCGAACCAGGTCGGCGCGCGTATGGCAGCGACCACGCCGCGGTGATTCCCTCGGCGGCCAGCTGGTCGCACGCGGCGGCAGGATCGGCCGGGTAGGCATAGCCGTCGCTGGGGAAGCCGCGGGCGTCGAAGAACCCGCGGATCGCCGTCTGTAGCCGCGGTGGCAGCAGGTGGACATGAGCATCAACCACATCACCAGACCCAGCATCGTTCAGCACAGATCCGGTTTACCTGGTCCCCAGCCAGGCCCGAACACCGCCCCCGGGACCTCGCCGCGCTACCGCCCCCGGCGTACCCGCACGGCTCGACCATTCGCACCCCCGGGCATCGCCATTCCAGCCGCGCGACGCGTCACGAAAAAAGAATCGAATATAGGTGCGATCATGGATATTATTCGATACTCTATTCGATAAGTACGGATAGGCTCCCGGGAGGTGATCGGGTGGACGCCAGCGCCCCGCCTCCCGCTGTGCCCCCTGGCCCTCCCGCCGGGCCGCACCCCCAGCCAGGTGATCCCGCCAGCACGCCCCCCGCAGGTGGCCAGGCTGGCAGCGCGCTGCCAGCGGGCGCCGTCGCCGCCAACGCGCTGCCAGCGGGGGCCGTCGCCGCCAGCGCCTTCCCAGCGGGGGCCGTCGCCGCCAGCGCGCTGCCAGCGGGGGCCGCAGCAGCCGGCGCCTTCCCAGAGGACGCCTTCCCGTGCGACGCCTTCCCGTGCGACGGGCTCCGGGACGACGGGCTCCCGGCCGGCGGGCTCTCGGATGACGCGTGGTTGGAGCCATGCGGCCAGGACACCGGCCCGGATCACGATCCGGCCTGGCTGAGCGATCCGGCGGTGCGGGCGTGGCTGGAGGAGTCGGCGGATGACCCGCCGGGTGCCGTCGTGCTTGGTGTGGGGTCGGCGTTCGCCCTGGGTGGCGCCGCCGACGCGATGTTGCCCGGGCCGGTGCTGGCTGATCTGTCCGGCCGGGTCCACAGTGATGGGCTGGCCCGCCTCGATGATGACGCACTGACCGGGGTGCTGGCGGCGGCGAGCCGGCTGTGTTCCTGGTCGGCGGCGCTGCGGCTGGCCGCGGCCTCCCAACTCGCCGCGCGCCGCGAAGCCGGGGCACGATCCAGTGGGGACTGGCGGCCGTTCGAGCACACCAGCGACGAGATCGCGTTCGCCCTCACCCTGACCGGCCGTAGCGCCGGGCGGCTGCTGGCCCTGGCGATGGCCCTGGACCGGCTCCCCGCTACCCGGGCGGCGCTGGAAGCCGGGCAGATCGACGAGCGCCGCGCCGAGATCATCGCCGATGAACTCGCTGGCCTCGATGACCAGAGCGCCGCGGCGGTCGAGGCCGCGCTGATCGGGAAAGCGGCGGGGATGACCAGCGGGCAGCTGCGCCCCGCCGCCCGCCACGCGGTCCTGGCCACCAACCCCGGCGCGGCGAAACAACGCAAAGACAAGGCGCTGAAAGACGCCCGGGTGGAGGCGTTCACCGAGATCGCCGGGACCGCCGCGCTGTGCGGCCGCGACCTGCCCCCCGCCGAGGTGCTGGCCGCGGATAAGAACCTGACCGCCCTGGCGCTGGACCTGCGGGCGGGCGGTGTGCAGGGCACGCTGGATGAGCTGCGCGCCCACGCCTACCTCCACCTCCTCACCGGCCAGCACCCCACCACCCTCCCCGCCGCAGCCGGGACCGGCAGCGCCAGGCCAGACAGCGCCAGGCCAGACAGCGCCGCGCAGGACAGCACCACCGGGCAGGACACCACGGCCGGGCAGGACAATGCCGCCGGGAAGAACGCCACAGCCGGGCCGGAGGCCACCGGCGGCCAGGACGCCGCGGCTGCCCCTGCGGGCGCTGCAACGGCCACCACCGGGCCTGCTGGGGCTGCTGGGGCTGGGGCTGGGCCGGTGTTCTCCGGGCCGGGCCTGCGCGGCACCGTGAACCTGACCGTGCCGCTGGCCACCTGGCTGGGCTGGTCCACCGCCCCCGGTGAAGCCGCCGGATACGGGCCGCTGGACGCCGAGGACTCCCGCACCCTTGCTGCCTGGCTCGCCGCCAGCCCCGCCACCCAGTGGTGCCTGACCCTCACCAACCCCGCCGGGCACGCCATCGCCCACGGCTGCGCCCGCACCAGCCCCGGCCACCCCCCACCCAGCCACCCCCCACCCGGCCACACCAGCCCCCGCGGCACCAGCCCCGGCGGCGCGAACCCCAGCGGCGCGAACCCCGATGGCGGCGGGCCGGGAGCCGCTGATCCCGGCCGCCTCGGTCCCGGCCGCCCCGGTCCCGGCCATCCCAGTCCCAGCCATCCCGGCCGCGGGACCAGCCCTCCCCCCGCCACCGGACCACCCGGCCCCTGGGTCTGGCTCCACTCGATCACCATCACCCCCCTGCAAACCCGCGACTGCACCCACTCCCGCCAATCACACGCCTACCAGCCCCCCGACTCGCTGCGTCACCTCATCCAGATCCGCAACACCACCTGCACCGCGCCGGGCTGCCGCCGCCCCGCCACCACCTGCGACCTCGACCACACCATCCCCCACCACCACGGCGGGCCCACCTGCGAATGCAACATCAGCCCTGCCTGCCGACGCCACCACCGCACCAAGCAAACCCCCCACTGGACCCTCACCCACCACCACACCGGCACACTCACCTGGACCACCCCCGGACACCGCACCTACACCACCACACCCACCGGCCACCCCACCTGAGAACTCGGCGGGAACGGCGGCAGGCACGGACGGGCTCCGGCGCGCTACCGGAATTGACGTGGCTTCCGGGGGAATGACGTACCGCAATGGAACGGATCGCCAGGCTGTCCCCGGGCCTCCTCAACGAACACCAGCAGCGGCTCTACGCCGCCATCACGTCCGGCCCTCGTGGGGGACCCAACCCGTCCCACTGATCGATGACGCTGGCGCGCTGACCGGGCCGTTCAACGCGATGCTGCTGCAGCCCGCCATTGGCGGGGCGTTGCAGGCTCTCGGTGCCGCTGTGCGTTACCAGGGCAGCCTGCCCAGCCGGACCCGGGAACTGGTGATCCTGGTGGTGGCTACGCACTGGTCGAGCGAATTCGAGCAGCACATGCACGAGGCCGCCGGGCGGCATCCTGGCTGCGGCTGGCCCGGCTCCGCAAGTAGCACGTGCGGAGCCGGGCCAGCCGGTCTTTCCGTCAACTCAGTTAATGAGGGTTAACCAGGCGCGTTAACGAGGCTGCCCGGTAGGGATGACCACGACGGGGCAGTGCGCGTGCTGCACCACCTGCATGCTCACTGAGCCCATGACGAGCCGAGCGAAGCCGCCACTGCCGCGGGAACCGACTACCAGCATGTCGGTGTCCGCACTGGCCGTGATCAGCTCCTCGGAGGGCCCACCGCTGACCGTGTGTACCGTCACCGACGCCGGCTTCGGGTCGCCGACCTGGCTTATCATCCCGTCGGTCATTTCCTGGACGGCAGCGTTGAGTTTAGCTTCCTCCGGCTGGTCCGTCGGGAAGGTAATTGGGGCGCCAGTCCATGGGCTGATGGCCACCGGGTGAACCGCGAGGACGGTCAGTGGTGCCTGTCGGATCCCCGCCTCCTTGACCGCCCATTCGAGTGCTGTCCGAGAGTGGTCCGAGCCGTCCACTCCAACGACGATTCCAGGCATCGCTTGCCTCCATATGCCACTCCGCCCGGCCGGGACCTGGCGGCTGCCGGTCCCTGGTCCTTAACAACTGCAACGCTAACCCCGTAGGGTGCTCCACGTCAGGGGCCCAGCGCCCCGGCACCCGGGACCTTCTTCCTGGTATGGCAAGACATTGGTCCTGACCATGACCCAGCCATGAGGCTTAGGGTGGGCTATGCCGGTGATCTGGCCCACAGGCCAGGACGTAGACAGGGCGGCTACGGACAGGATCAGGGCAGAGAGGCCATGCAGAGATGGATCAGTCAGCGCAAGGTAACGGGCAGTCTGCCGCAGGTGCCGGGAACCGCAGCCCAATCAATGTGTTCTTGCTGGATGATCATGAAATCGTCCGGCGTGGGGTACGGGACCTGCTCGAAGCCGAACCCGACATCATCGTCGTCGGCGAGGCCGGCACCGCGGCCTCCGCGCTCGCCCGGATCCCGGCCCTCAAACCCGACGTCGCCGTCCTGGATATCCGCCTGCCCGACGGCGACGGCGTCTCCGTCTGCCGCGACATCCGCTCCCGCATGCCACAGGTCGCCTGCCTCATGCTCACCTCCTTCAGCGACGATGAAGCCCTCTTCGACGCCATCATGGCCGGTGCCGCTGGCTACGTCCTCAAGCAAATCCGCGGCACCGACCTCGTCGGCGCCGTCCGGACCATCGCCTCCGGCCAGTCCCTCCTCGACCCCGAAGCCGCTTCCCGCGTCATGCGCCGCATGCGCGACACCGCCGCCCGCGCCGACCCCCTGGCGGGCCTCACCGACCAGGAACGCCGCATCCTCGAACTCATCGGCGAAGGCCTCACCAACCGCCAGATCGGCGACCGCCTCTTCCTCGCCGAGAAAACCGTCAAAAACTACGTCTCTGCCCTTTTCACCAAACTCGGCATGCAACGCCGCGCTCAAGCCGCCGCCTACGCCGCCCGCGTCTTCGACGACACCCACCACACCGACCACCGCAACAGCTGACCCAGAGGTGCAAAAGTGGCCCCGGCCGTTACAACCGGGGCCACCATGCACTTACAGCCCGGGGCCACCATGCGCTGCCTAGCTTTAGCGCTGGCCTCGCCCTAGCTCAGCGTCGCGCCCGCCAGCTTCCGCTGCTGGCCGGGCGCGGCCTCGCGGCCCTGCGGGCCGGCCTTCTGGGCCGGCGGATCAGCCTCGCGGACCTGCTGCTGGGTGACCACCACAACCGGGCACGGTGCCGCGTACAGGCAGCACCGGGCCACCGCGCCAACGTGCGGGGCGAGCTGGTAGGCACTGTGACTGTCAGCGGCTGACTTGCCCCCGAGCACCAGCAGGTCGGCTCCGGCGGCGCAGCGCAGCAGCACCTGGGCCGCCAGCCCTTCAGCGACCTCCAGTACCGGGTCCGCGGCGCCGCCCTCGCCCAGAGCCGCGCGGACCGCGACCGTCAGCAACGATGTGGCCGCCGCCCGGTCCCGGGCGGGCACCCCTGGGGCGTACGGGGCGCGGTCGAATCGCGCGGGCTCCCAGGCATGGACCGCGTGCAGCACCGCACCGCGGAGGGCCGCCTCCCTGGCCGCCCATCGGATGGCGGCCACAGACCCTGGGGATCCATCGACCCCCACCACAATTCGCCGCGGCGCGTCCTGAACGGCATCGCCCACCATCGGGCCCTCCTCCCTGCCAGCGGGCATCGCCCGCCCTCGGTATCCAGCGTTCCCCGCCGCTGACCTGCTGTCTTGAGTCGAACGTCCCGTTGATCGCGGGCGATTCTTGCGATTGTCATACCAGCCGCGCGATGCCGCCCGGGTACCGGGTCCAAGGGCCCGGCTTTGGGGGACCTCGGACTGCAGCGGTACTTGTTCCCGCAGCAACAGCATGAATACAGCACGATGAACGCCGCGACAACAACACCGCGAACACCAGGACAATGCCACGGCAAACGGCAGCAACCGAGAGCACGGGCGCCGGAGGTGGAACCGAACGTGACTGCCAGGCAGCAGGCTGAAGGCGACGGCACACGACGCGCTGGCCGCGTGCCCAGGCCGTCGGCACACGATCCGGGTGACTTCAGTGCCCGGGTGTACCAGCGGCGCAGGGAGCTGAAGCTCACCCAGCATGAGATTGCGGCGCGAGCTGGGATGAGCGTCCCGTACCTGGCCTATCTCGAGACCCACCCGGCCAGGCCTACGGCAGCGGCCCTGCGCCAGCTGGCCGCTGCCCTGGAGACGACCCCGGAGGCCCTGCTCGGGGCAGGCACCAACCGGCCGCCCGGCGCGGGCGGTCCCGGCCCGGCCGGCCGCCGCTGCTGCAGACACTGAGCCCGGCCGAGTGCTACGAGCTGCTGGCCTCCGGCGGCGTCGGGCGGGTGGTCTTCGGCACGGCGGACGGCCCGGTGGTACTCCCGGTCAACTTCGCCATGGCCAACCAGACTGTCGTGCTGCGCACCGGCGCGGACACCCAGCTGGCCGCGAGGCTGGACTGCCAGGTCGGTTTCGAGGTGGACCAGCTGGATGAGGCGCTCAGCCAGGGCTGGAGCGTGCTGATCGTCGGCCACGCCACCCGGGTCAGGAAGGAAGAACAGGTGCGCTACTTCGAGACGCACGCGAACCTGCACGCATGGGCGGGCGGCGCCCGGGACGTCTACGTGCAGATCATGCCGCACCGGATCAGCGGGCGCCGGATCACCAGCTGAGCCCGGCGGGACACGCCCCGCCTCACTGAGCTGAGTCCGGCCGGCCCGGTTCAGCTGGCGCTGCCTCCGTCGGCTGGGCCGCCGGCCGGGCTCGCCGGGTCGGCTCCCGTCCTGGCGGCTGGGCCGGCCGGGGCAGGATCGGCTGCGGCGGGATTTCGAATTTCTGTGGCTGCCCGGCGGTCAGCCGCACCGGGGTGCCATAGTGCTGGACGGTCAGCGGCGGCCCGTCCCCAGTCACCTCGTAGGTAGCCTTATCCGGGGTCACAGTCACGTGCAGGCAACGGTCCCGCAGGCAGATGGTGAACTTCAGCCTGGTCAGTGCTGGGGGCAGCTTAGGCGCGAAGCTGGGCAGCGTGCCCGGCCGGTGCCGCATCCCGCCGAACCCGGCCACCAGGGCGATCCAGGAACCGGCCAGCGCCGCGATGTGCAGGCCGTCCCGGGTGTTGGCCTCCAGATCCGCGAGGTCGATCAGCGCCGACTCGCCCACGTAGTCGTAGCTGAGGTCCAGGTGGCCAGTTTCGGCGGCCAGCACCGCCTGACGGCAGGCGGACAGCGAGGAGTCCCGCACGGTGATCCCCTCGTAGTAGGCGAAGTTGCGGGCCTTCTGCTCGGCGGTGAAGGCGTCCGGACAGACCTCCATGGCCAGCACCAGGTCGGCCTGCTTGACCACCTGCTTGCGATACAAGTCGAAATACGGGAAGTTGCGCAGCAGCGGGTACTGGTCCGGTCTGGTGTGAGCGAAGTCCCACCGCTGGTGCCGGGTGAACGCTTCGGCCTGTGGGTGCACCCCCAGCGCCTGGTCGTACGGCACGAGCATGCTGTCCGCCGCGGCGCGCCACGCCGCCACCTCCTCGGCGGACACGTCGAGCTCAGCGGCGCGCTCCGGGTACCGGTCAGCGGCCTCGGCCGCCCCGCGCAGGTTCCGCTGCGCCATGAGGTTCGTGTAGACGTTGTTGTCAGAGATCGCGCTGTACTCATCGGGGCCGGTGATCCCGTCGATGCGGAAGCTGGAGGCGTCCTGGTGGCCGAGCGAGCACCAGAGCCGGGCGGTCGCCACCAGCAGGTCGAGCCCGATGGTGCGGTCGAACTGCGTGTCGCCGGTGGCGTCTATGTACCGCAGCACCGCGTCCGCGATACCCGCGTTCACGTGGAAGGCGGCGGTGCCCGCGGGCCAGTAGCTGGAGCACTCCGCACCGTTGATTGTGCGCCACGGGAACGTCGCGCCGCGCAGCCCCAGCTGGGCGGCGCGCTCGGTGGCCATAGCCAGCGTGCTGTGCCGCCAGCGCAGTGCATCCGCGGCGGCATCCGGGGCGGTGAAGGTGAGCAGGGGCAGCACGTACATCTCGGTGTCCCAGAACGCGTGCCCGTCGTAACCGCTCCCGGTCAGCCCCTTCGCCGGGATGGCCCGGGTCTCTGCCCGCGCGCCCGCCTGGAGCACGTGGAACATCCCGAACCGGACCGCCTGCTGGATCTCGTCGTCCCCGTCCAGCTGGACATCGGCCCGATCCCAGAAGTCATCCAGGTAGGCCCGCTGATCCGCGAGCAGCCGCTCCCAGCCGGTCTGCCTGGCCGCGGCGAGCGCCCCCTCGACCTGGTCGCGCAGGGCCTGCTGGGAGCGTTCCGCGGACCACCCGTAGGCCACGAACTTGCGCACCCGCAGCCGCTGGCCCGGCTCGAGCAGCGCCGCCACGGTCACCCGGGCCAGATCCGGCACGCTCTCCGTCCATTGCCGGGTCCTCGCCTCGGTCTCGACCAGGTGCTGCATCGCCACCGCCAGCCGCAGCCCGCTGCGCGCTGTCTCGTGGATCAGCAACGCCTGGCCGCCGCCGGCCTGGTGCATTCTGGCGGCCAGCGGTTTGTCCAGGACCGCCGCGACACGCGGATCCGGGCCCGCCGGGGGGAGATCCTCGTTGGCGACCAGTTCCGACTGGAGCACGATCCGGGTCGGCCCGTCCAGCGCCTCGACCTGGTAGCTGATCGCCGCAACCGCCCGCTGGGTGAAGGAGACCAGCCGCACTGAGCTGATCCGGACCCGGCGCCCGGCGGGCGACGTCCATTCCACCCGGCGGCTCAGCGTGCCGGCCCGCAGGTCCAGCACCCGTTCGTGCGCCGTCAGCTCCCCGTACCGGACATCGAAAGGCTCGTCGTCCACCAGCAGCCGGATCAGCTTGCCGTTGGTTATGTTGATCATGGTCTGGCCGGATTCCGGGTAGCCGTAGCCGGACTCCGCATAGGGCAGCGGGTGCTGCTCGTACAGCCCGTTCAGATAGCAGCCGGGCAGCCCGTTGGGCTCACCCTCGTCCAGGTTCCCCCGCCAGCCGAGGTGACCGTTGCTGAGCGCGAAGAGCGACTCGGCCTGCGCGAGCACGTTCAGGTGCAGTTCCTCTTCCCGGATGCACCACGGATCGGCCGGGAACGCCGCATGCTCGATCATCGGGTGCCAGACGGCGCAAGGCCGCGGATGTAGTCCGGGATACCGAGCATGCCACCACCCTACGAGCGGCACTGGGCCAGGACCAATGGCCCTGCCGCGAGGCCAGCAGGGGCGCCGATGCTGAACGCACGCTCGGTGAAGTCCTGGTCAACGCTGACCGGCAGGGAAGGCGGCATGCAAAGCACGCACATGCCAGCGGAACTGGCCGAAGACCCGGTGGCCCCGCGCCTGGCCGGGCCGGGCCGGAGATGATTCCCGGGCGCATCGTGGTGATCGGCACCGGGAACGAGTTCCGGCGGGATGACGGAGCCGGGCCAGCGGTGCTCGAACGGCTCCGCGGCCGGGCGCCAGCGGGGGTGGAACTGCTGGTCAGCGACGGCGATCCGGCCGACCTGATCGAGGCCTGGACCGGGGCGGCACTGGCTGTCGTGGTGGATGCGGCGCGCGCACAGCCTCCGGTCCCCGGCCGCCTGCACCGGCTGGTCATCGACGCGCACATGGCCAGCCTGCCCTGGCCCGCCAGCTCGCACGGGCTGGGCCTACGCGACGCGGTCGGGCTGGGCATCATCCTCGGCCGGATGCCGGGCACGCTGGTCGTGCACGTGGTCGAGGCCGCCGACATGAGGCTGGGCACCGGGCTGACCCCGGCGGTGGCCGGGTCGCTGGAGGCGGCCACCCGTGCCGTGCTCCGGGACATCCGCGGGCCTGCGCCCGCCGGCCGCCGCGATCAGCGCGCCGATCAGGATCAGGCCAACCCCGAGTAGCTGCTCCGCATGCCGCGGCCTACCGGGCGCGCCGGGCGGCCCGCGGCACGCCGTAGCGTGGCCAGCATGAGTGAACTCCTGGCTACCCCGGCCATCCCGGCCTCGGCCGGGGCGCTGATCTACGATCGCCGTGGGCGCCTGCTCATCCTGAAGCCGACGTATAAGTCCGGCTGGACCATCCCCGGCGGGATCATGGAAGCCGACGGCGAGACACCCTGGGACGCCTGCCGCCGTGAGGTGCGCGAGGAGTGCGGGCTGGATATCACCTGTGCCCGGCTGGCCTGCGTGGACTTCCGGCGGCCCCGGCCCGGCAAGCCGGGCGGCCTGCGCTTCCTGTTCGACTGCGGCACGGCCAGCGACGAGCAGCTGGCCGGCCTCGTGCTGCAGGCCGCGGAGATCTCCGCGTACCGCCTGGCCCCGCGGGCCGCAGCGGTGGAGCTGCTGCGCCCACCCATCCGGCGCCGGGTGAAGGCGGCCTGGCAGACGAGCGGGACCTGCTACCTGGAGAACGGCCGTCCGGTACCGGCCGTCCGGCCGCGGCCCTGAGCACACGGCCCTGTGCACGGTTACCCGGCGTCAGTCGCTAGGGACGCAGACCACCGGCCCGTGCGCGTGGCTCAGCACCGAGTGGGTGACCGAGCCGACTCCCGGGGGCTGCGGCCTGGCTGCCCCATGCCGGCCCAGCACCACCAGGTCAGCGCGGGCCGACGCGCCCGCCAGCACCCGGCCGGGGTGGGCGTGCACCACCTCCCAGGACGCCTCGACCTCCGGGTACTTGTCCCGCCAGCTGGCCAGGATCGCCTCCAGCTGGGCCCCGTCCGCCGCGGACTCGTCCGGCTGGCCGGGCGGAAGCCCGGGGACGGACCAGGCCCAGGCGTGCACGGCCAGCAGCTGGGCCCGGCGCAGCGCGGCCTCCTCGAAGGCGAAGCCGAGAACGGCCGTGGACTGCTGCGGTTCCTGGATGCCGGCCACGATCTGCCGGTGCGCGGCCATGGTCTCCTCGCGCACCACCACCACGGGACAGCTCGCGTGCGTGGCCGCGTACCTGCTCACCGAGCCGAGGATCATGGCGGTGAACCCACCCGCCCCGCGTGAACCGACCACCAGCATGGACGCGTCTGCCGCGCTGTGCACCAGCACCTCGGCCGGTGGCCCGGACAGCAGCTGGGTCGCCACGGACAGCCCGGGGGCCTGTGCCGTTGCCTCCTGCGCGGCCGCGGCGAGCGTGTGCTGCATCGCTTGCTCGATCAGGCCCGCGACGGAGTCCCGGGTGGCCGGGTTCGGGCTCATCCGCGGTGGCAGCGACGGTACGGCCACGATCCGCAACCCCGCCTGGCGCAGCCGGGCTTCCCGGGCCGCCCACGCCACGGCGCGCAGCGATTCGGCCGAGCCGTCCGCGCCCACGACAATTGGGTTGCCTGTCATCGTCGACCTCCTCGCTGGCCCTGAGCGAAGCCAGGGCCCCTCGTGGTCAGAGCCGCCTCGCCCACCGTGGCCAGAGCACCCCGTCCACCACCCAGCCTGGCGCGGGCGCTGCGGCGGCACCACGGCTGTTGGCCGGGGGTGCCCGGGACCTGGGTCCCGCGGTGCTGGGCCTTTCGGCCCTGCCGCCCGCCACCGGGCCGGGGCACCGTAGAACGTGTGACACCCGCCATGCGGGATTGGCCCGGTGGCAGGCCTGCCGGGGAGCGGAGAGGGACGGGACGGCCCTCAGTCGGGGCCGCCAGACCCACCGTCGCCAGGACGGGAGATCCATCCCGGCGCCATCGCCGATCCGCGCATGGCGGGTGCCGCCGTGTCTGGGTAGCCCTGGTGTTCGTGGCCCTGGTGTTCGTGGCCCTGAGCGGACCGGAAGTCCCCGTCGCCGGGTCCTTCGCCCCTGTCCTGGCCAGCCCGCGCGGTGTGTGCTGAGAGCAGGTGCTCCACCCCCAAGGTGCCCGCACCCGGTGCTTCGCGCCAAGGAGGCGACATGAACAAGACGATCCTGCTGGCCGTGGATGCGGCCCGGCATGTCCACGCCGCGACAGAGATGACCCGTGACTTCAGCCGGGACAGCGGCGACAAAGTTGTGGTGCTGCACGTGCACGAGATCGCGGTCGGCCGGTTCGGCCGGATCCGGGTGGACTGCGCGGACGGCGAGGGCGAGCGGCTGGTCAGCGAAATCACCAGTGGGCTGCGCAGCGCTGGGATCAGCGCGGAGAGCGAGATCCGGGACGCCAACTTCGGGCACGTGGCCCGGGTCATCCTGGACGCCGCCGATGAGCACGACGCCCGGATGATCGTGCTCGGCTCACGGGGCCGGACTGACGTGCCGTACCTGCCTCTCGGCAGCGTGTCGCACCGGCTCCTGCACGCCGCCCACCGGCCGGTGCTGATCGTGCCGCGCCCGGTCGCCGGCGCCGCTGCCCGAGACACCACGGCCCAGCCGGTGGCGGCGACTGCGGAAGCAACCGGATGAGCGACCACAGCGACCACCGCAGCGACCACAGCGAGCGCAGCGGCGGCCACAACAGCAGCGGCCACAGCGAGACCCGCCCGGGCCTAGGGCGCGACATCACGCCCCTGCCTGACCTGCTGCACGGCCCGGTCCGGGCCGGGCCAGTGCGCACCCGGCGGCCGGTCTACCTCGACCTGCTGCCGCCGTGCAACGCTGGCTGCCCGGCCGGGGAGAACATCCAGGCCTGGCTGGCGGACATCCAGGCTGGCCGCCCCGAGCCGGCCTGGCGCCAGCTGACCGCGGACAACCCGCTGCCCGCCATCCACGGCCGGGTCTGCTACCACCCGTGCGAATCGGTGTGCAACCGGGCCGAGCTGGACAGTGCCGTATCCATCCACGCGGTCGAGCGCTACTTGGGCGACCTGGCGCTGGAGCAGGGCTGGGCCTTCGAAGACCCGCCGCCGGCCACTGGCCAGCGCGTGCTGGTCATCGGGGCCGGGCCGAGCGGGCTGTCCGCCGCCTACCACCTGGCCCGGCGCGGCCACCAGGTGGAGATCCGGGACGCCAGCCCCGAGCCGGGCGGGATGATGCGCTATGGGATCCCCGCCTACCGCCTCCCCCGCTCAGTGCTGGCCGCCGAGATCGGCCGGATCGAGGCGCTCGGCGTGACCATTAGCTGCGGGCACCGGGTGACCAACCTGGGCGCCGAGCGCCGAGACGGGAACTTCGACGCGGTGTTCGTGGCGGTCGGCGCGCACCTGTCCAAGCACGTGGACATCCCGGCCCGGGACGCCAGCAGGATCGTGGATGCGGTGGCGTTCCTGCACGAGGTGGCCGCGGGCGGACGGCCGGTGATCGGCCGCCGGGTCGCGGTGTATGGCGGCGGCAACACCGCGATGGACGCGGCCCGGGTGGCCCGGCGGCTCGGCGCGGACGAGGCGCATGATCGTCTACCGGCGGACCAGGGCCCAGATGCCCGCGCACGAGGAAGAGGCCCAGGAGGCCGAGCGGGAGGGCGTCCGGATCAACTGGCTGCACACCATCACCGCGTTCGACGGGCCGGAGATGACGGTCGAGGTCATGGAGCTCGACGAGATCGGGCTTCCCGCAGCCCACCGGGCGGCTGGAGACGCTGGCCGCCGACACGCTGATCCTGGCCGTCGGCCAGGACGCCGACACCGGCTTCCTGCGCCAGGTGCCAGGAGTGGAGTTCAAGCGGGACGGCACCGTGATGGTGTCCGCGTCGATGATGACCGGCTGTCCCGGGCGTGTTCGCGGGCGGGCGACATGGTGCCCGCCGAGCGGACCGTCACGGTCGGGCGTGGGCCACGGCAAGAAGGCGGCCCGGTTCATCGACGCCTACCTGCGCGACGAGGCCGCGGTCGCTGCCGCCCAAGCATGACGTGGCCGAGTTCGGCCTGCTGCACCCCTGGTACTTCACCGACGCCGGGCAGCGCCAGCCAGCCGGAGCGTGAGCCCGGCCGGCCGGGTCGCGCGACTTCGCCGAGGTGGTCGGCGGCCTGGACGAGCGGCAGGCCCGCTACGAGGCCAGCCGCTGCCTGTCCTGCGGCAACTGCATCGAGTGCGACGGCTGCTTCGGCGCCTGCCCCGAGGACGCGATCATCAAGCTGGGCCCGGCCGCCCCGCCGGCCACCCGGACGGGACCCCGTTCAGCTACCGCGTTCGACTATGACCTGTGCACCGGCTGCGCGACCTGCTACGACCAGTGCCCGGTGCACGCCATCGAGATGATTCCGGGAGACCAGCTGATGCGCGCCACGATCGACGGCAACGAGGCGGCGGTCTCGGTTGCCTACCGGCTCAACGAGGTCTGCTGCATCTACCCGATCACGCCCGTCCTCGCCCATGGCCGAACTGGCCGACGAGTGGTCCAGCAAGGGCCGGCCGAACCTGTGGGGCAGCGTGCCGGCCGTGGTGGAGATGCAGAGCGAGGGCGGCGCGGCCGGGCGCGCTGCACGGCGCGCTGCAGAGCGGGGCGCTGGCCACCACGTTCACCGCCTCGCAGGGCCTGCTGCTGATGATCCCCAACATGTACAAGATCGCCGGGGAGCTGACCCCGGCGGTCCTGCACGTGGCCGCCCGGTCGCTGGCCGCCCAGGGGCTGTCCATCTTCGGCGACCACGCCGACGTGATGGCGGTCCGGCAGACCGGCTTCGCGCTGCTCGCCTCGGCCTCCGTGCAGGAGGCCCACGACCTGGCGCTGGTCGCGCAGGCCGCCTCGCTGCACACCCGGGTACCGTTCGTGCATTTCTTCGACGGGTTCCGCACCTCGCACGAGCTGAACACGATCGACCTGCTGACCGACGACGACCTGCGCGCGCTGGTCCCGGAGGAGCTGATCCGGGCGCACCGGGCCCGGGCGCTGTCCCCGGACCACCCGTTCATCCGCGGCACCGCGCAGAACCCGGACGTCGTACTTCCAGGCCCGGGAGACGGTCAACCCGTTCTACGCCGCAGGTGCCCGGCGCGGTCACCGCGGCCATGGACGCACTGGCCGCGCGGACCGGCCGCCAGTACCACCTGGCCGACTACGCCGGCGACCCGGCCGCCGAGCGGGTGATCGTGATCATGGGGTCCGGCGCGCAGACCGCCGCGCGAGACCGCCGCGCTACCTGGCCGGGCAGGGCGAGCGGGTCGGCGTGCTCCAGGTGCGGCTGTACCGGCCGTTCCCGGCCGCGGCGCTGGTGGCCGCGCTGCCGCCGACGGCCCGCCGGGTCGCCGTGCTGGACCGGACCAAGGAACCGGGATCGCTGGGCGAGCCACTGTTCCTGGACGTGCTCGGCGCGCTGGCCGAGGCCCACGCCGCCGGCGAGCGGGAGATCATGCCGGCCGTCACCGGCGGCCGGTACGGGCTGTGCTCGAAGGAGTTCACCCCGGGCATGGTGGCCGGGCGTGTTCGCGAACCTCGCCGCGGACCACCCGAAGCCGCGGTTCACCATCGGCATCACCGACGACGTCAGCGGGACCAGCCTGGACTACGACCCGGGGCTGGACATCGAGCCGGCCGGCACGGTCCGCGCGGTGTTCTTCGGCCTCGGCTCGGACGGGACCGTCGGCGCGAACAAGAACACGATCAAGATCCTCGGCACTGACGGCGGGCAGAACGCCCAGGGGTATTTCGTCTATGACTCTAAGAAGTCCGGGTCACAGACCGTGTCCCATCTCCGCTTCGGGCCCGAGCCGATCCGCGCGCCCTACCTGATCCACGCAGCCAGCTTCGTCGGCTGCCACCAGGCGGAACTGCTGGAACGGGCGGACGTGCTCGGCCTGGCGGCGCCCGGCGCCACGCTGCTGCTGAACACCCCGTACCCGGCCGCGGACATCTGGGACCGGCTGTCCCGCCCGGTGCAGGAGCAGATCCTGGCCAAGCAGGTCACCGTCTACACGATCGACGCCACCGAGGTCGCCCGCCAGGCTGGCCTGGCCGGCCGGATCAACACCGTGCTGCAGACCTGTTTCTTCGCCATCTCCGGGGTGCTGCCCGCCGCCGAGGCGATCGCGGCGATCAAGGCGGCCATCGCCAAGACATACGGCAAGCGCGGCGCCGAGGTCGTCGAGCGGAACAACGCCGCGGTGGACCAGGCCGTCGCCGCGCTGCACCAGGTCCAGATCCCCGGCGTGGTGACCGCGAGCCGGGACCTGCCCCCGGTGGTGCCCGCCGAGCGCGCCGGAGTTCGTCCGCCAGGTCACCGCCGAGATGATGGCCGGCCGCGGCGATGACCTCCCGGTCAGCGCGCTGCCGGTGGACGGCACCTATCCGAGCGGTACCACCGCGTTCGAGAAGCGGAACATCTCCGACCTGGTCGCGCAGTGGGACCCGGACCTGTGCATCCAGTGCGGCAACTGCAGCTTCGTCTGCCCGCACAGCGTGATCCGGTCCAAGTTCTACGACGAGAAGGAACTGGCCGGGGCCCCGCCGGAGTTCCCGTCCATGCCGCTGGACGCCCGTGGCCTGCCGGATACCCGTTACTCGCTCCAGGTCTACCTGGAGGACTGCACCGGGTGCGCGCTGTGCGTGGAAGCCTGCCCGGTCACCTCGCCGGCCGAGCCGGGGAAGAAGGCCATCAACCTGGCCCGCCGCGAGCCGATGATGGCCCGGGAGCGGGAGAACATCGCCTTCTTCGAGATGCTGCCCGTCAACGACCGGACCCGGGTCGATTTCGGCACGGTCCGCGGCACCCAGTTCCTGCAGCCGCTGTTCGAGTTCTCCGGGGCCTGCGCGGGCTGCGGCGAGACCCCGTACCTGAAGCTGCTGTCCCAGCTGTTCGGCGACCGGCTGATGATCGCGAACGCGACCGGCTGCTCGTCGATCTACGGCGGCAACCTGCCGACCACTCCGTGGACAGCCGACGCGGCCGGCCGCGGGCCCGCGTGGTCCAACTCGCTGTTCGAGGACAACGCCGAGTTCGGGCTGGGCTTCCGGCTCTCCGCGGACATGCACCTGAGGCTGGCCCGGACCCGGCTGACCCAGTTGCGTGACGTGCTGGGCCCCGAGCTGGTCGACGCTCTCTGCAACGCACCCCAGCAGCGGGAGTCGGAGCTCGCCGCGCAGCGGCAGCGGGTGGCGGAACTCAGCCAGCGGCTGGACAGGCTGGCCACCAGCCCCGGTACCGCGAACAACGGCGCCGCGGACTACGCGCCCGCCGTTGCGGACCTGCGCAGCGTGCTGGATCACCTGGTCCGGCGCAGCGTGTGGCTGGTCGGCGGGGACGGCTGGGCCTACGACATCGGCTCCGGCGGCCTGGACCATGTGCTGGCCAGCGGCCGCAACGTCAACGTGCTGGTGCTGGACACCGAGGTGTACTCGAACACCGGCGGCCAGTCGTCCAAGGCCACGCCGCTGGGCGCGGTGGCCAAGTTCGCCGCGGCCGGCAAGACCGTGCCCAAAAAGGACCTGGCCATGCAGGCGATCGCCTACGGCAACGTGTACGTGGCCCGGGTCGCGATGGGCGCCGACTCGCAGCAGACGCTCCGGGCGCTGCGCGAGGCAGAAGCCTACGACGGGCCGTCGCTGGTCATCGCCTACAGCCACTGCATCGCGCACGGCATCGACATGGCCAAGGGCATGGACCAGCAGTACCGGGCCGTGGCCAGCGGGTACTGGCCGCTGATCCGCTACGACCCGGTGCTGCGCGCCGCCGGGCAGAACCCGTTCCTGCTGGACTCGACGCGGCCGCGGATGCCGCTGACCGAGTACACCGGCCGGGAACTGCGCTACCGGATCCTGGCCAACACCAACCCGGCTGAGGCCGAGCGCCTACTCCGGCTGGCCGAGCAGGAGGTCAGGCAGCGCTGGGCCAGCTACGAGGAACTGGCCAGCCGCGGCCCATCGTGGTTCCCCGCGGACGCACGGAAAGAGCAGGCGGACAGCCGGGTGAACGGCCAGCTAGCTGACGTAGGGGAGGGCGAGTGATAGACCTATCGACCCGCTACCTGGGCTTGCCGCTGCGCAACCCACTGGTCGCGTCGGCGTCACCGCTGGCGAACACGCCCGATGGGGTCCGCTCCCTGGCCGACGCCGGGGTGGCCGCGGTCGTGCTCCCGTCGCTGTTCGAAGAGGAACTGCGGCGTGAGGCAGGCCGCAACGCGGCGCTGACCGACGCCGGGACGGAAAGCTTCGCGGAGTCACTGTCCTACTTCCCTGACGTGGCCGACGCCGAGCCGGGCCCGCGCCGCTACCTGAGCCTGCTGGAGCGGGCCGTGGCCGCGGTCGATATCCCGGTCATCGCCAGCCTCAACGGGGTCACCACTGGGGGCTGGACGGACTACGCGAGCGCCCTGCAGGACGCTGGCGCGGCCGCCATCGAGCTGAATATCTATCAACTGCCGAGTGATCCGCTGATCTCCGGGCGGGATGTGGAGCAGCGGCACGTGGAGGTGCTGACTACGGTCAGGGCGGTGGTCAGCGTGCCGGTGGCGGTCAAGCTGAGCCCGTACTTCAGCTCACCCGGGGAGATCGCGCTGCGGCTGGACCAGGTCGGCGCGGATGGCCTGGTGCTGTTCAACCGCTTCCTGCAGCCGGACATCGACCCGGAGAAGCTCACCGTGGGTGGCGGGTTCGGGCTGTCCCAGCCGGCCAAGGCCGGCTGCCGCGGGCCTGGATCGCCCGGCTGGCCGGCCGGGTCAATGCCTCGCTCGCGGGCAGCACGGGGGTGGAAGACGCTGCTGACGTGGCCGCCTACCTGCTGGCTGGGGCGGATGTAGTGATGACCACCTCAGCGTTGCTGCGGCACGGGCCCAAGCACGCGGCCGCGCTGCTGGACGGACTGGCCGAGTGGATGCAGCAGAAGGGCTTCACCCGCCTGGCCGACGTGCGCGGCATGCTGGCCATGCCCGCCGACGCGGCCGAGACCGGGTACGAGCGGGCCGGTTATGTGGCCGCGCTGCGCTCCGCCAACCTGGGCACCGGCCCCTGGCGGTGAGTGTGCACAGAAACCCACGTCGCGGGCCGCACCCCGCAGCCACGGAGGGTGCGGCCCGCGCGTCAGGGAGGCCGGATCCCGGGATCAGCCTGGGTGGCCGTGGGCGGGCACGGCCGTGACGCGGTGCAGCCGCTGCTGGCTGCTCCCCTGGTCGGCACAGATGATCAAGTGGCAGGGGGCCCAGTTCAGGCAGACCGGCACGACGTCGCCGCCGAGCGGGTTCCCGGCCTGGGAATGCGCCCGGGCGCCGATGACGAGCAGTTCGGCCCCTTCGGCGTAGCGGACGAGGGTCTTGGCGGGCACACCGTGGGGGATCTCGTAGTGCACTGGCACTCCGGGGCCGGCCGGGCAGACCATGTCCATGGCCGTGGACAGCATCCGCAGGCCGCCCGCGTACGCGCCCGGGCCGGGCTCACCGGGAATCACGTAGATGACATCCAGCGTGGCGTCCAGCCGCTGAGCCTCGGTGACCGCCCGCCGCAGCGCGGCGATCGAGTTCGGCGAGCCGTCCACGCCGACCACAACCCGGTCCATGTCCACAGGGGTGTCCATCTCGCTCCTTCTGCCGTCTAGCTCCAGCCTGCCCGCTGGCCGGCTCCGGGGCATGCGGCGCAGGTCCCTGGGACCTGGGACCTTCGGCCCGATGCGCGTGCGGGCCGGGCCAGTCAGCCCAGGAGGGACTGGCGGTGGGCCCAGGCGAGCCGGAGCAGCGCGGCCCCGGCGGGCTGCATCGGCTCGGCTCCGCTGGTGAACCGGTCGATGCTGGCCGCAGTGAACGGGATCCACGCGGACCCGCCGTCGGTGAACATGCGGCCCTCGGCGTTCCCGCGGACCAGCCCACGGAACACCCGGTCGAACACACCAGCGTCGAAGACCGCCACGGTCAGCAGGTCGGTGGCCAGGGTGAGCGGGTCGGCCCCCAGCCCCAGGCAGTTGACCCGGAGCGTGCCCGCCTGCCGGGCCGCGGCCAGCTGCTGGTGCAGTGGCCACTGCTGGTAGTCGAGCCGCCCGCCCCGGGTCGGATAGTCCTCGGAGCCGCCGAGGAGTTCCTCGCTGAACTCCCGGATCATGCACCGCCACAGGCTGAGATCGTCCTGCTCGGCCGCGGGCGAGTCGGTGACCGGCTGGAAGATCCCGGTGGGCAGCACCTGATAGACGCCGCCCGCGTGGTTCACCTTGGCCGGGTCGCGCCAGTGCAGGATGAACGCTGCGGCGCCCGCCGCTTCCTGGCGCAGGGTCAGCACGGCCACGGCGGTGATGGCGGCCCGGCGATCCAGCGCGCACGGGTCGCCTGCTGCGGCACGCAACGGCAGCCCGGCCAGGTTGAGCGCACCGGGCCCAGCCACACCGGGCCCAGCTGCGACCAGGCCCAGCTGCACCGGGAATGGCGGCCCATGCGGCGGCCAGTTCGTGCGCGACCGCGTGGCCGAGGTTGACCGCGTCGAAGTACCTGGTCCGGCCCAGCTCCAGCGACGGGGCCGGGCCCCCGGCCAGCCGGGCCGCCAGCAGCCGGTAGCAGCGGCGGTTCTCGAACAGGGCCGGCCGGTCCAGGGCGGCGATGGCGGCCGCGTACGACGGGTAACTCTCCCCGGGGGCCCGTTCCGGCAGCACATGCGCGACAGCCGGCCCCGCGGGCGCAACAGTGGGGGCGGGCGCGTCCGGGGCCCAGCCGAGCGTCACCTCCGCCAGGTCCAGCGGCTGCGCGGGCAGCCACTCCGGCTGGGCCAGCAGGTCGGTGTCCGCCACCCGGGGCAGCTCCGGGTACAGCCGGGCGGCCGCGGCCGCCACAGCCGGCCGGTGCTCAGTGATCAGCCGCCGGGTCCACCGCCAGCGCTCCGCGGACAGCGCCAGGCCAGGCTGGGTCATGCCAGGCCAGCGTCGAACGCCCGGATCAGGTCGGCTGGGGCCCGGGTCCGCCAGGCGTCCACGATCAGCTCGGCCAGCTCGACCGCCTTGATCGTGGGCAGGCGCACCAGCACGGCGGGGTATCCGTTGTAGTGGTCGGTGGTGAAGAACTTCACCGGGTCCATCGCGAGCAGCGCCTGCTTCTCGCTCTCCCCGTCCACCCGGACGCAGAGCACCTCAGGATTGGGCACCCGGGGCTTCTTCGGGTTGACCCGCTCCGGGTAGGTCCAGACAAATGGCTTCCCGTCCACCCGGTACCCGTCGCCCTCGCGCGTGGTCCCAGGCAGCGTCAGCGCTATCCGCCGGACGTCCTCCTGATCGCTCATGGGCCGATCGTCGCACAGCCCGGGGGACGCACCGATGTCACTGAGGACACCCGGGCCTCGCTGAGGACGCACGGGCCAGAGCGGAATACCGCCGCGTAGTTCAGCGCTCAACTACACTGTCCTGAGCCTGCCGTCCCCTCCCCCGACTGGAGTCGTCACCGTGAGCAAGCCGTTGCTGCAGATCATCATCGGCAGTACCCGCCCGGGCCGGGTGGGCCCGTCCGTGGCCGATTGGATCGCTGACCGGGCGCGGGCGCACGGTGGCTTCGAGGTCGAGGTGGTGGACCTGGCCGAGGTTGACCTGCCGATCTTCAACGAGCCCCGGCACCCCCGGCTGGGCCAGTACGAGCACCAGCACACCCGGGACTGGAGCGCCACCGTCAGCCGGGCGGACGCGTTCATCTTCGTGGTGCCCGAGTACAACTACGGCTTCAACGCGGCGACCAAGAACGCCATCGACTACCTGCACACCGAATGGCAGCACAAGGCGGTCGGCTTCGCCAGCTACGGCGGGGTGGCGGCCGGCACCCGGGCAGTGCAGATGCTCAAGCAGGTGCTGACCACGCTCAGGATGGTGCCGGTGTTCGACTCGGTCAACATCCCGTTCGTGCAGCAGTTCATCGGCCCCGACGGGCACCTGCAGCCGAACGAGACCATGGAGGCAGCCGCCACCACCATGCTGGACGAGCTGCTCCGGTGGACCACCGCGCTCCGCCCACTGCGGGACCCGGCGGCCGAGCCAGAGCTGGTCCGCTAAGGCCCTGGCCCGCTAAGACGCTGGCCCGCTAAGACGCTGGCCCGCTAAGACGCTGGCCCGCTAAGACGCTGGCCCGTAACCCCCGCCGCCCGGCGTCTCCAGCACGAACACGTCACCGGCGGCGACCGGCACGCTGTCGCACCCGGCCAGCTCGCTGACCCGGCCGTCGGCGTGCTCCACCCACTGGCGGCCGAGCCCGCCCGGCTGCGCCGCCCGCCATGCCGTACGGCGGCACCCGCCGGTGGCCGGCCAGCGTGGTCACCGTCATCGGCTCCAGAAGCGCAGCCGCCGACCGGCCGCCGTCGCCGCCATGCCACCGCCCGGCACCGCCGCTGCCCCGGCGGATGGCGTAGCTACTCCACCCGCACCGGGTAGCGCCACTCCAGCACCTCGGGGTCGGTGAGCCGGGAGTTGGTCATGTGCGTCTGCACCACGCGGTGCCGTCGAACCCGTCTCCGGCACCGGAACCGCTGGCCACGGTCTCGTAGTACTGGTAGCGCGCGTTGCCGAGGGTGACGTTGTTCATCGTGCCGGAGCCCTCGGCCTGCACCCCGAGCGCCGGCGTACAGCGCCCCGGTGACCGCCTGCGACGTCTCCACGTTGCCCGGCGGCCACCGCGGCCGGGTAGGCGGGGGCGAGCATGCGACCCCGGCGGGATGATCACCTGTGACCGGCTTGAGGCAGCCGGAGTTCAGCGGGATCTCGTCGGCCACCAGGGTGCGCAGCACGTACAGCACCGCGGCCATGGCCACCGACGAGGGCGCGTTGAAGTTGCCGGGAAGCTGGGCCGACGTGCCGGTGAAGTCGATCTCCGCGGACCGTGCGGCCCGGTCCACCCGGACCGCCACGCTGATCACCGCGCCGTCGTCCAGTCTCGTATACGCACTCGCCATCGCGCAGCGTGCCGAGCACCCGGCGCACCGCCTCCTCGGCGTTGTCCTGCACGTGCCCCATGTAGGCGTGCACCACGTCCGAGGCCGAAGTGCGCCACCATCGGCCGCAGTTCGGCCACGCCGTTCTCGTTCGCGGCGATCTGCGCCCGCAGGTCGGCCAGGTTCGCCGCCGGGTTCCGGGACGGGTAGCGGCGACCGAGCGGAGCAGCGCCATGGTCTCCGCCTCGCGCATCTCCCCGCCCGCGACCAGCCGCCAGTTGTCGATCAGCACGCCCTCCTCGTCGACCCGGGTGCTGAACGCCGGCATCGAGCCGGGCGTGATGCCGCCGATCTCGGCGTGATGGCCCCGGGCCGCGACGAAGAACAGCAGCTCGGCGCCCGGCCTCGTCGAAGACGGGGTGACCACGGTGATGTCCGGCAGGTGGGTGCCGCCGTGGTAGGGGTCGTTGAGCACGAACACGTCACCGGGCCGGATGCGCGCCGGCGTTGCGGGTGACGACCATCCGGATGCTCTCCCCCATCGACCCGAGGTGCACCGGGATGTGCGGGGCGTTGGCCACGAGGTGCCCGCCGGAGTCAAAGATCGCGCAGGAGAAGTCCAGCCGTTCCTTGATGTTCACCGAGTGCGCGGTGGCCTGCAGCGCCGCACCCATCTGCTCGGCCACGGACATGAACAGGTTGTTGAAGATCTCGAGCCGGACCGGGTCCACGGCGGTGCCGATGTCCGGGGCGGGCGGGTCCCCGGTCGCTGTGGCCCGGGTGAGCAGCAGGTCGCCCCGTCCGGTGACCTCGGCCTGCCAGCCCGGCTCCAGCATCGTCGTGGCGAAGTCCTCAGTGATCAGGGCGGGCCCGCGGACCAGGTCGCCGGGCCGCAGGCTGGCCCGGGCCAGCAGGTCCACCTCGGCCCAGCGCCCAGCGGTGAACATCGACACCCTGGCGGGCGTGGCGGTGGTGACTGATGGCCCCGCTGGTGCCGATCCAGCCAGCCCTGATCCAGCAAACACCGGGGACGGCGCGGCCGCGTCCCCGGGCGTGACCGCGTCCCCGGTGACCTCCACGGTGATGGCCTCGGCCACGATCTGCTTGTCCCGCATCAGGAAGGCGAACCGCTGCCGGTAGGCCTCCTCGAAGGAAGCTGCCATGGTGGCAGTGTCCGCGAGGGGCACGGGCAGCGCGGTATCGGTGCCGGCGTAGCGGAGCCGCACCCGGCGGGTCACCCGGATCCGGTCCGCTGGCACCCCGTCCCGGGCCAGGTCCACCCGGGCCTCGGCTTCCAGCCCCTTGGCCACCCGGTCCAGCTCTGGCCGCAGCGCCGTGGCCAGCGGCGCCTCCACCGCGGCCGCGCGCAGCGCGGTGACCGGGGCGAGCCCCATCCCGTACGCGGACAGCACCCCAGCGAGCGGGTGGATGAGCACCGCGGTCATGCCAAGCGCGTCCGCGACCGCGCAGGCATGCTGGCCGCCCGCGCCGCCGAAGGTGGCCAGCAGGTAGCCGGTGACGTCGTAGCCGCGCTGCACCGAGATCTTCTTGATCGCGTTCGCCATGCTGGCCACCGCGATCTCCAGGAAGCCCGCGGCCACCTCGGCCGGGCTGCGCGTGTCCCCGGTGGCCGCCGTGATCTGCGCGGCGAGATCAGCGAACCGCGCCGCGGCGACGTCACGGTCCAGCGGCTGGTCCCCGGCGGGCCCGAACACCCGGGGGAAGTGCCCGGGCTGGACCCGGCCGAGCAGCACGTTGGCGTCGGTGATGGTGAGCGGCCCGCCGCGCCGGTAGCAGGCCGGGCCGGGATCCGCACCCGCCGAGTCCGGCCCGGTCCGGTACCGGCTGCCGTCGAAGTGCAGGATCGACCCGCCGCCCGCCGCGACCGTGTGGATGCTCAGCATCGGCGCCCGCATCCGCACCCCGGCGACCTCGGTCTCGAACTGCCGCTCGAGCTCCCCGGCGTAGTGCGACACGTCGGTAGAGGTGCCGCCCATGTCGAAGCCGATCACCCGGTCATAGCCGGCCGCCGCGGCCACGGCGGCCATGCCGACGATGCCGCCGGCCGGCCGGACAAGATGGCATCCTGGCCGCGGAACCGGCGGGCGTCCGCCAGCCCGCCGCTGGACTGCATGAACAGCAGCCGCACCCCGCGCAGCTCAGTGGCCACCCGGTCCACATAGCGGGCCAGGATCGGCGAGAGGTAGGCATCGACCACCGTGGTGTCGCCCCGCGGGATCAATTTCAGCAACGGGATCGCCTCGTGCGACTGCGACACCTGACTGAAGCCGCAGCGCCGGGCGATCCCCGCAATCCGCTTCTCATGCTCCGGATACCGGTAGCCGTGCAGGCACACCACGGCTGCGGCGCGGAAGCCGTCAGCGTAAGCCGCGGCCAGGTCCTGGGTGACCGCGTCCTCGTCGAGCGGTGCCGTCACCTCGCCGCCGGCGCTGACCCGCCCGGCCGCCTCGATCACCCGCCCGTACAGCAGTTCCGGCAGCATGATCTGCCGGTCGAAGATGCGCGGCCGGTTCTGGTAGGCGATCCGCAGCGCGTCGCGGAACCCCCTGGTGATGATCAGGACCGTTGGCTCACCCTTACGTTCGAGAAGTGCGTTGGTGGCCACCGTGGTGCCCAGCCGGACCGCGGCGATCCGGTCGGCCGGGATCGGGTCATCGTCGGCGACACCGAGCACCGCGCGAATGCCGGCCAGCACCGCGTCCTGGTACCGGCCCGGATCCTCGGACAGCAGCTTGCGCACGACCAGGCGGCCGTCCGGGGCCCGCGCCACCACGTCGGTGAACGTGCCGCCACGGTCGATCCAGAACTCCCAGCGCCCGGTCATCACCTCGCATCCTAGGAGGACGCGAGGTGGACCCTCCCGGATCAGCCGGACAGGTCGCCCGCACCGGGAGCGCCGGCGGGCCAGACTGTCCCCATGAACCTGACCGGCGTGCACACGTGGCTGTACGAGCGGACCGGCGGCCGGATCGGCGGCCAGCTGGGTGGCGGCGTCCGGTGCGCCCTGCTGCGGACGACCGGGCGGAAGACGGGCCGGGCCCGGGCGGTGCCGCTGGCGTACGCGCGGGACGGCGCCGACTACCTGTTCGTCGCGTCCAACAACGGCTCGGACCGGCCGCCCGGCTGGCTGTTCAACCTCGAGGCCAAGCCAGCCGTGGAAATCCAGGCGGGCCCGATCCGGACCGCTGCCACCGCCCGCGTGGTCCAGCCGGATGATCCCGCCTACCCGCGGCTGTGGCAGGCCGTCAACGACAACAACCACGGCCGGTACAACCGCTACCAGACCAGGACCAGCCGCAAGATCCCAGTCGTGGTGGTCACCCCGGCTAGCGCACCGGCTCCAGGATGACCACGGGAATCTTCCGGCTCGTCTTGGTCTCGTAGTCGGCAAAGCCCGGGTAGTCGCGCTTCTGGTCCGCCCAGATACGGTCCCGCTCGGCGCTGTCCGCCACCCGGGCGGTGAACTCAGTGGACCCGGTGCCGATCTCCGCGCTGACCTGAGGGTTGGCGACCAGGTTGTGGTACCAGTCCGGGTTGGTCGGCGCGCCCGCCTTCGAGGCGAACACTGCGATAGTGCCACCGACCTGCCGGTACATCACCGGGTTCACCCGTTCCTGGCCGCTCTTGGCCCCCACAGTGTGCAGCAGCAGCAATGGGGCGCCCTCGAACTGGCCGCCCACCTTGCCGCCGCTAGCGCGGAATTCCGCGATGATCTTGCTGTTCCAGTCGTTCGCATCAGGCATGCCCAAGGCCTACCACAGATGCTGGCGGACCGGCTGACCGAAGCTGCCCAGAGCCGTTAGCCGAGCAGGGCCCAGACCACCTTGCCCGCGTTCTCACCAGGCATCCGGGCGTCCACGTAGTAGTACCCCCACTGGGTGCTGACCGCCGCCACCATGAGCAGGCCCCGGCCACTGATCCCGCCGGCCGCTGCTTGCCCGGTTCGGGCGGATCGAGGCTGCTGTCCTGGACCTCGGCCAGCACCTGATGCCCGTCCGAGGCGAGCCGGAGCAGGACGGATCGTTGCCGGCCCAGCCGGTCGTAGCCCGGGCCGTAGCCGTCGTCCCCGCTGGACGCCCGGACCGCATTGGTGACTAGTTCCGACACGACCAGCTCGGTGTTCTCACTCAGCCCGGCGACCCGCCACTCCCACAGCACTTGCCGGGTATGCAGCCGGGCGCAGGGCACGGCGCCTGGCAGCGCGCCGAGCTCCAAGGAGGACTGGAGCGGCCACTGCGGAGTCACCGGGCCTGCACCCTCCCTGGGCGGCACCGATCGGTACGGATACATACGCGTATCATGCGTTTCTGTAATATGCCGTATCTTGCACCCTGTATAACATCAAACGCAACATGCGTAACCGTATGATGCGCATTTGACCGTCGTGGCTCAGGCACCTGGCCGGTGCCCTACCGGAGGCAGCATGTCCGCCAGCCCCAGCCCAACCGTCCGGCGCAAGCGTCTCGGTATTGAGCTTCGCCGGCTGCGCGAGCAGGCCGCCTTAACCTGCGAGGACGTAGGCCGCAGGGTGGACTGCTCGGGTACCCGGATCAGCCGGATCGAGACCGGCCGGATCAGCGCCAGACCTGGCGATGTGCGGGAACTGCTGGAAATCTACGGCATAAGCGGCGGCGAGGCCGACGCCCTGGTGCAACTGGCCCGGGAGGCCCGGCGCAAAGGCTGGTGGCACACGTATGGGCGGGTGCTTCCCGGCTGGTTCGAGGCTTATCTCGGGCTGGAGGCCGAGGCGGTCCGGCTGCGCGACTTCCAGTCCATGGTCATCCCCGGGCTGCTGCAGACCGAGGAGTACGCCTGGGCGGTGCTCCAGGCTGCACCGGCCGCGGGCCGGGCCGAGGACATCGGCCGGCTGGTCGCACTGCGGATGCAGCGCCAGTCCGTGCTCAGCCAGGACAACCCGCCGGATCTGTGGGTAGTGCTCAGCGAATGCGTGCTGCAGGCCCGGGTCGGCAGCACCGGGGTGATGCGCGCCCAATTGGATCACCTGCTCGAGCTGGCCGGGCGGGGTGGTGTCACGCTCCAGGTGCTGCCGGTCGCCGCGGCCGCGCACGCCCAGCCGATCAGCCCGTTCACCATCCTGGACTTCCCGGCCGCCGCCGACCCGACCGTGGTCTACCTGGAGCACCTGACCGGCAGCCTGTTCCTGGAGGATGACCACGAGGTCCGGCGCTATACAGTGATTTTCGACCATCTGCGGGCCGAAGCCCTCGGCACCGGCCCCTCGGCCGAGCTCATCAGGAGAATGCGGGATGCCTTGCCCAGGCGCTGACCTGTCCACCGCCGTGTGGCGTACCAGCACCCGGAGCGGTGGCAACGGTGGCCAGTGTGTCCAAGTCGCCCGGAACCTGCCCGGGATCGTCGCGGTCCGCGACTCCAAGGACCCGGACGGCCCCGCGCTGGTCTTCAGCCGGGCCGCCTGGGCCGCATTCCTCGCGGCGACGCGCGGCTGAGCCAGGGCTTCGGGCTGTCCCGGCTGGCCACCTTGTCGTTGCTGATGTCCTTTGGGTGGCCGGTCAGCCCGGGGCGTGGCATACGGCTTCGACGTTGTTCCCGTCCGGATCGCGGACAAAGGCGCCGTAGTAGCTGGCGTGGTACTCCGGCCACACCCGCGGTTCGTGCAGGACCTCCGCGCCAGCTTCGGCTGCCGCCGCGAAGAACGCCCGGACCGCGTCCCGGGTGGGCGCGGTGAACGCGAGATGGGACTCGCGGAACCCGTGGCCGGTGGATTGCGGGCCGAGCCAGAAGTCCGGCATGGCCGCGGTCCCGTAGCCGATGACCTGGCCGAAGTCCATGACCCGGCCGCCGCCGAGCGGGGCGAGGACCGCGTCGTAGAAGGCCGCGCTCGCGGCCACGTCCGCGCACTGGATGGAAACGTGATCGAGCATGCCCCCATCCTGGCCGGCTGGCCGCCGCATGGGGCGGCGGCGCGGCGTTATCCACCGAATGCGGCCACCCCGGGGACACTGCCTCCCGGGCCGGCCAGGGCGGTGAGGCGGCGGGCACACTGGACGGCGTGGTGCCGGGCGGCGAACAGGCGCGGGATCCAGGCCGCACAGTGGACCCCGGGACGTGGACGGCTGCGGGCGAGCCGGTCGAGTTGCGATTCGATGGCGCCGAGTTCCAGGGCGGCCTCGGCGACTGTCCAGTCGCTGGACGGGCCCTGCTCGCTGGATGGGCCCCGCTCACTCAATGGGCTTTGCCGGGCGGCTTGGGCGGCCTGGTCAAAAGCGCGCTGGCCGGTGGCGTAGCTGATGTTCGCGGTGGACAGCAGCATCCAGCTGAGCAGGCAGCCGAGGAACGGGTCCCCGGGCGGACCGGCCGGCAGCACCCGGGCAGCCCGGGCCACGGCCCTGTCCAGGGAGACGAGCAGACGGCCCGGCTGGCCGCTGGCGGCCTGGGCACTCCCCGGCTCGCTGCGGGCGGCCGGGCTGGCGGGCTGCCCGCTGGCGGGCGCCTCGATGATCCGGTAGCCGGGGGTGTCCCGGCGCAGGAACGCGTGCACGACCTGAGGGTGCGCCGGATCAGAGTCATCCAGCGCGTGCACGCCGAGCCGGGTCCAGCCGGGCGGGAGTGCGGCGAACGCCTGCCGGCCGGACAACCGGTAGCACCCGCCCCCGGCTGGCTCGGCCCGGAGCCGCGGCCGGGCCAGGGTGAGGTCCTGGCCCGGCTCACCATGACCAGCTGCGAACAGCCCGCCCGCAGCCGCGGCCACGAGCATCCAGCCGAGTTGCTGATCACCGGACCGGTACTGGTCCGCAGCCGTTCCGGTCCAGCAGAGATGGGGGTTCACGGCCCGGGCGAGGGCCGGCCACCAGAAGGCCAGCCGCCGCTGTTCCAGGACCACCTCGGGCAGGCTGAAGTCCTGGCCACCGAACTCCCCGGGAACCGCCATCGTGAGGTAGCCGACGCGGTGCAGTTCCGCGAGGCCGTCCGCCAGCGCTACGCCGCCTGGCCGAGAGCGGCCCAGACCGTACTGGGCCCGGGCGGTGAACTGGCCGAGCAGATCCGTGGTCAGCAGGGACCGGTCGTCTTGCTGGGTGGATCCGATCGGCCCCTGCACCAGTCCGCGCACCATGCTTTCAGTGAAACGCCAGCCTGGATCCATGTCAACTAATCAGGTCGGAAATATAGACCTAGCGCCCTTGGGTTGGCTGGGCCTTGTAGCATCGGCCTGGATCGACGATCCTGGCCGTAAGCTACCAAATCTCCCTTTTTGCCCAAGGGGGATGCCGACCGCTGGGGAAACGTCATAGGCGCGGGATCGCGGGAACGATGGCATTGGTGAGTGTCGGCCAGCTCCCGGTCCGACTGGCCCCACTGGTCGGCCGCCAGCGTGAGCTGAATGATGTGGTAACCGCCCTGGCGCGGAGCCGGCTGCTGACCCTCACTGGGCCCGGCGGCACGGGCAAGACCCGGCTGGCGCTGGCCGCCGCGGAGGCGGCAGGACCGTCCTTTCCCGGCGGGGTGTGCTGGGTGGAACTGGCGCCGCTGGATGACCCTGACCTGGTGCCGCAGCTGGTGGCGAGCCGGCTCGGGGTGCCGGACAACCCGGGGCAGGATCCGGTGGAAGCCATTGCCGCTCACGTCAGCGGCCAGGTCACGCTCGTCGTCCTGGACAACTGCGAGCACCTGACGGCCACGGCGGCGCACTTTGCCGAGCGGCTGCTGAGCGCCTGCCCCACCGTGTCCATCCTGGCCACCAGCCGCGAGGTGCTCGGCGTGGACGGTGAGCGCGCCTGGCCGGTGCCCCCGCTATCGCTCCCGGACGCGGGCGCCCGCATAGCCGTGTCCACCCTGGAGAAGTTCGATGCGGTCAGGTTCTTCGAGCAGCGGGCACAGGCCGTGCTGCCGTCGTTCCGGCTGGCCGACGACAACGCCATCGCCGTCATGCAGGTATGCCGGCGGCTGGACGGCCTGCCGCTGGCCATCGAGCTGGCCGCGGCCCGGATGCGGATCCTGTCCGCGGAGCAGCTGGCCGAGCGGCTGGAGGACATGTTCGGGGTGCTGATCGGCGGAGCCCGCACGGCACCGCCCCGGCATCAGGCCCTGCGGGCGACCCTGGACTGGAGTTACGACCTGCTGGAGGCGGACGAGCGGGCGGTGTTCCGGCGGCTGGCTGTGTTCCCGGGCGGCTTTACGCTGGCGGCCGCCGAGCGGGTGGCGGCCGGGCACGACATCCGTCCGGGGCGGCTGCTGGAGTTGCTGACCCGGCTCGCGGACAAGTCGCTGCTGCGGGTGCAGCACACCCCGGCAGGCGCCCGCTTTGAGCTGCTCGGCACGGTCCGGGAGTACGCGCTGGAGCGGCTGGCCGAGGCCGGGGAGGTGGAGTCCGCGCGCCATTCCCACCTGTGGTTCCTGGTGGACTTCGTCGAGGGGATCACGCCCCCGATCGACCGGGGCGTGGACAGCTCGGACAGCCTGGAGCACGAGCTGAACCGGCTGGACGCGGAACTGCCGAACCTCCGCGTGGCGCTGGACTTCGCCCGTGAGGCTGGCGCGGCGATCCCGGCGCTGCGCATCGTCGGCCGGCTGACCCGCTACGCCTACCTGCGCGGTCACTACCAGGAGATCCGTCAGTGGATGGACGCCGCGGTGGCGGACGCCGCCGTCACGGGTACGGGTCAGGGTACGGCGTCACGGGCACGGCCGTCACGGGTACGGCCGTCACGGGCACGGACGGAATGGGTACGGACGCCACCGGTACGGACGGTACGGACCTGGCGGACACCGTCCTGGCTGGCCCGGCCGCACCCGCTGGGCTGCAGGCCGCAGCATTGCTGGGCAGCGGCCGCCTGGCCCTGCTGCAATGTGACTATGCCCCGGCCGTGGCCCGGCTCGAAGCCGCGCTCCGGCTGTACCGCGAACTGGCGGACACCCAGGGCATCGCCAGCGCGCTGCAGGTGCTCGGCAGCATCGCGCGGGAGCAGGGCAGCTACGCCCGGGCCATCGAGCTGCACGAGGAAAGCCTGTTCCTCGCCACTGCCGCTGGCGACGCCTGGGCGACCGCGAGCGCCCATGGCTACCTCGGTTTCGCGTCCTGGCTGCAGCTCGACTTCGACCGGGCGACCGCGGAATGCACCGTGGCGCTGCGCATGTTCCGCGGCCTCGGCGACATCGAGGGGATCGCCTGGTCGCTGCTCAGCCTGGGCACAGTCGCCCGGTACCAGGGTGCGAACCCACGCGCGGCCGCGCTGCTGGGGGAGAGCCGCACCCTGGCGGCACGGATCGGGTTCCGCGAGGGCATCGCCTGGTCCCTCGAGCAGCTTGGGCTGCTGGCGGCCGACCAGGGCGACCCGAATGCGGCGGGGCTGCTCCAGGAGAGCCTCACCATCCATCACGAGTTGCGGGACCGGTGGCGGACCTGCAGTCTGCTGGAGGACCTGGCGGCCCTGGCGCTCGCCCAGGGCTCCGCGCCGCAGACCGCGCGGCTGCTGGCGGTGGCCAGCGCGCTGCGGACCACGATCGGCACGGTGATCCCGCCGTGTGAAAGCACTATGCACCAGCAGACCCTGGCCGGTGCCCGGGCGGCACTGGGTGAGGAGGAATTCGACACGGCCTGGCAGCAGGGCCTGCTGAGCCAGGTGGACGCGCTGGTGACCGATCCGGAGTTGCTGGCCGGGCCGCCCGCCCAGGCAGCACACGGTCAGGCAGCACCCGGACAGCCCGCCCCAGACCAGCCAACGCCCCAGCAGGCAAGCCCGCCGCAGCCAGGCCCAGACCAGGCAGCCTCAGGCCAGGCAGAGCCGCAGCGGCGGCTGCGGCCAGGCCGCCCAGCCGCCGGCCGCTCAGCCGCTGGCCGCCCAGCCGCCAGCCACCCGGCCGCCAGCCACCCGGCCGCGGACGCGGCTGGCACCATGCTGCGGATCAAGGCGCTCGGCGCCGCCACCGTGCACCGGGGAGAGGTCGCCGTCACCGCCGCGGACTGGGGTTACGCCAAACCGCGTGAGCTGCTGTTCCTGCTCGTCACTTCCCCGCCCATGACCAAGGAGCAGCTCGGCGCCGCGTTGTGGCCCGATCAGTCGAGCCAGCAACTGGCCAACGCGCTGCACACCGCCCTGCGCGGACTGCGCCGCGCGACCGGCGATCCCACCTGGGTGGTGTACTCCGACGGCCGCTACCGCTTCAACGCCACCCGGCCGCACGAGTGCGATGTCACCGTGTTCGAGCAGGCCCTGGCCGCGGCCCGGCGCGCCCGGCCGGCCGCTGCCGCCCTGCCCGACCTGCAGCGGGCCGTGGCGGCCTACGGCGGCGAGTTCCTGGCCGGGATGTCCGCCGGGGAATGGGCTCAGACTCGCCGGGACGAACTGGCCCGCAGCTTCGAGGCGGCGCTGCTCGCCCTGGGCCGGCTGCACGCCGCGGCAGGCCGGTTCCAGCCTGCCGCGGTGGCGTTCCGCCGCGCGGTCGCGCACGAGCCGCTGAACGAGACCGCGCACCGCGAGCTGATGAACTGCTGGGCCCGGCTGGGCGAGACAGCCCGCGCGGTCCGGCACTACACCGAGCTCGTCGAGCTGCTCCGGGCCCAGGTCGGCGCGCCGCCCGCGGCCGAGACCACCGCGCTGTACCAGCGGCTGACCAGCGGATCTTAAAACCCCTGGTATTCCCCCCATGGCCCCAGCCCAGGGCCGCCCCGTGTATCCCCCCGAGCCCACGGCGAATCCCCCCACGGCCCGGGCGAATCTGTGCTGGCGGAACCACACCAGCGGGACCGCAGCAAGGCCAAGCCAGCAGAACCAGGCCAGCACGACCACAACCGGCGCGACCACACGGGCCCACGCCGCGATCCAAAGGGGGATCTGGACATGACCACCGACCTGAACTCACCCAGCCAGCCCAACCACACCGCAGCCAGCAAGCCCCGCCGCGGACGGCGGCACGGGATCCGCCGGGCCAGCGCGGCGGCCCTGGCGTCAGGCGCCGTGGCCGCAACGGCCGCGCTCGCCGTGGCCGCCCCGGCCGGCGCGAGCACGCTCAGCCCGCAGGCCTCAGCCGGATACTCCTTCCGGACCCTGGACAACGCCCACGACCTGACGTTCAACCAGTTGCTCGGGATCAACAACGGGCGCGTGATCGCCGGTTACTTCGGCTCCGGCGCGGCCGGGCCACCCGAACAAGGGCTACCAGCTGTTCCAGCCCTACGGGCAGGGCAGCTACGTCAACGAGAACTTCCCCGGCTCGGTGCAGACCCAGGTCACCGGCCTGAACGACAACGGCGTCACGGTCGGGTTCTTCTCCACCATGAACAACGCCAACATGGTCAACGACAACTTCGGGTTCTGGGCCTCCCACGGCCGGTTCCACGAGGTCAACTTCCCCACCGGCAGCCCGGCCAGCCCGCCGGTTGAACCAGCTGCTCGGGGTCAACGACCACAACGTGGCCGTCGGCTTCTACACCGACGCCAACGGCAACAACCACGGCTACACCTACAACATCGGCAACGGCCACTTCCAGCAGGTGCCGATGAACGGCAGCGCCAGCCTGACCGCCACGGCCATCAACAACAACGGCGACATCGGCGGCTTCTACGTCAACGGCGGGGGCACGACGGTGGGCTTCCTCGAGGAGGGAGGCCGGTTCATCACCCTGGCCGCGCCCGGTGCGTCCTCGACCATGGCCCTCGGCGTCAACGACAACCGCGAGGTGGTTGGCACCTACACCGTGGGCAGTGGGGGCAGCGCGGTCATGCACGGGTTCACCTGGACCCCGCAGCACGGGTTCACCACTGTCGATGACCCGAACGGCGTCGGCACCACCACCATCAACGGTGTCAACGATCACGGCGACCTGGTCGGGTTCTACGTGGACGGCGCCGGCAACACCGACGGCATGCTCGCCACGCCGTAGCGCTGACCAGCGGGAACGAATGATGCCGGCGTTGGCACCCAGCCGACGCCGGCATCAGCGCGCCCTGACGTCCCGGCCCAGGGGACCCGGCTCACCGTGCCGGGCGAGGTCGGCCGCAGGTGGCGCTGAGCCCTGAACCCCTGAGCCCTGAACTCCTCAGCTCAGCTGGCCCAGGATCCGGGTGAGCGCGTCCGCGGCTCCGGCGCGCTTCTCGGCCTGGACGCACAGCTGGTCCATGACCGCGGCGTAGTGGTCCACGTCCCGGCGCTTGTCCAGGTACAGGGCGCTGGTCAGCTGCTCCAGATAGACGATGTCCGGCAGTTCGGGCGCGGCGAACCGCAGGATGCTGAACGCGCCTGCGGCCGCGGCGTGGTACCCCAGGGTCAGCGGCAGGATGTACAGCGTCACATTGGGCAGCTTGGTCATCCCGATGAGGTGCTCCAGCTGCCCTTCCATCACCCCCGGGCCGCCCATCCTGCGCCGCAGCGCGGTCTCGTCCACCACCGCCCACAGCTTCGGGCCACCGGGCCGGGTGAGCAACTGCTGGCGCTCCATCCGCATCCGGACCCGCTGTTCCACTTCTTCCTCACTGGCCCCGGGGATGCCCAGGGTGACGACAGCGCGAGCGTAGTCCGGCGTCTGCAGCAGGCCGGGCACGAACTGCACCTCGTAGGTGCGGATCAGCGCTGCGGCGGCTTCCAGCCCGACGTAGAACTCGAACCAGCCCGGCAGGATGTCGCCGTACCGGTGCCACCAGCCCGGCTTCGCCGCCTCCTGGGCGAGCGTCAGCACCTCGGCCCGCTCCTGCTCTCCGGCCACTCCGTAGAGGGTGAGCAGGTCGGCCAGGTCCCGGTGCTTCATGCCGACCCGGCCCAGTTCCATCCGGCTGATCTTCGAGACCGAGGCCCGGATCACGTCGGCGGCTTCTTCGCGGGTGATGCCCTGGGTCTCGCGCAGTCGGCGCAGCTGCGCGCCCAGCGCGATACGCAGCACGGTCGGGCCGCCGCCGGACCCGTCGCTGCCTGCCGAGTCGCTGCCCGGGTGATCCCTGCCTGACATTCCTCCGCCTGAAAGGTCGGCGAGGCTACGGATGGAGGTACCGCCGTGCAGTGGCTGGCTGGCGGTCATTGCTGGCTCCGGCGACGATCGGCAAAGCACTAAGTGTGGCACTCCGGCCGGGCAGCCACAATCCGTCCGGCATCACTTCTTAACCGGGACTTCACCAAGATCCAGCCCGGATTGGGCCAGGAATAGGCTGTTTCCCATCACCGTGCGGGCGATCAGGGTAGCAGAGCAATCGATCGCAGGCGGGTATTTATCGCACAGCCTACTCCGTACGCTGCACGTCAATAAGTTGAGGTACGGTGCCGGCGAGTGCACAGGAGGGAGGCTCAGATGGCCGGGCTACCGAGGAACGTGCCGCGGTCCATCTGGGATCTGCCCGAGCATGGCGAACGGGGGCCGAAGGCGAGGCACAGCCGGGCGACGATCGCCGATTGCGCGGTAGCTCTGGCCGACGCAGAAGGCATCGAGGCGGTCACCATGCGACGGGTCGCTGCCGAACTCGGCCTCGGCACCATGTCGCTCTACAACTACGTGCCAACCAAGGATCACCTCATTCAGCTGATGATCGACCAGGTCGGCGGCGAGTACGAGTACCCGGACCGGCCGCCGCGGGACGCCCGGGCGGCCATCAGGGACCTAGCCCGGCAGGGGCTCGGCATCACCCAGCGCCATCCATGGCTGCCCCGGGTCACGCACGGGCCGACGGTCATCGGGCCCAATGCGATCCGCTACGTGGACTACTTCCTCGGCCTGCTGGCTGGCTCCAGCCTGGATACCAGCGCCAAGATGCGGCTCCTCGCCATGGTCAACGGCTTCGCCATCGCTTACGGCGGGCTGCAGGCCGCACTGGCCGAGGAACGGGCCCGTACCGGCATCACCGCGGAAGAGCAGGCCGCCACGCAGGTCGCTGGGCTGATCGCCGCGGCCGCCAGCGGCCATTACCCGAACCTGGCCGCGGCACTGGCCGGGCCAGCCCCGGAGCCGCAGGACCCAGCCGATATTCTCGACTCAGCGATAACACAGCTGATCGACGGCGCGTTCGGCCCTGACCAGGGCACAGACCGCCATTAGCCGGGTGACCCCCGAAGAGGGGTCATGACCCCGGCGATACCACCGGCTTACCATTAAACCGTTGCAAAAATGAGCCGAGGACGGGTGTCTCCTATTACCCCCTTCCGGGAGGGGGGGGATCCGCGGTCAGGGGTGAGGGGGGAGATGCCCGTCCTCGACGGCTCGATAATACAACTCAATTTTGGTTGGCGCGCCCCGCCCGGCCCGCTGGTACTTGAGCCGCACACGCCCCACGTACTGCTTGGCAGTCTCCTCACTGATCGCCATTCTGCGGGCCACTGACTTCATTGGCATCCCGGTTGCGTAAAGCTGCAGCGCCCGGGTTTCCTGAGGACTGAGAAGGGGCCGGTCAGCGGCATCATCGGTGGCGAAGATGTAGGCCAGGCGGGGCGAGATCCAATCATTTCCGCTGGCGACCGCCTTAATGGCCGCCCGTGTCTGCGAAGTATCGTCGGCCTTCAGCACATACCCGAGCGCCCCGGCGCGTATCGCCTCCCGGACGGAAACTGGCTGGTCGGCCGCGGAGAGCACCAGAACGGCGGGGCCGGCCTCCCGGATCGCAGCCACATTACGCTGCACCGTCGTCCCGTCCCGCAGCTCGAGATCGAGCAGGACGACGTGCGCCTGCCGTCCCGGGCCGGCCAGCAGGTCATCGACGGTGGCTGCGGTGCCGACGACCCGGATGTCACCGGACGGGGCGGTGACCCAGTTCCTCACCCCGCCGAGGATGAGCGGATGGTCGTCCACGGCCGCGATGTCAATGACGGTCATGGCGGCATCGCCTGCTGCCAGCGGACTTCCAGGCAGCCCGAGCCAGCGTCGGCCACGTCGATCATCGCGCACCAGTGCGCGGCGGCAGCCACCTGCCGGTCCAGCCCGGCCAGGTCCGGGACCGGCTGCGGCGGCTGCTGGAAGGTCAGGTACAGCTCGACCTCGTCACCAGACGCCAGGACGGTCAGCGTTACCGGGTGAGCCGGGAGCGCGCGCAGCACCCGGTCCAAGGCGGCCACGGTGGCCTGGGCCACGTCCGGCGCAGGGTGGCCCGGCTCCCCGACCACCTGGATCTCGGCGGCCAGGCCACGCGCGGCCGCTCCGCTGAGCGCCGGGGTGAGCTGGCCCAGCAGCCCATCCGCCTGCCAGGTCCGGTCCGCGAGGGCACGCCGGAGCGTGGCCGCGTGCCGGGCACAGGCGCGGCGTACCTCAGCGGCGGCCGGGTCCAGCGTCTGGTCCGCGATGCCGCGCAGCAACGGCAGCGCCTCCACCTCGAGCAGGGCCAGCCTCACCCGCCGGTCCTCCTGGATGGCGATGACCGCGGCGCGTTCCGCGGCGGACCGGCTGGCCAGCTCGGCCCGGCGCGCGGCCATGTCGGCGTGCGTGCGCAGGGTCGGCCGCAGCGCGGCGAACGCGCCCAGCAGGGCGGCCAGGACATCAGCCGGCCGCCGCGAGCCGGGCTACGCCCAGCGTGGTCACGCCGGCCCGTGCAGGACAAAGTAGGCGTGCACGGCGAACACCGCCGCGGCCCCGGACCCCCACACCCAGGCCCGGTGGCTCAGCGCGACCAGGGCGAGCAGCCAGGTCGTGCCCAGGATCGACCAGTCCACGGTCTCCGGGCCCGGATGCATCCGGCGGTCCCAGCCCACCAGGATCATCGCGGCCACGGCGACGCCGATCGCGATGCCCGCCTCGGCGCCGTTCAGGCCGCCACGGCCGGCCCGGCACCAGCCACGCCGCGGCCGCGAGCACGCCGAGCCAGACCAGCACCGGCAGGACCGGGTACCGGTAGTCCCGCAGGTTGACCAGGACCTGGAGGAGAAGCCCTACCGGCAGGATCGCCGCCACCACGGCGACGAACCGGGACGGCGCGGATTCGGCTACCTCACGCACCACTCCGGCGCGGCTCACCATGGCGTGCCCGCCTGCCGGCGCTGCGTCCCGCCGCCTGCCCGGCGCCTTCCCGCTGCGCGGTGCTTCCTGGCTGCGCGGTGCTTCCCGGCTGCGCGGTGCTTCCCGGCTGCGCGGTGCTTTCCGGCACTGCCCCGGGCCAGTTCAGTCGCACCAGGGTGCCCTCACCCGGCGCGGACTGGATGACCGCGTGACCATCCCAGTCGGCGATCCGCTCGGTGATGGACCGGCGCAGGCCCAGCCGGGCCGGATCGACCTGAGCGGGGTCGAACCCGCTGCCCCCGTCCCGCACGGTGACCTGCACCCGGCGCGGCGCGGCGGTCAGCTGGATCCCGAGCCAGGCCTCGCTGGTGCCAGCGTGACTGAGCACGTTCACCAGCGCCTCCCGGGCCGCATGCGTGATCGCGGCGGCCACCCGGGCCGGGACGGCGGGTGACGCCGCTGGCTCGCCGGGCCTCGTCACCTCGACGTGCACGCCGAGGCCGCGGGCCCGCATCTCACTGGCCACGGCCTCGAGGCCGACCAGCAGGCCCCCATCCAGCCGGGCATCCTGCTGCCGCACGTCCTCCAGCAGTGCGTCCTCCAGCAGGACGATGTCGTGCTGGCACCGGCCGATCAGCGAGTCCGCGCGGCCGGCCTGGACGATGGCGGTGAGCGTGTTGAGCACCGTGTCGTGCAGCAGCCGCTCGTGCTCGCGCCGCTCGATGCTGCGGGACAGCAGGACATACTGATCCCGGGCATCCTGGTCGGCCCGGGCCAGCGCGCTGTCCGCGGTGGCGGCCCGGCTGTACAGCAACTGGCGGCCGCACCAGTGCACGGACACCGCGGCGAGCAGCAGGACCGTGGTGGCCAGCAGGTTGCTGCCCGGCGCCGCGGCCTGGGCCAGCACGGACCCAGCCGAGTACGCCCCCGCGGACACCAGGGCCAGCGCGGCGGAGGCTGCCCCGGGCGCGAACCAGATGGGCACGACGAATTGGCTGACCACCGCGACGAACAGCCAGCTGGCCGCGGCCCCGCGCATGCCCGGTGGCACGCACCATCCGGCGGTGAGCGCGAGCAGCACGTAGAAACAGGTGTCCAGGATGGCCAGCTGCCAGGTAGGCGGGCCGCGGCGGAGCCGGACCGCGGCGGCCGCGGCCCAGCCCATGGCCAGGACCGGTCCGGCCAGATGCCACCAGGCCGCGGTGTAGAACGAATGCCAGATGACCACCTGGACGGCGATGTAGGCGACTCCGACCCACCGGATCGTGCTGGCGATCCGGGCGATCACCGATGTCAGAGTGGTCATCGCGGGCCCAGCCGCCGCCCCGGGAGCCCCGGCGGCCGACGGCCACGCTAACGAAGCGGGTGACCACATGCCTGCGATGATAGGACGAACTACATGCCGGTCTGCGTATTTGGGGACCGAAATACCGGTTCGTTACGGTCGCGGCAGGGCTGCTGCGATGACCAATGCTGGCGCACCGCGGAGATCCTGGTCAGCTCCCCCGGTAGGTCGAGTACGCGAACGGGCTCAGCAGCAGCGGGACGTGATAGTGCTGCGCCGGGTCAGCCACCTCGAAGACCACGACCACCTGTGGATAGAACGCAGGCGTGCCCGTGGCGGCGTAGTAAGCCCGGACGTCGAAAGTGAGCCGGTAGCTGGCGGCCCGCAGCGGCCCCGAGCCGGCCAGATCGGTGAGCCGTCCGTCCGGAGCGGTCGCGCTGGCCGAAACCAGCATCCAGCCGGTACTGTCGAGCCGCTCGAGCGTGACCGCGATGCCGCCCGCCGGATGGCCGGCCGCGGCATCCAGGACATGGGTGCTGATCGCCCCGCTGGCGGCGGCCCAGGCGGCCGTCATCGCAGCAGCCGGGACAACCGGAGCCGGGTGATCTTCGCCAGCTCGCCGCGGACCACCTGGCGTTCCGTGTCCGGGTCGTGGCCGAGCCGTTCGGTGCAGATGCGCAGCAGCTGCGCCGCGGTCAGCCCGGTCGCGCAGACCAGGTAGACGTGGCCGAACCGGTCTTCGTACGCGGCGTTCGCCGCGCGCAGGCCGGCCCGCAGCTGCTCATCCGCTCCAGCCATGCCCGCCTGCTCCCGCCGGGAACTCTGCTGCTCCGCAGCGTGCAGGATGGCCGCGGGCTGCTCGCCGATCCGCGGATGGGCCGCCAGCGCCTGCCCGACCGTGGCCTCATCCATTGCGGCGATGGCCGTGTCGGACGCCGTCAGCAGGTCCACCTCTGCCGGGTACGGACGCCCGGCGAGCAGCGCGGCGGCCCAGGGCCGGGCGGCGCAGCAGCCGCGCAGCACCTCGGCGCCCTGCGCCAGGGGCAGCAGGTTCAGCCAGCGCAGACCGAGCGCGGCCTTGCTGTCCGGCAGCGGGGTACCGAACAGCCGGAGCCGGGCCATCCCGCCGTCCGGGTAGATATCCAGCCGCAGCTGGCTGATGGCCGGGACATCAGCCAGCGGGAACCGGTGCCGGGTGTCCGGCTGCAGCCGGACCCGCGGCAGCACGTCCAGCCAGGCGGACTCATCCGCCGGGTCCGCGCCCGGCGTGGTGCCGCGCAGCCGGGCCCACCCGGGGGCGTTGCCCTTGAAGTGCGTCGTGTCCAGCTCCGCCAGCTGTGGCTGGCCAGCGCAGGCCAGCGCCAGCGTGACCCAGTCGTTCCCGGCGTCCCGGCGCCGCGCTGTCTCCCAGCCGTCGCTCATCCGGCCCGCCCAGCCCGGGACGATCAGGTTGGCCGGGGAGGAGTAGAACATGTCGCTGTAGCCGGTGACCGACGCGCCGTTCTCCAGAGCGGCCAGGTTGACGACGCCGGTGAGCAGCCGGGGGTCGGGCACCGCCGTGCCGTGCGCGCGCAGCCTGGCCACCCCGCCGTCGGGGTAGATGGACAGCCGCAGATGAGTGAAGCGCTGCCCGGCGGTGACCCGGAAAACGTTGGCCGCGTCCCCCTTGACCGGGCTCTTCGGCACGATCGTGGCCCACTCCGCCCGGTCCAGCTCGTCCGGGGATGGGTATCCCTCCAGGCCGCAGGCTTCGACCGAGACCTGCGGCGGGAAGTTACCGGTGAAGAAATCCGTGTCCACCGTGACCCGGTGAATCACCCCGGGCAGACCGAGCCGGATGACCGCCGTGTCGTGGCCGGGGTCGCGGCGGCGGCGGGTCTCCCAGCCGTCGTAGACCTTGCCCTTGTGGCCGAACGCGTCCGGGGCGAAGACCGGCGGCTCAGGCTTGATCAGGTTCTCCCGCTCACCGAACAGCTCGTCGCTGGCGGACACGACGCTGCCACCCACCACCCGGCTGGCCAGATCGACCAGCAGCCCAGTCCCCGCGAGCCCAGCTTTCGCCAGCCCAGTCTCCGTAAGCCCAGTCTCCGTAAGCCCAGCGTCCGGGAGCCCAGCCTCCGCACCGCCCGGGACATCCATGCCCTCAATCCTAGGAGCCGCCCGGGCGGCTTCCATGATCGTGGGGTATTGGGATGTCATCTGGCATTAATCCTCATGATCATGGTTGGCCCGGCCTCGTCCTCGTGAGCAGGCGGCCGCGCGGGGTCTCCCCGTCCCTGATGAGCTCGCCGCGCAGGTAGCTGCGGCGGACCACCCCGGTGAGCCGGAGGCCCGCGTACGGGGTGAGGGGGTGCCGGTGCCGCAGACGGGCCGGGTCAACGGTGAACTCCTCATCCGGCGCGAAGATGACCAGGTCGGCGTCGCACCCGACGGCGATGCGCCCCTTGCCGGGCAGCCCGGCCAGGGCGGCCGGGCCTGCCGCCATCCAGGCCGTGACGTCCGCCAGGCCGTGCCCGCGGCGGCGCGCCTGGGTCCACACGGCGGGCAGCCCGAGCTGAACCGAGGAGATGCCGCCCCAGGCCGCGCCAAAGTCCCCGCTGGCCTGCTGCTTCAGCGCGGGCGGGCAGGGCGAGTGGTCACTGACCACGGTGTCGATGAGGCCGTCGCGGAGACCGTGCCACAGCGCGTCCCGGTTGGCCGCATCCCGGATGGGCGGGCAGCATTTGAACTGCGTCGCCCCGTCCGGCACGTCCCCGGCGGTGAAGCTGAGGTAGTGCGGGCAGGTCTCGGCGGTGACTGGCAGGCCCGCGGCGCGTGCCCTGGCCAGTACCGGGAGCGCTGGCGCGGCCGCGAGGTGCAGCACATGCACCCGGGCCGCGGCGGCCTGGGCGGCCGCCAGTACCTGGTGGATCGCGGCCACCTCGGCCTGCGGTGGCCGGGACGCCGCGAACGCCGGGTAGGAGCGGCCAGCCGCAGGCGCAGCCCGGCTGAGTTCCGCGGGATCCTCGGCGTGCACGATCATGAGGGCGCCCAGCCGCGCGGTTTCGGCCAGCGCCGCCGCCAGGCCAGCAGGATCCAGCGGCGGGAATTCCGGCACCCCGGAGTCCACCAGGAAGCACTTGAAGCCGAACACCCCGGCCCGGTGCAGCGGCTCAAGTTCGGCCAGGTTGCCGGGCACGGCACCACCCCAGAAGCCGGTGTGCACGTGCACCTGGCCCCGGGCGGCCTGCTGCTTGCGCCGCAGCGCCGCCACGTCCACGGTCGGCGGCACGGAGTTGAGCGGCATGTCCACGATGGTGGTGACCCCGCCGGCCGCGGCGGCCCGGGTAGCGGTCGCGAAGCCTTCCCACTCGGTCCGCCCGGGCTCGTTCACGTGCACGTGCGTATCCACCAGCCCGGGCAGCAGCACCTCATCGGCGGCCAGCGTGACGGTCCGGGCCGCGTCGAGGCCCGCACCGGGCCCGGCCACCCGGGCGATCCGGCCTCCCACCACGCCCACCTCGGCCGGCCGCACCATGCCGTCCAGCACGGCCCGCTCCGCCCGGATCACCAGGTCGTAATCGCTCACCAAAGATTCCCATCCGGAGTAACACTCAGTGACGACATATGTGGCATTCACTAATAAAACTAGTAGAACCATTGTCCTCATAATCACAGATCAGCTATCGTTTCCCCCTGCTCTGACGGTGAGGCTCTGAGGGGGGCTCTCATGCGGCACCTTTCTTGGTGCACCCAGATAACCGTGGCTGCCGTGCTGGCAGGCGCGCTCGGTACCGGCTGCTCGGCCGCAGCCGGGCCGGCCGCAGGCCAGCTGGAAAAACCTGACCTGGTCGTGGCGGCGGTGCCAGCGCTCGACTCGGCTGGGGTGTACATCGCCCAGCAGCGCGGGCTGTTCACGGCCCAGGGCCTGCACGTGAAGATCGTGCCGGCGATCAGCAGCTCGGACGTCATCAAGGCCCAGCTGGCGGGCCAATATGACATCAGCTCCGGGGCCTACCCTTCCTATATCGCGGCCAATGCGATGGAGCATGCCAACCTGCGGGTCCTGGCCGCAGGCTCGGACATGGCGCCGACCTGCCAGGAGATCATGGTCACGGCCGGGTCGAAGATCAACAAGGTCCGTGATCTCGAGGGCAAGACGATCGGCGTCAACGCGCTCAACAACATTGGCACCCTGCTGATCGACAGCCTGCTGACCGACAACGCGGTCCCGCCGTCGGACGTGACCTTCAAGGTCATCCCGTTCCCGCTGATGGCGCACGCGCTGACCACCCACCAGGTGGACGCGGCCTGGCTGCCCGAGCCGTTCATCACCGAAGCGGAGGAATCCATCGGCGCCCAGCCGCTGGCCGACGCGAACCAGGGCGCCGCGGAGAGCCTCCCGATCGCCGGCTACGTCGTCACCCAGACGTGGCTGAACAAGTACCCGAAGACCGCGGCCGCGTTCCGGCGCGCGATCGAGCAGGCTCAGGCCATCGCCAATACGAATGCGGGGGCGGTGCAGAGCGCGATGGCTGCCTACGGCGGGGTGTCCAAGATGATCGCGGCCACCGCGACCGCACCCTCGTTCCCGCTGGACGACAACGCTGCGCTGCTGCAACGGGTGGCCAGCCTGATGCTGCAGTTCAACATGCTGCCGCAGGCCTACAACGTCAACCAGATGATCGTCAGCCCCGGGGCCAGCTAACGCGGGTCGCGCAGCCAGGCGGCGGTGTCCGGCGGGAGCAGGCCGTCGCGGAGCGGGCCGCTGGTGACCAGCAGCTCGGCGTGGCCCGGGACCGGCACCGGGCGGGCGGACAGATTGATGACGACGGTCAGGCCAGCGCCACGCTGATAGCACAGCACGTCCGGGGCGGACGGCAGCCAGGCCAGGCCGGGCGTGGCCAGGGCCGGGCTGGCCCGGCGCAACTGCAGCGCGGCGCGGTACAGCTCCAGCATCGAGCCGGGATCATCGGCCTGCCGCTCAGCGGTGAGGTTCTTCCACTCCGCTGGCTGCGGCAGCCAGGGCGCCGATCCGCCGCCAGTCCCGGTAGATCTCGTGCACCTCGTCCCGGTCGATGAAGGGATGCTGGGACGAGGTGTTCGTGGCTGACATGTCTGCCACGGAAGCGCTCTCCGGTACGGAGCTGCTTGCTGGTGCAGAGCTGCCGGGTGTTGGTGTCGAGCCGAGGTTGGCCAGCACTGGGTCCTTGGCCAGCAGCGCGGCCGAATCGATCCGGAAGCCGTCTACCCCCCGGTCGAACCAGAACCGGAGCACGCTGGCGAACTCGGCCCGGACGTCCGGATGGGCCCAGTTGAAGTCCGGCTGGCCGGGGGTGAACAGGTGCAGGTACCACTCACCCGGCTGCCCGTCCGGGCCGGTCACCCGGGACCAGGCCGGGCCGCCGAACATGGAGGTCCAGTCGTTCGGCGGCAGCTCGCCGTGCCCGCCCCGGCCGGGCCGGAAATGGTAGCGGGCTCGCTCGGCCGAGCCGGGCGGGGCAGCCAGTGCGTCGGCGAACCACTGCTGGGCCGCAGAACCATGGTTCGGGACGATGTCGATGATGATCCTGATGCCGAGCGCGTGTGCCTCGGTGATCAGCTTCTCCGCCTCGGCGAGGCGGCCGAACAGCGGCTCGATCTCGCGGTAGTCGGCCACGTCGTAACCAGCATCAGCCATCGGCGACGGATACCAGGGGGTGAACCAGATCGCGTCGATGCCCAGCTCGGCCAGGTACGGCAGGCGCGCCCGGACCCCGGCCAGGTCACCGATGCCGTCGCCGTTGCGGTCGGCGAAGCTGCGCACGTACACCTCGTAGATGGCAGCCGTCCGCCACCAGTCGTGCGCCGTGGCGCGCTGGCCCGGGTCGGGCACGTTGACCTCCTGGTCTCAGCCTTTGAGGGCACCGGCGGTCAGGCCGGACATCATCAACGTGGCCAGCATCATAAGGAAGATGACGTTCCCCAGCACCGGCCGGAGCTTGGAGAGGGCATAGGCCGCGGCCACATCGAAGATCAGCTGCAGCGCGAGCGCGCCGAACGCGTAGTACAGGGTGTTGACCAGTAGCCGCCCGATGCCGACCCTGCTCCACGTATCGGCATACGTGCTCGGGTGCACGTGGGCCGGGATGATGGTCGGCGGCACCCGCACGGCTTCCTGGGTGGACTTGAGCCCGTCGCTGAACAGGAAATACAGCGGGCCGGCAAAGACCAGTGTGAAGATCACGATGACCAGGACCAGGACGGTCCGGTAGATGATGCGGCCGCGCGGCCGCATCAGTTGTGCGCTGGATATCAGCGTCCTGGTCTCCACCTGGGCTCCCTCCTAGCGGTGAGCTGACGAGCAGCTGGCTGGTGAGCGGGGCGCTGGCTAGTCGCGGTCACGGCTCAGCCAGAGGTACCCGCCGGAGAAGATGGCGAGCACCAGCATGAGCACCACCCCGAGCGCCGAGGCGCTGTTGTAGTTGCTCGTGCCGCTCAGCGCGAACGCGTACTGGTAGATCAGATTGACCACCGAGATGACGTTCGTCCCGGAGCCGCCGTTGGTCAGGATGAACGCCTCGACGAACATCTGCATGGTGGCCACGACCTGCAGCATCAGCAGCATCGAGAGGATCAGCTTGGTCTGCGGCACCGTGATGTGCCAGATCCGCTTGACGATGCCGGCCCCGTCCAGTTCGGCGGCCTCGTACAGCTCGCCGGGGATGTTCTGCAGCGCGGCCAGGTAAATCAGCGTCGCACCACCCATGTTCATCCAGGTCGCCGCGATCACCACGGAGATCATGGCGGTCGTGACCGCGCCCGTGCCGGACGACTGGACCCACTGGGACGTCGGCAGGTGCAGCACCGCCAGGATGTGGTTGAACAAGCCGGTGGCCTGTCCGAGGCCAGCTACGTCCGGATGCTGCTGGACCAGCACGTGTCCGGGATGGTCTTCGCCGGGGGTAACTTCGCCGAGGCGGACTCCCCGCATGACCACTACAAGCTGCTGCTGGAGCGGGGCGTGCCAGCCGTGCTGGTCAACGCGGCAGCCGAGCACCTCGGCTATCCGCGGGTCTGCGTTGACGACGCCGCCGCGGTGGAGCAGGCCCTGGGCCACCTGCTGTCCCTGGGCCACCGCCGGGTCGGCCTGGTGATCGGCCCGGATGACCACATGCCGTCCCGGCGGAAGCTGGCCGCGTTCACCACCCTGGCCGAGCGGGCGGGCATCGATACCGCTGGCGCGATCGAGCACACCATGTTCTCCCTGGAGGCCGGCCATGCGGCCGCTGCCCGCCTGGTGCAGGCCGGGGTGACCGGCATCGTCTGCGGTAACGACCCCATCGCGCTCGGTGCCATCCGGGCGGTGCGCCGCCTCGGCCTGTCCGTGCCGGGCGATGTCTCGGTGGTGGGTTACGACGACTCAGCGCTGATGACCTGCACGGATCCACCACTGACCACCGTCCGGCAGCCCATCGACGCGATGGGCCGGGCGGTAGTGAGCACGTTGGTCCAGCAGGTCGACGGCGGCACTGTGGCGTCGGCGGAACTGCTCTTCGAGCCCGAGCTGGTGGTCCGGGGCTCCACGGCCCGGGCGACGCACGGCACTCGCTCCGCCTAGCGGCCCGGCTGCGGGTCAGCGGCGGAGGCGGGCCCGGACCATCCTGGGCAGCGTGGCTGGGCCGCTGACCGGCTCGAACCGGTCCGCTGCGGCCGACAGCGCCTGGTACTCCTCGTCGCTCAGCTCGATCTCGGCGGCGGCCGCATTGCTTTCCAGCTGTTCCACGCTGGATGCGCCCGGGATGGCGGTCACGGCAGGCCGGTGGATGACCCAGGCCAGCGCGATCTGCGTGGGGGTGGCGTCATGGGCGGCCGCGACCTGGCGCAGGACCGCGATCAGCTCACCGGCCCGCTCCAGGTTCTCCGGCAGGAACAACGGGTTCGCCGCCCGGACCCGGTTGGACGGTGGGTTGGCCGCGTCGTACCGGCCGGACAGCAGGCCCTGGGCCAGCGGGCTGTAGGCGATCACCACCCGCCCCTGCTGCTGCGCGAACGGCACCAGCTCGTGCTCGGCCGCGCGGTTGGCCAGGCTGTAGGGAACCTGGTTACTGAGCACCCGGCTGCCCAGCGCCCGCTCGGCGGCCCGCCAGCGGGCCAGCGAGTAGTTGCTCACCCCGACCTCGCCGACCAGGCCTACCCGCTGTAGCGCCCGCATCCCGCGCATGATCGTCGTGTCGCGGATCACCGGGTTCGGCTGGTGCACCTGGTAGAGATCGAGATGCCGGACTCCGAGCCGGTTCGCGCTGGCGACCGCGCGCTGCTCCACCACCGGGGCGACTGGGAGCAGCGGGAAGAGCTTCGTGGCCAGGAACACTGAGTCCAGGTTCCCGGCCAGAGCCTGGCCGAGGATCCGCTCGCTGCGGCCGAAGCCGTAGATCTCGGCGGTGTCGAAGAGGGTGATACCCAGCTCGAGTGCCCGGCGGACGATCGCGTTCGACTCCTGCTCCGCGTAGGGCGCACCGTACCCCCATTCCCGGGAGCCGAACTGCCAGGTGCCGAGCCCGATCTTGGAAATCTTCTTGGCCGTGCCAGTGTCTAGATAACGCATGATCCCAGTCTCCGCCTAAACCGGGCTCAGCCGCGGAAGTCCTCGAGTTCGGCCAGGGAGCCGTCCAGGCTGTCGGCCACGCCCTGGGTGACGAGCCGGGCGAAGACCGGGTCACCCGCGGCGGCCAGCCGGCGCAGGCCGGCCACATGGTCGCGCAGCCGGGCCCGGAGCACCTCCAGGAAGTCGGCCATCCCGCCCTCCCAGCCGTACTCGGCCAGGAACCGGCGCAGGCGGCGGGGCAGGCCCGCGAAGTCAGTGAAGCCCTCGCGCGCCGCCACGTCCCTGACGTGCAGCGGAACCCAGCTGAACGCGATGAAGGCCAGGTCCCAGAGGTCGCTGACCGGGCCAGCCATGTCCCAGTCAATGAAACCGGTCAGCGCGCCGGCGCGCCACACCGCGTTGTATGGGGCCGCGTCGTTGTGCCCGATGATTAAGCCAGGCTGCCAGGGGCCACCGATCCGCCATCTGGCCTCGGCTGGCGGCACAAAATCTGCCACCGCCTGGTGATAGCCGCGCAGCCAGTGCGCCACCTGGACCAGGGTCTGCTCGGCGTGGGCCCAGTCCGGCCACGGCAGCGCGCTGCCCACGGTCTGCCCGTCCAGGAAGGTCAGCACCTCCCGGCCCTGGTCATCCAGGCCCAGCGGCCGCGGGCTGCCCGCGAACCCCTGGCCGGCCAGATGCTCGAGCAGCGCGTGCACGGCGGGGGTCCACGGCCCGGCGGGCCGCCGGACCGTATCACCGACCCGGACCGCCCCGCCCGCGTTGCCGCCGTCCAGGGGTATTTCATCCATGGCGGCCAGTATCGGACGGCCGGGTGATGTCGAGATAGGGCCATCTGGTCCGTCCTGCGGATGAGTGCGCCACGATGAGCGCACCAGGACCGGTGAGGAGCCAGCGATGACCAAGTTCCTGTTGCTGCAGAGCTATGCGGGGCCCATGGACGTGCCGCCCATCACGGACTGGACGCCCGCGGAGATAAAGGCGCACATCGATTTCCAGCGTGCCCTGAACGACGAGCTGATCGCCTCCGGCGAGTTCGTGGACGCCCAGGGTCTGGCCAGCCCGGAGCTGGCCAAATTCGTGACCTTCACCGGGTCGGGTGCCCCGGTGGTAACCGACGGGCCATTCGCTGAGTCCAAGGAACTGCTGGCCGGCTACCGGATGGTGGATGTGGAATCAGAGGCGCGTGCCATCGAGATCGCCGCGAGGATCTCGGCCGCGCCGGGCCCCGGCGGCGCGCCGGTCGGGCAGGCCATCGAGGTCCGGCAGGTGATGGGCGCGCCAGCCGGCGACGACCTGTGACCAGCCCTGGCGGGTCCGGGGCCGGTGGTCTCGGCCCGGACAGCCCCGGGCCAGCCGGCACCGGGCCGGGCCGGCTGGACTCGGCGGCCTGCTGCGCGAGCTGGCACCGCAGGTTCTCGGCGTCCTGGTGCGGCGGTACGGCGACTTCGGCGCGGCTGAGGACGCCGTGCAGGAAGCACTGCTGGCCGCGGCACTGCACTGGCCCCGGGACGGTCAGCCGGCCAACCCGCGGGGCTGGCTGATCCAGGCCGCCACCCGGCGGCTGACCGACCAGCTACGCAGCGAGCAGGCCCGGCGGCGGCGCGAGCGGGCGGCGGCGCTGCGCGAGCCAGCGGGCACGGAGCCGCCGGGCCAGGACGACACGCTGATCCTGCTGTTCCTGTGCTGCCATCCCGCGCTGACCGCCGCCTCGGCGATCGCGCTGACGCTGCGCGCGGTCGGCGGGCTGAGCACGGCCGAGATCGCGCGGGCGTTCCTGGTCCCGGAACCCACCATGGCGCAGCGGATCAGCCGGGCCAAAGAGCGGATCCGGGCCTCGGCCGAGCCGTTCCGGATGCCCGCGGGCCACGCGGAATGGGACCAGCGCAAGCGCGCGGTCCTGCACGTGCTCTACCTGATCTTCAACGAGGGGTACACCAGCAGCAGCGGCAGCGACCTGCATCGCGCCGACCTGACCGGCGAGGCGATCCGGCTGACCCGGATGGCGCACCAGGCCCGGCCCCACGACGGCGAGGTGGCCGGGCTGCTGGCGCTGATGCTGCTGACCGACGCCCGGCGGGCCGCCCGCAGCGGGTCCGGGGGTGAGCTGATCCCCCTGGCCGACCAGGACCGCTCGCTCTGGGACCAGCAGCTGATCGCCGAGGGCATCGCGCTGGTGTCCCGGGCCATGGCCAGTGGGACGGTGGGCGAGTACCAGCTGCAGGCCGCCATCGCGGCGCTGCACGCCGAGGCGCCCAGCGTGGCCAGCACCGACTGGCCGCAGATCCTTGCCCTGTACGGGTTGCTGGAACGGATGACCGGCAACCCGATGGTCACGCTGAACCGGGCCGTCGCGGCGGCCATGGCGGACGGGCCACAGGCCGGCCTGGCCATGCTCGTCCCGCTGGACGAACAGCTGGCCGGGCACTACCGGCTGGACGCGGTACGGGCCCACCTGCTGGAGATGGCAGGCGACCACGCCGCGGCAGTAGCGCACTACCGGGCCGCGGCGAACCGCACCACGAGCATCCCGGAGCGGCAGTACCTGGCCACCCAGGCCGCCCGGCTGGCCGGCCGGGCCGATTAGGCTGGCGGCTGCCTGCGAGTGACCAGCTGCCCGGGCATGAACGGGGAAACTGGCTTCACCGGAAAGGGTGTTCACGCTGGACCGCTCAGATGGACAGATGCATGTCCTGCTGCTGGAGAATATTCATCCTGACGCCGCCGCCCGCCTGGACAAGGACGGCTACCAGGTGCAGACCGTCGCGCGGGCCCTGGACGAGGACGAGCTGATCGCCGCGATCGACGGTGTCCAGTTGCTCGGCATCCGCTCCGGCACGCGGATCACGGACCGCGTTCTGCGGGCCGCGCCCAGCCTGCTCGCGGTCGGCGCGTTCTGCATCGGGGTCAACCAGATCGACCTGGCGGCCGGGTCCCGGCAGGGCGTCGCGGTGTTCAACGCCCCGTTCTCGAACACCCGCAGTGTGGTCGAGCTGGCCCTGGCCGAGATCGTCGCGCTGACCCGGCGGCTCACCGAGAAGAACGCGCAGATGCATGCGGGCCTGTGGGACAAGTCCGCTGCGGGCAGCCACGAGGTGCGCGGCCGGCGGCTGGGCATCGTCGGCTACGGGAACATCGGCGGCCAGCTGTCGGTCCTGGCCGAGAGCCTCGGCATGACGGTGCTGTTCTACGACACCGCGGACAAGCTCGCGCTGGGCAACGCCCGGCGCTGTGGCACGCTGCAGGAGCTGCTGGAGAACTCCGATGTGGTCACGCTGCACGTGGACGGCAGGCCCGGCAACAGCGGCCTGTTCGGCGCGCAGGAGTTCGCCAGCATGCGGCCCGGCAGCCTGTTCCTCAACCTGTCCCGCGGGTTCGTGGTCGATCACGGCGCGCTGCGCGGCAACATAGAATCCGGGCGTATCGCTGGCGCAGCCGTGGACGTGTTCCCGCAGGAGCCACGCGCCCGGGGCGAGGAGTTCTCCTCCGAGCTGCGCGGCCTGCCGAACGTCATCCTCACCCCGCATGTCGGCGGCTCGACCGAAGAGGCCCAGCAGGACATCGGGGAGTTCGTGGCCGGGAAACTGCGCGATTATGTCGCCTCCGGCGCGACATCGCTCAGCGTCAACCTGCCGTCGGTCGCGCTGCCGCGGGCGCCCGGCACGCACCGGCTGATCCACCTGCACCGCAACGTTCCGGGCGTGCTCGCCTCCATCAACCAGCTGCTCGCCGAGCATGGCGCCAACATCGAGGGCCAGCTGCTCGGCACCCGGGACGAGCTCGGCTACGTGCTCACCGACATCGGCACGGAGTATCCGGGGGACATGCTCGCCCGGCTCCGCGAGCTGGACGTCACCATCCGGCTGCGCACCACCTAGCGCCGGTGGCGCGGCTGGGCGGCCCGTGGCTGACGGCCAGGCGCCCCGCGGCCGACTGCTCAGTGGCGGAACAGGCGGATTCCGGTGTGCACCAGGGTGATGCCGAGCTCAGCGCGGCCAGGCGGTCAGCGCGTCGAGCAGGTTGAGGTAGGACGGGGCGCCGTGCACGAGCCGCACCGGCTGGGCTGGCCCGGGGCCGGCCTGGGCCCGCTGATGCGGGTTGACGCCATAGCGCAGATCCACGGTGACTCCTCAGCTGAGCTGAGGAGCACCCAGGCGTACGATGCTCCGCTGCCGCGCTTCCTGGTGGTTGTCCACCTGACGCCAGTCGCGATACCGCTGACTTTACCGGCGCGGCCGGTACCGCGGGAACCTCGTGCGGCTGGGTCAGGCCTTAGCCAGGGTGGCGCTACCGGCTGCTCTCGGAAACTTGGCCGGGGTGTAGCTCAGGTCCATCTGGCCGCCGGCCAGGGTCAGGACGAGGTCCGCCTGCTTCGTGCAGCCGGTGCCGGCGCCCACCGGGCCGGTGGCCACCGCCGTCGCGTCCATGGTGCCGCCGCTGGGCGGGGAGAGCACGAGATACCCGGTGCAGCCCTGTGAGGGAGACGTGTAGCTGCCGCTGTCGCCGCTGGCCGGGATGATCAGCTGGATCGTCCAGCTGGACACGGGCCAGCGCAGCTGGCTGACCGTGCCGGTCCAGGTGCCCGCGTAGAGCGCCTGGCCGGACGGCGGGGCCGGGCTGGACGGTTTCGGCTGGCCCGGGGACGTCGCGGAAGACGACCGGGGCCCGGGGACGACGGCCGGCGGCGCCTGGGTCACGGTCGGCCTCGGATCAGCCCGGCCCGACTCCGGCGAGGGCCCCGGCGCCCGGTGGCCGGTACGCCGCAGGTGCGGCGCGGCGGAGACGGTGGGGTCCGCATGGGTGCCCGGCTCAGCTACGGCAACGGGAGCGGACGAGTGGCTGGCAGCCGGATGACCGGGCCTACCGGTCAAGGCGATCGTGGCCGCCGTCCCGGAGCCCAGCAGCAGCACGGCGGCCGCCCCGGCCAGCACGGACGTGCGCACCCGGCGGTGCCCGCCGGGCTGCTCCCCCGCAGGCCCGGCGCTGCTGGGTGATCCGGCCGGCCCCGGCACCCGAGCATCCGGCCCAGCGGCGGCACCAGCCGTGGCCATCGCGGTCGCTGCGGCGGCCTCGGGCCCGGCCGCACCGCCGTTAGCCGCACCGCCGTTAGCCGCACCGCCGTTAGCCGCACCGCCGTTAGCCGCACCGCCGTTAGCCGCACCGCCGTTAGCCGCACCGCCGTTAGCCGCACCGCCGTTGGGCACAGCACCAGCGGGCGGAGCTGCGGCGCCCGGGCCCAGCGGGCCAGCTCCGCTGGCCGCGATGCCGTCGCCCGCCACCAGCCCGGGCACGGGGTAGTTGCTCGCGCCGGAGAAGGTGTCCTCGTCCGCGTCGGCCTGACCGGGATAGCTGGTCTCGCTGGAGACGCCCGAGTCGGTGCCGTCAGTGTCGATGAGCCTGCGGCGCAGGCCCGGGATCAGCGGGGCGAGCGCTGCCGCCGCATCCCCGGCTGCGGCGGCGGCCACCGCCGGGGGCAGCCACGACGGGCCGAACGCCAGCACCCCGCCTGCGGTCCGGGCCCGGCAGGCGTCGATGATCTGGCTGGGCTCCGGCCGCTGAGCCGGGTCCTTGGCCAGGCAGTCCTGGATCAGCGGGCGCAGGTCCGCAGGGCAGCCCTCCAGGTCCGGCGCTTCGTTGAGGGCGCGGTGCAGCACCGTGACCGCGGTTCCAGTACCGAACGGGGGCCGGCTGGTGGCGGCGTAGGTCGCCACCGAGCCGAGTGCGAACACATCGGCCTTGGGCGTGACCAGCTGACCGCGGGCCTGCTCCGGCGCCATGAAGCGGGGTGACCCGATGAGGATGCCGCTGCGGGTCAGGGACGGCGCCGCCACGGCCCGGGCGATGCCGAAGTCGATGACCTTCGGCCCGTCCGCGGCCAGGATCACGTTGGACGGCTTGAGGTCGCGGTGCACGACACCGGCCTCGTGAATGGCCTGGAGGGCCTCGGCGATCCCGGCCATCAGCAGGAACACGGTATCCGCGGGCAGCGGGCCATGGTCGCTGACCGCCTGCTGCAGGGACATCCCGGGCACGTAAGCGGTCGCCAGCCACGGCTGCCGGGCGTCCGGGTCGGCGTACAGCACCTGTGCTGTGTACAGGCCGTGCACCCGCTGCGCCGCGATGACCTCCTGCCGGAACCGGTCCCGGAATTCCTCGTCATCGCCGAATTCCCCGCGCACGACCTTGATGGCCACCGGCCGCCCGCCCCGGGTGAAGGCCAGGTAGACCCGGCCCATGCCCCCTGCGCCCAGCCGGGCGCGCAGCTGGTAGCCACCAATCTCGCGCGGATCGTTGTCCGTCAGCGGCTCAACCAACTGAATTCACCTGCCCCCAGCCGCCCATGGCGCCGTCCCGCCGACGCGGATCTGTGCCACGCCCGGGCCGGGAAACGATCTGTTGGCCAGAAATCCCGCTACCCCGTACAGGCCAGCACTGCAGACGGTAGATTAACGCCCTTCTGCGCCGGCCCGGCCGGGATTCGGTATATATCACTGGCCCGCGACCCTGCTGTAACCTGACCGAAGATGCCCCGCCCCCGTTTGCTCGCTTCTTCCGGGCCGAAAATCCGGCTGCTACCGGCTTCTGCTGAGTGCACTCGCGCCAGATGGGCCGGATCCGGCGCATCAGGCAGGCCCGCGGCGTGCAGGCCGCTGATCCCACCGGGCACTCTATTGACACTGCGTTGCTTTAGTACCAGCCGGGAAATGAAATCGGCCCTTGATGCCATCCGGGCGGCAGCCCTCGGGCTGGCCCGCGGCCAGAGATTGGCCCCAGCAAACCTGCGTTGACCCGGCACGGCGGCACCGGGCCGGCTTTTCAGCTGGCGGCCAGTGGGCAGACAAAGACCAGGCCAGGCTGGTGACACACCCGTGAAACATCGGTCCGGCAGGATGACTCATCCACTTGTCCGGCAGGATGACTCAACCACGCTCGGGAAGGGGGCCGCAGGTGACTCCAGCGGGCACCGGCGCGATGGGCACGACCGGGCCAGCGGCCGTCCCGCCCGGCACGGTGGTCATCACCGGGTGCTACGTCGCCACCGTCGATGCGGCGGATGCCGAGTACCAGTCCGGGCACCTGGTCATCGCGGCCGGCCGGATCGCCGCGGTGGGACCGGGGGACGCGCCGCCGCGCTTTGCCGCGGCCCCGCGCATCGATGGCGCCGGCCTGCTGGTGACCCCCGGGCTGGTGAACACGCACAGCCACCTCTATCAGTGGATCACCCGCGGTTATGCCACCGACGGCACGCTGTTCGACTGGCTCACTGCGCTCTATCCGGTCTGGGCCCGGCTCACCCCGGAGCTGGTGCACGACTCCGCCGCGGCGAATCTGGCGTGGCTGGCGCTCACCGGCTGCAGCACGTCCACGGATCACCATTACGTGTTCCCAGCTGGCGCGGGTGACCTGCTCGAGGCCGAGATCCGCGCGGCGCAGCAAATCGGGCTGCGGTTCCACCCGTGCCGCGGCTCGATGAACCTCGGCCAGTCCTCGGGCGGGCTGCCACCGGACTCGGTGGTCGAGGAGCACGACACGATCCTGGCCGCGACCGATGCTGCCATCGACCGCTGGCACGACCCGGCACCCGACGCGATGACCCGCATCGCGGTCGCGCCGTGCTCGCCGTTCTCGGTCACGGCCGAGCTGATGCGGGACAGCGCGGAACTGGCCCGGTCCCGGGGAGTGCGGCTGCACACCCACATCGCCGAGACCCAGGATGAGGAGGAGTTCTGCCGGGAAACGTTCGGCCGGACGCCCGCCGAGTACGCCGAGGACCTCGGCTGGCTGGGTCCTGACGTCTGGCTGGCGCACTGTGTTCACCTGCGCGATGCGGCCGTGGCCCGGCTCGCCGCGACCGGGACCGGGGTGGCGCACTGCCCTACCTCCAACGCGCGCCTCGGGTCGGGTATCGCCCCCGTCCGCAAGCTGCTTGACGCCAGCGCCGTGGTGGGGCTCGGCGTGGACGGGGCCGCATCGAACGAGTCCGGCCGCATGATCGATGAGCTGCACCAGGCCCTGCTCGCGGCCAGGTACGCGGGCGGACCGCGGGCCCTCAGCGCGCGGGACTGCTTGCGGATGGCCACCATGGGCGGGGCGCGGTGCCTCGGCCGGGCCGCTGACCTGGGCTCGCTGGAGCCCGGCAAGCTGGCTGACGTGGCGGTCTGGCGGGTGGACCAGCTGCCCGGCGCGGGCATCAGCGACCCGGTGGCCGTGCTCGTGTTCGGCGCCCCAATGCTGGAGCACCTGTTCGTCGGTGGCCGCCAGGTTGTCGCGGCGGGCGCCCTGCAGACGGCTGACCCGGCGGAACTCGCCGCGGCCGCGGCCAAGGCGAGCGCCCTGATAGCCACCGCCCCAGCAGCCACCGCCCCAGCAGCCACCGCCCCAGCAGCCACCGCCCCAGCAGCAGGCACCGCCCCAGCAGGCACGGGCACGGTCGGCACGGGGCACTGAGAGCGGCCCGTGGATATCGACACCATCACCGATCTCGTGCCAGCGCCCGGCACCGCCTGGCGCCCCGGGGACGCCTGGCTGGCCGGCGGCACCTGGCTGTTCTCCCAGCCGCAGCCGGGCCTGTCCCGCCTGCTCGACCTGCATGAGTTCGGCTGGCCGCCGCTGGAGGAGCAGCCAGCCGGCCTAGAGATCGCGGCCACCTGCACGCTCGCCGAACTCGCCCGCTGGCAGCCCGCGGCGCCGCGGTCCGCAACACCGCGGTCGGCAACACCGCGGTCGGCAACACCGCGGTCCGCACCACCGCGGTCCGCACCACCGCCGTCCGCACCACCGCCGTCCGCACCACCGCCGTCCGCACCACCGCCGTCCGCACCACCGCCGTCCGCACCACCGCCGTCCGCACCACCGCCGTCCGCAACACCGCCGTCCGCAACACCGCCGTCCGCAACACAGTGGCCTGCGGCCGCGCTGTTCCGGCCGTGCTGCGAGGCGCTGCTTGGCTCGTTCAAGGTATGGAACATGGCCACGGTGGGCGGCAACATCTGCCTGGCCCTCCCCGCAGGGCCGATGACCTCACTGGCCGCCGCGCTCGACGGGACGGCCACGATCTGGTCCGCGGACGGCGCCCGCCGCCAGGTGCCGGTAGCGGACTTCGTGACCGGCCCGGGCCGCACGGTGCTGCGGCCCGGTGAGCTGCTTCGGTCGGTCTTCGTGACTGCCGCCGCGCTGCGCTGCCGGACCGCGTTCCGCCGGGCGTCCCTGACGCCAGCAGGCCGGTCGGCGGTGGTGGTGATCGGCCGCCGGTCCGCTGATGGCGCCGCGGTGCTGACCGTGACCGCGGCCACGCCCCGGCCGGTCCAGCTGCGCTTCGCGGCCCTTCCCGCACCGCAGGAGGCCGCCGCGGCCGTGGCCGCCGCCATCCCGGCCTACCACGATGACGTGCACGGAGCGCCCGCGTGGCGGGCGGCGATGACCCGGCGGCTGGCCGCCGAGGTGACCGCGGAGCTGGGCCGGTGAGCCTGTGGATCAACGCGGAGCTGGTGCACGCGCAGCCACGGCCCGGCCAGTGCTTGCGGACCTTCCTGCGGGAACAGGGCTGCTTCGGGGTGAAGAAAGGCTGCGACGCGGGCGACTGCGGCGCCTGCACCGTGCACGTCGATGGATTGCCGGTGCACAGCTGCATCTACCCGGCGCGGCGCGCGGCAGGCCGCTCGGTCACCACGATCGAGGGTCTCGGGCCGCATCCGCTCGGGGCGGCCTTCCTCGCCGCGCAGGGCTTCCAGTGCGGCTTCTGCACGCCCGGGATGATCATGACTGCGGCCGCGCTGGACCAGCGGCAGCGCAGCGACCTGCCCCGCGCGCTCAAGGGGAACATCTGCCGGTGCACCGGCTACAGCGCGATCTGCGACGCGCTGGCAGAGGTGCCCCGGCTGACCGACGGGGATGTCCCCGCCCCGGCCGGGCCAGACGTGGTCACTGGCCGGGCCCGGTTCACCCTGGACACCGCGATCGACGGCCTGCTGCACATGAAGCTGCTGCGCTCGCCGCATCCGCACGCATGGATCCGGTCCATCGACGCGTCCGCCGCACGGCGGCTGCCGGGAGTGGCCGCCGTGTTCAGCTACGCCGACGCGCCGGACGTCCGCTACTCCACGGCACGCCACCACAACCCGGGCGACGACCCGTCCGACACGCTGCTGTTCGACCAGACGGTGCGGTTCGCGGGCCAGCGCGTCGCCGCGGTGGTCGCGGACAGCCCGGGGACCGCCGCTGCCGCCTGCGCGCTGATCACGGTGGACTACGAGGTCCGGCCGGCCGTGTTCGACCCGGAGCTGGCCATGGCGCCGGGCGCACCGGTGCTGCATCCCGGGCTGCCGCCGTCGGCCGGGGTGGCTGACGCCAGCCGCAATGTCGCGGCCGAGGTGCACGGCGGCATCGGCGACACCGGGGCGGGCTTTGCCGCGGCGGACCTGATCTACGAGGAGACGTTCACCACGCAGCGGGTGCAACACGTGCACCTGGAGACACACGCGGTCATCGGCTGGCTGGACGAGGGACGGCTGGTGCTGCGCACCAGCTCACAGACTCCGTTCCTGACCCGGGACGCGCTCTGTGCGCTGTTCGGCCTAGACCGCAGCCAGGTCCGGGTGTTCACCGCGCGGGTCGGCGGCGGCTTCGGCGGCAAACAGGAGATGCTCACCGAGGACGTGGTGGCCCTGGCCGTGCTCCGGCTCGGCCGCCCGGTACAGCTGCAGTTCACCCGGGAAGAGCAGTTCATCGCGGCCACCACCCGGCATCCGATGCGGATCACGGTCCGGCTCGGCGCGCGCGCGGACGGCACACTGACCGCGATGCAGCTGCGCACCGTCGCCAACACCGGCGCGTACGGCAACCACAGCGGCGGCGTCCTGTTCCACAGCTGCAACGAGGCGCTCAGCCTGTACCGGTGCGCCAGCAAGCGGGTGGACGCGTGGTCGGTCTACACGAACACGGTGCCGGCCGGGGCGTTCCGCGGCTATGGGCTGTCCCAGTCCAGCTTCGCGGTCGAGTCAGCCCTGGATGAGCTGGCCCGGCGGCTCGGGCTGGACCCGGTCGCCGTGCGCCGCCGGAACGTGGTGCGGCCCGGTGACCCGCTGCTCTCGATCAGCGCCGAGCCGGATGACGTCGAGATCGCCAGCTACGGCCTGGATGAGTGCCTCGACCTGGTGCAGGCGGCGCTGGACAGCGGGCGCGGGCGGCCGGTCCCGGCCGGCGACGGCTGGCTGGCCGGCCAGGGCATCGCGGTCAGCATGCTCGACTCGGTGCCGCCCGGTGGCCATCTGGCGCACACCCGGATCGCGCAGCGCGCGGAGGGCGGCTACCGGCTGGCCGTCGGGCACCGCGGAGTTCGGCAACGGGACCGCCACCGTGCACCGCCAGCTCGCGGCGAGCGCGCTCGGCTGCACCGTGGACGATATCGAGCTCGTGGCGGCCGACACCGACGAGGTGGAGCACGACACCGGGGCGTACGGCTCCACCGGCACAGTGGTCGCCGGGATGGCCACGCTGCGGGCCGCCCGCGCGCTGGCCGAGGCGATGACCGTGGGCGACGGCGACGGGAAGCTGCTGGAGGCGGAGGGGCGCAGCGACGGCCGGGGCCGGACGGTCGCCTTCAACGTGCACGGCTTCCGGGTCGCGGTGCAGCCTGGCACCGGCGAGATCCGCATCCTGCACAGCGTGCAGGCCGCGGACGCGGGCACGGTCATCAACCCGGTGCAGTGCCGGGGGCAGGTCGAGGGGGCGCCGCGCAGGCCCTCGGCGCCGCGCTCTACGAGCACGTTGACGTGGACGCGGCGGGCCAGGTGACCACCCGGGTGCTGCGCGACTACCACGTGCCCGTGCTGGCGGACCTGCCGCGGACCGAGGTGTACTTCGCGGGCAGCACCGACCCGCTCGGCCCGCTCGGCGCGAAGCCGATGAGCGAAGCGCCGTTCAACCCAGTGGCGCCCGCCCTGGCCAACGCGGTGCGCGACGCGACCGGAGTGCGCATCACCAGCTTGCCGATGAGCAGGGACCGGGTGTTCCTCGCCTTGCAGGCCCCAGAAAGGCAACCCCCAGAAAGGTACCGGCCATGGTCCAGCTTGGAGCCAACCGCTACGGAAAGGCGGAGGTCCGGGTCGTGCACGTCGCCCGCGGAGCCGCCGCCGACGGCGGCGACCTGATCCGGGACTGGAACGTCTCCAGCAGCCTGTCCGGTGATCTCGCCGCCACCCACCTGCGCGGCGACAACTCCGCGGTGCTGGCCACCGACACGCAGAAGAACACCGTGTACGCCCTGGTGCAGCAGCTGGGCGGGGTGGAACCGGAGGTCCTCGGCATCGAGCTGGCCCGGCATTTCGTCGGCAGCCAGCCGGCCATCACCCGGGCCCGGATCGCGATCGAGGAGTACCCATGGGTACGGATCGGGGGAGGAGGCCATTCGTTCGCCCGCAGCAGGGATCTGACCCGGGTTACCACGGTCCTGCACGACCAGGACCTTGGCACCAGCGTGGTCTCCGGCGTCACCGGCCTGACCGTGCTGAACACGACGGACTCGGAGTTCTGGGGTTTCCCCCGCGATGCGTATACGACGCTGGCCGAGACCACGGACCGGATGCTCGCCACCCAGATCAGCGCCCGCTGGCGGTACCGCCCGCTCGCTGACGCGGACAGGGCCGGCTTCAGCTGGGCCGGTCTCAAGTGGGCCGAGGCGTTCGTCGAGGCGCACCAGGCGGTGCTGGAGGCGTTCAGCGGAACCTACAGTTACTCGTTGCAGCAGACCCTGTACGCGATCGGCGAGCGGATCCTCACCGCCGTGCCGGAGGTCTGCGAGGTCCGGCTGGCGCTGCCCAACAAGCATCACTTCCTGGTCGACACCGAACCGTTCGGGCAGGCCAACGACCGGGAGGTGTACTACCCGGCGGACCGCCCGTACGGCCTGATGGAAGGCACCGTGCTGGCCGACGACGCGCCCGACCCCGGCATCGCCTGGACCTGAGCCCGGCCAGACCTGAGCCGATCAGGAGCCGAGCCCTACCAGGGCCAGCGGGTGGCGGCGGCGATCTCCTCGTCCGACTTGCCCTCGGCCAGCCCGATCTCCGCGCGCCGGGACGCGAGGAACGAGGTCATCAGCTCATCGCCCAGGGCGGCCCGGAGCTCGTCGCTGGCCTCCAGCGCCTTGACCGCCTCGGCCAGGGTGACCGGCAGCCGGGCCAGCCTGGCCGGCCTGGGGATGACCCGGGGCGGCCGGGTCGCCGCTGACCTCGTCCGGCAGCCGGGCCTGCCGGTCCGCGCCCGCCAGCGCGACCGCCAGCACCGCGCCGGTCAGCAGGTACGGGTTGGCACTGCCATCGAAAGACTTGAGCTCCACGTTCGCGGTGCCCGGGTCCCACGGGCTGGCCTCGATGAACCGGACCGCGGCCTCCCGGTTCTCGGTGCCCCAGATCTGGTAGACGCCAGCCCAGTGTGACGGCACCAGGCGCAGGTACGAGGCGGGCATCGGGGAACCGATCGGCGAGCAGCGCGGGCAGGCTGTCCAGCAGGCTCGCCACCATCGACTCACCCGCGCGCGGTCAGGCCGTGCCGGCCCGGCCCGCCGGCCAGCAGGTTCTCGCCGTCGGCCCAGAAACTGGCGTGCAGGTGGCCGCCGTTGCCGACGTTGCCGGTCGCCGTCGCGGGCGCGAACGAGGCGCGCAGCCCGTGCCGGGCGGATACCGCCGCGATGATCAGCTTGACCAGCACGTTGGTGTCCGCCGCCGACACCGGGTCCTGCGCGGCCACAGAGACCTCGAACTGCCCGGGGCCGTATTCCGGGTGGATCTGCTCGACCCGGACCCCGGCTGCGCCCAGGCTGGCCAGTACGTCCCGGACGTAGTCGGCCGCGCTGATCAGCCGGGCCAGCCCGTAGCCGGTGCCGCCCACGGCGGGCTGGTAGTCGTCGCGGTCCTGGCCGACCATCCACTCGACCTCGAACGCCATCAGCGCGCTGATGCCCTGGCTCAGGCCCGCGGCCACCTGGGCCCGGGCAAAGGAGCGCTGGCAGCCGGCGTACACCGCGCCGTCCTGGCGGAACCGGTCGCCCGGGGCCCAGGCCCAGCCGTCCGGCGCGCCCAGCACGGCCAGGCTGTCCAGGTCGGGCACCATCCGCAGGTCCCCGTCCGGCCGGCCCAGCGGGGACGCCCCGTCGATGCCGCCGTCGCTGGTGAACGCGTCGATCACCGGGGAGAAACCGAGGCCGGACCGGGCGGCCGCGGGCAGCCCGGTAAGCGGCACCACCTTGACCCGGGGCGCCCCGCTGTGGTCTACGAACGTAGTCGCGACCCCGGTGACCTCGCCGGCCAGCTGGCGCTCCAGCACCTGCGCCCGGCGCGCGTCAGCCGCGCGCTCCTGCTCGCCGCGGAAGCGGCTGAACGGCCGTGCCATAGTCATGTCTCCCTGGAGCGTTATTCAAGACCGGCTAGCGAGCGCAGGCCCGGAGGGTCTGTGCGAGCGGTCGGTGCAGGTTACGGCGGTAAGGAACATGAACAGATCCTTGAATAACGCGACTTTGAATAGGAAAGCTAGTGCGCTGGCCCCGCGGGACCTGTCACGGGGAGGTTACTTCACCCTGCCGCGCCAGCGGGCCGGATGCCGATGAGGCCGTGGCGGCCAGCCCTTCCGCACCAGTCAGCAGCTCACCCGCGCGCCGGGTGGCCGCGGGCCGGGCCAGCACCCCGGCGATGCCCAGCGCGAGCCAGGCGATGGCCACGGACGGTCCCCACCAGGCGATCCCGGCCGGCAGCGGCCAGACGTTCCGGAACAGGGTGTAGCCGAGCACGATGATGCCCAGCACCGGGATCACCAGCTCCCACTGCCGGACGCGAGCCTGCCCAGGACCACGGGCCGACCCGGAGAAGAACACCAGCCGGGTCATCCCGATCGTGGCCAGGATGTAGACGACCAGCAGGATGAGCGTGCCGATCGTGCCGCTCTCCAGGAACAGGGTGAACGGGTTGCTGCGCAGGATGAACCAGGTGAACGCGATGATCACGTAGACGGCCAGCGCGACTGACGTGGTCGAGACGGTCGGCGTCCGCAGCCGCTGCGACACGTGGCTCAGCCGGCCAGGCAGGATGCCGTCCCGGCCCAGCGCGAAGGCGAGCCGGGACGCGCCCACCGTGCTGGCCAGGGCGCAGCCGAAGGCCGAGATCATCGCGCCCGCGGTGATGAGGGTGCCCAGCCAGGACGCGACGTAGGCGGTGCCCAGGTCGCCGATGAGCGACGTCGAGTTGATGAACGCGGTGACGCCCTTGGCCGAGGTGCCGAAGCCCATCACCTCCACCGCGGTGACCACGAAGAAGTAGATGCCGCCGAAGATCGCCACGCCGAGGATGGCCCGCGGGATGTCCCGGTTAGGCCGCCGGGTCTCCTCGCCCAGGGTGGACGCGGCCTCGAACCCGGCGAAGGACAGGAAGCCGAACACCACGCCCAGGAAGATCGTGGACAGCGGCGTGCCCGCCGGCAGGTGGAAGACCGACCAGTCCACGCCCAGCCCGTGCGGGGCGGTGTGGTTCGCCAGCTTGACGAACACGGTCACGGTCACGACGAGGATCAGGGCCACCGTGATGGCCTCGGCAGCCAGCAGCAGCCGGGTGCCGCGGCGGGCCGGGGTGACCGCTATCCACCAGACGATCAGCATGCCGATGCTGCCGAGCAGGAAGCCGGACCAGGTCGGCGGGTTCCGCCACCAGCCGAGGCTGTTCAGGAAACTGGCGGCGAACCGGCCCCCGGCCATCGAGGTGACCACCGCGTAGAACATGTAGGTGCCGGTCAGTGCCCAGCCGGAGACCACCCCCGCGCGCGGGCCGAGGGTGGCCCCGACGAAGCCGTACACCGAGCCGGAATGGTGGAACCGCTGGGTCAGCCGGACAAAGGTGTAGGCCACCAGCAGCACGCCCACGAACGCGAGCGCAAAGGCCAGCGGCACCGCCCGGCCGACGGTGGTCGCCGTGCCCTGGGGGTTGATGCTCGCCGCCATCGACGGTGCCATCAGGGCCAGCGATATGCCGATGGCCTCCCAGACGCTCAGGTTGCGGCGCAGCCGGGGCGCGCCGGCCTCGGTGCGGACTTGCTTCTGCTCAGCGGTCATGTGCGGGCACCTCCCAGCTAGTGGCTTGATCATGCGTCACGGCTGCGGGCGGCACAAGACCTGTTCCCCCGGGCCAGCCGGGCCGGCGATACCGTGTGCGGGGTGAGGGATCAGCCTTCGGACGGTCCGGGTGTCCTGCTGGTGGCCGTGGACGGCTCGGAGACCTCGATGCGGGCGGGCGCGTACGCGGCGGGCCTGGCCCGGCGCCAGCACGCCCGGCTGGTCTGCGTGTACGTGCGCACGTTCAGCGCCGTGGCCGGCATCGGCCCAGGCGCGGCGATCTCGTTCGCCGAAGCGCACGACGATGTCGCCCGGGAACTGCGGGGGGCGGTCGAAGAGCACAGCGTGCGGCTCGGGATCAGGGCGGAGTTCGTGGAGCGAGAGGGCAACCCGTACACCGAGATCGTCCGGCTGGCCGATGAGATCCAGGCGGACGCGGTCATCGTCGGCGCCTCGACCAAGGCGGGCCACCGGTTCGCAGGCTCGCTCGCCGTGCACCTGGTCCGGGCCAGCCGCTGGCCGGTTACCGTCGTGCCGTAGGCACGCCAATGACTCAGCGCCGTAGGCACGCCAATGACTCAGCGCCGTAGGCACACCAGGAACTCAGCGCCGTAGGCACACCAGGAACTCAGCGCCGTAGGTACACCAGGAACTCAGCGCCGTAGGCACACCAGGAACTCAGCGCGGTGATTGCGTCGTAACCGCTGCCGAATATCGTGTGGGCGTGGCGGATTCCCTGGGGGCAGCGCAGCGGCGCCGGTTCCCCGCCCTCGACCCGGAGCCGCCACCCCCGCCCTGGTGGCGGCGGCTGATGCTGCCCGCGGGCGTGCTCGTGCTCGCCGCCGCGATCATCGCCGCGGTCGAGTTCTGGCCGTTCTCCGCTGGCCCGCCGCGGCCCGCGGCGCAGTCCGCGGCGGCGCGGGCTGCGGCCGCCCGGGCCCGCACGCTAGCGGCGCGCGCCGGGGGGCGGATCGTCGCCGTCACCCCGGCCAGCCTGCTGTCCCTGGCCAGCCCGGATGGCACCCACGTCACCCGGGACAACCGGCTGGGCCCGGTCGGCGCCCTGGTCTCCGCGTCGCTGGACGGCCGGTACCTGTCCCTTATCAACGGCCAGGTGATCACCGTCAGGCGCGGCCCGGTGCTGGCGCCCGACTCCACCAACCTGCAGCTCAGCAGCGAGAACGGCGCCGCGTGGCCGGAGCCGTTCGCGGATCATGAGCGGGCGCTGGTGATGCTGCTGGACTACGGCTCACCCGGGCAGTCAGTGCAGAATCCGATCAGCGTGGTCCCGCTGGCCACCGGGCTGCCGGTCGCGCTGGGCACCGGGGACTGGGTCGCCGGCGACCCGCAGGCGGCCGGGGCCTTGGTGGCCGTGGCCGCGCCGGTCCAGGCCGCGGCGGCCCCGAACGCGGCCCAGTCCGATGCCCAGCTCGTGCTGCGGGACGTGGGCCGGCCAGCGGTGGTGCTGGCCACAGCCAGCGCACTGAACCGCGACCTGGGGCGGCCCGCCAGCCAGCAGGACACACTCGCCGCGTTTCCCAGCCCGTCCGGCGCCGAGGTGGCGGTGACCGTCGAGCCCTCCGTCCAGTCCGCGGCCGGCGCAAACACGGGCACCGCAAACACCGGCGCCGCGAACACCGGCGCCGCAAACGCCAGTGCCGCCAACACCGGCGCCAGAAACACCGGCATCGTGGTGCTGGACCGGTCCGGCCATGTGCTCGGCAGCGTAGCCACGGCTCTCTACAGTGATCCGGTCTGGTCGCCGTCAGGCCGCGCGCTCGCCTACACCGCGGGCGGCCGACAGGGGCTGGCGCTGAACGTCTGGGTTCCCGGCCGGCCCGCCCAGACCAGCAAGTTCCCGGCCGCCGGGAACTACGCGGACTGCGTGTGGTCGCCGGACGGCGGGTCGATCCTGTGCGCCGCGGGCCGCACCTGGGTCATCGCCCGGGCCAGCGGTGGGCCGATGGCAGTGGTGCGCGGGCCGGGCCAGCCACTGGCCTGGCTGGCGTCAGCGGGGCGCCAGTGATCCGGCCAGCCGCGGCCGTGCGCGGGCTGGCGCAGCGCGGCGGCAGCACCCTGATGATCGCGGCGGTGGCGCTGGTGGCGACCGCCGCCGCCGCGGCTGGCCCGGTGTACTACCAGGCCACGCAGACCTCGATCCTGCGCGACACGCTGGCGGGCGCGTCGCTCGAGGGCCGCGGTTACGAAGCGAACGAGACCGGTGCGCTGCCCGGCCTGCTCGGCCAGCTGTCCGCGGCCACGAGCGGCCAGCTCGGCCAGGACCTGGGCGCCCTAGCCGGCCGCGGGCTGTTCGCGCCCGCCATCGACTCGATCGAGACGACCGTGCCGTACCCGGCCGACCAGACCTCGATCCCCCTGGTCTGGCGCACCGGCGTGTGCGGCCAGCTGCGGTTGCGTGGCCGCTGCCCGGCGGCCCAGAACCAGGTCGTGGTGAGCTCCCGGCTGGCCGGGCTGACCCACTGGGGCATCGGCCAGCGGATCAGCCTGCCGGGCTGGCCCGTCCTAACCGTCACCGGGATCTACCGCCTGCCCAACGAGAACCTGGCGTACTGGTTCGGCCGCGGCTCGGTCTACTTCTCCCAGGCCAGCCCGATCGACGCGATGTTCACCCCGCGCGTCACCCTGGAGCTGGGGCCGCCGCAGCAGCAGGGCACCGTCAGGTCACGCTGACCGGGGCGCTGACCGGGTGCCCGTGCGTGCTCACCGACCTCGACCTGAGCCCGCCGCCGGGCTACGACCTGAGCCTGCCGCCGCACCACCTGAGCTCGCCGGTCACCGGCTCCCTCACCATCACCGGGCTGGACGTGCACGGCCCGTCCGGCTGGCGGCCAGCCGGGGCCGGGCTGCTGTCCGCGGCCGGGCGCTGGCGGCCTGGGCACTCCGACGACCCGCCGGACCGGCTGGCCGCCACCGCCACCGGGCTGAGCTGGCAGTTCAGTTCCCGGCCGAACCAGGACGCGCTGCTGCTGTCGGTGAACCGGCCCTACCCGCTGCCCGCCGTGGTGTCCGCCGCGATGCTCAGCCCCGGGCAGCACCTGGTGTCCGCACCCGGGCTAGGTGGCAGCCCGGTGGACCTGCGGGTGGCGGCCGCCGCGCGGGTCGTGCCGAGCGCCGCGCAGAGCGGGGTGATCGTGGACCGGCAGTACGCCGAGCTGGCCGCGGACGAGAACTTCCCCCAGGCTCAGCAGCAGGTCTGGCTCGCCGCAGGCGCGCTGCCCGTGATCGGGCCCCGGCTGGCCGCGGCGGGCCTGCGGGTGCAGTCCGTCCGCAACGCCGCGGACGTCGCCACCAGCCTGGCCCGGCAGGCCCTGGCCAGCGTGCTGTTCCTGGCCGATGCCGCGGCGGCGGGGCTGCTGGCCGCGAGCGCCGCGGTGCTCGGGCTCTACCTGTCCGCCCGCCGCCGGCGGTATGAGTACGCCGCGCTCAGCGCGTCCGGGATTCCGCGCGCCGTGCTGCGCCGGGCGGTGCTGATCGAGCTGGCCCTGGTGCTCGGCTTCGGCGCCGTCATCGGCGTGGCGGCGGGCCTGGCCGCCGCCTTCCTGGCGCTGCGCAGCGTGCCCGAATTCGTCACCACCCCAGCCGCGCTGCCGCTGTCCTACGTCCCGTCGGCCGGCCCGGTCCTAACGCTGCTCGCGGCCACGGCCGGGCTGCTCGTCATCGCGGTGACCGCCAGCGTGGCGCTGATCCGCGGGGTCAGCCTGGACCAGCTGCGGGAGACGCCGACATGATCAGCAGCACGGGTGCCGGCGAGGCGCCCCCGGTGGGCGCGGCCATGGTGCGCTGCGAGGGCCTGGTCCAGGTGTATGGGGCGCCCGGACACGAGGTGACCGCGCTGCGCGGGGTGGACCTCACCGTGGCTGAGGGCGAGACGCTGGCCCTGCTCGGCCCGTCCGGCGCGGGCAAGTTGACCTTGCTGTGGCTGTTCGCGGGTTTGCTCCGGCCGACCGCGGGCCGGGTCGAGGTCTGCGGCCGGCGGCTCACCGACCTGACCGCGCGGGCCGCGGCCGACCTGCGGCTGCGCGAGGTCGGGGTGGTGCTGCAGAACCCGGGCCGCAACCTGCTGCACAACGAGACGGCCACCGGCAACGTGCTGTTCGCCCAGGGACCCACCCGGCGGCGGCGCACGGTGAAACGCCGCCGGGCCGCCGGCCTGCTGGACGCGGTGGGCCTGAGCCAGGTCGCGCACCGTCCCGCGGGCCGGCTGTCCGGCGGCGAGCAGCAGCGGCTCGCGCTCGCCGTGGCGCTGGCCAACGGGCCGCGGCTGCTCCTCGCGGACGAGCCGACCAGCCAGCTCGACCACGGCTCGGCCGGGCCGGTCATCGACCTGATCCGCGCGGCCAACGAAGACCTCGGCACGACCGTCGTCGTGGTCACGCACGACCCCGCGGTCGGCGCCGCGCTCGGCCGCACCGTGACCATCCGGGACGGCCGGGTCGGCGCAGAAGGGCATCAGGGCGAGGACTACCTGGTGGTATCCAGGGACGGCTCGGTCCAGCTGCCCGCGGAAGTCCTGGAGGGCACGCTGCCGCCGGGGTCGCTGGCCCGGGCCGTGCCGACCGCCGAGGGCGTGGAACTACGCCGCGTCCAGACCGGGCGGAGCTGACCATGGCCCGTGCTGAACTGACCTGCCCTGTGGTGAGCTGACGTGCTGAGTGCCCGCGGGCTGCGCTACGTCCGGGACGGCCAGCTCATCCTGGCGGGGGTAGATGTGACGATCCGGCCCGGTGAGAGCCTCGCGGTCACCGGGCCGTCGGGGTCCGGAAAATCAAGCTTGCTCGCACTGATATCCGGCCTGGTCGCGCCCACGGCGGGGGAGGTTTTCCTCAACGGGGCGCCGCTCGCCGGATTCGCGGGCCCAGCGCACGGGGTCGCGGTGATACTGCAGGGCTACGGCCTGGTCTCGCTGCTGACTGCGACCGAGAACATCGAGATCGCGCTGCGGGCCAGCGGCCACCCGGACCGCTCGGCCCCGGCGGCGGCCCGGGCCGCCGCGGGGGACGCCCTGGATCGGCTGGGCCTGGCGGCGCATGCGGACCAGCTGGTGGAGGAGCTGTCCGGGGGCCAGCAACAACGGGTGGCGGTGGCCCGCGCCATCGCCCTGGAGCCCCGGCTGCTGATCGCCGACGAGCCCACCGCCGAGCTCGACCCGGCCGCCCGGGCCATCGCGCTGGCCCGCATCTTCGACGTGGTGACCCGGGGCGGCGCCCTGATCCTGGCCACCCACGACCCCGAGGTGCCGACCGCTGCGACGCGCGCCTCAACCTCGCCGCGATGTCCCCGGCTTGACGCCGCCTACCAGTCGTTCCGCGCGCAGCCAGCTCAGGTAGTCGGCGACCGCCCGGCCGGTGCCGTAGTCGGGCTGGTAGCCGGTGCCGGGAGGCGGTCCTGGCCGCACCGGGACGGCTAGAGTTTCCGGGCCGCGGTACGGACCGCGGCCCGGTTTAGCGGCACGCTATTATTCGGGTGCCCGAGCAATGGCCAGGAATGGCGGCCGAGGGGAATGCGATACACGTGACCAGCAATGAACCCCGGCAGACCAGCGTCGCCCGGATGTACGACGCATTGCTGGGCGGCAAGGACAACTATGCGGCTGACCGGCAGCAGACCAACGGCCTGGCCGGGGACTTCCCCGAGATAACCCAGACGACCAGGCAGATCCGGGAGTTCCTCGGCCGGGCCGTGCGGGCGGCGGCCGAGGAAGGGATCACCCAGTTCCTCGACCTGGGCTGCGGGCTGCCGATGACACCGAACACCCACGAGATAGCCCGGGAGGTCCAGCCGGACGCGAGGGTCTGTTATGTGGACCTCGACCCGGTGGTGCTGGCGTACGCCGATGCGCTGCTGGCCACCAGCGACGGGATCGGAGCGGTCAGCGGGGACATCCGGGACATCGCCGCCGTGCTGGCCAACAGAGACGTCAACTCGCTGATCGACTTCACCGCCCCGGTGTGCGTCCTGCTCAACTCGGTCCTGCACTTCCTCCGCGGCGATGAGGGCGATGCCATCACCGCGGCGGTGCGTGCGGCGGTCGCGCCGGGAAGCTGGCTGGTGATCTCGCACGGCAGTACCGACGGCACCGACCCAACGTTCATCGCTGCCGTTGTCGCCGCCTACGGTGACACGGCCTACATATCCAGCCGCTCCGACGCCGAGATCGCCACCCACCTCGGTGACTTCGAGTTGCTTCCGCCCGGGCTGGTGCGGGTCGGCGACTGGCGGGCCTCCAGCGTGCGCCCGGAGCGGATGCGGGTGGTGGCGGCGGTCGGCCGCAAGCCGGGCCACTGAGCCGGTCCGGCCGGTGCCGCCCGGCACCAGCGCAGTCACGCTGGGATCGGGCCGGCGCTAGGGTTTCCTGGCCACGCCACAGTAGGTGTTGACCTCGGCGGCGAGGGGCTGCAGGGAGCCGGGCTCCGGGCGCCATTCGGAGACCAGCACCACCCCCGGCTCGACGATGTCCAGGCCGGCGAAGGCGAGAGCGGTGAACTCATCCGCGGTGCGGAGCGCGCCGCGCAGCCCGCGGTCACTGTAGGCGCGGCCCGCCCCGGCGAGCCCAGCCTGGTTGTGCTCGTCGGTGGCATGCGAGGCAACGAAGTAGCTGCCCGGCGGGAGCGCGTCCAGCAGGGTGTCCAGGAGGCGCCTGGGCTCGTCCTCGTCCGGGATGAAGTGCAGCACCGCCACCAGCATGAGGGCGATGGGCTCAGTGAAATCAAGGGTGGCCTGGACCGCCGGGTGGGCCAGGATCTGCTCCGGCTCGCGCAGGTCCGCGTCGATATAGGCGCAGGCTCCGCGCGGGTCGCTGGTGAGCAGGGCCCGGGCGTGTGCGAGCACGATCGGGTCGTTGTCCACGTACACGACCCGGGACCGCGGTTCGATCTCCTGCGCCACCTCGTGCACGTTGTTGGCGCTGGGCAGCCCGGTGCCGATATCGAGGAACTGGCGGATGCCTGCCTCCGCCGCCAGGTAGCGCACGGCACGGCCGAGAAAGGCCCGGTTCTCCCGCACCGCGGTGCGGACCGCCCCCCAGTTCCGCAGCACCGCGTCCGCAGTCTCCCGGTCGGCGGCGAAATTGTCCTTCCCGCCGAGAAAGTAGTCGTAGATCCGGGCGGGGTGCGGCTTGCTGGTATCGATCCCGCGCACCGCGGAACTCTCACGCATCAGCATCCCCAGACATCCGGTACATCCTGATTTGGCTCACCATTGGCTTAGCGTACTCAGGACGGCCAGGTGGCACCGCGCAACCCGGCCCACCGGCCGCCCCATGGGAACCGCCCGGTGCGAACCGAACCGCGCGGACTACTATGCGGGGTACCTGTGCAACGGCCAGGTGATGGCGCCCGAGGGGAATGCGATACGCCGTGACCGGCAATGGACCCCGGAAGACCAGCGTCGCCCGGGTATGGGACGCGTTGCTGGGCGGCAAGGACAACTACGCGGCCGACCGGCAGCAGGCCAGTGACCTGGTCGGCGAGTTTCCCGAGCTGGCGCTGATGGCCAGGCAGAACCGGGAATTCATCAGCCGCGTGGTGCGGGCGGCGGCCGAGGAGGGCATCACCCAGTTCCTCGACCTGGCGTGCGGGCTGCCGATGACGCCGAGCACGCACGAGATCGCCCGGGAGATCCAGCCGGACGCCCGGGTCTGCTACGTGGACCTCGACCCGGTGGTGCTCGCGCACGCCGACGCCCTGCTGGCCACCCGGGCCGGGATCGGGGCGGCCGCCGGTGACATCCGGGACATCGCCGCCGTGCTGGCGGACGAGACGGTCAACTCGCTGATCGACTTCTCAGTCCCGGTGTGCGTGCTGATCACGTCCGTGCTGCACCTGCTGCACCCGGATGAGGCTGATGCCATCGCCGCGGCGGTACGAGCGGCCATCGCGCCCGGGAGCTGGCTGGTGATCTCGCACGGCAGCACCGACGGCACCGACCCGGCGTTCCTCGCCGCCATGACCGCCGCCTACGGTGACACGGCGTACATCTCCGCCCGCCCGGACACCGAGATCGCCGCCTATTTCGGCGACTTCGAGATGGTCCCGCCCGGCCTGGTCGAGGTCGGCGGTTGGCGGGCCCTCAGCGTGCGCCCAGAGCGGACGCGGCTGGTGGCGGGCGCAGGCCGCAAGCCGGGCTGAGCCAGCCGGGCCGCCGGGCCGGTTCCAGATCCGCGTAGCTCCCGCCCAGAAACCCGCCCGATTCCGCGCGGCTCCTGGGTGGTCGCGGAATCACGGCTGGCCCCATACCGTGAGATCCCGCCCCAAGGCCCGAAGCAGCCCCGTAGATTAACAGTTCGAATTTTTGCCCCTATAGGGGCAAAAATTCGAACTGCTGATGCCTGCCCGAAGTGCCAGCGGCGATAATCTCAGAAACTGAGACGCATCGCCCATTCCGCGACGCCCGCTCCCTGCTCAGAAACCGTCCTCGGTGACCAGGCCCTCGGCCAGGGCCTGGCGACGCCAGCGGGCCAGCCCGTCGCTGAGGCGCGGGGCGGCCTGCCCGGGCGGTGCGCCGAGCAGCAGGTGCGACACCCGGCCGGCCAGCCGGACCTGGGTGGCGAGCGTCAGCTGGTAGCCGAGTCCGCGCAGCCGGGCGGGCACGCCGATCTCGGCGTCAGTGACCAGGCTGAGCCGCCCGGCCGGGGTGAGCAGGCCGGGCAGCTGCCGCCAGAACCTCTCCAGCGAATGGCGGAGCAGGCCGCGCGGGCCGATCGTGACGCCCCACGGCGGGTTCGTGATCACCGCGTCGATGCTGCCCGCCGCCCAGGGCAGCCGCCCCGCGTCCAGCTGGCAGAACCAGGCCCGGATACCGGCGCGGGCCGCGTTGCCCGCCGCGTTCGCCAGCCGGGCGGCGTCGATATCGCCCGCGATCACCCGGCAGGCGGGTAGCTGAGCGCCGTTTCGATAGCGATCGTGCCGTCACCGCAGAACGGGTCCGCCACCACGGCGGCACCGGGCCGGCCGGGTGGGCCAGTCGCGCCAGGGTCGCGGCCAGCGGCGGGTGCAGCGTGCCGGGCCCGGTCGCCAGCTTGTACCCGCGCCGGTGCAGCGGCCGGCCCGCCAGCCGCAGCGCCGCCAGCGCCCCTGCCCCCGCACCCGCCCCTGCCCCTGCCCCCTGCCCCTGCCCCTGCCCCTGCCCCTGCACCCGCACCCGCACCCGCACCCGCACCCGCACCCGCACCCGCACCCGCACCCGCACCCGCACCCGCACCCGCACCCGCACCCGCACCCGCACCCGCACCCGCACCCGCACCCGCACCCGCACCCGCACCCGCACCCGCACCCGCACCCGCACCCGCACCCGCACCCGCACCCGCACCCGCACCCGCACCCGCACCCGCACCCGCACCCGCACCCGCACCCGCACCCGCACCCGCACCCGCACCCGCACCCGCAACGAACACCCGCACGGTGAGGTCTGGTTCCCCGGACGGCCGACCGTCGCTGGTCCGGGCCAGGTGCGTCCCGCCGAGCAGCGGGGCCAGCGCACCGCCGACGGCGTTCTCCAGCGCGAACCGGTTGTAGCCAGGCCGTCCGCTGAGGCTCGCCACCACGTCGAACGCCGGGCGGCGCGGCAGGTCCCGGATCCGGGCCAGCTGGGCCACTGCGGTGGCCCAGTCCAGCTGCGCGATCTGGGCGACGGCCGCTGGCAGTGCGCCCTTGGCCCGGCCCACTTCCGCGATCCCGCCGACCTGCAGGAACACGTCGTCAGCGCAGCGCAGGGTCACCACGCCCGGGTCCAGCTCGGGCAGCTGGAAGGTCACCGCCCGCCCGGACATCGCGATCCCGGTGGCGGCGGGCAGCCGTTCGCTGACCTCGTCCGCGACCACCCACTCCAGGCCGCGCACGGACCGGGCGAGGATCACGGGCCGCTGGGTCACCCGCCCGAGGTTACTGCGGCTGGACCCAGGCCCAGCGCACCCAGGACAATCGGAGAGGAGACACGGTGTCTTATGCAAAAGTCGCGTTATGCACATCAACATCCACCGCTACCGTGGCCCCAACCTGCACCGGCCGCTCGTGCAGGTCCTCCGGGCCTGCACTCGCTCGCCGGTTTTGCATAACGCTCACGGAGCGTTATTCAAAACCGGCGAGCGACCATGGGTCGCCAGGCCCGTGCGAGCGGTCGGTGCGCAGGGTCGGCGGAGGCGAGCGGTGGCGGATGACTTGAATAACGCGACTATTGAATAAGACATACGGCGTGCGCGCCGGGCCCGGCCGCGGCCACGCTGGCCCGGGCTGATCCAGAGGGTGGTGCGATGAGCGACCGCAAGGCCGAGGGCAATGGGGCGGGCAGCGCGGCGGACGACCGCGAGGCCGAGGCCGGAATGGCGGGCAGCGCGGCGGACGACCGCGAGGCCGAGGCCGGAATGGTGGCCAGCACGGCCGACGGCGGCCAGGCCGGGACGGCGGCCAGCACGGCCAGCGGTCGTCCGGCCGGGACGGCGGCCAGCACGGCCAGCGGCGGCCAGGCCGGGACGGCGGCCAGCAGCGACCCGGCTGAGGCAGGCAGCGCGGCCAGCAACGCCCCGGCCGAGGCGGGGCCCGGGGCCAGCGCGGCCAGCAACGCCCGGGCCGGGACGGCGGCCAGCGCGGTTAGTGGGCTCCAGGCCGGGACGGCGCGCAGCGCGACCGACGGTCTCAAGGCTGAAGCCGATCCGGCCGAGCTGGGCTTCGACCCGGGCCGGCTGCGACCGGATCGACCGGCACTTCGCGCGGTACATCGATGACGGCCGGCTACCCGGCTGGCTGATCACGGTGAGCAGGCATGGCCGCCTGGCCCACGTGTCCTGCCGCGGATCGCGCGATCATGGCGCCGGCCTGCCCGTGGAGGAGGACACGCTCTGGCGCATCTACTCGATGACCAAGCCGATCACCTCGGTCGCCGCGATGATGCTCTATGAGGAGGGCAGCCTCGGCCTGAACGATCCGGTGAGCGCCTTCATCCCGTCGTTCGCCAACGTCCGGGTCTACACCGGCGGCTCCCACGTGCGGCCGGTCACCGTGCCGGCCATCGAGCCGGTCCGGGTCTGGCACCTGCTCACCCACACGGCCGGCCTGAGCTATGGGTTCCACTACGTGCACCCGGTGGACGCCATGTACCGGGCGGCCGGATTCGAGTGGTCCTACCCGAAGAGCGTGGACCTGGCCCAGGCGTGTGACATCTCGGCCGGCCTGCCGCTGCTGTTCCAGCCGGGAGCGGAGTGGAATTACTCGGTGGCGACGGACGTGCTCGGCCGGGTGGTCGAGGTCGTGTCCGGGCAGACCCTGGCAGAGTTCTTCACCTCCCGGATTCTGGGCCCGCTGGGCATGACCGACACCACCTTCTCGGTGCCGGAGTCGGAGGCGTGGCGGCTGGCCGCCCTGTATACCCGCAGCCCGGCCGGGGGCCTGGCCCGGCTCGACGACCTGGGTGCCGCGGTCTTGCAGCCGCGGGTCATGCTGAGCGGGGGCGGCGGGCTGGTCTCCACGGCCGCTGACTATCACCGGTTCACCCAGATGCTGCTGCACCGGGCGGACAGCCCGGCCGGCGAGCTGGACGGGGTCCGGCTGCTGAGCCCGCGCACGGTGGACTACATGGCCCGCAACCACCTGCCCGGCGGCCTCGACCTGGAGACGTTCGGGCGGCCGCTGTACGCGGAGTCGCCGTTCCGCGGGATCGGCTTCGGCCTCGGCCTCGCCACGGTCATCGACCCGGTCCCGGGCAAGGTGATCTGCTCAGCGGGCGAGCTGTCCTGGGGCGGCGCGGCCAGCACGGCGTTCTGGATCGACCCGCAGGAGGAGCTGACGGTATCGTTCTTCACCCAGTTGCTGCCGTCCAGCACCTACCCGATCCGGCCGCAGCTGCGCCAGCTCGTCTACCAGGCGCTGGTGGCGCCAGAACGCTGACACCCGGCCGCCCGGCCGCCCGCAGTGCGGATAGTCAGCCCGTCCGGACCGGCCTATCCGCTGGCCCGGGTGCTGCGGGACGGAGTCAGGCTGCCGGCGGCCCGGCCGCCCGCAGTGCGGATAGTCAGCCCGTCCGGACCGGCCTATCCGCTGGCCCGGGTGCTGCGGGACGGAGTCAGGCTGCCCGCCGGTAGGCGCGGACCGCGAGCGGCACGAACACGATGAAGATGCCGGCCAGCCAGGCCATGCTCCGCCACAGGCTCGGCCACAAGGTCGGCTCGAATGGGCCGCCGAGGGCCAGGGCCCGCATCGCGTCGATGACCTGGGTGACCGGCTGGTGCTTGGCGAACGCCTGCAGCCAGCCTGGCATGGTCTGGATCGGCACGAACGCCGAGCTGACGAACGTGAGCGGGAACAGCCAGATCAGCCCGAACGCCTGGACCGACTCCTCGTCCCCGATGGCCAGCCCGGTGTACGCGGCGATGCAGCAGATGGCCAGCCCGAAGACGGTGGCCAGGATGACCATGCCGATGGCCGGCCCGACGCCGTTCTCGAACCGGAAACCGACCAGGTAGCCCACTCCGACGATGATCAGGATGGTGATCAGCATCCGCATGGTGTCCGCGACGAGGCGGCCGGCCAGGACCGCGGACCGGGCCATCGGCATCGACCGCAGCCGGTCGATTACACCCTTCTGCAGCTCCTGGGCCAGCGCGATCGCGGTGCCGAAGGTGGCGAAAGCCGCGGTCTGGCCGATGATCCCCGGCATCAGGAAGTTGACGTAGCCGCCCGGGACGCCTGGCACCGGGATTGCGCCGCCGAACACGTAGCGGAACAGCAGCACGAACATCACCGGCTGGATGACGGTGAACATGATGTAGGCGGGCACCCGCATCCAGACCAGCAGGTTCCGCCGGGTGATGGTGAGCGTGTCGGTCACCGCCCAGCGGGCCTGGGTGATCAGGCCTGGCTCCCCTGCTGGAATGACCGGAATGGCCGAGGCGGTCATGACGTCACCCTTTCCGCGCCCTTGGCGCGCGCTTTCCGCCGTCCCCGGCGGCGGCCGGATGGCTGGTCTTCCTCCTCGGCCGCGTGCCCGGTCAGCGCGAGGAACACGTCGTCGAGCGAGGGCCGGCGCAGGGCGAGGCCCCGGGTCTGGACCCCGGCGGCATCCAGCGCGCGCACCGCCTCGATCAGCGCGTCCGAGCCGCGGCCGCCCACGCCCACGCTGACCACGCCGGTCTCCTCGTCGACGTGCGGCTCGCCGTCACCGATCTTCGCGATCGCCGCCACCGCGTCGCTGACCTGGTCCCGGTCCGGCACGGTGAACTCCAGCACGTCCCCGCCGATCCGGCCCTTCAGCTCCTCCGCCGTCCCGGCGGCGATCACCAGGCCGTGGTCGATGACCACGATCTCGTCGGCCAGCTCATCCGCCTCGTCCAGGTACTGGGTGGTGAGCAGGATGGTCGTCCCGCCCACCGCCAGCGACCGGATGATCTCCCACATGCCCAGCCGAGACCGCGGGTCCAGCCCGGTGGTGGGCTCGTCCAGGAACAGCACCTGGGCCGGCCGACCAGGCTGGCGGCCAGGTCCAGGCGGCGCTGCATGCCGCCGGAGTAGGTCTTGGCGGCCCGGTCCGCGGCGTCGGACAGATCGAACTGAGCCAGCAGCTCGGTCGGCCCGGGACCGGGCCTCCGGCCAGCTCAAGTGGTAGAGCCGCCCGACGATCTCCAGGTTCTCCCGGCCGGTGAGCTCCTCCTGGATCGCGGCGGACTGCCCGGCCAGGCCGATCGACCGGCGGACCGCGGCTGCCTCCCGGACCACGTCGCGGCCCTCGACCAGCGCGCGACCCGCGTCCGGGAGCAGCAGCGTGGTCAGGATCCGCACGGCGGTGGTCTTGCCTGCGCCGTTCGGGCCGAGCACGCCGAGTACCGTCCCCCGCGGCACCGACAGGTCGATCCCGCGCAGCGCGCGGACCTCGCCGAAGGACTTGGTGAGTCCTTCGACAAGAATGGCTGGTCCTGTGCGGTCAGCTGACACCAACATCCTCCTTGGCGTGGGGCCCCCGGCTCAGCAGCGAGCCTTCTGGCGGCGGCTTTACTGATGACGGCGGCCCCGGGCTTGCGGCGCCCCGGACCGGAGCAGCACTGATCAGCGGCAACGTCCACCAGTCCCGAACCTATCGGCAACGCCGCCGTGCTGACGAACCATATTTCGCCGCGGCCAGGCGGCTGTGTAATGCTCGGTCGCATGCCCTCCGCCCGGCGGCCGCCCCGGCTGCTCGCCCTCAGCGATCTGCACGTGGGGTACCGGGACAACGCCGCGATCATCAAGGATCTGTGGCCGGGGTCGGCCGCGGACTGGCTGCTGGTCCCCGGCGACGTCAGCGAGCGGTGCAGCGACATCGAGTGGGCGCTCCGCCTGCTCAGCGAGCGGTTCGCCCGGGTGATCTGGGCCCCGGGCAACCATGAGCTGTGGACGCACCGGAAGGACCCGGTGCGGCTGCGCGGGGTGGAGCGGTACGAGTACCTGGTGCGGCTGTGCCGGGGCCTCGGCGTGCTCACCCCGGAGGACCCGTTCGAGACCTGGCCCGGGCCGGACGGCCCGGTCACGATCGCCCCGCTGTTCCTGCTGTATGACTACACGTTCCGGCCGGACGGCACGCAGACCAAGGACGAAGGGCTGGCCGTCGCCTACCAGACCGGCGTGGTCTGCACGGATGAGCAACTGCTGCATCCCGATCCGTACCCGACCCGGGAGGCGTGGTGCGCGGCGCGGGTCGAGCTGACCGAGGGCCGGCTCGCGGCTCGTGACCCAGCCCAGCCGGTGATCCTGGTGAACCACTATCCCCTGGTCCGCGAGCCCACCCGGGTGCTGCGCTACCCGCAGTTCGCGCAGTGGTGCGGCACGGCCCGCACCGCGGACTGGCATGTGCGGTACAACGCGGCGGCCGTGGTCTACGGCCATCTGCACATCCCCCGCACGACCTGGTACGACGGGGTGCGGTTCGAGGAGGTGTCGATGGGTTATCCGCGGGAGTGGCGCCGCCGCGCGGCCCCGCCCGCCGTGCTCCGGCAGATACTCCCTGCCCCCGGACCTGCTGCGCCCGCGGCGGAATGAGGCCCGGTGATCCAGGAGATCCTGCCCGCCGGGGTGGCGGCCGCCGAGGCGTTCGATGATCCGCCCGATGCCGCCTTGTTCCCGGCGGAGGAGGCGTTCATCGCCCGGGCCGCAGCCAAGCGGCGCCGCGAGTTCGCCACTGCCCGGGCCTGCGCCCGGCAGGCGCTGGCGCAGCTCGGCCTGCCGCCTACGCCGATCGTCGCGGGCCCGCGCGGCGAGCCGCAGTGGCCGGCCGGTGTGGTGGGCAGCATCACGCACTGCGCTGGCTACCGGGCGTCCGCGGTGGCCTGCGCCCAGGACATGCTCAGCATCGGCCTGGACGCGGAGCCGGACGGCGCCCTGCCCGGCGGGGTGCTGCCCCGGGTCGCCGCCGACGGCGAGCAGGCCCGGCTGGCCGCGCTGGCCACGGCGCGGCCAGGCGTGTCCTGGGACCGGCTGCTGTTCAGTGCCAAGGAGTCGGCCTACAAGGCGTGGTTCCCGCTGGCTCACCGCTGGCTCGGCTTCCTGGACGCGGCGGTTGACATCGACCCGGCCGCAGGCACGTTCTCGGTGCGGTTGCTGGTGGACGGCCCGCTGGTGCACGGCCGCCCGCTGACCCGTTTCACCGGCCGCTGGCTGGCCCGGGACGGGCTGATCGCCACCGCCATCGTCCTTCCGGCGCAGCCCATTGACCCAGCCGCCCCCTCATCCGGGCCCCAGGAGCGTTAGTCAAACCGGCGGGCGACCACCGGCCGCCAGGCCCGGGTGAGCGGTCGGTGCGCAGGTCACGGTGATGGCGAGCGTGGGCGGATGATTGTGGATAACGCGACGCTGAATCAGACACCGGCACGGAGCAGGTAGGCCACGTCGGTCTCCCACTTGGCCGGGTCGGGCTCGGCGGACGGGTCCGTACGGTAATGCTCGACGCGGCAGCGCCAGGCACTACCCCGGTCAGTGTCTGCCGCGTCGAACTCGAGGCCCTGCCGTTGGGCCCACTGCTGCAGCGCGGCGTTGGCCCCGATCAGGCCGTCGTACGGGCCGGCGTACAGCAGCGTGGCGTACCGGCCGCCGGGCAGCATTCCCGCCTGGACCTGGTCATCGGCCGCGACAGTCGCGGCCACCGGCACGCCCAGCTCGATGTCCAGGTCCGCGGCCATGTCGATGACCAGGTAGCGGATGAACGGCGGCCCGGCCGGGGCGATGGCATGCTCGTCCAGCCAGCGGAACAGCCGCGGGTATCCCTGGTCGATGGCCTGCGCCAGCGTGGCCATGGTCACCGTGGCGGGCAGGCCCGCGTACGGCTGCTCGTCGCGGTACTCCACCCGGGGCTCACCTATCATGCCGATCATCTCCGCTTCGTCTGCGCGTGCCTGGGACATCCCCGCTGTCGTAGGACGCCACGGGGAGCCGGAACTCATCGGACGCCGGGCGGGATGGGCCGGGTGTGGTTGTCGTTGCGGCTTATCAGTTACGAGTGCCACGTCGCCGGCGTGGCCTGCCCGGAGAGGACGCCGCCCGTGCCGCTGGCCCGCAGCGACCCCGACCGGGTGCTGGACCGGCGGATCCTCGCCCTGGCCTCGCCAGGCCCTGGGAGCGATCGCCGCCGAGCCGCTGTACAACCTGGCCGACACCGCGGTGGTCGGCCGACTCGGCAGCCAGGCACTCGGCGCCCTGGCCGTAGCCGGGACCGCGCTGACCGTGCTCGGCTGGGTGATGGGGTTCCTGACCATGGCCACCATCTCGGCGGTGGCGCACGCTGACGGTGCGGGCGACCGGGCCGGGTCGGCGCGCGCGGCCGGGGCGGCCTACGCGGTCGCTGTGCCCGCCGGGATCCTCGGCGCCGCCCTGATCACGGTATTCGCGCCGGAGATCGCGCGGCTGCTCGGCGGCCCGCACCGGCCGCCCGGCCCCGCCGTCAGCTACCTGCGGCTGGCCGCGCTCGGCCTGCCGTTCCTGTTCGTGTCCTTTGCCGGGGCTGGGCACATGACCGGGCTGGCCCGGACCCGGATCACGCTGCGCATCGCGGTGGCCGCCAACCTGCTCAACATCGCGCTCGAACTGGTCCTGGTGTTCGGCGCCGGGATCGGGCTGCGCGGGTCGGCGCTGGGCACGGTGGCCGCCCAGGCCGCCGCCGCGGCCGGGTACGTAGTGGCGTCGTGGTGGCCGCCCAGCCGACGGCCGCGCTGGCCCCAGGCGGGCCAGATCCGGGCCCTGCTCCGGGACGGCCGCCAGCTCACCGTGCGCACGCTGGCGCTGAGCGCCGCCCCGGCCGCGCTGACCGCCGTGGCGGCCCGGCTCGGCCCGGCCAGCCTGGCCGGCAACCAGATCGCGATACGGGTCTGGCTGGCCCTGGCGCTGCTGCTGGACGCGCTGGCCGTGCCCGCGCAGGTGTACGTCAGCGCGGCGCTCGGCCGCGGTGACCCTGCGGGCGCCGTGGTCGTCGGGCGGCGCGCGCTCCGCCTGGGCCTGGCCACCGGGGTGATCATCGGTGCGATCACCGCGGTGGCGGCGTTTGCCGTGCCCGGGCTGCTGAGCGGGAGCGGGCCGGTCCAGGACGCGGGCCGCGCCGCGCTGCTCATCGGGGCCGCGGCCCAGCCGCTGGCCGCCACCGCGTTCGTGCTGGATGGGCTGGTCCTGGGGCTGGGCGACTTCGCCGCGCTGCGGCTGGCCATGGTGCTCGCGCTGGTGGGGTTCGCCCCGCTCGTCGCGATCACCGCGGCCTGGCCGTGGCTCGGGCTCGGCTTCCTGTGGGCCGGGTACGGGACGTGGCTAGCCAGCCGGACCGCCCTACTCTGGTGGCGCTGGCGCCGGTTCGTGGCTGGCCCGGGCCCTTGACCGCTGGCCCGCAGGCTCGGTTGGGAAAGCGACCGCGGCGCGACTCACGCCCGGCTTGACGCCCCCGACTGGCACCTGCTAATTTTTCTTAGCAGATGCAAGAAGAAGCTGCTGTGACATCCACAGAGATGACTGGAGACGCCCTGCTGAGGGTGCTGTCCACCCTGGCCAACCCGCATCGGCTGCGGGTGGTGGCGGCCCTGGCCGGGGAGCGGAATTACGTCAGCCGGCTGGCTCGCGACTTGGGCATCAGCCGGGCCCTGCTGCAGGTGCACCTGCGCAAGCTGGAGGCAGCCGGGCTGGTGTCGGCCGACATCGAAGTCTCAGAAGACGGGAAAGCGATGAAGTTCTACGAGGTCACGCCCTTCGCGCTGCACCTGACGCCACAGGCCATCCAGGTCGCGGCGCGGTCGCTGGCCGCGGACAACGAGCTGGCCGCGGCCAGCGAACTCCAGCCGGAGGTGCACTGATGTACGCGGGCAAGACCATTAGCCTTGCGGTCTTCTTCCTGAGCGTCGCGTTCGGGGTATGGGTGTGGGCCCGGTACCTGACGACCAAGGCGAAGATGCGGTCGGCGGCGAGCGTCGCCGGCGGCGAGGAGTATCGCCGCCTGGCTGATGAATACCGGCGGCTCTCCGAGATCGCCATCACCGCCGAGGAACACACGGACCTGAAACTCGGGGACCTCTCAATCCGGATCGAGCAGCTGCACGACCAGCTGGATTCGGTACAGCGCATCCTCAAGGACGTCGAGTAGGCCGCGGTATCACCCCGGCCGGGCCGCAGCCACCCACCCGGTGCCCAGGCCGGGTGGCCCGTACCCGGGCTCCCTCGCTCCCGCCGCAGCCCTAGGCAGACACCCACCCGCTCCGCTCAGTGCTGTCCACCCCGCGTCCCCCGCTCCGCCGCCACGGCACCGCTCTGCGCTGTCCACCGCCGTGGCCCCGCGCTCCGCTCCCCCGCCCCGCATGATGAGAGCGGGCCCACGGCGGGTGGCACGCAGTTATCGCGAGGGCCCGGGAAGTAACAATCCCGCGCCTGGTTTGTGCCTGCTCACTAAGGGACGCGCCACAAGCTTGTGCCACTGCCTGGTGCTTTGCTCCCTACCGCATTGCAGACTCAAGGGACGAGCCGGTCCCACCGGGAGGTGAGGGCGCGTTTCACGGGTAGGTGGAGGCATCGTGGAAACCAAGGCCAGGCTTTCCCACGGCCCCGGCACTCTGCCCGCGAAACGGCGGGCCGATGACCCGGACGCGGAGATCAGGCGGTTGCTGATCAGCTGCCCGGACCGGCCCGGCATTGTCGCGGCCGTGTCCAGCTTCCTGGCCGCTCACGGCGCGAACATCACCGAATCGCAGCAGTACTCCACCGACCCGTCGGGTGGCACTTTCTTTCTCCGGCTGGAATTCCGGGCCGCTGACGGCGACGGCCTGGCGGACCGTTTCGCCGAGCTGGCCGGCCGCTCTGGCATGCGCTGGACCATGACCCGGGCCAGCGACCTGAAGCGGGTCGCCATCATGGTGTCAAAGGCCGACCACGCCCTCCAGGAAATCCTCTCCCGGGCGCACTGGGGCGAGCTCAAGGCCGACATCCGGACGGTCATCTCGAACCATCCGGACGTCGCGGACGTGGCGGGCTGGTGGGGAATACCGTTCCATCACATCCCGGTAACGGGTGAGAATCGCGATGAAGCCGAGGAAGCGCAGCTCAAACTACTCGGCGAGGGGATTGATCTCGTCATCCTGGCCCGTTACATGCGGATACTATCGCCGCGTTTCCTGGCCGAATTCCCCGGGCCGATCATCAATATCCACCACAGCTTCCTGCCCGCGTTCGGTGGCGCCGATCCCTATCGGCAAGCCGCTGATCATGGAGTCAAGCTGGTGGGTGCGACCGCCCATTACGTGACCGCGGAATTGGACGCTGGACCGATCATCGAGCAGGACATCGTCCGGGTCGAACCACCGCTGTTCCGTGCCTGATCTGCGCCGGCTCGGCCGCCATGTGGAGCGCGCGGTGCTGGCCCGCGCGGTCGGCTGGCACCTGGAAGACCGGGTGATCGTGCACCAGAACAAGACGATCGTCTTCGCCTGACGGCATACCCCCGATGAGTCCCCCATTCCCGGAGCCTGCGAGCCCCGGATCCCCGACCCCCGACCCCCGACCCTGCGAGCCCCCGATGACCAGCGCCAGCCAGCCAGCCCCACGGAAGGAGCCGACCGTGGCGAATTCCTGGCCGCGGCCCGCCCGGCCCCGGCTAACCGCGTGGCTGCTGTACCGGGTGCAGCGGCTGCTGACCCCGAACCGGTTCTACCACTGGGCCGCGGCCCGGCTGGAAGCGCTCGCCCCGGCCTACCGGCTGTTCACCGCCACCGAGAAAGCGGCCAAGGGCGCGGCCTTCGGCTGCCGGATGTGCGGCCAGTGCACGCTGCCGATCACCGGGTACGCCTGCCCGGAGACCTGCCCCAAGCAGTTGCGCAACGGTCCCTGCGGCGGGGTCGGCCGGGACGGTTCCTGCGAGGTGTACCCCGATACCCGCTGTGTCTGGCTGGTGGCCTACGAACGGGCCGAGCACGAAGGGCATGTGGCGGACCTCCAACTGATCCAGCGCCCGGTTGACCACCGCCGGTGGGGGCAGAGCTCGTGGGTCAACTACTGGCTGGGCCGGGACGGTGAACTGTGGACCGAGAGCTGCGACCCGCGGGCCGAAGGCGGCGAACTGCGGACCGAGGGCAATGAGCGCCCCGTCAGCCGCGGCTAACGGCCAGGCTCCGCAGCCCGCGCGCGGCGTGCTGCGCGGCCGGCTGCGGTCCGGCGACGTCGTGGTGACCACCGAGATCGGGCCGCCCCGTGGCGCTGACCCTGATGCGATCCGGCGCAAGGTCGAGCCGCTGCGCGGCTGGGTGCACGCGGTCAACATCACCGACAACCAGAGCGCGTTCGCCCGGCTGTCCAGCTGGGCGGGCAGCTTGCAGGCCATGGCCGCCGGGATCGAGCCGGTGATGCAGCTCACCTGCCGGGACCGCAACCGCATCGCGCTCCAGTCCGACCTGCTGGGCGCGGCGGCGCTGGGGATCCCCAACGTGCTGCTGATGACCGGCGATCACCCGCGGTTCGGCGACCATCCGGACGCCAAGCCCGTGTTCGACCTGGACAGTGTGCAACTCCTCCATGCCGCGCGGGGCATGCGTGAGGAGGGCCGGCTGATGTCCGGGCGGCCGGTCAAGCCCCGGCCGGGCTGGCTCCTGGGCGCGGTGGAGAACCCATTCGCCCCGCCTGCCCGGTTCCGCGCGGCCCGGCTCGGTAAGAAGGTCGCCGCGGGCGCCGAGTTCGTGCAGACCCAGTACGTGTTCGACGTGGCCGGGTTCGCCCAGTGGATGGCCGAGGTCCGCGACCTGGGGCTGGACCAGCGCTGCGGGATCCTGGCCGGCCTGGGCCCGGTCCGCTCGCTGCGGGCGCTGGAGCACATGAGCACCAAGGTGCCGGGGGTGTACGTGCCGGAGGACATCGCGCGGCGGCTGCGCGGGGTGCCCGAGCATCAGGTCGCCGACGAGGGCGTGGCGATCTGCGCGGACATCGCCCAGCAGGTGCTGCAGATCCCCGGGGTCAGCGGCATCCACGTGATGGCGCCCGGCTTCGAGGCGGGTATCCCGCAGATCCTCGAGCTGGCCGGCCTCGGCCAGCAGCCAGCCCACCCACAGCCAGCCCACCAGCAGCCAGCCCACCAGCAGAACACGGGGAGCGGCCATGCACATTGACCTCCGGCCAGTGGCCAAGCTGCGCCGGCCGGGCGCGGTGAACGTGCCCGCCGCGCTCGGCCCGCTGCTCGACGCGCTCGGTGAGACCACGCTGGACCTGGCCCGGCTCCGGGTCGTCTGCGACTGGGTGCAGTACAAGAACAACTTCTCCGAGCCGGTGCACCTGCGCCCGGTCCTGGCCGACCGCCCGCACGCCCGCAGTAGCACCGGCACTGGCGACAGCGGCAGCGGTATCCCGGCCGACGCGGCGACCGTGGAGATCGCCATGGACCTGCGCCGGTGCGCCGACGCTGACCTGGCCACGATGATCAAGGCGGCGCTCGCGGACGAAGCCAGGCCGGGACGGACCGTGCTGGAGCCCTGGGGTCCAGCCAGCGAGAGCTGCATCTGGCGGTTCAACACGCTCTACTGGCAGGCTCTCAAGCGGTGGGAGCAGCACAGCGGCCGGGAGTACGAGCAGGCGCTGCCCGGCGGGCAGAGCGACGCGCGCAACACCGAGGCGGTGCGGGAGCTCATCCTGGAGCTGTTCCGGGTCTGGGACGAGCTGGACGCGCGCCGCGCCCTGCCCGAGCAGCTGTACGTGGTGGAACTCGGCGTCGGCAACGGCAACCAGGCCCAGACCTGGCTGGACGTGTTCGCCGCGGTGGACGCCGCGCACGGCCGGCACTACTACCGGCGGCTGCAGTACCTGATGGGCGACTACTCCGCGCACGTGCTGGAACGGGCCAGGCAGACGGTCAGCAAGCACGGCGACCGGGTCAGCGCGATCGTGCTGGACGCCACCCGGCCGCAGGTCACCCTCGGCTTCCTGCAGGGCAAGGCGTTCCTGGTGTACGTGTCCAACGTCTACGACAACCTGCCGACCGACGAGGTCGCCAGCATCCAGGGCCGCCCGTATCTGGTCGAGGCGCGCGGGTACCTCACCGACGACGACGCGGCCGCGATCGCGGGCCGTCATGGCGTCCCGCCCGGCCAGCTGGCCGGGCTGATCGAACGGCTGCTCCGGCTCGGCCCGGACCTGCTGGCCGAGGCCGACCCGGACCGCTTCCCCGGCACCGACCAGGCGGTGTCGCTCTGGCGGGAGGTGTGGACCGCGCTGCGGCTGGAGGAACGCTACGTACCGCTGGAGGGCCTGGACGGCTACCAGGTCACGCCGGCGATCACCGGGGAGATCCTGCGCTCGCTGCTGGGCACCAGCGGCGACATCCGGATGCACGTCAGCAACGGCGCGCTGGCCAGCTTCGCGGACACGCTGCCGTTGCTGCACCCGTTCGGCCGGCTGCTCTGCCATGACCTGTTCGTCACCGAGCCGGGCCAGTACCAGGCCGGGTTCCACGGGCCCGGCAAGTACGACGGCTCGGTGGTGAACTGGGTCAACGGGCCGCTGCTGCAGCTGATCGGCAACCGGCGCGGCTTCGACGTGCAGATCACCCCGTTCAGCGGCCGGCCCGGGGCCACCATCAAGACGCTCACCGCACAGGTACGGGACTGATCCGCATGGCGCAGACCACGGTGCTGCCAACGACGGTGCTGCCGACCACCGTGGTCGGCTCCTACTCCGTCCCCGAATGGCTGGAACGGCTGAAGACCGACTACTATCAGCGCCGGATCAGCGCCCAGCACCTGGACGAGATCCACAACGTGGCGATCAAGGCCGCGCTCAAGGACCAGGAGCTGGCGGGCATCGACATCGTGTCCGACGGCGAGCTGCGCCGCGACAACGACATCGACTACCTGCTGATCCGCATTCCCGGGGTGGACATCCCACACCGGGCCAAGACCGACTACTACGACTACTACGACGCGCAGCTGATCCGGCCGCTGCCCGAGGCGGAAAAGAATGGGCTGGGCCTGGCCGCGGACTTCGCGTTCACCCGCGAGCAGACCGAGCGGCCCATCAAGTTCTCCTTCACCGGGCCGTTCTCGCTGTCCCGGCGGATCCGCAACTCCGCCTACGCCGATCCTGCCGACCTGGTCCGGGCCCTGGCCCGGTGGCTCAACGCGGCGGCCCGCGAACTGGCCGGCAGCGGCGCCAGCCTGCTCCAGATCGACGAGCCGTTCCTGGCCGGCTACCCGGAAGCGGTGGACCTGGCCATCGAGGCGGTCAACATCGTCACCTCCGGCGTCCCGGTGACCTGGGCGCTGCACGTGTGTTACGGCAACCGGTACGCCCGGCCGCTGTGGGAAGGGCACTATGACTTCCTGTTCCCCGCCGTGCTGGCCGCCCGGGTGGATCACCTCGTGCTCGAGTTCGCCCGCAAGGGCGACGGCGACCTGCGGCTGTTCCAGGAGTACCAGTGGGACCGCGCGGTCGGGCTCGGCGTGATCGACGTGAAGTCCGCGGACGTGGAGCCCGCCGAGCTGGTCGCGTCCCGGATCCGCCGCGCACTGGAGGTCATCCCGGCGGACCGCCTGATCATCAACCCGGACTGCGGGCTGCGCCACCTGCCCGCCGAGGTGGCCCGGGCCAAGCTGCGCGCGATGGTCGCCGGGGCCGCCCAGGTACGCGAGCAGCTCACCGCCGCCGCACCCACGACGACAGAACTCTCACCCACAGCATCCACAACCACAGCACCCTCAACCACAGCATCTTCAACCACGGGGACGGACTGATGAGCTCCCAGCACGACGGCTTTGTTTTCACCTCCGAGTCGGTGACCGAGGGTCACCCGGACAAGATGGCCGACCAGATCTCCGACGCCATCCTGGACGCCGCGCTCGCGCAGGACGCCCACTCCCGGGTCGCGGTGGAGACGCTGCTGACCACGGGCCTCATCGTGATTGCCGGTGAACTGACCACGTCCGCGGTGCTCGACTACAGCGCGATCGCGCGCGCGGTCGTCCGGGATATCGGTTACAGCAACGGCGATTGTGGCTTCGACGCCAGCGCCGTCGGCGTCCTGGTTGCCCTGGACAAGCAGTCACCCGATATCGCCCAGGGGGTGGATGCCTCGCACGAGGCGCGCAGCAGCGCCGGGCAGCACCCGTACGATCAGGCGGGCGCGGGTGACCAGGGGATGATGTTCGGTTACGCCACCAATGAGACCCCTGAGCTGATGCCGATGCCGATCACGCTGGCGCACCGGCTGGCCGGGCGGCTGGCCGAGGTACGGCACTCCGGGCTGGTGCCTTACCTGCGCCCGGACGGCAAGACCCAGGTCACGGTGCGGTACGACGGGGACGGCCGGCCGGTCAAGGTGGAGAAGGTGCTGATCTCCACCCAGCATGCGGAGGGCGCCGAGGACAAACTCCCCGACCTGCTCTGGGACCAGGTGGTGACCCAGGTGCTGCCCGCGGAGCTGTACCAGCCGGAGGAGCTGCGGGAGCACTTCTACGTGAACCCGACCGGGCGGTTCGTGATCGGCGGCCCGGTCGGCGACGCAGGGCTGACCGGCCGCAAGATCATCGTGGACACCTACGGCGGGTTCGCCCGGCACGGCGGCGGCGCATTCTCCGGCAAGGACCCGTCCAAGGTGGACCGCAGCGCCGCGTACGGGGCGCGCTACGTGGCCAAGAACATCGTGGCCGCCGGGCTGGCCGACCGGACCGAGGTCCAGGTCGCCTACGCAATCGGCATCGCCCGGCCGTTCTCGCTGCTGATCGAGACGTTCGGGACCGGGAAGGTCAGCCCGGCCGTGCTCAGTGAGCTGGTGGACGCGCACTTCGACCTGCGCCCGGCCGCGCTCGCCGACCACCTTCAGCTGCGCCAGCCGCGGTACCGGAAGACGGCCAGCTACGGCCATTTCGGCCGCAGCGAGCCCGAATTCAGCTGGGAGCGCACGGACAAGGCAGACGCCCTCCGCCACGCCGCGGGCCTCGGCTAGGCGTCCGCAGGCGCGGGGAGGAAGACCGAGCGGGGCTTGAGGTAGGCGTGCAGGCATTCCGGGCCGTAGGCGCTGCCCTGGCCGCTGGCTCCGTCGCCCCAGGGTGAGCCCAGGTCCGGGACGTACAGGTTCACCCCGAACGTGCCCGAGCGGATCTGCCGCGCGATGTCCAGCCCGTGGACGTGATCCGCGGTCCACACGCTGCCCGCCAGGCCGCAGCCGCAGCGGTTGACCATGGCGACCGCCTCGGCCTCGTCCGCGTAGGGGATGACCGTGACCACCGGGCCGAACACCTCCCGGCCGGGGCCCGCGCCCGCGAGCACGGTGGGCTGGTAGTAGTAGCCGCGGACCGGGGTGGCGGGCCGCCGCCCGCCCGCGATCACGGCCGCGCCCTCGGCGCTGCTGGCCGCCACGTACGACTCGACCGCGGCCCGGTGCCGCGGGCTGACCAGCGGCCCCACGGTGGTCTCCGGGGCCATCGGGTCGCCGATGATCCCCGCTGCCGCCTCGCGGGTGAGCGCGGCCAGCGCCTCCGCGTACCGGGACCGGGGGGCGAGCACCCGGGACGCGGCGAAGCAGGTCTGGCCCGCGTTGGCGAAGGCCAGCTGGCCGAGGGCGGCCGCCGTGCCCGCCAGGTCAGCGTCCGCCAGCACGATGGCGGCGGACCGCCCGCCCAGTTCCAGGTTCACTGGCTTGAGCGTCTCGCCGCAGGCGACCGCGATCCGGCGGCCCACGGTGGCCGGGCCAGCGAACGCGACCTTGTCCACGCCGGGATGGCGGGCCAGCATCTCCGCCACCTCATGCGGGCCGGTGACCAGGTTGAACACCCCCGGCGGGAAGTCCGCCGCCTCGAACGCCTCGGCCAGGATGTAGGCGCTGAGCGAGGTCTGCAGGGCTGGCTTCAGGATCACCGTGCAGCCCGCCGCCAGCGCGGGCGCGAGCTGGGAGAAGGCGATCGTCAGCGGGTAGTTCCACGGCGCGATCACGGCCGACACACCCACCGGCTCGCGGCGGACCATGGTGTGCCCGCGGAAGTTGACCGCCACCCGGAGCTCCTCCGGGCACAGCGCCCGGGCCTGCGCCGCGTAGTAGCGCAGGATGGCCACAGGCACCTCGGCGTTGTGCCGTAGGGACGCGGTGATCGGCATGCCCATCTCGGCGGTCACCAGCCGGGCGGTGTCCTGCGCCCGGGCCTCCAGGGCCAGCGCCAGCCGGTCCATGGCCGCGGCTCGCTCGGCCTGGGCCGCCCGGGGCCACGGGCCCGCGTCGAACGCCTCCCGGGCGGCACCGACCGCCACGTCCACGTCTTCCGCGGCGGCGGCCGGGGCGGTACCCACGATCTCCTCGGTGGCCGGGTTAGCCACCGTGACCGTGTCACCCGACGCCGCGGGCAGCAGGCAGCCACGAGCGTAGATATCCCGGTACTCGAGCATCCAGGCCGCCTTCCGGCTGACGGCCGCGTGCCGGGACGTCCGGCACGTTCAGCGGTGAGCGTGGCGAGTTAACTGCCATGAAATGTGCGCGTCTCGTACCAAGATTGTCAAGCTTTTCACCAGGTGGCACGCTGGCCGCTAAGGACTCCCGCTGGCTTTGTGGCCTGGCCACAAAGCCAGCGCCACACTCCGGCCATATCCTGGGGAATCATGACGGACAAGTCTCCGGCTGCCGCCGGGCACGTCGTCAATCCCAGCCGCGAGCGTGACCTCAGCCGGGAGAACCTGGTGCTCCGGGAACTGGTGATGGTGTACCGCCAGCTGTCCGGGCTGGCGCTGCAAGATGCTGACCTGGCCAGCGTCACGCAGTTGCTCGCCGACCGGACGGCGGCGACGGTGGCCGTGGTGAGCCCAGTGATGGACGTGATCGCCGCCGCGGCCCCGGGCACCCCGCCGGACAAGGCCGCGGACCTGGTCCGCGAGGCCGTGGTGCATCCCCGGCTGGGCCAGGTGCTGCGCGCCTCCCGGCAGGGCCACCGGCCGCTCTGGCTGCCCAGCGTGGGCGGGATGCCCGCCATCATCGTCGCGCCGGTCCTGGTCGGCGAGGAGGTGCCGGCCCACCTGATCACCATGGACTCGGCCGAGCAGGACGCGGACGAGGACATGCGGCTGCTGGTGACCGAGCACGCGGCCACGATCTGCGGGGTGATCCTGGGCCGGGAGCACGTGGTCGCCGCAGCCGCCCGGCGGGTCCGCGACGACCTGGTGGAGGGGCTGCTGCTGGGCCGGGGCCGGGACGACGCCGAGACCGGCCGGTGGGCGGCGCACCTGGGCTACGACGCCGCCCGGGTGCACAACGTGATGGCCATCGCCTTCGACCTGGCGGCGCCGCGGCCGGGCCAGGACACCGACGCGCTGCGGCAGCGGGTCCGGGACGTGATCGAGCACTTCTTCGCCACCCGCTCCCCGGATGTGATCATCTCCGCCCGGGAGTCCGAGGTCGTGCTGGTCACCCTGGCCGCTGACCAAGAGCACCCGGACGGGACGGACCCGGCCCGGCTCGGCGCGACCTGCATCGCCCGGCTGGCCGAGCTCTTCCCGGGCACCAAGGCGGTCATCGGCATCGGCGGGACCTGCCGGTACCCGCGGGAGATCGCCCGGTCCTACGAGGAGGCGCACCGGACGCTGGAGACGCTGCGCCGCCTCGGCCGGACCGGTGCCGTCACCGCCTTCGCCGACCTCGGCATCCACCGGCTGCTGCTGCAGGTGCCCGACCTGGCCGAGCTCCGGTCGTTCGCGGACGACGTGCTCGGCACGCTGCGGCGCACCGAGCGGGACCGGCGGGCCGAGTACCTCAGCACGCTCGCCTGCTACCTGCGGGAGAACAGCAGCCCGCAACGGGCCGCGCGGTACCTGCACGTGCACCCGAATACGGTCGCCTACCGGATCAAGCGGATCGAGGAGATCACCGGGCTGTCCCTGGACAGCTACCGGGACCGGCTCACCACGCAGGTGGCCCTGGAGATCCTCGATGCGCTGGGGGACGATGCGCGGGGTGATGCGTGATGACCGTGATCACCGGCGTCCTCGGCCAGCGGCTGCTGGTCTGCGACGGTGCCATGGGCACGATGCTGCACGCCGCGGGCTGCGCCCTGGACCGGGCGCTACCCGAGGTCAACCTGTCTGACCCCAAGCTCGTCGCGACCATCCACGAGAGCTACGTGTCCGCGGGCGCCGACATCATCGAGACCAACACGTTCGGGGCGAACCGGCTCTGGCTGGCCGGCCATGGCTACGCCGATGAGGTCAGCGAGATCAACCAGGCCGCGGTCCGGATCGCGCGCGAGGTCAGCGAGCAGGCCGGGCGCCCGGTGTTCGTGGCGGGTGCAGTGTCCCCCGCGGTGACCGCGCGGCAGCGCCGCCAAGCCGGGGCGGCCGAGCGGGTCGCGGTGCTCAGCGAGCAGATCCGGACCCTGGCCGCGGCCGGGGTGGACCTGCTCATCCTGGAGACATTCGGCTACCTGGACGAGCTCGCCGAGGCCGTGGCTGTGGCCAGCGACGCCTGCGACGTGCCGATCGTGGCCCAGGCCACCTTTGCCGACGACGGGCGCACGCTGGGCGGGGAGACGCCGTACGAGGTCGCCTCGGTGCTGGGCGAGCTGCCGGTCGCGATGATCGGCGCCAACTGCACCACCGGCCCGCAGCGGATGCTCGCCGTGCTGGAAAGCCTGGTCCGGTGCAGCTCGCTGCCGGTGAGCGCGCAGCCGAACGCGGGCCAGCCGCGCCGGGTGGATCACGCCCGGGTCGAGTTCAGCATCGAGGCCAGCTACTTCGCCCGCTACCTGCGCCGATTCGCGGACGCCGGGGCGGCCCTGGTCGGTGGCTGCTGCGGGACCACGCCCAGCCATATCGAGGCGGCCGTGGCCCAGCTGGCCGACCTGCGGACCGGGCCGGCCCCGCGGGGCACCAGCGCGGCCCCGCGCCGCGCCGTGCCCGGCGCTGATGCGCCGGCGCAGCACCGGGGTGCTCGCCGCCCAGCTGGCCCGCGGCAGCTTCGTGCTCGCCGCCGAGTTCCCGGCCCCGGACGAGGGCACGCTCAGCCAGGCCACGGACGCCGTGATCGCCCTGCGCGAGCACGGCGTGGGCCTGTTCGCGATCACCGCGGCGCAGGCTCCCCGGGCGCACCGGGATTCTCTCGGCATGGCCCTGCACCTGCAGCAGCACGCCGGGGTCGAGGCCATCGTCACGATGACGACCTGGGACAAGACCATCATGACGCTGCAGGCGGACCTGCTCGGCGCGCACGCGCTCGGCGTCCGCAACGTCATCTGCGAGGCGGGGAACCCCCCGGTGCTGGGTGACTACCCGGCGGTGGACGGGATCTGGGAGGTCGACTCGCTCGGCCTGGTGGCCCTGCTCGCGGGCCTGAACACCGGCCGCGACCTGGACGGGCTGCCGCTGAGCACAAAGACGTCGTTCTGCATCGGCAGCCGGGTCAACCCGGGAGCGGCGGATCTCGCGGCGGAGATCGCCCGGGCCCGGGCGGAGGTCCGGGCGGGGGCGCAGTTCCTGGTCACCCGGCCGGTCTACGAGCTGGACGCGCTGCGCCGGATGACCCGGGCGCTGGCCAGCACCGGGGTGCCGGTGCTGCTCTCGGTGTCGCCACTGCGCAGCTTCGAGGAAGCCGACTACCTGGCGCACGAGGTGCCGGAGGTGCACATCCCAGCGGACACGCTGCGCGCGCTGGACCAGGCGGGCCGGGCCGCGGCCCGGCAGTGTGGCCTGGACCTGGCCGCGGGCCTGGTGCGCGCGGGACGTCCGCTGGTCAGCGGGGTAGTCCTGACCGCTGACCAGGGCGACGCCACGGCCCTGGAACCATTGCTAGCCGCCATCAAATAAATACTCCAGAATCAGCTAAATACTCCAGCATCAGCCTGGAAGCATTCACCACCAAGCATCAGCCAGGAACCTTCAGCCCATCAAGGACGGACCAACGGAGGCCGGATGAGCATCCTCGGCACGCGGGTAATGCGCACCGAAGACCCACGGCTGCTGACCGCGGGCGGCAGTTACGTCGACGACCTGCGCGTCCCGGAACTGGCCGGGTGCGCCCGGGTCACGTTCGTGCGCAGCCCGATCGCGCACGCCATGATCACCGGCATCGACACGGCCGCGGCCCGGGAGGTACCGGGCGTGCTCGCGGTGCTGACCGTCGCGGACATCGACGACCTAGCGCCGCCGCCTGACCCCGGCGACGGCCCACCACCGCCCACCGAGGCGCCGCTGCCGCTGGGCGGCGCGTTCGCTGAGCCGCTGCTGGCGGTGGACCGGGTGCGGTACGTGGGCGAGCCGGTGGCGATGGTGCTCACCGACGACCGCTACCAGGGCGCGGACGCCGCGGAACTGGTCAGCGTGGACTACGCGCCGCTGCCCGCGGTGGTGGGCATCGACGCGGCCCTGGCCGACGAGACGTTGCTGTTCCCCGAGGCCGGGTCGAACGTAGCGCTGGCCGGGGGGGCGCCCGCGGACCTGACCGCCTTCGATGACTGCCCGGTGGTGGTCGAGCGGACCATCGTGAACCAGCGGATCGCCCCGGTGCCGCTGGAGGGCCGGGCCGCCGCGGCGCGCTGGGCGGACGGCGCGCTGACCTACTGGGTCAGCACGCAGAACGCGCAGATTACCCGGTTCATCCTGGCCGGGGCCCTGGGCCTGGACCCGGGGGCCATCCGGGTGATCGCCCCGGACGTGGGCGGCGGGTTCGGCGCCAAGATCGGCGTCGACCGGGACGCACTGCTGGTGGCGTGGGCGGCCCGGCGGACCGGCCGGGCACTGCGCTGGGTGGAAACCCGCAGCGAGAATCTGGTCGGGATGACTCACGGGCGGGCCCAGCAGCAGGTCATCACGATCGGCGGCCGCCCGGACGGGCGCATCCTGGCCTACCGGCTGGAGGTAGTCCAGGACACCGGGGCCTACGCCCGGATGAGCGGTTTCCTGCCCAGCCTGACCAGCCTGATGGCGGCCGGGCCGTACGACATCCCGCGGGTGCAGACGGCGTACCGCGTGGTAATGACCAACACCACGCCGATCTCCGCCTACCGCGGGGCCGGGCGGCCGGAGGCAACCGCCGCGATCGAGCGGGCGGTGGACCTGTTCGCCGCCGAGATCGGGATGGACCCGGCCGAGGTGCGGCGGCGGAACCTGATCCCGCCGCAGGCCTTCCCGTACACCACCGCGAGCGGGGCCGTCTACGACACCGGCGAGTACATCAAGGCCCTGGACCAGGCGCTGGCCGGGCCGGCTACCCGGAACTGCGCGCCGAGCAGGCGCGGCGGCGGGAGCGCGGGGACGTGACCCAGCTGGGCATCGGGCTGGCCAGCTACGTGGAGATCACGGCCTTGGACGCCGCCGCCGGGGAGACGGCCCGGCTGGTGGTGCACCCCGACGGCACCGCCACCGCCTACACCGGCAGTTCTGCGCACGGCCAGGGCCATCACACCGCCTGGGCCATGCTGGTCGAGGCCGAGCTGGGCATCCCGATGGCCAAGGTGACCGTGGTCCATGGCGACACTGACCTGATCCCGGACGGTGTGGGCACCTACGCTTCCCGGTCGCTGCAGCTGGGCGGGGTCGCCGTGCACATGGCCGCCCAGGACGTGAAGGAGCAGGCGCGCCAGGTCGCCGCGGAGCTGATCGAGGCCAGCGCGGACGACCTGGAGCTGGACGCCGGACGCGGGGTCTGGCAAGTCCGCGGCGACCCGGCCACCGCGCTCGGCTGGGCGGAGGTGGCGGGCCGGGCCGGGCCGGACGGGCTGGTGGCCGCCGTCCAGTACGCGGAAGGCCAGCCGACCTTCCCGTTCGGCACGCACGTGTCCGTGGTCGAGGTGGACACCGAGACCGGCAAGGTACGGCTGGTCCGGCAGGTCACTGTGGACGACGCCGGGACCGTGGTCAACCCGGTGCTGTGCGAGGGCCAGCGGCACGGCGGCATCGCCCAGGGCGTGGCCCAGGCGCTGCTGGAGGAGATGGTCTACGACGCCGAGGGCAATCCGCTCACCGGGACCCTCGCGGACTACGCCATCATCACCGCGGCGGAGCTGCCCAGCTTCGAGCTGCTGCCCAGCGAGACCCCCACGCCGGTCAACCCGCTCGGCGCCAAGGGCATCGGCGAGGCCGGCACCATCGGCGCCGCTCCCGCCGTGCAGAACGCGGTGGTGGATGCGCTCAGCCACCTGGGCGTGCGGCACGTCGACATGCCCGCCACCCCGGCCCGGGTCTGGGCCGCGATCAGCGAAGCCCGCACGCACGAAGACAGCGCATCTAACCACAGGGAGCAGCGGTGAAGGTCAGTGTGACGGTGAACGGCGGGGTGGTCGCCGCGGAGGTGGCTGACCGGACCCTGCTGGTGCATTTCCTGCGCGACGTGGCCGGCCTCACCGCGACCAACGTGGGGTGCGACACCAGTTCCTGCGGTGCCTGCACGGTGCTGCTGGACGGCCAGTCGGTGAAGTCGTGCACGGTGCTGGCCGCCCAGGCGGACGGCGGCACGGTGACCACCATGGAGGGCCTGGCCAGCCAGCCCGCCGACGCCGATCAGGTGGACATCGACCCAGACCTGTTGCACCCGGTGCAGCGCGCGTTCCGGGCCGAGCACGCCCTGCAGTGCGGGTTCTGCACCCCGGGCATGGTGATGGCGGCCGTGTCCCTGCTGGCCGAGAACCCCGCGCCGACCGAGGAGGAGGTCAGGGCCGGCCTGGAGGGCAACCTGTGCCGGTGCACCGGCTACCACAACATCGTGCGGGCCGTCCTGGCCGCGAGTGCGGAGCTGGCCCAGTGATCCCGGCGACGTTCAGCTACCAGCGAGCCTGGACCGTGGACGAGGCCCTGAGCCTGGCCGCCCAGGCGGGTGAGGACGCGAAGTTCCTGGCGGGCGGCCATTCCCTGCTGCCGCTGATGAAGCTGCGGCTGGCCGTGCCCGAGGTCGTGGTGGACATCGGGCGGCTGGGCGAGCTCCGCTACGTCCGCGAGGCCGGCGATCACCTGGCTGTGGGTGCGCTGACCAGCCATCACGAGCTGGCCCAGTCCGCCCTGGTGCGCCGGGCCGTGCCGCTGCTGGCGCACGCGGCCGGGCAGGTCGGCGACCCGCAGGTACGGCACCGGGGCACGATCGGCGGCTCGCTGGCGCATGCCGACCCCGCCGCCGACCTGCCCGCAGTGATCCTGGCGCTGGACGCCACGCTGGTGGCCCGCGGGCCATCCGGCACCCGGGAGATCCCGGCGGCCGGCTTCTTCCGCGGCCTGTTCGAGACCGCGCTGGAACCCGGCGAGCTGCTGACCGAGATCCGCATCGCCACGCCGCAGCCACCGGGCTGGTCGTTCCAGAAGTTCACCAAGCGGGCCATTGACTGGGCCATCGTCGGCGCCGTGGTGCAGGGTGGCCGGGTCGCCCTGGTGAACATGGCGGAGCAGCCGGTCCGGGCCACCGCGGTGGAGCAGGCGCTGGCGGCCGGGGCGAGCCCGCAGGAGGCGGCGGCGCACGCCGCCGAGGGCACCAGCCCGCCGGAGGACATGAACGCGGACCGGGGCTACCGCCAGCACCTGGCCCGGGTCCTGGTCGCCCGCGCCCTGACGGAGGCCGCCGCCCGCGCGCAGTGACCCGCCAGGACTTGATGTTTCATCGATGCAGTTGGGGCGGGCGCGCAGGGTTGCTGCGGGGCGTCAGTGGTCGAAGAGGATGACGCCGCGGACGTTCTTGCCGTCGAGCAGGTCGGCGTAGCCCTGGTTGACCTCATCCAGCCGGTACTGGGTGGTGATCAGCTCATCGAGCTTGAGCCGGCCGGACCGGTACAGCTGGAGCATCAGCGGGATGTCCTCGAATGGGTTGCCGCCGCCGAACAGCGCCCCGTGGATGCGCTTTTCGAACAGGGTCAGCTCGAAGCTGGGGAGCTGGATGTTCTTCTGGCCCGGCCCGGCCAGCCCGGTGATGATCACCGTGCCGTGCTTGCGGATGGCCGCGAACGCCGCCGTGACCACATCCTCGGTGACCACACCCACCGTGACCAGGGCCTGGTCCGCGCCCACGCCCTGGGTCAGGCCGGTGATGATCTCCTGCGCCACGGTGGCGTCCGGCGCGCTGTGCGTGGCGCCGAGCCGCTCGGCCAGCCCGCGCTTGGCGGGCACCGGGTCCACCGCGATCACGTGCTGCGCGCCAGCGAACGCCGCTCCCTGCACAGCGTTGATGCCGACGCCGCCGATGCCGTACACCACCACGGTGTCCCCGGGCCGGACCCCGCCCGCGTTGACCGCGGTGCCCCAGCCGGTCGGCACCCCGCAGCCGGCCAGCACCACCACCTCCAGCGGCAGGTCCGGGTCGATCTTGACGCAGGAGTGCTCAGACACCGTGCCCCACTGGGAGAACGTGCCGAGCAGGCACATCTGGCCGAAGTCCTGGCCCTCGGCATGGAACCGGAACGTGCCGTCGGGCAGGCAGTTGTCCACCAGCAGCGCGCCCAGATCGCACAGGTTGGTCAGGCCGCGGGCGCAGAACCGGCAGTGCCCGCAGACCGGGAGGAACGAGCACACGATGTGGTCGCCGGGGGCCAGCCGCTGACCCCGGGGCCGGTTTCCTCGATGATGCCCGCGCCCTCGTGCCCGCCCACGATGGGGTAGCGCACCGGGATGTCACCGGTGCGCAGATGCTCGTCGGAGTGGCACAGGCCCGCGGCCACCCAGCGGACCAGCACCTCGCCGGCCTTGGGCGGGTCCAGGTCCAGCTCGGTGATCTCCCAGTCCTTGCCGACGTCGCGGAGTACTGCCGCCCTGGTCTTCATGGGCACATCCTGCGCGGCCCCACCCCGGCGGTCATTGTGCCCGCGGCCCAAGAATCCGCGGCCCTGATTGTGGGAGTCAGCGGAGCACGGTCCGGCGGCTAGTCAGCGGTGGGGGCGGTCCGCAGTTCGGAGCTGTGATGGGTGGCGTACCTGGCCAGTTCCGGGGTGTACCGGGCGATGATCTGGCGGACCCGGTGCGAGGCGAGCGGCCCGAGCAGGTCGTAGGTGGTGGTGAACAGCTCGCGGGCAGCAGCCCGGGGCCAGGCCTCGGGCAGCAGCTCGTCCGGCAGGTCCGGGTCGAGCTGCGGGAACGCCCGCCACTCGTCCATGATCCGGGTCCGGGTGACGAGCGCGGCCACCGGCGAGACCCGGCCGGCCAGGGTGCGTTCCCGCAACGCCCCGGCGTGGCCGATGAAATGGTCATACCGGGCCCGGAGCTGGTCCAGGTCCCAGGCCCGCTGCGGCAGCCCGTCCGGCCCGGTGCCCGGGACGGTGCTGGCCCGGAACGCTGTGGCGGTGCTGATGCCCAGCCCGGCGAGCTGGCTGATCACCTCACCCGCGCGGTCCCGGGGGGCGACCCACAGGCCGTCGTAGAGCGGGGCGAAACCAAGCCAGCGGAGCTGCTTGCGCAGCGAGTCGCGGGCGGCCCGGTTCTGCTCCGGCACGGAGAAGGCGACCAGGCTCCACATCCCGTCCCACGGCTGCGAGTCACGGCCGAAGGAGAAGATCTGACGGCCACCGTCGTCGAGCACCCGCGCGGCCCGCTCGCTCAGCGAGACCACGGTCCGGCGGCCGCTCTTGGCGGTGACGAGCAGCCCGTTGCGGGTGCAGCCAGGCTGAGCGCGGCCCGGGCCGCGGAGTCGCTGACGCCGAACTCGGCCAGCAGCGCCACCAGCGCGGCCGACGGCAGCGGCTCGACCCGCCGCCACCAGTAGTCGCCAAGGAGGGTGAGCAGCAGCCGGGGCGGGCGCTGCCCCGTGCCCGCGGGAGCGGTGCCTCCCGGCCCCGCGGAGCCGGGGGCGGGGGGCCATGCGTCCGGCACCTCGTCTCGGCCGAAATCAGCGCTGGCGAAATCAGCCTCAGCCGCCACGGGCAGGCTGGCGGAAGGCGACGTAATCCCGGGCATACGCCCAGGGTAGCGAATTGCGGCGAACCACCGGCCGGGCACAGCTTGCTTTCGCAGTCACGCCCGACGTGACGTGCGTCACGTGATTCGGATACGGGCCGATATCGTTTTCGTCATCCCTGGAGCGTCAGGCGGGTGGCGCGATGCCGAGGAACCGGAAACAGTTGTGCCAGGTGATGGCGTCCAGGTCAGCTTCTGCGAGGCCGAGTGAGCGCAGGGTCTTCCCGGTGGGAGCCTCCCGCGGCATCGCGGGAAAGTCCGTGCCGACGAGCAGCCGGTCCGGGCCGAGCATGTCGATCAGGTAGCGCAGCGCGCGCCGGTCGAACACGCACGTGTCGTAGTAGAAACGGCGGGCGTAGGCGATAGGGGAACACGGCGCGCGGCCGGGGCGGGCCGCGCGTTCCGGGGTGGGCGGCTCCTCGTTCCAGGTGCCAGCCCAGAAGTAGTGCGCGCGGGGCAGGATCAGCGGCAGGCCGCCCGCCCCATGCGTGAAGGCCAGCCGCAGGCCAGGGCATTTGTCCGGGATCCCGCTGGTGATGAGCGACGCCGCGCCCAGGGCGGCGTCCACCCCGACGCCGAAGTCGGGCATGGCCGAGCGGGGGAGCCGGTCGCCCAGGCCGACCGGGAGCGCGTGCACGAGGACCGCCAGGTCCAGCCGTTCGGCCTCGGCGAAGAACGCCGCGAACTGCTCATCGCCGAGCGGGACGCCGTTGATGTGCGAGGTGATCTCGACCCCGGCCAGCCCGGCGCTGGCGATGCCGGAGAGTTCGGCCGCGGCCAGGTCGGGATCCTGCAGGGGCACCGTGCCGAGGCCAAAGAACCGGGCGGGCTCGGCCGCGCACAACGTGACGATGAAATCGTTGATCCAGCGGGCGAGGTCGCGGCCGCTGGCGGCGGGCAGCCGGTAGCTGAGCAGCGGCGGCATGGGTGAGACGACCTCGGCGTCGGTCCCGCTCTCGTCCAGGGCCGCGAGGCGCGCCGCCGCGTCGTAGAAGGCGGCCTGGGCGGTGAACGTCACCGGCCCGAACTCCAGCCGCCGGGCCCCGCCCGGGCCGGCCGGGGTCATGACCGGCCAGTCCGCGGTCGCGCCCCCGGTCCCGGCCGCCGGGAACTCGGCCGGCAGCACGTGCGCGTGCATGTCGATCAGCATGGCGGTCAGCCCCGGTCCGGGTGGATCGACACGTGCACCGCGTTCTCCCCCGCGACGTCGCCCGCGAGCGTCTCGATGGCCCGCGCGACATCCGTGAGCCCGAAGCTGTGCGTGTGCATCTTCGCCAGCGGGAAGCGGCCTGACTCGATGATCCGGATCGCGTCCGCGTAGCCCCGCGCGTCCACGCTGAAGGCCCCGACCACGGTGGCCGCCTTGTTGATGATCAGGTCGGTGTTCAGGGGATGCGGCCGCCCGCCTTTCAGGCCCGCCAGCACCACCCGCCCGCCGTGCCGGATCGCCATGAGGGCGTGGGTGACCGGCTCGGCGGCCATCGGCGTCAGTTCCAGCGCCAGGTCAACGCCAGTGCCACTGGTGATCTCCTGGACCCGGGCGACGGTGTCCTCCTCCTCCACGTTGATCGTGTAGTCAGCGCCGAACTCCCGGGCCAGGGCCAGCTTGGCGTGGTCCCGGGCCAGCCCGGTGACGATGACAGTCTCGGCGCCCGCCGCCTTGGCCGCGATCACCGCAGCCAGGCCGCGCTGACCGGAGCCGAGGATGAGCACGACGGCGCCGAGGCCAGCGCCGCCGAGGTGGACGGCCCACCGGACGCCGGCGCCGAGCGGGTTGTACATCACCGCGATCTCGGCCGGGATGTCCGGGCGGACCGGATGCAGGATGGAGTTGGGGTGCAGGTGGATGTAGTCGGCGAAGCCGCCGTTCAGCCGGGGCTCGCCCGGGTTGTACCCCCCGTAGCTGCCCTGCCGGTTCTGGCAGGACATGTACCGGCCGGTCAGGCACAGGTCGCAGGTGCGGCAGGGGATCAGGATCTCCAGCGCGACCCGGTCGCCGGGGCTGACTCCCCACCGCTCGGCGGCCCGCTCACCCACCTCCTCGATGATCCCGAGTGGCTCGTGGCCCGGCACCATGGGCAGGCCCCGCTGCCCGAGATGGCCTTTGTACTGCTCCACGTCACTGCCGCAGATCCCGCACGCCTCGACCCGCAGCAGGCCATCGTCGGGGCCGATCACTGGCCGCGGGAACTCCCGGATCTCGAACCTGCCGGGAGCCGTCTGGACCGCGGCCCGGACCAGGTCAGCCATGCCCGTCCACCTCTTCCAGCGTGGTCACGTCGAGCGGGATCAGCGGGACCGGCCCGGCGTTCTCGGCCGCCGGGAGGTAACCCCAGTACTTGGCCCGGGCTCCGCCGTCCACCACGAAGTCGCAGCCGGTGATGAGCCGGGCGTAGTCCGAGCACATCCAGGCGACGCAGTGGCCGATGTCAGTGGGTGTGGACGGCACCCCCATCGGGATCATGCCGCGGACGTCGAACCGGCCGCCCGGCCGCCACCAGGCCGGGCGGTCCGCTGGCGGCGAGGCGGGCGGCCGGAGTTCCGTCCGGCCGGCCTTCCGCCACTCCGCCAGCAGTTCCGGGTTGTCCGGGGTAGGTGCCGTGGGGGAAAAGCTGTTCACCCGGATGCCATAGGGCGCCAGATCCATGGCGGCGGCGCGGACGAAGTTGGCCAGCCCGCCCTTGTGGAAGGCGTAGGCGATCACGCCGCCCGCCCCCTGCCAGGCGTTGGAGGACAGGATGCTGACGATGCTGCCCCGGATGCCCCGTTCGATCATGGCGATCGCGGCGTGCTTGCTGTTGAGGAAATTCCCGGCGGCAGCGACGGTCACGGCCCGGTTGAAGTAGTCCAGGTTCTCCTCGAGCAGGCCGCGCCCGCCGAGGACGGCGGCGTTGTTGATCAGGATGTCGATGCGGCCCCAGCGGTCCAGCACCTCGCCGAGGTAGGCCCGCACATCGGCCTCCACGCTGACGTCACCGCTGACCGCCATGGCGGTGCCGTCGTTGCGCTCGATCCGGCGGACGCACGCCTTGGCCGCCTCCGGGCTGATGTCATTGCAGGCCACCTTCGCCCCGTACCGGGCCAGCGCGAGGGCGATGCCGCTGCCGATGTTCAGGCCGGCCCCGGTCACCAGTGCCACCTTTCCGGCCAGGGATATCTCCATCGGACTCCCCTCAGGCAGTGCTGCTCAGGCGTTGATCACAACGGTCTTGACCTGGGTGTAGTCCAGGATCGAGTCGGCGCTCATGGTGCGCCCGAAGCCGCTGTGCTTGTAGCCACCCCACGGCGCGCCGATGACCCCGCGGGACCCGAAGCCGTTGATGGTGACCAGCCGGCCTGCACTCCCCGGGCCAGCCGGACGGCCCGGCCGAGGTCCCGGGTCCAGACGCAGGCATTGAGGCCGTAGCGGGTTCCGTTGGCGATGGACAGTGCCTCGTCTTCATCGTCGTAGCTGAGCACCGACAGCACCGGGCCGAAGATTTCCTCCTGGGCGTACGGTTCCCGGATGGTCAGTCCCAGCACATCCGGCTGGGCCGTGGGCAGGGTCTGGCCGGTGACCTTGTCGGCCATCCCGGCCACGAAGGCGAGCGTGCGCGGGACCGGCGAGGGACCCCAGTACGGGTGCCCGACCTCCAGCGATTCCAGGGTGGCGAGCTGCGTCTCGTGCTCGCGGCAGAGCCGGGCCCATGCCTGCAGCAGCTCGGCGCGGACGACCGGGCTGGTGTCCCGCCAGGCGGGGAAGGCGGCCGCCGCGGCCGTTACCGCCGCGTCGATGTCAGCGGCCGCGCCGCGGGGTACCCGGAGCAGGATCTCGCCGGTGGCCGGGTTGAGGACGTCGATCGTCTCCCCGCTGGCCGCCGGGACCCAGTCCGCGCCGATGAGCTGGGAGCCATCCGGCAGCAGCGAACCGGCCTGCACGGCCGCCGGCCCGGTCACGGTCATGGGACGCCTTCTTCCGTTAGCGCGGTGCGTGTCCCGGCCGCCGCGGCCGCTGCGGCCGGGACACGCGGCTCCAGCCACGATTGCATGACCAACGAGATCACGCTCGTCGTCACAAATGACATGCCGTATCAGGAGGACTGTCAAGGTGACCTCAGCCCAAATCAGGAACTGCCGTTCTGGCGCCCGCCACATGTCCACTTGGCACGATCCGGGGCAGGTGATATAGGTACGAATACCTCTACAGTCGTCGCACAAAATGTCATAGGTCACGAGCTGGCCGGTACCACGAGGTGGCCGGTACCAGCCAGCTGCGCCAGGCACCGCCAGCTCGCCAGCACCGCCAGCTGCGCCGGCACCACCAGCTGGCAGGCACCGCCAGCTGGCCGGCACCACCAGGGCGACGGAGGAAGGCCGGACCCATGAGCATGATGAAGACCCGGGCGGGAGTGCTGCGCAAGGGCGGCGAACCCTGGGAGATCACCGAGCTGGACCTCGACGAGCCGCGGGCGAACGAGGTACTGGTGCGGATGGAAGCGGCGGGCCTGTGCCATTCCGATGAGCACATCCGGGCCCGTGGCCTCGCCCGGCTGCCGCTGGTCGGCGGGCACGAGGGGGCGGGCGTGGTGGAGCGGACCGGTCCTGGTGTCACCAGGGTGGCCGTGGGCGACCACGTCTCCTGCTCCTACATCCCGGTCTGCGGCACCTGCCGGTACTGCTCGACCGGCCGCCAGAACCTGTGTGACGCCGGGCTGAACGCGGCCGTCGGCTGTCTGCCTGATGGCACCTTCCGGTTCCACTCCAATGGGGAGGACCTGGGCGGGATGTGCGTGGTCGGCTCGTTCTCGCAGTACGCGGTGCTGTCGGAGTGGTCCTGCGTCAAGGTCGATGACGACATCCCGTTCGAGCACGCGGCCCTGGTCAGCGGCGGGGTGACCACCGGCTCGGCGTCCCCGTCTACGCGGCCGGGGTCCGCACGGGCGACACGGTGGTGGTCTCGGCTCGGCGGCGTCGGGATCAACGCCGTGCAGGCGCGCGCTCGCCGGGGCCAAGAACGTCATCGCGATCGACCCGCTGGAGTCCGAGCTGGAGTCGGCCAGGCGCTCGGGGCCACGCACGGCTTCACCGGCCCGGAGCAGGCCCAGGAGGCGCGGTCGAGCTCACCCGCGGGCGGCTCACCGATCACGTGATCTGCACCGTGGGCGAGATGGACAACGAGGTCGTCAAGAACGCGGTCAGCATGACCGGCAAGGGCGGCTCGGTCGTCATCACCGGGGTCGGCTACTACGACATGGTGTTGCCGGGCAGGAGATCCTGATCGGCTATCACCGCCGCCTGCAGGGCGCGCTG
>CAWDRD010000099.1:0-79417 GCA_963804455.1 uncultured Actinomycetes bacterium
ATCGCCCTGTTCCTTCGACTCGTCGTATTGCTAGCGACTCGTCGCACTCGTCGATGCGGACCAGGTACAGGCCGTAGGCATCGCAGGTGTCCTGCGTCTGCACGTCGAACTCATACGTCTCGTAGCCGCAGTACGGCTGGCTCTTCCGCAGGTCCCAGGGCAGCCCGGTGCCGCGCAGCAGCGGGCCGGTGACGCCCAGCGCCATGCCGCCGGCCAGGTCCAGGTAGGCCACGCCCCTCGTCCGGGCCAGGTAGAGCGGGTTGGCGTCCAGCAGCGAGCGCAGCTCGGCGAGCTGGTGCGGCATCCGGGCCAGGAACTCGCGGATCGCGTCGAGCGCGCCCGGCGGCAGGTCCTGTGACACCCGCCCGGGCGGACGTAGGCGTGGTTCATCCGCAGCCCGGTGATCAGCTCGAACAGGTCGAGGATCCGCTCCCGCTCGCGCACCGCGTAGAGGAACACGGTGGTGGCCCCAGTTCCAGGCCGAAGGTGCCGATCGCCGTCATGTGCGAGGCGATCCGGTTCAGCTCCATCAGCAGCACCCGCAGGATGCTGGCCCGCTCGGGCACTTCCGCCTCCACCCCGAGCAGCTTCTCGACCGCGAGGCAGTACACGGTTTCGTTGAAGATGGGTGAGAGGTAGTCCGCCCGGGTGCAGAACGTGACGCCCTGGGTCCAAGTGCGGAACTCCATGTTCTTCTCGATGCCGGTGTGCAGGTACCCAACGACCGGCCGGAGCTCGGTGACGGTCTCCCCGTCCAGGGTCAGCACCAGGCGCAGCACACCATGGGTGGAGGGGTGCTGCGGGCCCATGTTGACGACCAGGTGCTCGGTGTCCCGCGCATCGGAAGCCTCCTGCGCCGCCTGGAGGACCTCGTCCCAGTCGCCCCCGGCGAGGTTGTAGACCCGGCCTTCGGTGCCCTCACCGGCGCCGTCCGCGGCTGGCCCGGCCGCGCTGCCTGCCTGGGTGCTCACGTGTACGACCTCCGCTCGTCTGGTGGCGGTATGGTGGCGCCGCGATACTCGACTGGGATGCCGCCGAGCGGGTAGTCCTTCCGCTGCGGATGGCCCTTCCAGTCGTCGGGCATCTCGATTCTGGTTAGCGCGGGGTGCCCGTCGAAGATGATGCCGAAGAAGTCCCAGGTCTCCCGCTCGTGCCAGTCACAGGTCGGGTAGACGCTGACCACCGACGGCACGTGCCTGTCAGCGTCAGGGATGCTCACCTCGAGCCGGATCTGCCGGTTGTGGGTGATCGAGCGCAGGTGGTAGACCGCGTGCAGCTCGCGATCGGAGTCGCTGGGGTAGTGCACCCCGGACACCCCGCCGCATAGCTCGAAGGCGAGCGAGGCCTCGTCCCGCAGCGTCCGGCAGACGTCCACCAGATACTCCCGGCGCACGTGCAGGGTGAGCTCGCCGCGGTCCACGATGACCCGCTCCACGGCCTCGCCGAAGTCCGTGCCCGCCTCGCTCAGGCGGGTGGCCAGTGCGTCGGCCACCTCGTCGAAATAGCCGCCGTAGGGCCGCAGGCTGGACGGCAGCGGCGCCCGGCGGACCTGCAGCCCGCCGTAACCCGAGGTGTCGCCGGTGGTCCGGGTGCCGAACATGCCGGTCCGCACGACCTCTTCGCTGAGCCGCTCCTGGCCAGCCAGCGCCGCCTCGTCGGGCGTGTCCGGCGCTGCAGCGTTCTCCTCGCTCATCGGGCCGCCCCTGGCTGCGCCGGGTCCACCGGGCCGCCCACGTCGGCGCCGGCCGCCGCTGCTCGGGGAACTGACCGAGGCGCCCGCGGAGCCGCTCGCGGCGGCCGGGGCGGTCAGGTGGCGGGGAGCCAGGTCGGCCGCGAGCGGCAGCCGCCGCAGCCGCTCGATCTCCAGCTCGGTCACTTCCCGCTCCCGGTTGACGCCCAGCTTCATGTTCTGGATCTTGTCGTGCAGCTTGAGGATCGCGTCGAGCAGCATCTCCGGCCGGGGCGGGCAGCCGGGCAGGTAGATGTCCACCGGCACGATGTGGTCCACGCCCTGCACGATCGCGTAGTTGTTGAACATGCCGCCGCTGGAGGCGCACACGCCCATCGAGATGACCCACTTGGGCTCGGCCATCTGGTCGTAGATCTGCCGGAGCACCGGGGCCATCTTCTGGCTGACCCGCCCGGCCACGATCATCAGGTCGGCCTGCCGGGGCGTGTTGGACGCGCGCTCCATGCCGAACCGGGCCAGGTCGTGCCGCGGGCCGCCGGTCTGCATCAGCTCGATCGCACAGCAGGCCAGGCCGAACGTGGCCGGCCAGACGGAACTCTTACGCGCGTAACCAACGAGCTTCTCGACCTGGGTCAGCAGGACGCCGCTCGGCAGCTTTTCTTCCAGGCCCATCGTCTAGTCCCACTCCAGACCGCCGCGCCGCCAGACATAGGCGTACGCGACCAGAACGGTGACGATGAAGAGCACCATCTCGACGAGGCCGAATACGCCCAGCCGGTCGAAGGCGACCGCCCAGGGGTACAGGAACACGATCTCGATGTCGAAGAGGATGAACAGCATCGCCGTCAGGTAGTACTTCACCGGGAACCGGCTGCCAACCATTGGCGGCGTCGGGTCGATCCCGCATTCATACGCTTCAAGCTTGGCGCGATTCCAGCGCTTCGGCAGGCCAGCGACCCCATCACCAGCGAGAAGATCGCGAAGACGGCGGCCAGGCCGCCGAGCACCAGGATCGGAATATACAGACTCAGCACGGCGCGCCTCCCTTCCTCTTCTTCCTGCGGCGGTCAGGCCGGAATGCCTAGGCCGCCGGCGTCATCTTAGACAGTGCGTTGATCAGGCGATCGGCCGCGTCACCACCTCGCGACTCGGTGAGGTTGGCCAGCAGCTTCAAGGTGATCCGCATCAGCGCCGGGTGGGGCAGGCCGTGCCTGGTCGCGAACTGCATGATCCGCGGGTTGCCGATCGCGTGAACGAACGTGCGCCCGAGAGTGTAGTAGCCACCGTAGGCCGCCTTCAGCGCCCGGGGGTAGGCGGCGAGCACCTGCTCCGTGCCGCGCCGGTCCGGCCGGGCCAGCGCCTGCGCGATCACTGCGGCGGCGATCTCGCCTGATTCCATCGCGTAGGCGATGCCCTCGCCGTTGAACGGGTTCACCATGCCGCCCGCATCACCGGCCAGCAGCAGCCCCCGGGTGTAATGCGGGGTGCGGTTGAAGCCCATCGGCAGCGCCGCACCGCGGATCGGCTGGGTCCGGCTCTCCTCGCGGTACCCCCATTCCCCGGGCATCCCAGCCAGCCACCGGCGCAGCAGGTCGCGGTAGTCCACGTTGCCGAACGCGGCGGAGGTGTTGAGCAGCCCGAGGCCCACGTTGCTGGTGCCATCGCCCATGCCGAAGATCCAGCCGTAGCCGGGCAGCAGCCGCTCGCCGTCCCACAGGTCCAGCCACGATTCCAGGTAGTCGTCCTGGTGCCGCGGGCTGGTGTAGTAGGTCCGGACGGCCACCCCGAGCGGCCGGTCGTCCCGCTTGCGCAAGCCCATGGCCAGGGACAGCCGGGAGGAGTTGCCGTCCGCGGCCACCACCACCTGGGCCCGGTAGCTGCGGTCCGGCTCAGCGGCGCCGGCGCCGGACGGCCGGGCGGTCACCCCGGTGATGCGGCCCGCGGCGTCGAGCACCGGCCCGGTCACGGTCATGCCCTCGAGCAGCCGCGCGCCCGCCTTCTGCGCGGTGCGGACGAGGATCTCGTCGAAGTCCGTCCTGGCCCGGACCAGCCCGTACCCGGGGTAGCTGGACAGCTCGGGCCACGGCAGTTCCAGCCGGACGCCGCCGCCGATGATCCGCAGCCCCTTGTTGCGCACCCAGCCGTCCTGCTCATCGAGAGGGACGCCCATGCTGACCAGCGCCTTGACCCCGCGCGGGGTGAGGCCGTCGCCGCACACTTTTTCCCGCGGGAAGGTGGCCTTCTCCAGCACCAGCACGTCCACCCCGGCCCGGGCCAGGTAGCAGGCCACCGACGACCCGGCCGGCCCGGCGCCGACCACGATGACGTCCGCCTCCTCGGGGAGGTCGCGGGGGCGCGGTGCCCGCGCGGTCCCGGCGGACGGCCCGGGCCCAGCGGATGGCCCGGGCGCGGCAGATGTTCCGGGTCCGGCGGACGCTCCGGGCTGGGCGGGCGTTCCGGGTACGGCAGGAACCGCGGCAGCAGGCCCGGCAGCGGGTGCCACGGCGGGTGTCGCAGTGTGGGAAGCGCCGGGAGACGGCACGTCCGGGGCCATAGCTGGGGAGACTTCCTGGGTCACGGACCTTGTCCTGACTATCTTGTGAACAGCTTCACAAGTTCTTCGTTTCCGAAGTCTAGACCTTCACCTGACAGCCCGGCGAACCGCCCTGCGGCTGCCGGGCCGGGCTGCAGCTGTGCTTAGCCGGGACGGCGGCCGAAGTGCACAGCCACGACCCCCATGGTCAGGTCCCGCCAGCGTACTGCCGACCACCCCGCCGCCGTCATCCGCTGGGCCAGCTCAGCCTGGGCCGGCCAGTCCTTGATCGATTCGGCCAGATAGGTGTAGGCGTCCGGGGCGCGTGACAGCCGCCGCGCCACCACCGGCAGGGCCCCGGCCAGGTACCGCTCGTACAGCGTGTTCAGCCGCGGCCACGGCAGGTGGCCGAACTCGCAGATCACCAGCCGGCCGCCGGGCCTGGTGACCCGGAGCATCTCGGCCAGCGCCGCATCCGGGTCGGCCACGTTGCGCAGCCCGAACGAGATCGTCACCGCGTCGAAGGCCTGGTCGCGGAAGGGCAGCCGCAACGCGTCCCCCGCCACGAAGCTGACCCGCCGGGCAGGTTCCCGGGGACCTCTGCTGCCGTTGCCGTGCGGGCCCCGGTCCGGCTGGGCTGGCAGCGTGCCCGACCCCGAGTGCAGCCTGCGCGCGCCGACCTGGAGCATGCCCAGCGAGAAGTCGCAGGCCACGCAGTGCGCGCCCGCGGTGGTGAAGGTGCGCGACGAGGTCCCGGTGCCCGCCGCGAGATCCAGCACCCGCTCGCCCGGCCGGGCGCTGACCGCCACCGCCACGACCCGCCGCCACCACCGGTCCTGGCCGAGCGAGAGCACATCGTTGAGCAGGTCGTAGCGCTCGGCGACCTTGTCGAACATGGCGGCGACCTCGCCAGGCCGCTTGTCCAGGTGCGCGCGCGTCATGCTCCCACCCTGGCACACCCGCCGCCCCCGGGCGCCCCCGGGAGCAGCCAAGCGCGCCGCCGCGCCGCACGGGCGTCTTCCATGATCGTGGGCAATTCGTGCCCCATAGCACCGCCCTCAACTGCCTCTATCTCGCGATCATGAGCCTCGACCCCACCGGCAAGGGCCCCCAGCCGTGGACCAACCAGTGGCAACCACCCTTGAACGCCTTCGACGTCACCTTCGACGGCCGCCTCAGCGCAGGCAGGAAATAACACACCAAGATCAGTTACACCGTTGAACTGACCCACCGGGGGCGCGGAAGCGGGACGAGGCGAGGGCGGGTGGCGGAAAACGGGTCGCCTGGGCGGAACGGGGTGACGAGGATGGCGGTCATGGCTGACCTGCGCACCGCGCATACCGCTGACCTGGATACGGGCACCCGCGCGGCGGCGCGGGCCCTGCTCTACGACGTGTTCGACGACATGACCGAGGACGACTGGGAGCATGCGCTGGGCGGGGTGCACGCGCTGGTCTGGGAGGGGGCCGAGCTGATCGGCCACGCCTCGGTGATCCAGCGGCGGCTGCTGACCGGCGGCCGGGCGCTGCGGGCGGGCTACGTGGAAGGCGTGGGGGTACGCGCGGACCGCCGGGGCCGCGGCCACGGCGCGGCCATGATGGACGCGCTGGAGCGGGTCGCCCGCGGTGCCTACGATCTGGGCGCGCTGGGCGCGACCGACGAGGCTGCCGCGTTCTATGCGGCGCGTGGCTGGCAGCTGTGGCAGGGCCCGGTCTCAGCCCTTACCCCGGACGGCATCGTCCGCACCGAGGACGAGGACGGCGCGATCTACGTCCTCCCGCTGCAGGTCCCGCTCGACCTGTCCGCCGGGCTGACCTGCGACTGGCGCGACGGCGACGTCTGGTAACCGCCGCCCGGGGCGGGAGCCCGGGGCTTCTCTGTGGTGGCAAATGCCTCGTATATGCGCATCCGCCACCACATAACCCGCGGGCCCCTCACCGGAGCCCCGGTGGTAACGCTGGTCCCCGGGGGGGGGGCACGATCATGGGCACCGGTATGTGACCGGGGACGTCGCGCCCTGGGAAACCCGGCACACCGGGATCTGCCGGCTGGTGGCATGCGCCAGAAAGACCCCCTGACACGGCACCAGAGGCCTCAACTTCGCGGCCGCGGGTGCTAGAGCAGTTCGGGGCGCTGCCAGGGCTCGCCGAGCATGTGCTCGGCGAGGAAGGCGTACACCGTCTCGTACCAGACGGTCGCATGGCCAGGGGTGAGCACCCAGTGGTTCTCGTCCGGGAAGTACAGGAACTTGGCCGTCCCGCTGGCGGCCCCGGCGGCCAGGTCCGTCCACAGCCGCAGCGCCTCGCCGATCGGCACCCGGTAGTCCCGGTCGCCGTGAATCACCAGCATCGGCGTGCTGATGCTGGCCGCATGCAGGTGCGGTGAGTTGGCCGCATAGCGCTCCGGATGGCTGGCCGGGGTGCCGAAGAGGCGCCGCCACAGCGCGGGGGCGTCCGTGGTGCCGAACATCTGGTCCAGCGCCCACAGGCTGGCGTGGCTGACGATGGCGCGGAACCGGCCGGTGTGCCCGGCGATCCAGTTGGCCATGTAGCCGCCGAACGAGCCGCCCATGGCCGCGGTGCGGGCCTCGTCAACGTCCGGGCGGGCGGCCGCGGCGTCGGTGATGGCCATCAGGTCGGTAAAGGGCTTGCCGCCCCAGTTGACGTGGCCACGGGCGATGAAGTCACGGCCGTAACCCGTGGACAGGGCGGGGTCGGGCAGCAGGACCGCGTAGCCGCGGGCGGCCATCAGCCACGGATTCCACCGCCAGGACCAGGTATTCCAGCTGGACAGCGGCCCGCCATGGATCCACAGCAGCAACGGCGCCGGAGCCCGGCGTCGGCGCCGTCCGGCAGTACCAGCCAGGCCCGGACGGCGGCGCCGTCACTGGTCACCGTCTCGATCTCGGTCAGCTGGCCGGGGAGGTCGGGGGCCGGCGCCGGGCTGGCCAGCGGCCGGGGGGCGGCGTCCGGCCCGGTCAGGTCCAGCCGGACGGCCGTGGGCGGGCTGTCCACCGCCGCGCGCAGCGCGTACAGGAAGCGGCCGTCCGGCGCCGGGCACAGCGCGGAGTACGCGCCATCGTCACTGGTGAGCCGGGTGACCGTGGCGGTCCCCAGGTCGATCCGGAACACCGGGCGCCGGCCATGATCGTCGGCGGCGAAGTAAGCGTGCTGGCCATCCGGGGCCCAGGCCGCCTCGGCTGGCCACCGGTCCAGCCCGCCGAGCAGGTCGGCCGGGCCGGTGCTGCCGTCGAGCGGCGCCAGCACCAGGGTCAGGTCGGCGGGCTCGGCCAGGCTGTCGTGCTGCTCCCGGATGGCCAGCACGGACCGGCCGTCCGGGGACACCCGCGGCGCGTAGAAGTCGTAGCCGGGGGCGGACAGCAGGGTCCGGCGCGCCCCGGACTGGGTGTCGATGACGGCCACTTCCACCCGCTGCTCCCCGCTGGGCGCGTACACCGACCACCCGGTGACGGCGTACCGCCCGTCCGGGGTCAGCTCGAACGACTGCTCGTCCAGCGCGCGGCCCGGCTCGGCGGTCAGCTCGCGCGGCTCGCTCCAGCTGGCCGCCTCGGCGGTGCCTGGGTCCGCGCCGGGGCTGACCGGGGTGGCCAGCAGCCGCAGCTCATCCGGCCCGAGGTCGTGGTCCCAGTACCGGACCGGTGCACTCTCGTGCAGGATCGCGGTGACGCCCGCGTCCTTGCGGGCCTTGCGCCGCCCGGCGTCGTCGGCCAGGCCGTGGGCGCCGGGCAGCACTGGCGCGGTGAACGCGGCGAGTGCGGCGCCGGCCGCGGTGGCCAGCTGGGCGATGCCTCCGGGGGGCGCCGCGACCTGGCGGGCTTCCCCGCCGCTGGCGGGCAGCAGCCACAGGGCACGTTTCCCCGTCGTCTCCTCGGCCGCGCCGTTCTTCCCGGCGGGCCCGTCACCGTCACCTGGCGCGGCCGGGCGGGACGCGGGCGGGGCCGGCCGGGACGACAGGAACAGCAACGACCCGTCCGGCAGGAAGGCCGGGCTGTCCTCGCCCTCAGCGGACCGGGTCAACCGCACCGCGGCCCGGTCGGTGCCTGCCTCATCAGCACCCGCCTCGGCAGCACCCGCGCCGTCCGTGCCGTCCCGGCCGAGGCCACCCCGGCCCGTGCCGATCCGCCAGATGCTGGGCGCGTACGTGCGACCGTCAGCGGACAGGGTCTGCACCGTCACCGCCAGCCAGCTGCCGTCCGGGGCCAGCCGGAGGCCCGCGAGCCGGGGCAGGGCCATGTAGTCAGCAAGGTGATCGAACGGCGTCACTGGACTTTCCGCCTCCGCGGCTCTGGCTCCGGTTGTGGGGTCAGTAGCCCCGGTTCAGCGCGCCTCGGTGATCATTCCCGCGCCCACGGTTGCGTTGCTGCTTTCATCGATCAGGATGAGACCGCCGGTCAGCCGGTTCCGGCTGTACGGGTCGCAGAACAAGGGCTGGGTCAGCCGCAGGGTCACCCGGCCTACCTCGTTCAGCTCAAGGCCCTGTGTGGTCTCGTCCCGGTGCAGGGTATTCACGTCGAGCCGGTAGTGCAGCTCACGGACGATAGCCTTGACCGTCCGCGAGGTGTGCTTGACGACCAGCCGGTCCCGGGCGGCCAGCGGCCTGCTCTCCGACATCCAGCAGACCATGACCTCGACATCCTGGGTCACCAGCGGCTGGTTGTGCGGGCGGCAGATCATGTCGCCGCGGGAGATGTCCAGGTCATCCTCGAGCACCAGGGTCACCGACATGGGCGCGAACGCCTCCGGCACCGGGCCGTGCGCGGTGTCGATCCGGCTGATCGTGGTGGTCAGCCCGGACGGCAGGTGCATGACCTCGTCACCGGGCTTCAGCACCCCGCCCGCCACCTGCCCGGCGTAGCCGCGGTAGTCGTGCAGTTCCGGGTCGGTGGCCTGGTGCGGCCGGATCACGTACTGCACCGGGAAACGCACGTCGATCAGGTTGCGGTCGGACGCGATGTGCACATGCTCCAGGTGGTGCAGCAGCGACGGCCCGTCGTACCAGGGCATGCGCTCGGACCGCTGCACCACGTTGTCCCCGTGCAGCGCGGAGATGGGGATGAAGCTCAGGTCGCCGATCTCCAGCTTGGCCGCGAACGCCGCGAACTCCTCGCTGATCCGGTCGAACACCTCCTGGTCGTAATCGACCAGGTCCATCTTGTTGACCGCCAGCACCAGGTGCGGCACGCGCAGCAACGTGGTCAGGAAGGCGTGCCTGCGGCTCTGCTCGGTCAGCCCGTTGCGCGCGTCCACCAGCACGATAGCCAGGTCAGCGGTGGACGCCCCGGTGACCATGTTGCGGGTGTACTGGATGTGCCCGGGAGTGTCAGCGATGATGAACTTCCGCCGCGGCGTGGCGAAATAGCGGTACGCCACGTCGATCGTGATGCCCTGCTCCCGCTCAGCCCGCAGGCCGTCGGTGAGCAGCGCAAGGTTGGTGTAGTCCTCGCCGCGCGCCTTGCTGGTCCGTTCCACGGCGGCCAGCTGGTCCTCGAAGATCGCCTTCGAGTCGTACAGCAGGCGGCCGATCAGCGTGCTCTTCCCGTCATCGACCGAGCCGGCCGTGGCCAGCCGCAGGATGTCCATCTGCCTGCTCCCTTCGGGGGAGACGACGTCCTCGAGCGTGGCCGGCATTAGAAGTACCCCTCTCGCTTGCGGTCTTCCATGGCCGCCTCGCTGGTCCGGTCGTCGGCGCGGGTCTGGCCCCGCTCGGTGATCCGGGTCGCCGCGATCTCGGCGATCACGTCGGTCACCGTGGCGGCGGTGGATTCCACGGCCCCGGTGCACGTCATGTCACCCACGGTGCGGTAGCGCACCTGGGTCTCGAACACCGGCTCGTCCTCACCGCGGGTCATGAACTCGTTGTCGGCGAGCAGGATGCCGTCGCGCTCGAACACGCGGCGGCTGTGCGCGAAGTAGATGGACGGGATCTCCAGCTTCTCCCGGGCGATGTACTGCCAGACATCCAGCTCGGTCCAGTTGGACAGCGGGAACACCCGGATGTGCTCGCCCATCCGGATCCGGGTGTTGTAGATGTTCCACAGCTCCGGGCGCTGGTTCTTCGGGTCCCACTGGCCGAACTCGTCCCGGAACGAGAAGACCCGTTCCTTGGCCCGGGCTTTTTCCTCGTCCCGGCGGCCGCCGCCGAACACGGCGTCGAACCGGTGCTCCTCGATCGCGTCCAGCAGCGTGGTGGTCTGCAGCCGGTTCCGGCTGGCCCACCGGCCGGTTTCCTCGGCGACCCGGCCCTGGTCGATGGAGTCCTGCACCGAGGCGACCACGAGCCGCACCCCCGCCTCGGCGACCCGGCGGTCCCGGTACTCGATCACCTCGGCGAAGTTGTGGCCGGTGTCCACGTGCATCACCGGGAACGGGATCTTGGCTGGCCAGAACGCCCGTTCCGCCAGGGCCAGCATGACGATGGAGTCCTTGCCGCCGGAGAACAGCAGCACGGGCCGCTCGAACTCAGCCGCGACCTCACGCATCACGTGGATCGACTCGGCTTCGAGCACATCGAGCTGGGACAGCGAATAGTCAGAGCGAGTAATGGCCATCTCGCGGGCTCCGTGGGTCAGGGCATGGGTAAGGGTCAGGGCGGTCGGGGCACAGTCCGGCGCTGGACTGCCGTTAAGCGATAGAACAGCCGGCCGCGCGAAGTCCATCCAGCAGCGGCTGGGCCAGTGCGGCCGGGCAGATCATCAGGTCCGGCAGGTATGGATCAGACTGGTTGTAGACCAGCGGGGAACCGTCCAGCCGGGACGCGTGCAGCCCGGCGGCCGTCGCCACCGCGACCGGTGCCGCGGAGTCCCACTCGTACTGGCCGCCGCTGTGCAGGTAAGCGTCGGCCTCGCCGCGGATCACCGCGGCGGCCTTCGCACCGGCCGAGCCGAGCGGGACGAGCGTGAGCTTGATCTCCTCGGCGAGCCGGCCGGTGAACGCCGGCGGCCGGGACCGGCTGACCACGACGCGGAGCGGCTGCCCGGGCACGGCGGGCGCGGGCGGGGCAGGCGGCTCTGCCGTGCTCAGGACCGTGCCCAGCGCAGGCAGCGCCACCGCTCCGGCGGTCAGCGCGCCCTGTTCCCACAACGCAACGTGCACCGCCCAGTCGGTCCGGCCCGGCTCGCCGAACTCCCTGGTGCCGTCCAGCGGGTCAACGATCCAGACCCGGCGGGCGGAGAGCCGGGCCAGGTTGTCGCGGCCCTCCTCGGACAGGACCGCGTCTCCCGGCCGGAGCCGGCTGAGCTCCGCGGCCAGGAACTCGTGCGACAGCCGGTCACCCGCGTCGCGAAGCTCGCTGGGCTCGCCGCCGTCCGCGCGCCGGGCCAGCAGGCGGCGCCCCGCCTCGACGGCGAGATCACGGGCCAGGCGGTCGTCATCCGTCATCGTCGGGCAGGCTCCTGTCTCTGGCCAGTGTCCCGGCCGACGTCCTTCCCGGCCGAGTGTCCAGCCGGGTGCGGGTGAGACCGGGTCCGGCGGCGACGCCGGAATTCACCAGGCTAGTAGGCGCCAGACCCCCGCATGACCGCCGACCAGGTTTTCCAGAGAATCTGCAGGTCCAGGGCGAAGGACCAGTTCTCCACATAGCGCAGGTCCAGCCGGACCGCTTCGTCCCAGGGCAGGTCCGACCGGCCGTTGACCTGCCACAGGCCGGTCATTCCTGGCTTCACCACCAGGCGGCGCCGCATCGGCACGCCGTATTTGGCCGCTTCCACCGGGAGCGCGGGCCGCGGGCCCACCAGCGACATGTCGCCGACCAGGACGTTGATCAGCTGGGGCAGCTCATCCAGGGAGTAACGGCGCAGGTAGCCGCCGACCTTGGTGATCCGCGGGTCGCGGCGCATCTTGAACAGCGCGCCGTCCGCCTCATTGTGCGCGGCCAGCTCCGCCTTGCGCTGCTCCGCGTCCACCACCATCGTGCGGAACTTCCAGACGGAGAAGCTGTGCCCGTCCTTGCCCACCCGGATCTGCCGGAAGAACACTGGCCCGCGGTCGCTGAGCTTGATGGCCAGCATGATCAGCACGAACAGCGGGGCGACCAGGGCCAGCCCGGTCAGCGCCACGACCTTGTCGAACAGGGCCTTGATGACCTGCTTGCCACCGTCCAGCTCGGGGTGGTCCACGTGCAGCAGCGGCAGCCCGGCGACCGGCCGGATCGTCGTCCGCGGGCCGGCCACATCCATCAGGGCCGGTGCGACGCACATGTCGGTGCCGGTCTTCTCCAGGTCCCAGGCGAGCTGGCGGAGCCGGATGCCGTTCATCTCCGGGCAGGCCAGCACGGCCACAGTGTCCGCCTCGAGGTGGCCCACAGCCGACGTCACGTTGGTGAGCCCGCCGTAGACCGGTACCCCGGCGATCTCACCCAGCATGGTGCCACCGGCCAGGCACGCACCGACCACGGACAGGCCGTGGTAGGTGCCCCGGCGCAGCTCGCCGATGAGGTCGGCGACCGCCGGGGCGTGACCCACCGCGACCACCCGGCGCATGCACTTGCCCTTACTGCGCAGCCGGTGCAGCCGCCGCCGCAGCCGGTGCCGCACGACCAGGTCGAAGACGGTCGTGGTCGGCAGGGCGAGCAGCACGTAACCACGGGCAAAGGGGAACTTCACCGCGTAGGAGGCGATGGCCACGAAGGCGGTCAGGCCGACGGCGGCGTTCAGCACCTTGCGGAACTCATCCGAGCCCACACCGACGAACCGGGTGTCGTAGCCGCCGGCCACGGCCAGGGCCACCGTCCACAGGATCGGCAGCAGGCCGGTGAACGCGATGTACACCGCCGGGTGGTAATCCGGCGTCGCGAACCGCACCTCGAAGGCGAGGGCTCCGGCCGTGAGGGCGCAGAGGAAGTCGGCGAGCACCACCCGGCGCAGGTACGCGCGGGTCCACGCGGCAGGATCGCGCGCAGCCAGCTTGGCCTGGCTCCTCGTCCTTGCCCTGTGCGAGACGGCCGTACCACCGGACACTCGACTCCACCGTCCTTGTCAGCCCTTCGCCACATCCCCCCTGGCCCGGCTTCGCGGGCCCGTATGAAAGACGCCCGATCAAACCGGAAGGTTGACGAGCGCTTCATCACACGTAGAGGAATGTCACGACAGCCACACGTTTGTCGTTTTTCGGCTACTCTTCGTCTCTTCGTCGTGCCCGCGGCTTGCTGCGCCCGCGGGCGGGGACCCGGCTCGCCGGGCGGCTCCCGGCTACCCGCGGCTGCTCTCGTCCCGCATCCAGGTCGTGTAGGACCGCCGCTGCACTTCCCGGCTGGCCCGCCGCCGCGCTAGCACCGCCACCGCCACGAACAGCGCGACCCGGGGAGCGAGCCGCGGCTCGGCCCGGATCATCGCGAGCAGGTCGGCAGGCCGGGTCCGGGCCGTCGAGTCCGGCGCGCCCTCGGCCTCCTCGACCTGGCTCACCCCATGGTGGCCCGCACCCGGCGGCGCAGCAGGTCCCGGAACGTCCGCGGGGTGTGCACAACGACCCGCGCCTCGGGCACGATGACCCGTTCCTCCGGCTGGAACGCGAGCGAGGCAACGAGGTCGTCCGCCAGCAGCGGGGGCAGGCTCGCCACCCGGGCGAAGCCTGCCTCGCTCAGCCCGATGACACCCCGGCCGAACAGCCCGCGGCGGACCTCGGGCAGCCGGACCCACACGTCGTAGTACCAGCGGACCGGCCACGGCCGCCCCGCCAGGTCGAGCACCCGCTCCGGGCCGCCGGCCAGCGCCCCGGGGCGGCCGAGCGCCGCCCCCAGCGCCCGGATGTCGTCGGCCCCGAGTTCCACGTCCGCATCCACGTAGATCCGCGGGAAGCCGCGCGCGGCCTGGTCGCCGGCCAGCAGCGCCTCGCGCTTGGAGGCCACCGGGATGGACAGCACCCGGACCGGGGGGCCGAAGGCACCCGCCACCTCAGCCGTATCATCGGTGCAGCCGTTGGCCACCACGATGACATCCAGCTCGCCGGGATGGCCGTCGGGCCGATGGTCCCCGGGCACCAGCTGGAGATGGTCCTCGGGCACCAGCCGACCGAGCAGGCGCCCGATCACACGGGCCTCGTTATGTGCCGGAACGATAACGCTCACCACAACGGGCAAGTATGCACGGCTGTGCGCGCCGCGTCAGGATATGCGGCAGCCCGGGACGATCTGCAGCGAAAGTGAGGGGCTTGATCATGGACAGTGCGCGGATCCAGCCGTCGGCGGATGTGGACGACAGCGCCGTGCTCGGGGAGGGCAGCACGGTCTGGCATCTCGCCCAGATCCGGGAGGACGCCCGGCTCGGCCGCGGCTGCATCGTGGGCCGCGGCGCGTACGTCGGCCCCGGCGTGGTCATCGGCGACCACGTCAAGCTGCAGAACTACGCGCTGGTCTACGAGCCCGCCCGGCTGGACGACGGGGTGTTCATCGGGCCCGCCACGGTGCTCACCAACGACATGTACCCACGCTCCACGGACGTCGCCGGCCAGGTCAAGCGGCCGGATGACTGGGACGCCCAGGGCGTCACGGTCCGCGAGGGGGCAGCGCTGGGGGCCCGGGTCGTGGTGGTGGCCGGCTGCGAGATCGGCCGCTGGGCCCTGGTCGCGGCGGGGGCCGTGGTCACCCGGGACGTGCCGGACTTCGCGTTGGTGGCCGGGGTGCCCGCGCGCCGGATCGGCTGGGTGGGCCGCGCCGGGGTGCCACTCGCGGAATCCGGCCCCGGGCGCTGGCGCTGCCCGCAGACCGGCGAGGAGTACCTGGAGAGCGACGGCCAGCTCGAGGAAGCCGCCGCGTTCCACAATTAGCCAGCGGCAACTCCCCCGGTCGGCAACGGCAACTCCCGGCCGGCCAGGCCCGCACCACCAGTCCCATTACCCAGGACGGCCCCAGCAGCCGCAGCGGTCGCAGGGCCGGTCCTCGCCCGGGAGCCGCGCCGGACGGCCACCAGCAGCCGCTCCGGCAGCCACCGGGAGCCTCGTCGCGGAGCGTCCCGGAGACCCGCGGGGCGCGGCTTCCTGTCCCCGCCGCGGATGCCGGCAATGACCGGGCAGCAGGCGCCAAAGTACGGCAAAGTGTGATCAGCCTGTCATCCCACCGGCCAGGCTGGGCGTCGTAAGAGTGCTGGCCGGCGGGCAGTCAGGGTGGCCGGGCGGGCGGATCGTCGTAGCTGGCTGACCGGATGGCAGTACCGCCAGAAGCACCCACTGGCCTGGACGGCCTGGGCGCCCTCGTGGCGGGGTAACCGGAAACAACCGAACTGATGTCGGGAGGATTTCAGCATGTCGTCTATCGGGCTGGCCGTCGTGGGCGCCGGCTACTGGGGGCCTAATCTCGTCCGGGCCGCCCGTTCCACGCCCGCCTTCCGCCTGAAGTGGCTGTGCGACCGGGACCTGGCTCGTGCCGAGGCGGCCCTGGACGCCTACACGCCGGTCCGCGCGACCGCCAGCTACGACCAGGTGCTGGCCGACCCGGAAGTCAGCGCAGTGGCGATCGCCACGCCAGCAGCCACCCACTTCGATCTGGTCCGCGCCGCCCTCGAGGCGGGCAAGCACGTGCTGGTGGAAAAGCCGCTGACCGCGACGGTGTCGGACGCGGAGAAACTGGTCCACCTCGCCGAGCGCACCGGGCTGGTGCTGATGTGCGACCACACCTACTGCTACACGTCGGTGGTGCGCCGGATCCGTGAGCTCATCCAGTCCGGGGAGATCGGCGAGATCCAGTTCGTCGAACTCGGTCCGGGTGAACCTGGGCCTGGTGCAGCCGGATGTGGACGTGCTGTGGGACCTGGCCCCGCATGACCTGTCGATCCTGGACTTCGTGCTGCCCGAGGGCGTCGTGCCGGTCGCGGTGGCGGCGCACACGGCCGATCCGGTCGGCACCGGCCGGGCCTGCCTCGCCTACCTCTCGATCTGGCTGTCCAACGGCGTGCTGGCCCACGTCAACGTCAACTGGCTGAGCCCCATGAAGATCAGGACCACGGTGATCGGCGGCACCCGGCGGACGATCGTCTGGGACGACATGAACCCGCCGGCCCGGCTGATGGTGCACGACCGCGGGGTGGACCGGCTGCCCGCCGACACGGTGGGCCCGGACGAGCGCGGCAGACCCTCATCTCCTACCGGACCGGGGACATCAGCGTCCCGGCCCTGCCGGAGAAGGAGCCACTGCTGTCGGTGATGGCCGAGTTCGCCAGCGCGATCAGCGAGAACCGGGCCCCGCTCACCGATGCGGGCGCGGGCCTGCGGGTCCTGGCCGTCCTGGAAGCAGCGTCGCGCAGTGCCGAGCAGGACGGCGCCCGGGTCCCGGTCGCGGTCCCCGTAGCCATGGAGGCAAGCAGATGAGCAGCAAGGGGCAGCCGATCAAAGGGCAGCGCTGTCTGGTCACGGGCGGCGCGGGCACCATCGGCTCGACCATCGTCGACCAGCTGGTCGCGGCGGACGCGGCCGAGGTGATCGTGCTGGACAACCTGGTCCGCGGCCGCCGGGACAACCTGGCTGGCGCGCTGGCGGCCGGGAACGTCCGGCTGGTGGAGGGCGACATCCGGGACCGCGGGCTGGTCACCAGCCTGATGACCGGCATTGACCTGGTCTTCCACCAGGCCGCGATCAGGATCACCCAGTGCGCCACCGAGCCCCGGCTCGCCCTCGAAGTCCTGGTCGACGGCACCTACGAAATCGTCGAGGCCGCGGTGGACGCGGGCGTGCGCAAGGTCATCGCCGCGTCGTCCGCGTCGGTGTACGGGCTGGCCGAGGAGTTCCCGACGCCCGAGCGGCAGCACCCGTACGACAACGACACGCTGTACGGCGCGGCCAAGACCTTCAACGAGGGGCTGCTGCGCAGTTTCCAGGCCATGCGCGGACTCGACTACGTGGCGCTGCGTTACTTCAACGTGTACGGACCGCGGATGGACATCCACGGTCTGTACACCGAGGTGATGATCCGCTGGATGGAGCGGATCGAGGCGGGCCAGCCGCCGCTGATCCTGGGTGACGGCACGCAGACCATGGACTTCGTGTTCACCGAGGACATCGCCCGGGCGAACCTGCTGGCCGCCGCCAGTGACGTGTCCGGCGAAGTGTTCAACATCGGCACCTGCACCGAGACGAGCCTGCTCGAGCTCGCGCAGATGCTGAGCCAGGTCATGGGCGCGGATCTCGAGCCGGAGTTCGGGCCCGCCCGCGCGGCGAACGGGGTCACCCGCCGGCTGGCCGACGTGTCCCGCGCAGCCGACCGCCTGGGCTGGAAGGCCGAGATCGACCTGGAGCAGGGCCTGCACCGGCTGGTGTCCTGGTGGCGGGAGCAGCGGGCGGCCGGGACCGCGCCGTCATGATCCCGGTGATGCGGCCCTGGCTCGGCCAGGAAGAGGCGGATGCGGCCGCGGCCGCGGTCGCATCCGGCTGGGTGGCCCAGGGCCCCCGGGTAGCGCAGTTCGAGGCCGCCTTCGCCGGGCATCTCGGCGCCACGAATGCGGTGGCCGTGTCCTCCTGCACCACCGCCCTGCACCTGGCGCTCATCGCGGCGGGCATCGGCCCCGGCGACGAGGTCGTGGTCCCCTCGCTGTCGTTCATCGCGACCGCCAACGCGGTCCGCTACGTGAACGCGCAGCCGGTCTTCGCCGACGTGGACGCGGCCACCCAGAACCTGGTCCCGGCCACGGTCGAGCCGTGCCTGACCGGGCGGACCCGCGCGGTCATCCTGGTGGACCAGGCCGGGATGCCCGCGGACCTTGATGCCATCCGGGCGCTCTGCGAGCCGCGCCGCATCGCCGTGATCGAGGACGCGGCCTGTGCGGCCGGCTCCGTCTACCGGGGGCGTCTGGCTGGTGCCAGCGCCCAGCTGGCTGCGTTCTCGTTCCACCCGCGCAAGCTGCTCACCACGGGTGAGGGCGGGATGATCGTCACCCCGGACGGTGCTGTCGCGGCCCGGCTGCGCCGGCTACGGGAGCACGGCATGAACGCCAGCGCAGCGCAGCGGCACGCGAGCCAGCAGCCGGTCATCGAAAGCTACCTGGAAGTCGGCTACAACTACCGGATGACCGACGTGCAGGCCGCGATCGGCCTGGTCCAGCTGACCAAGCTGGACCGCATGATCGCCCGGCGGCGCGCCCTCGCCGCGCGTTACCAGGAGCTGCTGGCGGACATCCCGGGCCTGTCCGTCGTCTCGGATCCCGGCTACGGCAGCACCAACTACCAGGCGTTCTGGGTACTGCTGCCCAGCGGCTTCCCGGTCAGCCGGAACGAGCTGCTCCGGCTGCTGGCGGACGCGGGAGTGTCGGCCCGGCGGGGCATCATGGCGGCTCACCTCGAACCGGCCTATGCGGATCAGCAGTGCCCGCCGCTGCCGGTGACGGAGCGGCTTACCGCCGACTCGCTCATCCTGCCGCTCTTCCACCAGATGACCGAGGAGGAGCAGGATCTGGTCGTGTCCGTGCTGCGCGCCGCGGCCCGCCTGCCGCAGTCAGCGGGGAGAGCATGACGGCTGCAGCCCCGGGCCTGAACGACCGGCGCCTGGTTCACTTGATGGCTGCGGCCATCGAGCGCTGCCAGCTGGATCTCACCGGCCGCACCGTGCTGACCGAGGCGGCGAGCGGGGCATACGCGGTGACCCCGGTCCTCGCTGCCCTCGCCGGGGCAGACGTCTATGCCTTGGCCGCCGCGACAGCCTACGCGACAGCGCAGGAGCTCGCGGCGGGGACCGGTGAGCTGGCCCGGCTGGCCGGGGTGACGGGCCGGATACAGCTGATGCCGCAGAAAAACGCCGAGGTCATCGGCGCCGCGGATATCGTGACCAACAGCGGCCAGGTACGGCCGATCGACGCGGCCACGGTGGCCCAGATGAAGCCGTCCTCGGTGATTCCGCTCATGTACGAAAGCTGGGAGTACCGGGCGTCCGACGTCGATCTGGACGCTTGCCGGAGCCGCGGTATCCCGGTGGCAGGAACGAGCGAGACCCACCCGGCCGTCAACGTCTTTTCTTTCCTCGGGCCAATGGCCGTGAAGCAGCTGCACGATGCCGGTGTCGCCGTCTACGGGAGCCACATCGTGGTGCTCTGCGACAATTCCTTCGCGCCGTTCATCACGGATTACCTGCGGAGCGGTGGCGCCGACGTCGCCCAGGCGGGCCAGCTGAGCGCAGCCGTCCTCGCCCCGCGCCCCGATGCTGTCGTCCTTGCGCTGCAGCCCGGCGACGATGCTGTGTTCGGCGCTGCCGAGGCCAAGCGCCTGGGGGAGGCAGCGCCGGGCACCGTCCTCGTCCAGTACTGGGGCGATGTGGATCGCGATGCTCTTGCCGCCGCGGGCGTGCCGGTATGGCCGCTGGATCCGCCACGCCGGGGGCATATGGGCGTCCTGCCGTCGGCCATCGGGCCGGAGCCGGTGATCCGCCTCCAGGCCGGAGGCCTGAAAGTCGGCGAATTGCTGGCCCGGGGGCTGCAGAAAGCCTCGCCCGGGGAACTCGCTCTCGTGCAGGTTGTCTGAGGCCGGTCAGCCGCAGGTTATCTGAGGCCGGTCAGCCGCGACTTCAGCTGGGCCGGGCATCTTTCCGCCGCGCACCGGAGAAATGCCCGGCCAGCTCCATCGGGGTTACCCCACGAGCAGTGGCACACTCAACGGAAAGTCACACCGAACACATCGAAGCTGTCGCGGCCGGTGGGACGTGCGGGATTGCCGACATAGACCTGACGTGGCTGGGTGTCTTTCAGGACAACCGCGCCAGCGCCGATGATGCAATCCTCAGCTACCGAGATACAGTCAGCGATACAGCTGTTGGCGCCAATGAACGAGCTGCGGCCCACCTTAGTGAGTCCGCAGACAGCGGCGTTCGGGCCGGCGTAGCAGTCATCCTCGATCACGGAACTGTGCCCAATGCACACTCCGCACCCGAGGAGAACGTTATCGCCAAGGCGGGTCATGAACTCCAGCTCGGCATACTCCTGCACGAACACATTCTCGCCGATTTCGACGTCGGGCAGGACGAACGCGTGACTGCTGACATAGGAGACACAGTCGAAGCCAGCGGCCTTGACCCCGTCGTACAGACGCCGCCTGAGCCGGTTGAACTCTACGCTTGACGCCGCCACGAATGCCCGGTACTCATCGGGCGGGTAGGCCTTCGCGAGTTCGTCGAACGGCACCACCGGAAGGCCGCAGTAGGTATCAGATGTGATAAACGGTGCCTCAGCGCTGAAGGCCACCACCTCATGCGGAGAGTCATAGTGGAAGTACTCATACGCGACCGCCCCCCACTCGCCAGTGCCAACGACCACGACGGGCTCGCCCTTGGACTCCACCTGCAGCGGGTGTCTCCTGCCCCGCCTTGATTCGCACCCCATAGCAGAAACCGTAGCCTGCGGCAGGGGCCCATGCCGGGCGATATGGGAAACGTTTGACCCTTTCCCATCAAGATCTTGCACGCGGTTACGGCTGACCTGCCAGGAGAGGCAGCGAACTCCTCCGGCCCTGGTTTCGCTAAGCCACGCGGCACGCTCAGCGGGACTTGCGGCACGCTCAGCGGGACTTTACGCCGAACGCGTCGAAGCTGTCGCGGCCGGTAGGACGTGCGGGATTGCCGACATAGATCTGACGTGGCTGGGTATCTTTCAGGACAACCGCGCCAGCGCCGATGACGCAGTCCTCAGCCACCGAGATACAGTGCGAGATACAGCAGTTGGCACCGAGGAACGAGCCGCGGCCCACGGTGGAGCCCCCGCAGATGGTGACGTGCGGGCCGACATAGCAGTCATCCTCGAGCACGGAGCCATGCCCGACACACACGCCGCCGCCGAGAAATACGTTGTCACCAACGCGGGCACCGTGCTCCACCGCCGTGTTCTCCTGGACAAACACGTTCTCGCCGATTTCGGCGGTACGGACGACGAAAGCGTCACTGCCGACATAGGAGACACAGTCGAAGCCAGCGGCCTTCACCCCGTCGTACAAACGCCGCCTGACCCGGTTGAGCTGCACGTCGGACACTGCCACGAATGCCCGGTACACGTCGGGCGGGTAGGCCTCCGCGAGTTCCTCGAACGGCACCACCGGAAGGCCGCAGTAGACGTCCGCCGTGATGAACGGCGCCTCAGCGCTGAAGGCGACTACCTCATGCGGAGAGTCGTAACTGAAATACTCTAGGGCGATCGCCCCCCACTCACCAGTGCCAACAATAACGACACGCTCGGCCTTGGACTCCGCCTGCAGCGGGTGTCTCCTGCCCCGCCTTGATTCCCACTCCATGCCAGAAACCGTAGCCTGCGGCAGCCGCCCAGTCCTGTCTTTCAGGCAAAGGGCTTCAATAAGACAGTGCTGAGGCCGATCGCGCCCACCGCCACCTCGACCGGAGCTGCCTTCCCGATCAGCAAGGCCTGCCACTCGGCGGCGCGGCTGGCCGGCGCTGCCGTCAAGCCCACAGCTGACCACGACGTTACCGGCCGGATGCCATGCAGAGCGCTTGCTGTCCAAACCTCGACACCGTCCAGGTCCTCCATCCGGCAGGCCTCGAACCGGACTTCGGTCCCGGTTTCCGAGGCGACCTGAAGGAGGAGCCGGCGCGTGACGCTCGGCAGGACAGGAAGGCTTAGCGGTGGCGCGCAGAGAATATTTCCCCGCCACCACAGAACGGCGCTGAGCGCTCCTTCAAGGACTATTCCCGAGTTGGACACGAGAAGGACCTCGTCGGCTCCCAGGGGGGCCGCTCTGTGCCGCAGGCTGACGAGCATCGCGAGATCAGGTCCCTTGACGGTGGGATCCCGGCGGCTGTCAGGTCCGTCGGCAGGACACAGCACAACTGCAGCCGACGGTTCCGGGGCCGCTCGCAGGCGTAGCCGGAACCCCGCTCCAGCCTCGAATTCCACTCGTGGAAACCACCGTCCGGTGTGCGGCAGTGCCCCGCAGGCCGCAACCAGGAATTCCGTGGTCACGGCTGGGGCTACGCCATGACGGCGCTGGCACGACTCAACGAACCTCTCCGCGTGATAGGGAAGGCCCCGCACCAGACCGTCGTTGACCAGCCATGAGTCCGCCACGTCCAGGTGGCGACTCGCGGGAGGCATCGGCAGCAACGGGGAACCAGACGCTGGCCAGGCGAACAACATCTCGCCAGCGTGCGTCCCACCCGGTTCTTCAGCCAAGGTTATTCCCGGTCATGGTGGGCGAGCTCGAGCTGGCATCTGACAATGCCTGCAGCGGGGCCATGGCCTTGAGCAGCATCTCGTCGTATTCGGCGAGTAGATCCGAGTCCAGCACGATAGCGCCGCCGGCACCGATAGTCAGGCCATCCCGCCAGCGCACTGCCGTGCGGATCACGATGCTCAGGTCAGCCGTCCCGGTGAACCCGAAGTAGCCGAGCGCTCCAGAGTAGACGCCGCGGGCCTCGCTCTCCAGCGAGTCGATAATCTCCATCGTGCGCAGTTTCGGCGCACCGGTCATTGAGCCGCCCGGGAAGCACGCGCGGACGCACTCAAGTGCACTGACGCCCGCACGCAGCTTTCCGCGGATCGTGGACACCAGCTGGTGCACGGTCGCATACGACTCGGTGGCCATGAGCTTGGATACGACGACGCTGCCTATCTCACACACTCGCCCAAGATCATTCCGGAGCAGGTCCACAATCATCAGGTTCTCGGCGCGAGTCTTATCGTCGGACAGCAGCGACAGTCGCATGGTCTCATCGAGCTCACGGTCAGCGCTCCGTGGAGTGGTGCCCTTGATCGGCTTGGTCTCCACGGTGCGGTCGCCGTCAACCCGCATGAACCTTTCTGGTGACGAGCTGAAGACGGTGAGCTCGCCGATCCTCAGCAGCGCGGAATATGGAGCCGGGTTCAGGCGCCGCAGCCTCCGGTAGAACTCCAGATCGTCCTTAGGCGCATCCATGCGGAGGTTGTTCGTCAGGCAGATTTCATAGCTTTCCCCCGCGTGGAGCTGGCGCTGGCACTCTGCGATGTCGGCCAGGTATTGCTCACGGGGCCGTACCAGCCATCGCGCGATGTCCAGGCCGCCCGGGGCGGCAGGAGCATCCTCCGCGGACGCCGGTTCGGGGAGCTGGCGCAGGATCGACATCGTCTCCTCGATCCAGCACCGTGCCTCGCCGGCGGCGGCAGGCTCGGCCACCGCGACCACGTAGGTCTGGCGCTGAAGGTGGTCGATCGCGATGAAGCGGTCGGCCCGCAGCCACACGGCGTCCGGCGTCTCGGCCCGGTGCACGTTCGTAGCACCGCAGGCCGCCTTCAGCTCGTATCCGAGGTATCCGACGTAGCCGCCGGTCAGGTCGAAGGGGAGGTGTTCCGCGTCGACTACGACGGACCCGACTCTCCGCTCGAGCGCCTCGAAGATGGTCCCGTCCTCCGAATGGGGGGTGCGCCCCGAGGACTCCACGGTCACCGAGCTGTCCCCGACCCGGAAGGTGAGCACTTCGCCGGTCGGGCCGCTAGCGTCGCCAAGGAAGGAGAACCGGGAGAGGCCAGGCTCCACCCGTGCGCTGTCCAGCCAGAACGCCCGGGTGCTCGTTCCATAGAGCTCAGCGAAGGCCACCTCAGCGTCGATCAGCCGGTCAGCGCGCGACCAGTACGCCTGCAGTGCCGGGGGACGGAGGGATGGCCGGGCGGGATTCGGCTCGGCTCGGCGACCGGGCTCGGCGGCACTGGGGGCAGGGCACGCCCGCCGGTCTTTCGAGCGCAGTGCCAGGTCGCGGAAGTTCTCCATGAGGCGGGCGCCGTATTCGGTGCAGATCGACTCGGGGTGAAACTGAAGCCCCCATCGCGGCAGGTGGCGATGACGGATGCCCATGATCACACCGTCTTCCGACCAGGCGACTGCCTCGACTTCGGGAGGAAGGGGCTCGGCCACGCACAGCGAGTGGTAGCGGACGCCGGTAAATCGCTGGGGTAGCCCGGCGAATATGCCATCGCCGTTGTGCTGAACCTGGGTCAGGTGGCCGTGGCGCGGCTGCGGCGCGGCGCCAACCGCCGCACCATAAACGAGACCGATTCCCTGGTGCCCAAGGCAGACCCCGAGGATGGGGAGGTCCTCGCGCGACAGCACGGTGCGCGAGTGGCCGAAGTCTCGGGGGGTGGCGGGGTGCCCGGGGCCCGGGGAGATGACGGCGCCATCGAAACTGCTCAGGTCGAGCGAGTCCCAGTCCGGGTCGTCGTTGCTCACCACGACTGGCTCCGTGCCGTACACCTCAGCTAGGAGCTGGTACAAGTTATAAGTATAGGAATCGTAATTGTCGATCAGGAGCGTGCGCACTGTCCCTCCAGGTGCTCTAGGTGCTCGATGGTCACCCGATCGAGGCGAGATTGTCCGGGGTGCCGCAGAACTTCGTTGAGCCGACCTCCGGGTAGCTCCTGATCGCCACCCAGCCGGAGGCGACCGCCGCTACACGGCTACAGCCACAGCCACTAACACGACGCCCAGCCCATCCGGCAGGATGACAGGCTGAACACACTTTGCCGCACCGCACCGCAAACCGCCCGGACTTTCACATCTTCACCACGCCGCGCAAGAACCCCGGGCAGCTGCCAGCCGGGCGGCCTGGAAGCCGGTTTCAGCTACCGGGCGTCAGGAGTGAATTACTGATAGTGCATACCGCGAGGCCACTTCTCGCAGTTGCTCATTCATCTCGGCGAAAAGGTTGCCCGCGATAACTCCGCTCCAGCCAGCGGGCAGCAGCTCCAGCGGCAGGCCGGGATCGAGGTAGGGCAGCCGCTGCCAAGCGATCAGCATCGAGACATACTCGCGAAACGCCTGCTGGCCGGCCGGGGGGCCCTGGCTGGCTACCCGCCGCGCCAAAGGCTGGTAGCAGCTGATGAACTGCGCGTACTTGGCGGACAGCCCGTCCAGATCCCACCACTGCCGGACCCGGTCAGCCAGGTCCGTACAGCCAAGGTGGTCGGCCCTGAAGATGTCGACGTAGGGGTTGAGCTTCCGGCGGGCGAGGGTCTCCTCCGCTTCGCGCGCCAGGGTGCCCGGTGCCAGCCATACGCCAGGGGCCACAGTGCCGAAGCCAAGGCGAGCCAGCCCGGTGCGCAGCTCGTGCCGCTTCCCACGTTCGGTCTCGGGTACCGAGAATACGACCAGCACCCAGCCGTCCCCGAGGGTCGCGCGGCGCCTGCCAAAGATCCGCGCATCGCCCTCGCGCAGCACATCGAGAGACGCCGGCGAAAGCGCATACCCGGCCGCACCCGACCTGTGTAGGCTACGCAGCATGTCCCGGCGCTTCAGCCGGGAGACCGATGAGCGGACCGCTTGGCCGTCCACGCCGAGCCCGTCCATGAGGCGGATCAGCGACGCCACCGAGAGCCAGTTGTGCTGGTCGCGCCCGTAACAGCCGTAGAGGGTGATGATCAATCGCCGCGGCTGCGGGCCGCCGGACGAGCTCTCCACCATGCTGGACGTCCTGGCCACTGTCCTCACCAGCCCCAGCTACCTGGTTCCATGGCGGCAGATCATATTGTGCTTTTTCCTTCACTGCCGTCACCAACGGAGCATACTGCCCTTTACTGACTTTCTCTCCCTGGGGGTCTGCTCGTGAAACTGTCACCGTCAGCGCATGCCGACACGTTCTGCCGCGACAACCTGCCACCGGAGGAGCACTGGCCAACACTCCGCTTCGAGTTGCCCGAGCTTCAGTATCCGGAGCGGGTGAACTGCGCCAAGGCGCTGCTCGACGATGTCGCGGCGACGTACGGCCCTGATCGGCCGTGCCTGCTTACCCAGGACGAGACCTGGACCTACGGTGAGCTGGCCACCCGTTCCAACCAGGTGGCCCGGGTCCTGACCGAGGACTTCGGCATGGTCCCTGGGCAGCGCGTGCTGCTGCGCGGCCCCAACAATCCCTGGCTCGTCGCATGCTGGTTTGGCGTGCTGAAGGCCGGCTGCGTAGCGGTGACGACCATGCCCCTGCTGCGCACGTTCGAGCTTGCGCCGCTGGTAGAGCTGACCCGCCCAGCGATCCTGCTCTGCGACCACCGGTTCGATGCGGAGCTGGCCCAGGCCGCGCCGAACCTCCCGCTTGTGCTGTACGGCGGTACGGAGGATGGCGAGCTGGCCAAGCGGTGCGCGGCCAAGCCGGCCTCATTCACCAGCGTCGACACCGCGGCCGACGACGTCGCGCTGATGGCGATGACATCCGGCACGACAGGCTCGCCCAAGGTGGCCATGCACTTCCATCGCGATGTCCTGGCGGTCGCGGACACCTTCGGGAAGTACCTGCTCAAGGGACAGCCCGCTGACGTGTTCACCGGAACGCCGCCGCTAGGTTTCGCCTACGGCGTCTGCGGCCTTCTCGCCTGCCCCATGCGCATCGGGGCGTCCGTCCTGCTCCTGGAACGAGCGGCACCAGCCGAATACGCTGACGCCGTGGCGCAATTCGGGGCGACCGTGCTGTTCACCTCCCCGACCGCGTACCGGGCCATGCTGCGGGCCGACAAGACCGACTGCCTGGCCAGCCTCCGGCGGGCCGTCTCCGCGGGCGAGACCCTGCCGAAGGATGTCTGGGACGAGTTCTTCGAGAAGACCGGCGTCCGGATCATTGACGCCATTGGCAGCACCGAGATGCTCAACTTTTTCGTGGGGTCTGCTGACGATGACATCCGGCCGGGCTCGACCGGAACGGCGATCCCCGGTTACCAGGCCGAGGTGGTCGGGCCCGATGGGCGTCGCGTGCCCGACGGCATGCCTGGCAACCTGGCCACTATCGGACCCACTGGCTGCCTGTATCTGGCCGATCCACGGCAGGCCGCCTACGTGCGGAACGGGTGGAACGTCACTGGTGACACCTACATCCGCGATGCGGACGACTACTTCTGGTACCAGGGCCGCAGCGACGACATCATCGTCTCGGCCGGGTACAACATCGCCCCGACCGAAATCGAGCGTGCCCTGGAACAGCATCCAGATGTCATGGAGTGCGCTGTCGTCGGCAAGCCCGACCCCGACCGGGGAACGATCCTGCACGCGGCCGTGGTCCTGCGGGACGGCGCGGCCGGCGACGCCGCGGAAATCGCCGAACTGCAGGCCTTCATGAAGCAGCGCATAGCGCCCTACAAGTATCCGCGGTCTATCGAGTTCGTTCACGCTTTGCCCCGGACGACAACCGGGAAGGTGCAGCGGTTCCGGCTTCGGGCACCAGCGTCCGCGTAGCAGGGTAGTGCCGTCACCTGCAAACTCCGGCGTGGAACTCAGCGAGCCGCCCTACACTCGAGCATCGACCATCGCCTGGAACCATCCGCCGCCGGGGGAGTCAGCGGATCATGATCACTTTGGAGACATTGTGAACCAGTCCTTCGCACCGCTCCGCACCTCGTATTTCGGCAGCACTTACGAGCAGGCGAGCGTCCATGGCCTGGAGATCACGCTCGCTCAACCCGGCATTGAGGTGGTGTCCGTTACCTGTGGCCGAGGCGACGAGAGTTATCAGCAAGACGGCCCGCTGCAGCAAGCCGCCCGATCGGCTGGCGTCCCGCTGCTCAGCCTGCCGGCCGTTCGGCGTGAAGTGGGCGCAGCCGACCTCGCGATCTCGTTCTACAACCCGGTGATCTTCCCTCCCGACTTCATCGAACAGGTCCGGTGGGGGGTGATAAACCTGCACCCCGGACCGCTGCCGGAATATCGGGGATGCTGCCCCGTCGAGCAGGCAATGCTCGACGGGGCAGCCGAGTTCGGGGCCACTCTGCACTTCTGCGACAGCAACATAGACAGCGGGCCCATTGTTGACGAGGAGCGGATACGGATCACCACGAGTGACACGGCACGCACGCTGTGGTCGAAGGTGGACGATCTGGCGGTACTCCTGCTGAGGCGGACCCTGCCCCGGGTGGTCGAAGCAGCACGCGAAGGCCGCCGGGTCCCAACCCGATCCCAGGACGCAACGCGGGCACGGTACTTCAAGGCGGGCCTGCCGCGGGAGTGTCACCTCGACCTGTCGGGAAGCTGGGACTCACTGGTGCGGCAGGTCCGGGCCTATGATCATCGCCGGTGGGATCCTGCATATGTCGACTGTGACGGGTACCGGATGCGCTTCCGGTACCGGGATGGACAGGTTGTCCTGGACGGGGTGGACGGCTTCGACCAGTTAGGAAGGCGGCCGCTGGCCAGGACGGCCGTCGGGGCGTGGACAGCCGCGGGATGAGCGTCCTGCGGCCCCAGATTGCCGTCCTGCGGCCTGGAATCGCTACAGTCCCAGCCGGGAACCGAACGCTGAGGGGAGCCAGACCGTGCGATCGAGGAAGGTCAGCGCGGACCAGACAGCGGGCCGCCGCGCTCGGGCGTGCGCGGACAGGCCGGCATCGGCCTGCGGCTGTCCGGCATGACTGCCCAGGGCACCGGGGTGTCTTCGGTCAGCCGTTATCTGCCGGGTGACGCTGATAGCTGGGATGACCTTGTGGCGCGGTCGGTGAACGGAACCATGCTGCACACCCGCAGTTTCTTGTCCTATCACGGTGACCGGTTCCGTGACCGGTCGCTGCTGGTCAGAAATCCCCGCGGGTGGCCCATCGGGGTGTTCCCGGCCGCGGAGGATCCCGCTGACCCGGCGATGGTGATCAGTCACCCTGGCCTGACCTACGGCGGGCTGGTGCACGACGGGTCGCTGACCGGCGCCGCCATGATGCGGGCGGTTGCGGAGATTGCCGCTGAATACCGCGCGCTTGGCTTCTCCCGGCTGCGCTACAAGGCGCTGCCGGTGATCTACCAGTCCGCCCCGGCAGCGGACGATGAGCATGCCCTGTTCCGGCTCGGGGCCAGCCGCTACCGCAGTGACCTTGCGGCCGTCATCAACCTTTCCCACCGGGGGCGGGTAGCGTCCAGCCGCCGGCAGCGGCGCAAGCGCGCTGAGGCCGCCGGGGTACGTACCGAGAACGGCTGGGACGACATCGCCGCCTACTGGCAGGTCCTGGAAATGAACCTGGCCCACCGGCATGACGCGTCCCCCACGCACTCGCTGGCGGAGATCGAGTATCTGCACGACCGGTTCCCCAAGGAGTTCGTCCTGGTCACCGCGAAGATCGGCGACACGCTGGTCGGCGGGAACCTGTTCTCCATCGAGGGCCCCGTCATGCAGGTGCGCTATACGGCCACCACGGACCAGGGCCGGGCCGCCTCTGTCACCGACCTTGTCGTCGAGCACGGGATTGCGCTGGCCGACGCGATGGGCTGCCGCTACTTCTCCTTCGGGACCAGCACCCTCGACGAGGGCCGCCAGCTGAATGAGCCGCAGTACGACTTCAAGATTTCGTTCGGCGCGGGCGGGGTTACGCATGAGTACTACGAGCTTGACCTCACCCAGCCTCTCCCCAGCGCATCGGGCTGAGCTGCGGGAACACTGAATCATCTGGCATATCGGGGGTGCTGCGGCCGACCCCCATGGTACGGTTTCGGTGGATTTTGACGGCTGCATTGAGCGCTCGGTTTTCGCGACCATCTGCCCCCGGTCCCGACCAGGCCAATGCCCAACCGTCGGCCCGCATGATCGGCACCGTCGCACGTGGAGTCCCCGCTACACCGGCGGCCAGCTCTGCTAGCTGAGAGCCGCCGGCCCGGGTTTCCTCGCCAACCGAGACAGCCGAACCGGACAACGATGTGGAGTCCTTGATGCCCGCCGCAGCCGGGCCCGGTTCGCCGGGGGGGTACCTGCTGTGAGCATTCCCAGGCATGGTTTTGTGCCCAGCGATGGCCAGGGACGCGGGCGGGGCGGGCGGCACGGGAACGATGGCCGGGGCGGCCGGCCGGGCGACAGCGGCCGCAGCGGCGGCTCCCAGGGCCGGGGCCGCGATCGCCGGGATTACGACGAGCCCAGCTACGACGACCCCAGCTACGACGACCCCAGCTACGACGGCCGGGACTACAGCGACCGGGACTACAGCAACCAGGGCTCTGGCAACCAGGGCTCTGGCAACCAGGGCTCTGGCAACCAGGGCTCTGGCGGCCAGGGCTCTGGCAACCAGGGCTACGGCAACCAGGGCTACGGCGGCCAGGGCTACGGCGGCCAGCCGCGGTACGACGACCGCAGCTACGACGACCGGGATTACAGCAGCCAGTCCTACGACGAACGCGGCTACCACGACCCGAACCGCAGCAACGGCACGGGCCGCAGCAGCAGGGACCGCGGCTACGACGACCCTGGCTATACCAATGGCACCGGCCGCCACAACCAAGACCGCGACTACGACGGCCTGTACTACAGCGACGGCACGGGCCAGCGCAGCGGCGGCCGCGGCTACGACGACCCGGACTATGGCAGCCAGCCATCCCGCCGCGATTACGACGACCGGGGCCAGGGCAGCCAGCGCTACAGCAACGGCACCGGCCGTCGTAGCCGTGGCCGCGGCTACGACGACCCGGACAGCGGCAGCCAGCCGTACGACTGGAACTACGGCGACCGGGGCCAGAGCGACCGGGGCTACGCCGACCGGGGCCAGGGCGCCCAGGGCGGGGCCACGACGCCCAGGACTACGCCGACCGGGGCCAGGGCGACCAGGGCCACGACGCCCAGGACTACGCCGACCGGGGCCAGGGCAACCAGGGCCACGACGCCCAGGGCTACGACGACCGGGGCCAGGGCAACCAGCGCAACGGCAACGGCGCTGGCCAGCGCAGCGGTGGCCGTCATGGCGCCACCGGTTCCCGGCACCGCCGCAGCACTCCCGGCGACTACCCGGCCGAGCGCGACCCCTACGACAGCAACCCCTACAACGGCGACCCCTACGACAGCGCCCACTCGGCCCGCGACCGCTCCGCCCGCAACCCTTACGGCGGCGCCCCCAGCCGCGACCCCTACGACAGCAACCCCGGCCGCGGCCCCTACGACAGCGCCCCCGGCCACGCCCGCTACGAGCGCGACCCCTACGCCCGCGACCCCTACGACAGCAACCCCGGTGGCGGCGCCCGCTACGATCCCGGTCCCCCGACCGGTGCCCGCCTCACCGGCGGCCACCGGGCCAGCAAGCGCTACAGCAGCCTGAGCACTTATGGCCATCACCGGCCGGTGCCGGGGCCGGTGCCAGGCCGGCCATTGTCGCGGCGGGTTGCGGCGGGGGCGGGGCGGATTTTCCTGGATGCTGCGTCGGCCCGGTCGGGGACGCTGGTGCTGGGGTTGCTGCTGGCGCGGATTATGAGCCCGCGGGAGTTCGGCGCGTTCGGTGTGGTGGTGGTGGCGCTGCTGGGCGCGCAGAGCATCGGCCAGCTGGGGGCCGGCAACGCGCTGGCGTTGTGGCGGGCGGGCGCCGAAGACATCGCGCCCACGGTGACCACGGTGTCGCTGGGGGCCAGTGCCGCGGTGTATGCGGCGTGGTATGCGATGGCGCCGGTGCTGGCGGCCACGCTGGGGGTGCCGGCCGCGGGCCAGGTGATCCGGGTCGCGACGCTCAGCATCGGGGTGAGCGGGCTGGTGACCGCACCGCGGGCCATGCTGCAGCGCCGGGCGCCGTGGCTGCGGGTGATGATCGAGCAGGTCGATAACTGGGTTGGCGTGGTGGTGACCATCGCGCTGGTCGCCACTGGCCACGGGCTGATGAGCCTGGCCATCGGCCGGATCGCGGGGTCCGTGGTCGCGGCCGTGGCCTACATCGCGTTCTCGCCCCGGGCCATGCGGATCGGCCTGGACCGGCGGGGGGCCCGGGCGCTGCTTCAGGTGGCCCTGCCGTATGCGGGTTCGGCGCTGCTCGCGTTCGCGATCACCAACGCCGGCCAGATCGTGATCGCGCGGCTGCTCGGCCCGGCGGCCCTGGGCTACTACGTGCTCGCCCTGTGCATCGCCTCCTGGCCGGTGACCGTGCTGTCCCAGCCGGTCCGCGACGCCGCGCCGGTCGCGTTCGCCCGGTTCCGCCGCGGCCCGCAGATCGTCGGCTCGGCCTTCATGTCCTCGGCCAACCTGCTCGCCGCGCTGACCCTGCCGGTGTGCGTGCTGATCGCCACCCTGGCCGCGCCGCTGATCGCCACCCTCTACGGGCCCGCCTGGGCACCTGCTGCGCCGGTGCTGGTCTGGCTCGCACCGCTGGCTACGCTGCGGGTGTTCTACGCGCTCGCCAACGACTACTTCGCGGTGCTCGCCGCGTCCCGCCGCGGCCTGATCTTCCAGCTGATCTGGGTCACCACGCTGGTCCCGGCCATCGCGGCCGGGGCCTACAAGCACGGCATCTTCGCCGTCGCCGTGCTCGAAGTCGCCGTGGCCGTACTGTTCCTGGTCCCCTGGTACCTCACCGAGTTGCGGCCGCTGGCCATCTGGCCACGGATGGCCAGCGCCGGCCTCGCCTACCCCATCGCCGCCGCCGCCGCCGTGGGCCTCATCGTGTACGGCGCCCGGCGGGTAGCCCCGCACGAGAACGTGGCCCTGGCCATCGGGGCCTCGGCCGCGCTGGGCGCTATGGGCCTGCTCACCTTCCGGCTGCGCACCGTGTACACCGCGGTGCGCCAGGCCGCGGCCGGGGCCGCCCGGCGGCCCGGCCGGGTCGCCGACGTCATGGGACCCGCGCTCGCCGTCGTCCTCGAGCCACCGCTCTACCCGTGGGCCGCGCAGCGGCCGCGGGTACTCCGGCCGCCCGGCGCACCCGGCGCACCCGCCGACGCGGACCTGGAGAGCCGGGTCCGGGCCGGCACCAAGTGGAGCCTGATCAACACCGTCGTGATCCGGGTCAGCAACTTCGCGGTCGGCATCGTGCTGGCCCGGACCGTGTTCGGGCCCAACGTGTACGGCCTGTACGCGGTGTCCCAGATCGTGCTCGCGGTCCTGCTCAGCGCGAACGAGCTGGGTGTCAGCGCCGCGATCATCCGGTGGGAAGGCGACGTCCGCAGCTTCTGCCGGACCGTGTTCACCCTGTCCGTGGCCTCCAGCACCGTGATCTATCTGGGCCTGTATGTGAGCGCCTCGTCCGTGGCCCGGGCGCTCGGCTCGCCCAGTGCCACCTACATGCTCCGCATCCTGTGTCTCTGCGTGATCATCGACGGGCTGTCCAGCGTCCCGCTGGCGTTGCTGACCAGGGATTTCGCCCAGGGGCGCCGGATGATGGTGGACACCGCCAACTTCGTGGTCAGCACCGGCATCACGGTCTGGCTCGCGTTCGCCGGGCTGGGCGCGATGAGCTTCGCGTGGGGCTCGCTGGCCGGCTGCCTCGTGGCCTGGCTGGTGTCCCTGGCCGCCGCCCCGTACGTCACCCTGCCCGGCTGGAACGGCGCGCAGGCCCGCCAGCTGCTCTCGTTCGGCCTGCCGCTGGCCGGGGCCAGCTTGCTCACGCTGGGCGTGTTCAACGTGGACTCCGCGATCGTCGGCGCTACCCTGGGGCCCGCCATGCTGGGCCTGTACCAGCTGGCCTTCAACGTGTCGAGCTGGCCGGTCACCACGATCTCGCAGGCGGTGGCCCGGGTGTCGTTCGCGGGCTTCTCCCGCGTCGCCGACTCCAAGCAGGACCTCGTGGACGCGTTCACCAAGTCGCTAGGCCTGCTCATGGCGCTCGCCGTACCCGCGTGCGTGCTGCTGGCCACGCTGGCCGCCCCGCTGCTGCACGCCATCTATGGCACGCGGTGGCTCAGCGCCGCGCCCGCGCTCAGCCTGCTCGCCCTGCTCGGCCTGATGCGGGTGGCCTATGGGCTGTTCTACGACGGGCTGGCCGCCTCTGACCGGCGGAACATGCTGATGGTGATCCAGGGTCTGTGGCTGGTCGCCCTCATCCCGGTCCTGCTGGCCGGGGCCCGGACCCACGGCATCACCGGGGTCAGCGCGGGCCATGTCATCGTGGCGGCGGGCCTGGTCGGCCCGGCGTTCCTGTGGGCGATGTCGCGGGCGGGCATCCCGGTGCGCGCGATGGCCCGGGCCTGCTGGCGGCCGGCCGCGGGCGGGGCGCTGATGACCGTGGTGTCCCTGGCCGTGGTGCGCGTGCTGGGTGGCGGGCTGACCGGGCTGGCCGCCGCGATCTTCCTGTCCTCCGCCGTGTACCTGCCGGTTGTCTACCCGATGCTCGCGCTGCTCCGGCGCTCGCGCGGGGCCCCGGACGACGCCGCCGGGGCGCCCCGGTGACCGGGCCATGCTCCGCCGGGCCTGCCCCGCACGTGTTTTCCGCAACGAACACCTGCCCCACCACCAGGGGCCGCAACGAACGGGGGCACCGTGGCCGCTGAACCCCGCCATGTGGTCTGGATCTCGCCCGTGTCCTGGGACGGGATCCCGGGCTCGGACCGGCAGCTGGCGCAGGCCATGACCAGCTACGCGCAGGTGCTATGGGTCGATCCGCAGCTGTCCGTGGTCGCGTCGGCCCGCCAGGGAGGCGGGCTGAGCAGCGGGATCGTGCCGTCGCTGGAACGGGTGAGCGATGGCATCACCCGGCTGCGCCCGATCGCGCTGCCTGGCCTGACCCGGCCGGGGGTGCGGGCCAGCACCGCGCCGCTGCTGCGGGCCCAGCTCAGCTGGGCGCTGCGGCGGACCGGGATCCGCCCGGCGGCCGTGGTCATGGGTTACCTGGAGGATGTGCTCGGCCGCCAGCCCGGTGCGGTGAACGTGCTGTACTGCACCGACGACCATGTGGCGGGCGCGGGCCTGATGGGACTGTCCGCGGACCGGCTCCGGGCGCAAGAGCGCCGGGCCGCCGCCCGGGCCGACGTGGTGGCCGTGGTGTCGCCCGCGCTGGCCGAGCACTGGGCCGCGCTGGGCGCGGACCCCGTGCTGATCCCGAACGGCTGTTCGCCCGCGGCCGCGCCGCTGCCCGCGGCGGACGCGGGCCTGCCCCGCCCGGTGGTCGGGCTGGTCGGCCAGCTGTCCGAGCGGATCGACATGGACATCCTGGAGGCGCTGGCCGGCGCCGGGGTATCGCTGCTGATCGTGGGCCCGCACGACCCGCGCTGGGAGCCGGAGCGGTTCGCCGCGCTGACCGCCCGGCCTGGGGTCCGGCACACCGGCCGGGTGCCAGGCGAGGAGGTGCCGTCCTATCTCGCCGCGATCGACATCGGGCTGACCCCCTACACCGGCAGCCCGTTCAACCGCGCCTCGTTCCCGCTCAAGACGCTCGAGTACCTGGCGGCAGGCCGCCCAGTGGTCAGCACGGACCTGCCCGGATCCCGCTGGCTGGCCGACGACCTGGCCGGGGCCGGCCAGCCGGCCAGCGAGATCCTGGCGCTGGCCGCGACCCCGGCCGGCATCGTCAGCGCGGTGCGCGCGATGGCCGCGGGCCCGGGCGGTGCGGGTGAGCCGGCCGGTACCGGCGGGCCGCTGGCCGAAGGCGAGCAGCGCCGCCGCGAACAATGCTGGGCGTTCGCCACCCGGCATTCCTGGGCCCGCCGGGCGGGGGCGATGGCCGAGGCCATCGGGCTGCGCCAGGTCGGCCAGGGCCCCAGCCGCCCGGCCGCGTACGCCCCGGCCAGCGGGGGCTAGGCCATGTCACGTGGCTCGGCGCCCCCTCCCGGTCGCCTCCATTCAGCCATTTTTCCGTCAGCTCGCCCGATATGTTGGCGGATGCTCAGTAAGTTTGTTCCTCCATGCTGCTCAGGAGTCATGCATTGAAGGTGCTCGTCTACCCGCACACAATGGAAGTCGGCGGTTCGCAGCTGAACGCCATCGAGATCGCCGCAGCCGTCCGGGACCGCGGCCACGAGGTCACCGTGATCAGCCGGCCGGGGGCTCTCGTTGAGACGGTGCACCAACTCGGGCTCCCGCACATCCCGCTCGATCCCCGGGCACACGGTTCGGTCTCCCCCCGCGCCCTCGCCCAGCTTACTAAGCTGACCAGGGAGCATGGCTTCGATGTGATACATGGCTATGAGTGGCCGCCCAGCGTGGAGGCGATCCTCGGCCCGCAGCTACGGCTCGGCGTGCCCGTGGTTAGCACGATCATGTCGAGCGTGATAGCCCCGTTCCTGCCCCGCACGATGCCAGTGATCGTGGGCACCGATGAGCAGCGAGGCAGAGAGATGGCGGCCGGCCGCCCGCTGGTCAGGCTGCTGGAACCGCCGGTGGATGTGCGGGCTAATTCACCAGACTTCGATCCGGGACCGTTCCGGGCACAGCAGGGGCTCGACCCGGCGGTGCCGCTGGTCGTGGTGGTCTGCCGGCTGGTCGCCCAGGGAAAGCATGAAGGCGTGATCAGTGCCTGCGACGCCGTGGGTGAACTGGCGAGTTCCGGGATAAAAGTTCAGCTGGCAGTCGTCGGTGATGGGCCAGCCAGACCAATGATTGAGGAAGCGGCGGCGGCGGCGAACGCCCGCGCCGGGCGGCGGGTGGTGGCTGTCGCCGGGGAACTGCTTGACCCCCGGCCGGCCTATGCGGCCGCTGATGTCGTCCTGGGCATGGGCGGCTCGGCGCTGCGCGGGATGGCCTTTGCCAAGCCTCTCGTGGTGCAGGGGCTGGCCGGCTTCTGGAAATTGCTCACCCCGGAGTCCGCGGCGGAATTCCTGAACCAGGGCTGGGGCAGCGCTGGCACCGATGCTGACTGGCGCACGGCGGGCGCGGCGCGGCTGGCCGGGATCTTGCCGCCGCTACTGGACGATCCCGCCACCCGGGCCCGGCTCGGGACGTACGGCCGCGGCCTGGTGACCGAGCGCTTCAGCCTGGACCACGCGGCCGCCGTGCAGGAAGAGGTGTACGTTTCCGTAACGGACCTGGCCAACCGCCCGGCAACCGCCCGGCGCGCCGCCGATGCCGCGCGTACCGCGAACGGGGTCTTCTGGCACAAGGCGAGACGGCGCGTGCAGCGCTGGCGCGGAACGGTCGTCAGCGAGGACTTCAACATCATCATCGCGAGTTCGGAAGGAAACACGCCTTGAGCTCCATACCGCTGGTCGACCTGGCCGCACAGCACGCCGCTGTAGCCCAGGAGGTGGCGCAGGGCTGGGAGCAGGTGCTGGCCCGGACCGCCTTCATCAATGGCCCGCAGGTCGCTGCGTTCGAGGCGGAATACGCCGAGTTCATCGGCACCCGGCACTGCGTCGGCGTGGGCAACGGTACCGACGCGATCGAGATCGCGCTGCGCGCGCTCGGCGTCGGCCCGGGTGATGAGTGCATCCTGCCCGCCAACACGTTCATCGCCACCGCCGAGGCGGTCTGCCGGGCCGGTGCCACCCCGGTCCTGGTGGACTGCGCCGACGACGGCACCTACCTGATCGACACCGATGCGGTCGAGGCCGCGGTGACCCCCCGCACCAAGGCGATCCTGCCCGTTCACCTGTACGGGCAGGCGGCCGCGGTGGAGCGGCTGATGCCGCTGGCCGAGCGGATCGGCGCCTATGTGATCGAGGACGCAGCCCAGTCGCAGGGTGCCCGCCGGGCGGGCCAGGGCGCGGGCGCGCTCGGCCACGCCGCCGCGACCAGCTTCTACCCGGGCAAGAACCTCGGTGCCTACGGCGACGCGGGAGCCGTGCTGACCAGCTCCGACGAGGTGGCCGCACGGATGCGGATGATCAAGGATCACGGCTCGCCGCGCAAGTACGAGCACGAGGTGTTCGGCGTCAACAGCCGGCTGGACACCCTCCAGGCCGTGGTGCTGTCCGCGAAGCTGCGCCGGCTGGCCGGCTGGAACGCGGCCCGGCGGGTCGCGGCCGCCCGGTACGACGCCCTGCTGGCCGGCCAGCCGGACATCACCCTGCCCCGCACCCTGGACGGCAACGAGCACGTCTGGCACCTGTACGTGGTGCGCGTGCCGGACCGGGACCGGGTGCTCAAGGAACTGCACACGGCTGGAATCGGGGCGGGTATTCACTATCCGGTGCCTATTCACCTGACTGAGGCCTTTGCCGGGCTCCGGTACGCTGAGGGCGCTTTCCCGGTAACCGAAGGGGCCGCCCAGGAAATCCTCAGCCTGCCGTTGTTTAGTGAGATCACAGAGGCTCAGCAGGAACGTGTGGCCGCGATACTCAAGAGCGCAGTGAGGTAGGGGAAGAGGGCGGTGGCTGAACGTTCGACGGCGGTCCGGGCACGAATACGAGCACCAACCTGAAGACGAGTACGGCCCCGACCCTGGATACCAGTATGAAGGCGAGTATGGCCCGGAGCCCGGGTACTCCTACGAGCCCGGGCACCGCCCAGAGCCCGGGACGGGGGCAGCACCCGGGTACTCCTACGAGCCCGGGCACCGCCCAGAGCCCGGGACGGGGGCAGCACCCGGGTACGGTGCAGCGCCCAGCTACCGGCGGGAGCGTGACTACGGCCAGGAGGCGGGGTACCCCCCGCAGCCTGGCTACGGCTCGGACCCCGGCTACGAGCCGGAGCCTCGCTACGCCCCTGAGCCCGGTTACACTCCCGAGCCCGGTCACAGGCCGGAGCCCGGCTACACCCCCGGGCCCGGCTACGGGCCGGAAGCTGGCTACGGGCCGGAAGCCGGATTCCTGCAGCGCCAGGGGACCGGGTACGGCCAGGGGAACAGCTACCGGCAGGAGCAGGGGAACCGGTACCAGCAGGAGCCCGGGTACCGGGAGCCACGCGGGTACGGGTCCGGCCCGGGCAGCGGGCACCGGTCCGGGTCCGGCGGGCCTGGGAAGCCTCGCCTACCGCGCAACACGCTGATCGGGGCGGGGGCCGTGGCCCTCGTCGCGGTCGTGGGCATCGGCGCCTTCGTGCTCAGCAGCCACGGGTCCCCGTCACCCACGGGTTCTGCCGCACCGACCGGGCACGCCACGCCGACCTCGGCGTCGGCCGGGGCTTCTGCGTCAGCCGCGCCACTGACAGCCGCGAATCCGGCCCAGCACAACTGCGCGGCCTCCCCGCATACCTGCGGATACCCGGACGCGACAAACACGGGCGTGCCCGCGGGCCTGAAGCTGCTCTCCGTCCCGGACCAGGCCAGCAAGGGCCCCGGCTGGGCCTATCAGGATGGGGCGGTCTTCGTGTACGGCAAGAACGCCGTGTTCGCCGGGTACCGGGTCAATGGGCAGGTGACCGTGTCCGGGTCCGGCGCCGTGGTCCGGGACAACTTCATCAGCGACGACGGGGACAACCCGGACACCAACGACGGCGTCGCCCTGGTCAGCAACCCGCGCAACGTCACGATCGAGAACAACACCTTGATCAGCCCCTACGGCACCACGGGTGACAGGGGCATGGTCATGGGGATCAGGGACGTCACCGGCGAGGCGATGGGCACCCGGGTGCTGGACAACAACATCGCGGACGCCTCCACCGGCATCCAGCTCTACATCGGGCTGATCGAGGGCAACTACATCCACGACATCACGTACGCCGACCCTTCGAACCACTTGAACGGCACCACCTCTAACGGCTCGGTCGTCCCGCTGACCATCGAGCACAACACGATCCTTAACCACAACTCGCAGACCGACGCGGTCAGCCTGTTCGAGGACTTCGGCGTCGAGGCTAACGTGCTCATCACCAACAACCTGCTGGCCGGCGGGGGCTATGCCATCTACGGTGGGCAGAATCCCGGCGGGCCGGTGTCCTACAACGTGAGGATTACCGATAACCGGATCAGCACCATCTATTACCCGCAGGGCGGCTTCTTCGGGCCGGTGACGGCCTTCGACCCCACCGCACGCGGCAACGTCTGGTCGGGCAACTTCTGGGATAGCACCGGAGCAGCGGTCTCCTAGTGGCCAGCACCAGAACGCCGCCCCGGCTACCCAGGGAACCCGTGCGGCCGCGCCCGGCCGCACGGGCCCGGCTGCCCCGTCGCATGCTGATCGGGGTGATCGCGCTCGTGCTGGCCGCCACGGCGGCCTTCGCGGGCTGGGAACACAGCACCCGGACCACGGCCATATCCCGGACCACGGCCATATCCCGGGCCACGGCGATGGGCAGGGTGCCGGGCCAGGTGGCGCCCGGGTCAGTAGGCGAAGCGGCGGGCCAGGGCTCGCAGCTGCCCTCCGGGATGATGTCGGAAGCCATCGCCTCGGCCGCCCCGACCAGGCCGGCCAGACACCGGCACCAGCCGCCCCCGGCGGTGTCAACCGCGCCTGACCCCGCCCTGCACAACTGCGCGGCCAGCCCGCATGCCTGCGGCTACCCGGACGCGACGAACACCGGGGTACCGCCCGGCACCCAGCTGACCGCGGTCCCGGGCCAGGCCACCAGTGGGCCCGGCTGGTCCTATAGCCAGGGCGTGGTCACTGTGTCCGGCAACGGCACCGTGTTCGCTGACTACCAGGTCACCGGCGAGGTTGACGTGACCGGGTCCGGTGCGGTGATCCGGGACAACTCGATCACCAACGACGGCAGCAACCCGCTCGGCGGGGACGCGGTCAACCTAGTCGGCAACCCGGCCAACGTCACGATCGAGAACAACAACTTCCAGAGCCCGTACGGCACCAGCGGCGACATGGGGATGTCCGAGGGGATCAAGGACGTCACCGGCGAAGCGATGGGCACCCGGGTGCTGGACAACAACATCGCGGACACCTCGACCGGCATCCAGCTCTACATCGGGCTGATCGAGGGCAACTACATCCACGACATCACGTACGCCGACCCTTCGAACCACCTGAACGGCACCACCTCCAACGGCTCGGTCGTCCCGCTGACCATCGAGCACAACACGATCCTCAACGACAACTCGCAGACCGACGCAGTCAGCCTGTTCGAGGACTTCGGCGTCGAGGCCAACGCGGTCATCACCAACAACCTGCTGGCCGGCGGGGGCTACACCATCTACGGCGGGCAGAACCCGGGCGGCCCGACGGCCTACAACATTCAGATCACCGACAACCGGATCAGCACGATCTACTACCCGCAGGGCGGCTTCTACGGGCCGGTGACAGCCTTCGATCCCGGCACCTCCGGCAACGTCTGGTCCGGCAACTTCTGGGACAGCACTGGAGCGCCGCTTTCCGGATGACAGGCATCGGCTCGAGTCCCAGGTCCTGCTGCCCTAAGTCCGGCCCACCCGCGTCCGGCCGCCCCAGGTCCTGCTGCCCTAAGTCCGGCCTACCCGCGTCCGGCCGCCCCAGGTCCGGTCAGCACCCCGGCCGGGGCCCAGGCCAGCTGGTGATCAGGGTGGATATGCCAGTCGAAGACCAGGCCCGGTGGCATCGGGAAGGTGACCACGACCGCGGCCGCGTCCGGCCCACTGGCGGCGCGCGCCTGGTCCGCCCCACATGACCGTCTCACAGCATCCAGCTTGCCCTGGCCGCGGGCCAGCCAGCGCCCATCATGTCCGTCCCGCGACACAGGATGGCAGCTGACGCGGTTGGACCGGGCCCGGCCCATCCGTAGCGTCGGCGCTGTGAACTCCAACCACCAGAAGCTGTGCCCAAGCCCGGAGTGGGCGGCGCACATCCAGAGCGAGATCCTGCCCACGCTGGCCCGGCACGCGGATCTCGGCGAGCACATGCTGGAGCTCGGGCCGGGGCCAGGCGCCGCGACCGAATGGCTGCGGCACCAGGTGAGCCAGCTGACCGCGGTGGAGCTGGACCCCGCCGCCGCGCAGCACCTGGCCAGCCGGTATCCGGACGGGAACGTCAGGGTCGTCACCGGCTCAGCCACCGGGCTGGGCTATCCGGACGGGACCTTCGACTCGGTCGGCTCGTTCACCATGCTGCATCATCTCCCGACGCTGGCCGCGCAGAACCAGGTGCTGGCCGAGGCCCTGCGGGTGCTGAAGCCCGGCGGTGCGCTGGTCTGCTCGGACAGCCTGCCCAGCAATGAGCTGCACCACTTTCATGCCGACGACACCTATAACCCGATCGAGCCCGCATCTCTGCTCGGCCGCCTGCAGACGCTGGGCTTCGAAAAGATCACGATCATGGTGCACCAGGTGCTGATGTTCGTGGCGCACAAGCCCGCGCCGGAGGTTGCGGCATGAACAGCCAGGCGGGGCATGAGCAGCGCGGCTGCGCCCCGTGCTGACGAGCTCGGTGCGGACGAGCTGAGGAGTGTCATCATCGGCCTGCTCATGTTCAGCGCGGCGGAAGAGGCTGTGGTGCCGCCGGGCTGCTCAGCCGGTGTGGGACGCCTGGACGCTCGCATAGATCGCCTCCAGCTGGCGGATCTTGCTGTCCCACAGCGCGACCTCGATGGCCCGCTGCCGGGCGCTCTCGCCGAGCGCCCGGCGCAGCCCGGGGTCGGCGGCCAGCCGGCCGTACGCGGCCGCCAGGTCGGCCGCGTACTGGTCCGGGGACTGCGGGTGCAGCCGGATGCCGCAGGACTCGTCCACCACGTTCCCCGGGCCGCCGAGGTCGCTGACGATCAGCGGCAGACCGTAGCTCATCGCCTCGAAGACCACGTTGCCACCCGGCTCGCGGTAGCTGGGGAACACGAACACGTCCGCGGCCCGGTAGAACTCGCTGACCTGCTCCCGGGGCACCCGGCCGTGGAACCGCACCCGGTCGGCCAGGCTCAGCTCGGCGGTGAGCGTCTCACACGCCGTCCGGTCGAAGCCGTCCCCCACGATGTCCAGCACCACCGGCAGGTCGCGGGCCATGCCGAGGGCACGGATGGCGTCCCGCGCGCCCTTGGTCCGGACCAGGCGGCCGACGAAGAGCAGCCGGACCACGTCCCCGCTCCGCCCGGTGCGATCGGCTGGCTCGGGAAGCTGCTCGATGCCAGTGTCACTCATCACCTCGAACCGCCGGAGCGGCACGCTGGCCAGGAAGTCCTTGACATACGGGGCGATGCCGAGCACACAGCTGGCCTGCTCGTAGCTGCGGCGCAGCCACGGGTCACGGTGGATGCGCAGGTTGTCCAGCCGGCGCAGGCCCACGTACCACGGGGCGGTGCCCTCCTCGGCGGCGAACCCCGCCGGGGACTGCAAGCTGCCGCCGACCGGGCCGAGCAGGAACGGGAGGCCGAGCCCCGCGGCCGGGCTCGGGTAGCGCATGGCCAGCGGCACCGGCTGGTGGATGAGATCGAAGCTCTCCCCGCGGGCCAGGGCCTGGCGGATCCACCGCCGGGCCCGGAAGTAGAACGGCACGTAGCCCGGCTTGAGCATGCTGTTCAGCCGCTCGGCCCGGCCCAGGACGGGCGGCTCGGTCCACTCGATCACCCGGGCGCCAGGAATCTGCCCGGCGACCGGGTTCTTGCCGCGCTTGTGATAGGTCAGCACGGTCACCTCATGCCGGGCTGCCAGGCGGCTCACCCACTGGTACGCGGACCAGGCTTCGCCGACGTCGTCGCGGTCACAGGTGGGCGCAATCAGGAGCAGCTTCAGCACCGGTCAAAGGTACCGGTAACGCCCGAAGCGTTAGCCACAAACCGGCTAGTGCGGTGTCCACGTACGTTCGCCGAGTTGCCCCGAGCCGCTTAACTGGTCGTGGCGTTCCCGTCGCCCCGGTGAACGTTGGTGGTCACCGCACTAGCGAGTGCAGGGCCGGGGCCTGCACAGGCGGCCGGTGCAGGTGACGACGGCGAGCGGCAGTGAGGCTCCTTCTGGATAACACGGTTTCGGAAGACAGAGCCGGGACCGCCTGATAGCTGACCTTCGGCCCCCCTATGATCCCGTTTGTGCCTCCAGACCTTGCTGTCGTCATCGTCACCTACAACAGCGCCCACGTGATCGGGGACCTGCTCGACTCGCTTCCCCGGGCGCTGGGGAGCCGCACCGCTGACGTGGTCGTGGTGGACAACGGATCCGCGGACGGCACCGCCGACCTGGTCGCGGCCCGCGGCGACTGCACCGTCATCCGGTCGGACAACGTCGGCTACGCCGGCGGCATCAACCGGGGCGTGCGCGAGGCAGCCCCGGCGAACGCGATCCTGGTGCTCAACCCGGACGTGCGGCTGACGCCCGGCTCGCTGGCGCCGCTGCTCGAGGCGCTGCAGCAGCCAAAGGTCGGGATCGTGGCCCCGCAGCTGCGGTCCGCGGACGGCAGGCTGGAGCCGTCGCTGCGCCGCAACCCGACCCTGCTCCGCGCGCTGGGGCTGGAGCGGACCGGGCTGGCCGCGCTGGCCGAGAAGGTCCACGACGCCGCGCAGTACGAGCATCCGCACCTGGTGGACTGGGCGCAGGGCGCGGTCGTGCTGATGTCCCGGGAGTGCTTTGACGCGCTGGGCGGCTGGGATGAGTCGTTCTTTCTCTACTCCGAAGAGACTGACCTATCTCTGCGCGCCCGCGACCTCGGCCTGCTCACCGCGTACGAGCCACGTTCGGTTGCGGTGCACATCGGCGGCCAGTCCGGCCAGAGCGAGCAGATCCACGCCATGCAGATCGTGAACCGGGTCCGGCTGTACCGGCGGCGCAACGGCGTGCTGGCGTCCTGGTGTTACTACGGGCTGACCGTGCTCAGCCAGATCACCTGGCTGATGCGCGGGCAGCAGGAGTCCCGGTTCATCGTCGCAGCCCTGCTCCGCCCATCACTACGGCCAGCCCAGCTCGGCTGCTCGGACCGCATCCTGCCGCGCTGACCGGGCCACGCGCGGCCGGCCGCGAGCCGCCGGGCTCCGCCGCGTATCAGCCCGTTTGCCCAGGATGGCCGGCGCTCACCCAGTAGGCTGGCGGCCGGGGACATCGTCGGGAAGCGAGCCATTGGCCGAGGCCACCCACACCCTGGTGGGCGAAGGGAGTACCGAGCCGTGACCGCCCAGTCCCAGCTGCTCGCCCACCCCACGGAACAGAAGCTGGCCCACGGCACCGACGCGGTGACGTTGCTGAGCATTTATGCCTTCCTGCTCATGATCATCCCGTCGCCGCTGGCCTTCTCCCCGCTCGGCGGCGCGGGCGGCCCCGCCACCATCTTCGCCGCGCTCCTGCTCATCTGCTATCTGATCACGCTGGCGTCGCCGCCGCTGGCGCTGAACCGGCGACCGCAGCCGATCCGCACCGCCGCGGTCGTGTTCACCTGCTCGGTGTTCATCACGTACATGCTGGCCAACCGGACCCAGTTCGCGTCCTCGCTGGAGCAGAACGGGGCGGACCGCGGGCTGATCATCCTGGCCGGCTGGCTCGGCGTCATGCTGGTGGCCTCCGACGGCATCACCAGCCTCGGCCGGCTGAACGTCCTGCTCCGCCGGATCGTGATGCTGGCCACGGCCATTTCCGGGCTGGCCATCGTCCAGTTCTTCTCCGGGCTGAACATCACCAGCATCTCGATCCCCGGGCTGAGCGAGACTGTCACGTACCAGTCCCTGCTCAACCGGGACGGGCTGAACCGTCCTTCGTCAACGGCCATCGACCCCATCGAGCTGGCCTGTGTGCTGGCGATCTGCCTGCCGATCGCGATCCACCGGGCCCGGAACGCCCCGCCCGGCGAGCGGCTGGGCCGGTGGCTGCAGGTCGCCATCATCGGGCTGGCCCTGCCGACGACGGTCTCCCGGACCGGGATCATCGCGCTCGGCGTCACGGCCCTGGTGCTGCTGCCCACCTGGTCGGCCCGGCACCGGTGGGCCAGCCTGGCCGTCGTAGTGTTCGGCGTCGGTGCCATCTTCGTGCTCAAGCCGAACTTGTTCAGCGAGTTCGGCACGCTGTTCAGCTCGGTCGGCTCGGACACCAGCAGCACGTCACGGACGGGCGCGTTCTCCTCCGCGGCTCCGTTCGTCCACCTGCATCCCTGGTTTGGCCGCGGGTTCGGGACGTTCCTGCCGGACACCTACTTCTTCACCGACGACCAGTACCTGCTGTCGCTGATCGAGATCGGCATCGTGGGGCTGGCCAGCCTGGTCGCACTGTTCGTCACCGGCTGGTTCACCGCCCGGAGCGCCCGCCGCCTCAGCACCGACCCGGTGGTCCGTGATCTGGCCCAGACCCTGGCGGCCTGCATCGCGGTGCCCGCCGTGGCCTGGGCAACGTTCGACGCCACGTCCTTCCCGATGGCCGCGGGCCTCACCTTCCTCGCGCTCGGGCTGGTAGGTGCGCTGTGGCGGCTGGTCCGGGCCCAGGCGGCGGCCAACGCCGCCCTGGGCACGCCGTCACCTCCGCCGCCGCCCGATGGCCGGCCAGAACGGGGACTGCCCCCGGACCCGGACGCCAGCGACGGGGCACGCCTCCCGACCATCCGGGTCGGTGCGGTCATGTCCAGCACCCGCCGCCTCCGCTAGACCGGCTAAGCCCTCTCCGCTGCCAGCGCGCCGGTTAGCCACGTCCGCCGACCACCCCCAGGGGCTACAAGTGCGCCGGTTAGCCACGTCCGCCGCAGCCAGCCCCCAGGGGCTACAAGTGCGCCGGTCAGCCAGGTCGCTGGCCACCCCCAGGGGCTACAAGTGCGCCGGTCAGCCAGGTCGCTGGCCATCCCCGGATCCGTGTGCACGGACCGTTGCCTGGGCCGCGGGTATCGCACACGAATGGTGAATCCGAGCCCAGGCGCAGATGCGCGTGAGCGGAAAGCGCGGTCATGGCAGCGGTCAGCGCACACCCGCCGGGCAGCCCAGCGGCCGGTACAGCGGTCAGCGCACACGCCCGGGGACGTTGGGGCCACGCCCGGGATAGAAACCCAGCGGGCTAACCCCTGTGCACGCTGCGCATGCCGCACACCGCGAGCCCAGCGGCCGGAAAGACGACACGACGCCTACCCGCCCGCTCCCCGGCACGGCCGCGCCCGCTCCCCGGCACGGCCGCTGCCCGCTCCGCCGGCACGGCCGCTGCCCGCTCCGCCGGCACGGCCGGCCGAGCGCTGATGGCCCCTCCGGGCAAACCTCGCAAAAGCCCTGGGCCCAGCCACCCGCGGCGGTGACTGGGCCCAGGGCCTCGCAGAAAGCGGGGAGGCTAGATCCGGGTGCTGCTCTCGGAGGAACGGCGGGACGAATTGCTGCTGCTCGTACGGTCAGCCCCGGAACTGCCCGAGCCCACGCGGCGCGGGTCAGGTACCCGGCCCGGCGGGTCAGGTACCCGGCCCGGCCCGGCCGGGGCGGAAATCGTGCGGTCACGGTCACTGGACGCACCCGCGGACCCGTACGACGGGTCGTCCGCCGCGGGGGTGATGCGCGGCCGGTAATCGGGCCGCCGCCGTGGTGGCGCCTTCACCTCTTCCGGCGCGGCGTCGCCCACCGGGCCGGCGAGGCCGGCGAGGCCGGCGAGGGATAGTACGACGGGCGGTTGCTGCGGTATCCCCCGCCGTCGCCGCCGCCTGCGGCCTGCGGCTCGGGCGCTGGGAAGTTCCTGGTGGCCCGCCGGGACCGGCGGCGCTCGATGTTGCCGTCCACGATCTGGGGGAGGACGTAGGTCAGGATCAGGCCGAGGCCCAGGTACTCCACGACCGTCCGCAGTTTCTTGCTGGTCACCACGCTCGCCGTGGGGTCGAACGACACTACCTGGCTGGTGATCCGGTCGTTCGCCTTGAGGTTCGACTGGAGCTTGACGAGCTGCGCCTGGAACGCGTTGGTGACCCCGCGCAGGGTGTTCTCGACCACGACCGGGCTGCTGTCAGTCACGGTGATGTCCACGATCGGCCCAGTGGTCTTCGAGTCATCCACCATCGTGAACGCGCCCGTGTAGCCCTCCTTGGCCAGCTTGGCCGCGCTGTCGGGCGCCGACACCAGGCGCTGCACGATGTCCCCGGCCACGATCTCCGAGGTGCCGTAGCTGAGGTAGGGGTTGTTGCCGTTCAGCACCGACGACTGCTTCGACGGCACCAGCGCCACCATGGATTCCGCCGAGTAAGGGCCTGAGTGCTTGGCGTACGCGTTATAACCAAAGAAACAGGTCACCAGCAGCAGGAACGTTGTCAGCAGCCACCGCCTGCGCAAGGCACCCATTGACGCGCTCAAATCCATTACCTGCCCCACTGTCGAAATTGCACGGTCGAGACCACTGTCACCTGCATCGGCTCCCTGGACTTGACATAGGCATCCGCTGTCCTGCACGCACGACCTGTGCCCGTCCTGACTGGCCGGGAGCGCCCGCTTTCACCCGGAGGCGCACTAAAGATCACTATTCGTCACATCGTAGCGGGGACTACACGGGCAATGCGGCCCGGTTGCGGCACGCTGGGACGTCCCGGGCCGGGGCCCGCTCCGAACCGGCTCGCCACTTTCTGGGCCGTAGAAGCACCGTGACCCACTTTAGACGGTATCGTCCTGTCAGGTCCGGCAAAGCGCGAACAGCCCGATCCGGCGGCCTGCGAGTCGAGGCCTGGCAGCGGGCGCGGCCGGCTTGGTTACTCAATGCCACTTACCCGATGCCACCAATCCGGGATGGGGGAACTGCTGGTGAGCCTGCCGGAGATCGTGGCACTGCTGCGGCGGCACGTGCTGGCCGTCCTGCTCGTCCTCATGGTCAGCGCGGGAGTGGAGTACTCCTTCAAGCACAGTCCCCCGACCTACGCGGAATCGGGCACCATGGTGGTGCTGCTGTCACCCACCAAAACCTCGCCCAACCCGTACGAATCGGTCCGCCCGTCCCTCATCCAGGACGCGAGCATCGCCGCGTCCGACATCATGAGCCCGGCCGGCCAGCAGCGGATCCGCGATGATGGCGGAACCGCGCAAGTGGATGTGCAATTGGTCAACTTTTATGACCTGGAATACCCGAACTTTGACGAACCGTACCTGACCGTTATCACGACGTCTACCGACCCAAACGCCGTGCACAATACTTTTGCCGTGGTCACCAGGATGCTGACCACGGACGCCACGAACCTGCGTGTCGTCACCGGGGATTTGCGGACTTTTACTCAGGTGGCGGGCGACACCGGCCCACTCGAGCTGGGGGGATCGTCCAAAAGGACGCTGGGCGCCCTCGCCGTGCTGACCCTGATCGCCATGTTCGCGGTGGCGTCCTTTCTGGACCGCCATCCCATCCGGCCGGTCCGCCGCCTGCTGGGGCAGGAACCGGCCGCGAAGCCGGGCCGCTCCGCGGCCAGGAAACCGGTCAGCCGGCACGTCATGGGCCAGCCGGGTGCGGCGTTCCGCGACTAGGGCCGGAGCGTTCTGCGAGTAGGGACCGGAGCGTTGGCCCATCATGTCTGTCCTGGTCATAGAACTGCAGGGGCCGGGCTTACCTGCCTACGGTTGTCATGTGCGTCCACTTTTCCCAGGTGAACAGGGGTGTCAGATCATCCGGGGGGAACTACGGACGAGGGGACCGGCTTCTGGTCGGCCGGCTCCTGGTCGGTCGGCCGGGGGTGCCCAGCCGGGCCGCCGCCGGACAGCAGCACCTCGGCGATGCGCTGCCCCGCCCGGCCATCCCAGAGCGCCGGGGAGCGCGGCGGCGGCGGGGTGTCCAGCACGCTCAGTGCGGCCTTGACGATCCGGCTGGGGTCCCGGCCCACCAGCTGATTGGTGCCCTCGGTCAGGGTGATCGGGCGCTCAGTGTTGTCCCGCAGCGTGAGGCAGGGCACCCCGAGCACAGTGGTCTCCTCCTGGACTCCCCCGGAGTCGGTCAGCACCAGCCGGGCGGCGGCCTGAAGGGCGATGAAGTCGAGGTAACCCGCGGGCGGGATGACCTGGATCCGCGGTGAGATGGCGCGCAGCTGAGCCGCGGCCCGCGGGTGAGCGGGCAGCACCATCGGGCAGTGCCGGGCGACCTCGTCCAGAGCCGCCAGCAACGCAGCCAGCGCTCCGGGATCGTCCACGTTGGCCGGCCGGTGCAGGGTGACCAGCGCGTACCCCCCAGGCTCCAGGCCGAGCCGGGCCAGCACCCCGGACGCACGGGCCCGATCCAGGTTGGCCAGCAGCGTGTCCACCATGACGTTGCCGGCCAGGTGAATCTGGTCCTCCCGGTAGCCCTCGGCCCGGAGGTTGGCCACCGCGTCCGGGGACGGGGCGAACAGGTAGTCACTGACCCGGTCGGTGGCGACCCGGTTGACCTCCTCGGGCATGCCCCAGTCCCGGCTGCGCAGGCCCGCCTCCACGTGCGCGAGCAGCGCCCCGGACTTGGCCGTGACCAGCGCGCAGCCCAGCGTGGAGTTCACGTCGCCGACCACGGCCACCACGTCCGGGCTCAGCTTGTCCAGCAGCGGCTCGAACGCGGCCATCACCTTGCCGGTCTGCACGGCGTGGCTGCCCGAGCCCACCTGCAGGTAGTGGTCGGGCGGCCGGATGCCGAGGTCAGTGAAGAACACGTCGTTCATGGCCGCGTCATAATGCTGGCCGGTGTGCACCAGGAGCACGTCGGCGCCGCCCTGCTCCAGCGCGTCCATGACCGGCTTGACCTTCATATAGTTCGGCCGGGCGCCGGCCACGCAGATGATGCGCAGCATGCTCAGAGCGACTCGACGTTCGGCCCGGCCAGCCGCCGCCGGCAGTCGAACACGAACCGCGCGTGCTGCCGGATGGCGTCGAAGTCGAACGCGTCATGGTCGGTCAGCAGCACCACGGCGTCCGCCTCAGCAAGTTCACCGGGGGTCAGCTGCACCCGCGGTACCAGGTTGTCCACGGGCGTGCCCTCGACCACGTGCGGGTCAGCGGCGCGCAGTTCCGCGCCCATCCCGGCGAGCAGCTTGGCCACCCGGACCGCGGGCGACTCCCGGGCGTCGCCGGTGTTCTTCTTGTAGGCCAGCCCGAGCAGCAGGATGCGCGCTCCCTTGACGGTGCGGCCGCGCTCGTTGAACGACATCATGATCCGGTTCACCACGTAATCCGGCATGTGGCTGTTGATGTCGTCCGCGAGCTCGACGAACCGGAAGCTCTTGCCGAGCGCGCGCTCCACCCGCCAGGACAGGTAGGACGGGTCGATCGGCAGGCAGTGCCCCCCGACTCCGGGGCCGGGGGTGAACGGCATGTACCCGAACGGCTTGGTGGAGGCGGCGCCGATCGCTTCCCAGACGTCGATGCCCAGGTCGTGCGCGAACATGGCGAGCTCGTTGACCAGCGCGATGTTCACGTGCCGGAACGTGTTCTCGACCAGCTTGGCCAGCTCGGCCTCGCGGGGCGAGGAGACCACCACGGTCTGATCCACGATCGTGTCATAGAAGGCCTTGACCGCGGCCAGGGACGCCTCGTCGACCCCGGAGACGATCTTGGGGGTGGTCACCAGCGTCCACGTCTCGTTGCCGGGGTCGATCCGCTCGGGGCTGAACCCGAGGTGGAAGTCGCGCCCCGCGACCAGGCCGGAGCCCTCCTCCAGCAGCGGCAGCACCTTTTCCTGGGTGGTCCCCGGGTAAGAGGTGGACTCGATCACGACGACCGCGCCGGGCCGCAGCTGCCGGGCCAGGGAGCGGGAAGCCTCCTCGAGATAGGTGAGGTCGGGCAGCCCATCCCGCAGCGGGGTGGGCGCGGCCACCACAGCCACGTCGTACCCGGCGCACGAGCGCTCGTCGCTGGACGGCAGGAATGCCCCGCTGTCCAGCACCTGCCGCAGCTCAGCCGAGGGCACGTCCTCGATGTAGGACTCGCCCGCCTCGAGCAGTTTCACCCGGGCCGTGTCCACATCGAAGCCGATAACCCGGTGGCCGACCTGGGCGGCCCGCATGGCCAGTGGCAGCCCGACGTACCCGAGGCCTACTACGACGACTGTTGTCACGCGTGTTCCCTCGCCTTGTCCCTGTGCAGGATCTCACGACCTACCATTCCCATGAACACCAGATTGGTGCTCAGGTACCGGCGCCCGAGCCGGACCGGCTCCTGCGCGGCACGGTACAGCCACTCCAGCCCGAGCCGCTGCATCCAGAGCGGCGCCCGCCGGGTGACCCCGGCCAGGATGTCGAACGACCCGCCGACGCCGTGCAGCACGTGCGCCTTGGTGGCCGGCCCCCACTCGCCGAGGAACAGCTCCTTGCGCGGTGAGGACATGCCGACGAACAGGATGTCGGTGCGGCCGCGGCGGATCTCCTCGGCGATCTCGGCCTCCTGGCCCGGCTTGTAGTAGCCGTCCCGGGCACCGGCCACCGGCAGCCCGGGGAACCGGCGGCGGGCTTCGTCCAGGACCCGGGCCAGCACCTCCGGCCGCGCGCCGAGGAAGTAGACCCGGTAGGACTTGCGGGCGGCCTCGCCCAGCAGTTCCATGAACAGGTCGATCCCGGCCACCCGTTCCGGCAACGGCGAACCGAGCAGCCGGCTGGCCCAGACCACCGCCTGACCGTCCGCGAGCACCAGGCCGGATCCGGCCACCGCCTGCCGCAGCTCCGGGTTCTTCCGCATCGACACGACCTTGGCAGCGTTGATCACCCCGACCGAAAGCTGCTCGCCGTGGGTGATGGCGTCCGTGCACCGCGCCACCGCCTGCTCCATCGTGAGCGCGTCCAGCGGCAGGCCGAGCAGATCACGGCGCAGCGGGCCAGCCATCTTCTGATTCATGTCAACTCCCACTCCAGGAACGGCGAGTTTCTCAGGACAGCCAGGTGATACAGCCGGGTGATCAGGACAGCCAGGTCATCAGGAGCCAGCCCAGCTCGTACGGGCGGCACTCCCGATCCACCACCCCCGGCGGGTAGACCCGGTCCAGCGCGGCGATCCGGGCCCCGGGCCGCAGCCGGGTGGACGCGGCGCGTACCCCCCGGACCAGCTTGCGATGGTCACCGCGGGCTACCTTCCGCCAGGTGATCGGCGGGCTGGACAGCACCAGCTCGTCGTTGGTCTCTGGCGGCCGGGCCAGCCAGCGCAGCCCGCGGCAGATCGCGTCCAGGTGACCATCCCCGCCGGCTTCGGCCAGATCCAGCAACGCCATCGGGCCCATGGCGTGCTGATGCACGGTGTAGACGGGGTACCCCTCGACCACCCCGCCGGTCCGCGAATCGTAGTGCCACCACCACTGGCCGTCCGGGCCCTGGGCCGTGCAGATCACCTCGGCCACGGCGGACGCGACGGCCAGTGCCTCGGGATCGTCCGCGCTGCCGTGCAGCCGGGCCAGCGCCTGGAGGGGGTAGACCTGGTCGGCGAAGCTGCCCACGTGCGCGCGGTACCAGCGGGTGGCCGGGCCGGTGGTGTGCGGGTAGGCGACGTGGCCGCGGGCGGCTAGCAGCCGCTGCCGGGCCGCGGTCAGGTGCTGCTCCACATCATCGTGCGGGCGGGCGGCGACCAGCGCCGATACCACCCAGGCAGCGGACAGCACGTTGACGTCAGCGCCCGCGCGGTCGACCTGGCCCAGCCGGGCCAGCGCGTGCGGCAGTTCGCTGTGCCCGGCCTCGGCCGCGGCCCAGCAGATGATGGCGACGTCGCCGACCCCGGTGGTATCGTCCAGCCGCTTGGCTAGCTGGCCGATCAGGTCATCGCAGGTCTGCCCGGCGAGCACGGCCCGCTGGTCCCGCTCGGGCACCCGGAGCAGGCCGAGCGCGACGATGGCGGCGTACCGCAGGCTCGTCCCCGCGGGCTTCAGCTGCCAGCTGCCGTCCGGCCCGGGGGTGCCGGTCACGGTGAACACGAACTCACCGTCGATGTACTGATCCTGCAGCCGGCGCAGGGCCAGCGGGAGCAGCCGGTCCAGCAGGATCGCGCTCTGGGTGTCCCGGCCGGCCACCAGGCCGAGCCGGGCGGACTGCAGCGTCACTGACCCGCCGCCGCGGGCAAGCCCCGGCAAGCCAGGCGGCGACCAGCAACCCGAGCCATGACCATGTGCAACCCAGCCTCCGTGAATGCCCCGCCCGCCATGGATGGACACGGTCTCCCGGAAGGACACAGTCCCCCGCACGTGGCATCGAGGCAGCAGACGCGCAAAGCGCGCGAAACTATCGTCTAGGACGCCTAGCCCAGCAGTAGCGATGACCCGGGCGGGCCGCAGTTACCGTTTTGTTATATATCAGCTCAACCTGGCCCATGTCCTGACTGTCCGCATTTTTCAGCTCAGCCGCTGGTCTGCCGATATTCCCGCTGATCCGCGCCCGACCTGGTAGACACCGACTTGGTAGAAACGGACCGGGTAGACACGGACGTGGCAGACACGGGGACCACCCGAGCGAGGCAGAGGAGCAGATCAGCATGGACCCGCTCAGCATCGACGGCGCCTGGGCCTTCACCCCGCGCATCCACGCGGACAGCCGGGGCAGCTTCCTGGAGTGGTTCCAGGGCGCCGAGCTGGCCGTGCTTGGCTACCCGATGGACATCGCCCAGGCCAACTGCTCAGTGTCAGGCCGCGGCGTGCTGCGCGGCGTCCACTTTGCGGACGTGCCGCCCGGCCAGGCCAAGTACGTCAGCTGCGTCAGCGGCGCGATCCTCGACGTGGCCGTGGACCTCCGGGTCGGCTCACCCGGGTTCGGCCGGTGGGAGGCGGTCCGGCTGGACGATGAGAGCCGCCGCGCGCTGCTGCTGTCCGAAGGCCTCGGGCATGCGTTCATGGCCCTCACCGACAGCGCCACCGTGGTGTACCTGTGCTCCACCCCATACACCCCGGGCCACGAGCACGGCGTGCACCCCCTCGATCCCGACCTCGGCATCGGCTGGCCAGCGGACATCCAGCCGGTGCTGTCGGGCAAGGACGCGGCCGCGCCGTCGCTGGCCAAGGCGCAGGCTGCCGGGCTGCTCCCGGACTACGCCGCCTGCATGGCGTACGCGGCACAGCGGCGGTGTTAGCCCGGGGCCCGAGCCCCCGGAACCCCCAACGACCCCTGCTGGCCTGGGTGGGCGATCCCCCGGAGCCCCCCGCGGTCGCCGGTCGGCAGGGACACGCCTCCGGCGCACCCCCCCTCGCCGACGAAGGCTAGCCCGGGCCGACGTTCACGCTGCTGGCGTTGACCGCAGCGGCCAGGGCGGGCAGGGCCTGGCCGAGCGCCTGCCGCCAGTCGCCGATCGGCGCGAGGCCTGCCGCCCGCCACCGGGTGTGGCCCAGCACGCTGTAGCCGGGCCGCGGCGCAGGCCGGGCCAGGTCGGCGCTGCCCGTCGAGCTGACCCGGGCCGGATCCGCACCGAGCAGCCGGAACACCTCCTGGGCGAAGCCGAACCAGGTGGTCGCCCCGGAACTCGTCGCGTGGTACACCCCAGGCGGTGCCGCGGACTGGATCAGCGCGAGGATCCGGTCGGCCACATCCGTCGTCCAGGTGGGCTGCCCGTGCTGGTCATCCACCACCCGGACCTCCGCGCCCGCGCGTTCTTTCCTGATCATCGTGGCGGCGAAGTTGGCCCCGTGCGCGCCGTACAGCCAGGCGGTACGGACCACGTAGCCCGCCAGCCCCGGCTGGCCCAGCACGGCCTGCTCGCCCGCCAGCTTGGTCCGCCCGTAGGCGGTGCGCGGCGCGGGGGTACCGTCCTCCGGGTACGGTTCCTGGCCGTCCCCGGCGAACACGTAGTCTGTGGACAACTGGACCAAGGCCGCGCCGCGGGCCGCGCAGCCAGCGGCCAGCACGGCGGCCCCGTGGCCATTGACCCGGAGCGCCTCCGCTTCCTGGGCTTCCGCGGCGTTCGACCGCGGTCCAGGCCGCGCAGTTGACCACCACCGCGGGCCGCCAGCGATTCAGCGCCGCGGCGACCGCACCGGCGTCGGTGATGTCCAGCTCGGCCCGGGACAGCCCGGTCACCGGCTCGCTGCCACGCCCGGCCACTTGGACCAGGTCCTGGCCGAGCATCCCGGCCGCGCCGGTGATGAGCCAGCCGCTCACGGCCGCCGCCCCCGCCCAGCGCCCTGGCCTGGCGACCCGTCCCGTCATGAGCTGATCTGCACTTTGCTGTGGTCACCGAGGATGAGCCGGTGCGCGTTGGGGACCCGGGCGCCGGGGTCACCTCCACGTTGCGGCCGATGATGGACGCCTCGATCCGCCGGACTCCGCTGATCGACGCGCCGCGCAGCACGATGGAGTACTCGATCTCGCTGCCAGTGATCGTGCAGTCCTCCGCCACCGAGGTGAAAGGGCCGATGTAGGAGCTCGGTCACCCGGGTACCCGCGCCAATGATGACCGGCCCCACGATCCGGGACGCGCTGACCTCGGCCCCGCTCTCGATCACCACCCGGCCGATGAGCTCGCAGCCGGGCTGCACCACCCCACGCTGCTGCGGTTCCACGGTCTCCAGCACCAGCCGGTTGACTTCCAGCATGTCGGTGACGTTGCCGGTGTCCTTCCAGTACCCGGAGATAGTGGTGGAGGCCACCTGGCGGCCGTGGTCGAGCAGCCACTGGATCGCCTCGGTGATCTCCAGCTCGCCGCGCCAGGACGGCTTGAGGCTCCGCACCGCCTCGTGCACGCACGGCGTGAACAGGTAGACACCGACCAGCGCGAGGTCGCTCTTCGGCTGCTGCGGCTTTTCCTCCAGGCCGATCACCCGGCCGGCCGGTGTCGAGTTCGGCGACCCCGAATTCGCGTGGGTCAGCCACCTGGGTCAGCATGATCTGCGCGTCCGGCCGGGCGGCGCGGAACTCCTGCACGATGGCGGAGATCCCGCCGACGATGAAGTTGTCGCCCAGGTACATGACGAAGTCGTCGTCACCGAGGAACTCCCCGGCCACCAGGACCGCATGGGCCAGCCCGAGCGGTGCTTCCTGCCTGATGTAGGTCACCTCGAGCCCGAACGCCGAGCCGTCGCCGACGGCCTCCTGGATCGCGGCGGCCGTGTCGCCGACGACCAGCGCCGACCTCGGTGATGCCCGCGTCCCGGATGGCCTCCAGGCCATAGAACAGGACGGGCTTGTTGGCAACGGGAAGCAGCTGCTTGGCCGAGGTGTGCGTGATCGGCCGCAGCCGCGTGCCCGCGCCCCCCGACAGGACCAGGGCTTTCATTGCAGCGAAACTACTGCCCCGGGCCCAGGGCACGCAGTGATAGCGGCGGAAATTCTCCCGCTTTGCCGGGCCCGTTCACGCCCGGGCCGCCGCCAGCTCATCACGGCGCCACCCCCGGCAGGCCGTCCGGGTGGAAGGCGTTCTGCGCCGCGGCGAGCCCCGTGGCCAGCAAGGCTTCGGTGGCGTCGGCCGCCCGGTCGAGCACGAACGGCAGTTCCTTGCGCTCCGCCGCGGTGAAATCGCGCAGCACGAACGCGGCCGGGTCCATCCGGCCGGGCGGCCGGCCAATGCCTACCCGCACCCGGTAGTACTCCCGGGTGCCGAGCGCGGCCGTGATCGAGCGCAGCCCGTTGTGGCCGTTGTCGCCCCCGCCGAGCTTGAGCCGGATCGTGCCGAACGGCAGGTCCAGCTCATCGTGGATGACCACGATCCGCCCCGGCTCCAGGTGGTAGTAACCACGCAGCCCAGCCACCGGGCCACCGGAGTCATTCATGAAGCTGAGCGGCTTGGCCAAGGTCACCGGCAGCCCGGCCAGCCGCCCGTCGGCCACGCTGGCCCGGAACCGGCTCGCGGCCCGGAAGCTGCTCCCGGCCCGCCGGGCCAGCTCGTCGGCCACCATGACGCCGACATTGTGCCGGTTCCCGGCGTAGCCGGGCCCGGGGTTGCCGAGCCCGGCGATGAGCCATCGTTCATCCGCCATGTCGGTACCGCCTAGCCCAGCACTCTCCCGGCGCGGGCCCAGCTGACCCGCGCCGTTGACCCGCGCCGCAGTTCACTGCGACCGCTCGGACGCCAGCAAGTCTGCTGCTATGTGCCCGCCGGACCGCTGGCCGGCGCCTCGTGCTATTCGTCCGCCGGACCGCTGGCCGGCTCCTCGCCCGCCTCCGGCACCGGAGCAGGCTGGGCGGCAACGGCGCCCGCGGTTTCCGGCGTCTCGGTCGCGGCTTCCAGCTGCTCGGCGGTGGGAGCGGCGATGACGTGCAGCACCAGCGTCTCGGGGTCGACCGCCAGCGGTCGAGCCCTCGGGCAGCTTCAGGTCGCCCGCGTGCACCGAGGTGCCGACCTGCATGTCCTCCACGTCGACCTCAATCCCGGTCGGGATGTGCGTGGCCTCGGCCTCGAGCGGGATCGACATCAGCTGCTGGTCGAGCAGGCCACCGGAGTACACGTCGCCAGTGACCTGCGACCGCGATCTCGACGGTCACCTTCTCGCCCGCGGCGGACCAGGATCAGGTCCACATGCTCGACCGAGCCCAGGATCGGGTTCCGCTGCACCGCCTTGGGCAGCACCAGCTGGTTCCCGCCGGGCAGGCCATCCAGCCGGATCAGCACGTTCGCGGTCTTCAGGGCCATCATCACCTCGTGGCCGGGGAGGGTGATGTGCCGGGTGTCGGTACCGTGGCCATACAGCACGGCGGGCACCCGGCCGTCCCGCCGCTGCCCGGCGGGCGGCGCCCTTGCCGAATTCGGTGCGCGGCTCTGCGGCGATACGGACCTCGGGCACGGTACTTGCTCCTCATACGTTGGATCAGACCAGCGGCGTGGCCACCCGGGCCTCGGCTCACCATCTGCGTGCGCCGACGCGATCCAGCCCGCCGCAGCGCACAGGGACTTTGCGGCACAGTTTAGCCGACGAGCGAGCTGGTACGCGCCCCGGAGTGTCCAGCCCACGCTCGGCGGTCCCAGCCCGGCAGTAGCCCTGGGACAGCGTCCGGGACAGCGGTCCGGGTGGGGCGGCGGTCCGGGTGGGCAGCGGTCCGGGACAGCGGTCCGGGTCGGGCGGCGGTCCGGGTGGGGCGGCGGCCTGGGACAGCGGTCCGGGACAGCGGTCCGGGTCGGGCGGCGGTCCGGGTGGGGCGGCGGCCTGGGACAGCGGTCCGGGACAGCGATCCGGGTCGGGCGGCGGTCCGGGACAGCGGCCTGGGACAGCGATCCGGGTCGGGCGCGCGGTACTGACGGGGTCCGCGGGCCTGGTGTGACGCGGGCCGGGTGAGCCACCCATGATCGTGGTGGCTTTCGTCCATATACGTGTACTTATCCACCACGATCATGGAATCACTGGCTGGGTGCTAATGGAGGCAGCAGCGCGACGATCGTGCGGGACCAGGGATGCGGGCGTGAGCGAGTCCAGCGAAATGCGCAGCACTATGACTCAGCGACATTATGCGGCCAACGTTCACCGGCAGAACCGACGGCTGCCGACGACAATAGCTATTACTGCGGCTCAGCGCACCGACGCAGGTTGTAGAGCGCCGGAGTACACGGCACGCCAACGATCGAGACCACCAGCCGACTCGCTGATCTCAGCGGCCTGGTCGCCGTCTCCTGGCGGACCAATCGCGCTGAGGCCGGCTCCCGGGCGCTTACCCGGCATGGGGTACCGGGTCCCGGTCCGTCCGGTCGCCGCCTGACGAGCCGAACGGTCCGGGACCCGGCCTCAGCACCATGGCCAGGTGCGTGCGATTGGCCTACGATCGCCGCACGCACTGGGCCCGAGGCAGCAACTACTGCTGCTGCTGCTGCTGATCCTCCTCGTTCATCTGCGGGGACGCCGTCTCCTCGTTCATCTGCGGGGACGCCGTCTCCTCGTTCATCTGCGGAGAGGCCGTCTCCTCGTTCATCTGCGGAGAGGCCGTCTCCTCGTTCATCTGCGGAGACGCCGTCTCCTCGTTCATCTGCGGAGACGCCGTCTCCTCGTTCATCTGCGGAGAGGCCGTCTCCTCGTTCATCTGCGGGGACGCGGTCTCCTCGTTCATCTGCGGAGAGGCCGTCTCCTCGTTCATCTGCGGAGAGGCCGTCTCCTCGTTCATCTGCGGGGACGCCGTCTCCGACTGAGCGTCACTGCCGTACTCTTCCATGATCGTCCTTTCTTGCCTGACCCCCGTGTGGACCAGGACGAATACGGATAATGGCCAAATGGCCAACTTCTACCGAAGTATGGTAGCGATTGATCAGCCCACGATCCGGGCCGGCAACCGACGAGTTCTAGGAATTTTCGGTATCGAGCGCCTTAAGCAGAACACTCACTTCAGCGCTCTGACCGTCCGCCCCGATTTCCCCGAAGATCACGAGTGCGCGCGTCCAGAAAGTACGGGCACTATCGGCATGCCCGGCCGCGTGCTCCGCTTCCCCGAGATGCCGGAGCGTCAGCGCTTCCCCGTACCGGTCACCACTGCTGCTGTGGATGGCCAGCGCCTGGTTGAGGTAGTCGCTCGCCGCGGCCAGCTGGCCAGACTCCAGGCTCGCTTTACCAAGATTGTGCAGGGTGTAGCCCTGGCCGCGGTTCGCGTCCAGCTGGCGGAAGCACTCCAGCGCACGCTCGAGGTACGGGAAGGCCTCGGCGGCGCGGCCCAGTCCGAGATACGCCTCACCGAGGTTGTTCAGCACCACCCCCTCCCCATGGGAATTGCCGGCTTTGCGCTGCAGCTCGAGCGCACGCTCCAGCGGTTCGATCGCATCAGCGAACCGGCCCAGCATCAAATAGGTATCCGCGAGGTTGTTCGCTGCTTGCGCCTCACCTCGCTGATCGCCAAGGTCACGCCGGATGACGAGGGCCCGCTCGAAATAGTCCACGGCTTCCGCCATCCGCTGCCGCGCGTACACCATGCCGAGGTTGTTCAGCACCCACGCTTGGCCCGGCCGGTCTTGCATGCGCTCCGCGGCGGCGAGCGCCGCGTGATGTGTGGCCCTCCAGTCGGCCAGGTACCCGCGCCGGTTGAAGAAGCTCATCAGCTCCACCGGAAGCTGCCAGGCGATCCCGGACTGCCCGGCCGCGGCAGCCTGCCGGGTGGCCGCCACCAGGTTGACCCGTTCCGTCTCGCACCAGGCCAGGGCCTGGTCCGGGGAGTCGAAGCTGAGCGGCTCGATGCCCGGCTCGCAGGGCGGCAGCGGGATCCGGTACCGGTGCGGCGACACCAGTTCCGCTGCCGCAGCCGCGGTGCGCAGGTACCAGGTGAGCACCCGGCGCACCGCCTCGGCCGCAGCCTCGGCTGGCTCACCCGTGCTGGCCCGTTCGGCGGCGTATGCCTTCAGCAGGCTGTGGAACTGATAACGGTCCGGGTCGGGGGATTGCAGCAACTGGGCGTCCACCAGCACCTCGAGCGCATCGGCCACGCGCAGTTCGGGCTGCCCCAAGATGGCGGCGGCCGCGGGCAGTGGGAGGGATACTCCCTGCCACAGTCCCAGCATCCGGAATGCGTGGGCCGGATCGACACCATCCGGGCCATCCCGGCCGGGCAGGTGGGCAAAGCTCACCTCGAAGCAGGCCCGGACGGCTTGATCGCCGGTTTTCAGCTCATCCAGTCGCCGGTGTTCGTCGGACAGCCGCTTGGCCATCGATTCGACGCTCCACTGGCTGCGGGCCTTCAGCCGTGCGCCAGCGATCCGGATGGCCAGCGGCAGGCCAGCGCAGGCGGTAAGGACACGATCGGTGGCCGCTGGCTCCATCTCAGCCCTGCCTGCGCCGATGATGTTGGTGAACATCGTGCGTGCCTCGGCGAGCTCCAGCACATCCAGATCGACGACGTGGCTCCCAGCCAGGTCGGGCAGCCGGCTCCGGCTCGTCACCAGCACCGCGCACGAGGCGGACCCGGGGAGCAGGGGCCGGACCTGCGCGGCATCCCGCGCATCGTCCAGGACGATGAGCACCCGCCGGCCAGCCAGGCGGCTCCGGTACTGGGCCGCACGCTCCTCCTCGGCGTCCGGGATCCGGGCCGGGTCGGCGCCGAGATCACGCAGGAACCTGGCCAGAACCTCCGCGGGGGCCACCCATTCCTGGGCCGCGCCGACCAGATGGGCGTACAGCTGGCCGTCCGGAAAGGCGTCCCGGAGCAGGTGCGCGGCGTGCACAGCCAGTGTCGTCTTGCCCAGTCCACCAGCCCCGACCACCGCGGCCAGGACGACCGCGCCAGGACTGTCCGGCCGCCGCGAGGCCGTCAGCAACTGGCACAGGCTCGTCACCTGGGCCGCCCGGCCGGTGAAGTCGAGAATATCCGCCGGGAGCTGGGCCATCGGGACCAGCGGCTCGGCCGCGGGAGCGCCCTCCGGCTGCGGATCCAGGCCACTGGCGGGCGATCCGCCCGGCGCGGCGTCGGCCGCGTCGCCGCGGGCGTCCGCATCCAGTATCCGCCGGTACAGCTGCTGCAGTTCGGCACTGGGATCCACGCCCAGCTCATCAGCGATCACCTCGCGCGCCTGGGCGTAGGCCTCCAGGGCCTCGGCCTGACGGCCGGCCCGGGCCAGCGCCCGCATCAGCAGCGCCCACATGCCCTCGCGCAGCGGATGGTCCACCAGCAGCCGGCGCAGCTCTCCGACCACCTGCGCATACCGCCCGCAGCCCAGGTCTGCCTGGAACCGCAGCTCCAGCGCTTCGACCCGGGCTTCCTCCAGACGGCTCGCCTCGGCGCTGATCAGCGGCGATGGCGGCACGTCGGACAGCGCCCTGGTGCCATGCCAGAGGCTGAGGGCTTCGCTGAGTAGCGTTGCCGCCTGCTCAGCATCCCCGGCGGACAGTGCGGCCCGGCCGTCGGTAACCAGCTGGCCAAACCGTTGCATATCCACATCGTCCGCCCCGGCCAGCAGGACGTACCCGGGTGAGTGCGTGACCAGGACCCGGCCGTCCGAGTCGCCGATGAGCTTGCGCAGCTTGTGCACGTACACCGCGACCGAATTGGTCGCCTTGACGGGCGGCTCCTCCGGCCAGAGCTCGGTGATGAGCTGATCAGTGGAAACGACGTGGCCACTGTGAAACAGGAGCACCGCCAGCACCGTGCGCATCTTGGGTGCGGAAAGGTCACTCCACTCTTCGTTCACCCGGACTTGCACGGGCCCGAGGATCCGGAACAGCATCAGTCGCCCCGTTCACATTCGGTGCGCCGCCCCGCGGTGGGAAGCCGGGGCAGGCACCACTCAATCATGAACTAACTGCCGTGCCCGCCGCACGGGTGGGGCCGCGGGCCGACTGCCAGCCGCTTAATCACGGATCAATCGTGGCGCAAGGACCGGCTGCAATTCTCATACCAGCTGCGGCAGGGGAACCAGCCAAGGCAAGGAAACAACCGGGGGTGGGACCGGGAAACGCTGCGGACGGTCGCGGGGGCGCGGTCCGCAACGGCCCCTGGCCGGGACTGGGTATCGCGTGCTCCAGTTCCGGTCAGGGACGGTCCGCCCGCTGGCCTTGCCCCGACCGGTTGCCGCGGCAGGCTCGCCAAGCCGGTGGCCGCCGTCTTCGTCGCTTGCGGGGGCGAAGACAGCGGTCACCTTGCCTTCAGCTCTGGCCGTCGAACAGGCTGGTCACCGAGCCGTCGCTGAACACCTCGGTGATCGCCCGGGCGATGAGCGGCGCGATGGACAGCACCGTGAGCTTGTCGAACCGGTTGTCGTCCGGGATCGGCAGCGTGTTGGTCACGATGACCTCGCTGATCCGCGAGTTCTTCAGCCCGTCCACCGCACCGCCGGACAGCACGCCGTGGGTGGCGGTGACGATGACCTGCGCCGCGCCCTGCTCGAACAGCGCGTCGGCCGCCTTCACGATCGTGGCGCCGGTGTCGATCATGTCGTCCACCACGATGCAGGTCCGGCCGGCCACCTGGCCGACCACTTCGAACACCGCGACCTGGTTGGCCACGTCCGGGTCGCGGCGCTTGTGGATGATGGCCAGCGGGCAGCCGAGCCGGTCGGTCCACCGCTCACAGACCCGGACCCGCCCGGCGTCCGGCGCCACCACGGTGACCTGCGACGACGTCCAGCTTGCGCTCGATGTAGGCGGCCAGGATCGGGCAGCGCGAACAGGTGGTCCACCGGACCGTCGAAGAAGCCCTGGATCTGCGCGGTGTGCAGGTCCACCGCCATGATCCGGTCGGCGCCCGCGGTGCGGAACAGGTCGGCCATCAGCCGGGCCGAGATCGGCTCCCGGCCGCGGCTCTTCTTGTCCTGCCGGGCGTAGCCGAAGAACGGGGCGACCACCGTGATCCGCTTGGCCGACGCCCGCTTGAGCGCATCGACCATGATCAGCTGTTCCATGATCCACTGATTGATCGGCGCGGTGTGGCTCTGCACCACGAACGCGTCGCTGCCGCGGACCGACTCCAGGAACCGGACGAAGATCTCGCCGTTGGCGAAGTCGAAGAGCCTGGCCGGGGTGGGCTCGATGCCGAGGTGACGTGCTATCTCGCTGGTCAGTTCCGGGTGGGCGCGGCCGGAGAAAAGCATCAGCTTCTTCTCGGCGGTCGCGGTGATGCCGGTCACGCGTCCTGAGCTCCCTTACTCGTCGCGACGGCGCCCGCCCCGCTCGGCGGGCACGCTGCCCGCCACTCCGCCGCCACCGACCCTGGTGCCGGGCGGGAGATATGCGAAGGGACCCACGACGGCACCAGCGCTGATCTCGGCCTGCCTGGCAAACCGCCTGGGTGATTACGGCCCGCTCGCCGACGGTGGTGTCGCAGAGCAGGCATCCCGGGCCGACCCGGGCTCCTGCCGCGACCGTGGTGTTGCCCTCCAACTGGGTGCCAGGGCCGATCTCGACATCACGGCCGAGGCTCACGCCGGTGTCGATCCAGGTCGTCGCCGGATCGACGATCGTCACACCCGCACGCATCCAGTTGCCGAGCAGCCGTTCGTTCAGAATCTGCCGCGCCCGCGCCAGCTGGGCGCGGTCGTTAACACCAAGGACCTCTTCAGCGTCTTCCAGGGTAACGGACGCCACCCGGTGACCTTCAGCGCGCAGGATGGCCACCACGTCGGTGAGGTACTCCTCGCCCTTGGCGTTGTCGGTGGCCACCCGCTTGACCGCGTCGCCGAGCAGGTGCGCCTCGAACGCGTAGACCCCAGAGTTGATCTCATCGACGGCGCGCTGCTCCGGGGTGGCGTCCGCCTCTTCGACGATCTTCACAAAGTCACCGGCCGCGTCGCGGATGATCCGGCCGTAGCCACGGGGATCGGGGACCCGGGCGGTCAGCACGGTGGCCGCAGCCTCCCGGGCCTGGTGCTCGCGGACCAGCGCGGCCAGGGTCGAGCCGCGCAGCAGGGGCGCGTCCGCGTAGGTCACCACGATCGTGCCGTGATCCAGCCCGACCGCCTCGATCGCGGTGCGCACCGCGTGCCCGGTACCGCCCTGGTAGTCCTGGACCACCGGGATCGCGTCGGGCGCATGCTCGGCCAGGTACGCGGTGACCTCGTGGCGCCGGTGGCCGACCACCACGATGAGCCGGGCTGGGCCCGGCTCCCGGGCGGTGACCAGAACGTGACCCAGCAAGGTTGCGCCGCAGATCGAGTGCAGCACCTTGGGGGTCTCGGACTTCATCCTCGTACCCTCGCCCGCGGCGAGGATGATTACTGCAGCTGGACAGCTCGCGCTCACTTGCGTGCTCCTCGGTCGCTGCTCCCCGGATACCGGATCCCACTTCCCGGTCGCGACAGCGGGCACGCCATCCGCAGCTCGTACGTCCTGGCTGGTCCCGGTCTCCCAGCTAATCAGGGTTTCCCGGCTGATCCCGGATTCCTGGCTGGTCCCCGGTTCACGCGCCCGACCACCGCAGGATACCGCTTGGCCAGCGCCAGGGTGACCGACTGGGCGGGATAAAGCGCCAGCTCAGCGCAGCGTAGCCGGATCCACACACGCGGACAGAACGGCAGGCCGAGGGATCACGCCGGTACTGGGAGATGGAACGCCCGGCCCGCGAAGCCCGCCGTGAGCAGGCCCGGGCCGTGGCGGCCGCCGACATCGGCCCCCTGTCCGCCCGTGAGATCCTCATCGCCGGCGCCATCGCCTACTGGTGCGAAGGTGCCAAGCGCAAGCCCCATAACCTCAGCGAGTGCATCGCCTTCGTCAACAGCGACCCAAGGTTGATCCGTTTCTCCCTGCGTTTCCTGCGCGAGGCAGGAGTCGAGTTCTCGCGGTTGCGCTACCGCGTCTACATCCACGAGACCGCCGACGTTGTAGCGGCTGAACAGTACTGGCGGGACATTACCGGCGCAGATCCGGCCCAGTTTCACAAGACGGTCCTCAAGAAGCACAACCCGCGGACAGTCCGCACGAACGTTGGTTCGGATTATCACGGCTGCCTGGTGGTCAAGTCCTGCAGAGCGCGGACCTATACCGGAAGGTCGAAGGCTGGGCCCGGGCTGCCATGGCCGACCCGCCATGAGCCCGCCTCCTGGATACCCATGGCCGGGTTCCGAACCTGCTTCTGGTGGTGCAGAGCTCCCGGGGAAGGATTCGAACCTTCGTTAAGTGAGTCAAAGTCACTCGTCCTGCCTGGCTAGACGACCCGGGATCAATTTCTCGCCGGAAACTTTACCGGGCCCGGCCCAACTGGCGCTTCCCGGCCGGGCCTCCAGCGGCGGCCAGCAGGCGTTCCAGAGGCGTTCCGGGCTGGCCAGTTGCGGACGCTTCCCGGCGAGGCGCACCCGGTAAGCAGGCTTGGCCAGCTCTTTCAGGACGCGGCCGGTGAGGGCCAAGATACCCACCGTGGCGAATCTCACATTACGAGATGTGCGGGCTGCTACCACCTGCTGACACCCCGGCAACTTGGAGAAATCTTACCGGGTGCTGCGTGCAACTTACGGTTTCGTAGGTTACGGTGACGTATACGTCATAGCGACGGCAGGCCCCAGCCGGGTCCTCCCGCTGACCCGGCGCAGCTCCGTCCTCTTCCCGGGGACAGCGGGCAAACGCCAGCAGCGGACCCGGCCTCCCATGGCCCGAGAGCAGAGCGAGGTTCCGATGACCGCCTCCCCCGAGACCGTCACCACAGACACGCCGCCGGTAACCCGGCGGGTGCCGCTGCCGGAGATCGAACCCGACCCGAGCACCCCGCTGGACCGGTTCCTGGTTGGCCTGTTCGTCATCATCCCGCTGCTGGCCGTGCTGGCCGCGGTCCCCGTGGCCTGGGCCTGGGGCCTGCTGGGCTGGCATGACGTGCTGATCGGCCTGGTGTTCTACGTGATCTCCGGGATGGGGATCAGCATGGGCTTCCACCGCTACTTCACCCACTCGTCGTTCAAGGCGAACCGCGGCCTGAAGATCGCGCTGGCCATCGCGGGCAGCCTGGCCATCGAGGGACCGGTGCTGGTCTGGGTGGCCGATCACCGGCGGCACCACAAGTACAGCGACAAGGAAGGCGACCCGCACTCGCCGTGGCGGTTCGGCACCGACTGGAAGGCGCTCACCAAGGGGTTCGGCTACGCGCATATCGGCTGGCTGTTCAACCCCAACCGCACCTCACAGGCCAGGTTCTGCCCCGATCTGCTCGCTGACCGGGACGTCAGCCGGGTATCGCGCTGGTTCCCGGGGCTGGTCGCGGTGTCACTGCTCACCCCGGCCCTGATCGGCGGCCTGTGGTCGATGTCTATCGCTGGCGCGCTCACCGCCTTCTTCTGGGCCAGCCTGGTCCGGATCTGCCTGCTGCACCACGTCACCTGGTCGATCAACTCGGTCTGCCACACGTTCGGCAACGGAGGACTTCGACGTCCGGGACAAGTCGCGCAACGTGGCCTGGCTGGCCATCCCGTCCTTCGGCGAGTCCTGGCACAACCTGCATCACTCCGACCCCACCTGCGCCCGGCACGGCGCGCTCAAGGGCCAGATCGACATCAGCGCGCGGGTCATCGCCTGGGCGGAACGGCTCGGCTGGGCCACCGACGTCCGGTGGCCGGACGGGAACCGGCTGACCGCGAAGCTCACCGGCCAGCGCGGCAAAGAGCTGGGCTCGATGACCGACCGGCGGGTCAAGTCAGGTGACCGGAAGGCAGCTTGATGGCCATGATGGGCAGGTGACCAACCCGAGTTCGAACAACCGTAAGAGGATGACCGGAAAGCAACGCCGCGAACAGTTGCTGGATATTGGCCGGCGGCTGTTCGCGGCGCGGGGGTTCGAGGGCACCTCCATCGAGGAGATCGCGGCCCAGGCCGGGGTGTCGAAGCCGGTGGTGTACGAGCACTTCGGCGGCAAGGAAGGCCTGTACGCGGTCGTGGTGGACCGCGAGGTGGACCGCCTGCTGACCATGGCGACCGAGATCCTGGGCGGCGCGCACAGCCGGGAAGGTTTCGAGGCGGCCGCGGTCGCCCTGCTCAGGTACATCGAGGACGACGCGGACGGGTTCCGCATCCTGGTCCGTGATTCGCATCCCGCCTCCGGGTCCGGCACGTTCGGCAGCCTGATCAGCGACATCGCCAGCCAGGTGGAATACATCCTGAGCGACTACTTCGCCGCCCGGGGCTACGACCCCAAGCTGGTCCCGATGTACGCGCAGATGCTCGTCGGCATGGTCGCGGTCACCGGGCAGTGGTGGCTGGACGCCCGCAAGCCGAAGCTAGAAGAGGTGGCCGCCCACCTGGTCAACCTGGCCTGGAACGGCCTATCCCAGCTCGAGCCCAAGCCGCAGATCTCCGCTGCGGTGGCCAAGAAGGCCCGCTGACTGGCACGCCCGCTGTGGTGCGCCGCTGGGCGCCCGCTGTGGCACGCCCGCAGTGCGCCCGCGTGGTGCGCCCGCGGCAGCACACCCAGTAGTGCGCAGTCAGCGGCGGGCGACCACGAACACGCGGCGGAACGGCAGCACGGTGCCGTAGCTGGCCGGCGGGTACGCGGCCTGGAGCAGTGCACCGTACTCGGCCTCGAACTCCGCGGCCTCGGCCGCGGTCAGCGCGGTGCGCACCGGGCGCAGTGCCGTCCCCCGGTACCAGTCGAGCACGGTGTCCGCACCACGCAGCACATGCAGGTAGGTGGTCTCCCACGCGTCCACCTCGCAGCCCTCCTGGGCCAGCAGATCCAGGTAAGCTGCGGGGTCGCCCGCCTGGCGGTTCAGCTCAACGCCAGCCAGCCGCGGCTGCCACCGCCCGGTGCTGGCGAGTTCGCGCAGGAGGACATGGCTGGGCTGGTCGAAGTTCCCCGGCAGCTGGAAGGCGAGCCAGCCGCCAGGGGCCAGCCAACTGGCCCAGGTGGTCAGCAACTCGTCGTGCCCGGGCACCCACTGCAGCACGGCGTTGCAGGTGAACATGTCCACCGGGCGTGCGGGGCGCCAGGTCCGCACATCGCCGAGGGCAAAGGACAGCCGGGCCACTGGTCCCGGGACCGGTCGGGCACCGTTTCCGCCGGGCCCGGCCGCCGCCCCGGTCTGGGCGGCCTCGGCCTGGGCTGTGGTGACCCGCACTGCCTCGGCCTGAGCGGCGTCGATCATCTCCGGCGAGTTGTCCACGCCCAGCACCTGCGCCCGTGGCCAGCGCGCGGCGAGCAGAGCGGTCAGGTTGCCCGGGCCGCAGCCCAGGTCTACGACGTAACCCGGGTCCTCGGCAGCCACCCGGGCTAGCAGGTCAAGGAACGGCCGCGCCCGCTCGCTGCCGAACCGCAGGTAAGTGGAGGGATCCCAGACAGCCATAACACTTCTCTCGACATCGAGATACATCGGCACGACAACTGTCTACCGGTACGATAGTCTTGATGTCAAGAGATATGCTGCGCGCATGAAGGAGCAGCCTGCGAGCCCGGGCGCGTCCGCCGCAGTGACCCGCGACGAGGTGGACGACCTTGTCGCGGCCTGGCACACGGAACGGCCCGACCTGGATGTGGCCCCACTCCAGGTGCTCAGCCGGGTGTCCCGGCTGGCCCGGCACCTGGACCGGGCCCGGCGGGCCGCGTTCGCTGCGCATGACCTGGAGACCTGGGAATTCGACGTCCTCTCCGCGCTGCGCCGGCAGGGGCCGCCGTATCAGCTGACGCCGGGGGCGCTGCTCCGGGCCACCCTGGTCACCTCGGGCACCATGACCAACCGGATCGACCGGCTCGCCGCAGCCGGGCTGGTCCGGCGCGGGCCGGACCCGCAAGACCGGCGCGGGGTGCTGGTCACGCTGACCGAGGCGGGCCGGGCCCGGGTCGATGCCGCCCTGGCCGACCTGGTCCGGAGCGAGGACCTGCTGCTGAACGGCCTCAGCGAAGCCGATCGCAGCACCCTGGCCGACCTGCTCCGCGTGCTGCTCGTCCCGCTGGACGCCTAATCCGCCCCACCCGCTTCCATCCGCCCACCGCGTCCCAGGCGCCACAGTCAGTGTCACCCGAGTCTGGCGACGCCGCCGGCCGCCCACCCGCTTATGTGGTGGGAGATGCGCAAATATGACGCACTCCCCACCACGTTGTCGGGGGCAGCCCGGCCACTGGGGCTGATGTGGTCAAAGGGGCTGGTGTGGCTTGGAACTCGGCTCCTCTGGCTGTTCCTTCAGGAGGACTGCTCGGCTCCTTTAGGAGGACTGCTCGGCTCCTTTAGGAGGACTGCTCGGCTCCTTTAGGAGGACTGCTCGGCGACTTCGAGCCACTGCTCTTCGAGGCGGTTTTTCTCCTCCTGGACCCCGCGCAGCTCGGCGCCGAGCTCGGTCAGCCGGACATAGTCCGTGGCGTGCTCGGCCAGCGCCATGGTCAGCTCGACCTCCCGGCTGCTGAGCCGGTCGATTTGGCGTTCCAGCCGCTGCATGTCCTTCCGCGCCGCCCGCTGCACAGCCGCCGAGCCTGGACCTGCCGAGCCCCGGCCCGCCGGGCCGGAGGAGCCCGCCGAGCCAGACGGGCCAGACGAGCCAGCCGGGCCAGACGAGCCAGCCGAGCCAGACGAGCCCGCCGAGCCAGACGAGCGCGTCGCACCTGACGAAGGCGACGCGCCTGATGAGGCGGATGAGGCTGGCGAGCTAGCTGGGGCCCGTCCGGCAGCAGCTGCCCCCGCCACCCCCGCGGCTCCCTGCGCTTGCCGGTCCAGGTACTCATCCACCCCGCCCGCGAGATAGCTGAGCTGCCCGTCCCCCAGCAACGCCAGCACGTGGTCGGTGACCCGCTCCAGGAAGTACCGGTCGTGGCTGACCAGGATCAGCGACCCAGGCCAGCCATCGAGCAGGTCCTCGAGCTCGTTCAGGGTGTCCACATCGAGGTCGTTGGTGGGCTCGTCGAGGAACAGCACGTTCGGCTCGTCCACCAGGATGCGCAGCAGCATCAGCCGCCGCCGTTCGCCGCCGGACAGCTCGCCCGCGGGCGTCCACTGGGTGTCCCCACGCAGCCCGAGCCGGTCGAGCAGCTGGCTGGCGGCGGCCGCGCCCTGGGCGGAGCCGAGCGTGCCGCGCACCTCGGTGACCGCCTCCCGCGGGGTGAGCGCCGGATCCAGTCCAGCGTCGTTCTGCCGCAGGTAACCCAGCCGCACCGTCTTGCCGCGGACGATCTCGCCGGTCACCGCCACTTCGGCGGCGGGCACCGCCGCAGGACCAGCCACACCGGGATCAGCCGCACCAGCCGCACCAGCCGCACCGGGATCGCGCCAGCAACAGGACGGTCACCACGTGCGCCAAGGACCAGCTACCCCGGCCAGCAGGTCCAGCAGGGTGCTCTTGCCGCTGCCGTTCGGCCCGATCAGCCCGACCCGCTCGCCGGGGCTGAGCTGCCAGGTCACCCGGTCCAGCAGGGTCCGTTCAGCTGCCGTCACGGTGAGGTCCGACACCTCGAGCACGGTCTTGCCCAGCCGGGCCGTGGCCAGCCGCTCCAGCTGCACGGTGTCCCGCGGCGGCGGTTCCCCGGCGATCAGCTCGTTGGCGGCCTCGATCCGGAACCGCGGCTTGCTGGTGCGGGCCGGTGGGCCCCGGCGCAGCCAGGCCAGCTCCTTGCGGACGAGGTTGCGCCGCCGCCGGTCGGTCGCGTCGGCGATCCGCGCCCGCTCCGCCCGGGCCAGCACGTACGCCGCGTACCCGCCGTCGTAGCTGTGCACCTGCCCATCGGCCAGCTCCCAGGTCCGGTTGCACACCGCGTCCAGGAACCACCGGTCGTGCGTGACCGCCACGATGGCCTCGCCCCGGCTCGCCAGGTGGTGCCCCAGCCAGTCGATCGCCGCAACGTCCAGGTGGTTGGTGGGCTCGTCCAGCAGCAGCAGGTCGTGCTCACTGATCAGCACCGCGGCCAGCGCGACCCGGCGGGACTCCCCACCGGACAGCCGGTCCAGCCGGGCGCGCCGAGGTCGATCCCGGGCAGCAGCGCGGCCAGCACCGACCGGGTCCGCGGGTCCGCCGCCCACTCGTGCTCCGGCAGCGTACCCACGACTACGCTGCGCCACGGTCCCGGTCAGCACCGAGCGCTGCGGCAGCATCCCGATACGCAGGTCCCGGGCCCGGGTGGCCCGGCCGCTGTCCAGTTCCTCGGTCCCGGCCAGGACCGAGAGCAGGGTGCTCTTGCCCGCGCCGTTGCGGCCGACGATGCCGATCCGGTCACCCGCCGCGACCCCGGCGGACACCCCGTCGAGCAGCAGCCGCGGACCGTAGCCCTTGACCGCCCGCTCCAGGTTGACCAGGTTGACCACGCTCACCAGCGGCTCACCGGCCTGTGGCGGGGACGCTGATCACGGTCGCGCCAGGTGCCGGGCCGGTCACCGTGGCCACCGTCCGGCAGACCCCCTCGCCGGTCAGCGCGACTGCCAGGTCACGCGCGCTCGCGGCGTCCCGGGCCAGGTAGGCGCAGGTCGGCCCGGACCCGGACACGATCGCGCCGAGTGCGCCGCGCTCGCGCGGCCGACGGACAGGGCCAGCCGCAGCCGGGGCAGCAGCGAGATCGCCGCTGGCTGCAGGTCGTTACTCAGCAACGGGCCCAGCTCCGCCGGGTCGCCCGAGCGCAGCGCGGTCATCAGGGCGGTGTTCAGCTGCGGGCGCCCGGGCGGCCCTGGCCCGCCCGGGCCGCCGGGGCGCGGCCCCCTGGGTCGGTGCGGGCTGGCCATCCTGCGCCGCCCGGAGCCGGTCGCACGCCGCGTACACCGCGGCCGTGGACAGCTGCTCGGCGGCGAACGCGAGCACCCAGTGGTAGGTCCCGGCCGCGAGCGCCGGGGTGACCTGGTCGACCCCGGCCCAGGCCGATCGCGGTGCCGCCGACCAGGGCGAACGCCACGTCGCTGCCGACCCGCCCGGCGATGTCGACCAGCTCCTGCTGGCTCAGCCCGGCGCCCCACAGCTCGTTGCAGGCGACCAGCGCGCCGGCGGCGTCGGCGCTGCCGCCGGCCAGCCCGGCCGCGACCGGGATCCGCTTCCTGATCTCGATGGCCACGCCGGGCGAGTCCCGTGTCCCCGGCGCCGACCGCCTGGACCAGCGCGGTGACCGCACGGGCCGCGAGGTTGTCGCCGCCCAGCGGCACGCTGTCCGCGCCCTCCCCGGTGACCACCACGCTGTCGGTCTCCGCCGGGCGACACGGTCACCTCGTCGAACAGCGCCAGGGCGTGGAAGACGGTCACCAGGTCGTGGTAGCCATCAGCGCGCGGCAGGCCCACTGAGAGCTGCAGATTCACCTTCGCGGGCACCCGCGCAGTCACAGCGGTCACGACATCATGATCGTAGCCGCCCGCCCGGCCCCGCCAACCCGGCCCCCGCCCGGCGCCGTTCATGATCGTGGGGGATCGGGGGTGCTATCTGGCACGAATCCCCCATGATCATGCGAGTCGCGCCGCGGACCCGCACCGCCGCGATGCGGGTGAACTCGGCGACGTCCGAGGGACTCGCCGCGGGCCTGCGGGTCCACACCGGCCGCGCGCAGGATGCGCTCCGCCTCAGCCGCCGACCCGGCCCAGCGAGGCCAGCGCCGCCCGCAGCGTCTTGCGCCGCTGCGCGAACGCCGCGTCCACCAGCGCGAACACATCCTCCCGGGCCACACCCGTACCGGACGTGCCGGGTTCGCCGGGGGCCGCGGCCGCTGGCGGATCGCGCCGGGTAAACGCCACCAGGGCCGAGTCCACGTTCGGCACCGGCCAGAACACGGTGCGCGGCACCGGCCCGGCCCGGCGCGCCGTCCGCGTACCACGCGAGCTTGACCGAGGGCACGCCGTACACCCGGCTGCCCGGCGGCGCGGTCATCCGGTCGGCCACCTCGGCCTGCACCATGACCAGGCCGCGGCGCACCGAGGGCACGGTGGCCAGCACGTGCAGTACCACGGGCACCGCGACGTTGTAGGGCAGGTTGGCCACCAGCGCCGTCGGGGCCATCCCCGGAAGGCTCGCCCACCCGGGCGGCGTCGGCAGTGACCACGTGGAGGCGTTGCAGAAAAGGACCGCGCGTGGGCGGCGACAGTCAGCGGAAGCTGCGCCGGCCAGCGCGCATCGAGCTCGACAGCGATCACCTCGCGGGCCGCCGGCGAGCAGGCCCAGCGTCAGTGAGCCGAACCCCGGGCCCACCTCGAGCACCACGTCGTCCGGGGTCAGGGCGGCCAGCCCGACGATCCGGCGGACCGTGCCCGGGTCGATGACGAAGTTCTGGCCGAGCCGCTTGGCGGGCCGCAGCCCGAGCTGCCCGGCCAGCGCCCGGATCTCGGCCGGCCCGAGCAGTGCTGGCGGGGGTTCCGGGGGGTCGCCCCCGGGCTGGCATCGCTGGCGAGGCGGGGCGCGCCGCAGGCGTGTCCCCTCCGAGCCAGGGACGCGCGGGGGGTTCCGGGGGGTCGCCCCCCGGGCCAGCTCTGCTGGCGAGGCGGGGCGCGCCGCAGGCGTGTCCCCTCCGAGCCAGCGACTCGCGGGGGGTTCCGGGGGGTCGCCCCCCGGGCTGGCACCGCTGGCCCGGGGGGTCAACCGTCCGGGTTAGCACCGCTCACCACGGGCCGAACACGCGCTCGCCGACCGCGGTGACCAGCGCGCAGACCTCCTCGACCGGGAGCTGCTTGACCTCAGCCAGACAGCGCAGGGTGCGCGCCGCCATCGCGGGCGAGTTCGGCAGGCCGCGGCCGGGTACGGGGGTGAGGAACGGCGCGTCGGTCTCGACCAGGATCGCGTCCGCGGGCGCGGCCGCCGCGGCGTCGCGCAATGGCTGCGCATTCCGGAACGTGAGGTTGCCGGCGAAGCTGAGCACGTACCCAGCCGCCGCGCAGCGCTTGGCCATCGCCGCGTCACCGGAGAAGCAGTGGAAGATCACCTTCTCCGGCGGGCCCTCCTCGTCCAGGATGCGCAGCACGTCCTCATGCGCCTCCCGGTCGTGGATCATCAGCGCCTTGCCCGCCTGCTTGGCGATGGCGATGTGCGCGCGGAACCAGTCCCGCTGCACCGCCGGGTCGGAATGGTCGCGGTAGTAGTCCAGCCCGGTCTCGCCGACCGCCCGCACTCGCGGCCGCCCGGCCAGTTCCGCGATCTCCGCCAGCACGGCCTCTTTCTCCGCAACGGAACCGGACACGGCCCCGGTGTCGTTCGGATGGATCGCGACCGCGGCGTACACGTCCGGGTAGTCGTCCGCGCACCGCGCCGACCAGCGCGACGAGTCCAGGTCCACGCCGACCGTGACCACCCGGGTGATCCCGGCCGCCCGGGCCTGCGCGAGCGCGTCGGCCACGGGGGCGCCGAGCAGGTCCAGGTGGCAGTGACTGTCGAAGGCCGGGCCGGCAGGGGGTCCCCGGCCAGCTCGTCCGGGGGCAGCGGCGCGCCCGGCAGCGGGCTGCCTCCGGTCATCCCTCCTCCAGCCGGCCCAGTTCCTCCTCGGCCACGGACGGGTCCAGCTTGACGAACAGCGGAGCCGGGGCGGACAGCGGTGTACCCGGCGTGACCGGGCGGGACTCCCACCGGGCGGCGGTGTCGTAGTCGCCGGTGATGACCGGGTAGGACGGGCCGCCGTCCTCGTCCACTTCTTCGATCCGCGGGGTGCCGGACCACTCGCCCGCGCCGCCGAGCATCCGGTACACCTTGGCCGAGGATTCCGGCAGGAACGGGGTGAGCAGCGTCTTCGTGTCGTCCACCAGCTGCAGCACCACGTGCAGGATGGTGCGCATCCGCTCCGGGTCCGATTCCCGCAGCTTCCAGGGCGCCTGGTCGGACATGTACTTGTTGGCCTCAGCCGCCGAGCGCATCGCGTCGGTGATCGCGGCCTTGAACCGGGACCGGGCCAGCGCCGCGCCGACCCGGTCGAAGGCCTGCCGGGACCGCTCCAGGATCTCCCGGTCCGCATCGGTCAGCTGGCCGGGCTCCGGGATCGAGCCGATGTTCCGGGCGGCGAACGAGACCGACCGGTTCACCAGGTTGCCCCAGGTCGCGACCAGCTCGTCGTTGTTCCGCCGGATGAACTCCGACCAGGTGAAGTCGGTGTCCTGGTTCTCCGGGCCGGCCACCGCCACGTAGTAGCGCAGCGCGTCCACCTCGTAGCGCTCCAGGAAGTCCCGGACGTAGATCACCACGGAACGGGACGAGGAGAACTTGCGGCCTTCCATCGTGAGGTATTCGCTGGACACGATCTCGGTCGGCACGTTCAGCGCGCCGAGCGCCCCCGGGGTGCCTTCCCTGCTGCCCTGGCCGCTGTAGCCGAACAGCATGGCGGGCCAGATCTCCGAGTGGAAGACGATGTTGTCCTTGCCCATGAAGTAGTAGGACTCGGCCTCCGGGGACTGCCACCAGGCTCGCCAGGCGTCCGGGTCGCCGGACCGGCGGGCCCACTCGATGGACGCCGACAGGTACCCGATGACCGCGTCGAACCACACGTAGATGCGCTTGTCCGTGCGGTCCCGCCAGCCGTCGAGCGGGACCGGGACGCCCCAGTCCAGGTCCCGGGTGATGGCCCTAGGGCGCAGCTCGTCCAGCAGGTTCAGCGAGAACTTGAGCACGTTCGGCCGCCACTGCCCGGTCTTGCTCTCCAGCCACTTGCGGAGCACCTCGGTGAACGCGGGCAGGTCCAGGAAGTACTGCTCGGTCTCGACGAACGTGGGGGTCTCGCCGTTGATCTTCGAGCGGGGGGTGATCAGGTCCACCGGGTCGAGCTGGTTGCCGCAGTTGTCGCACTGGTCACCGCGAGCGTGCTCGTAGCCGCAGATCGGGCAGGTGCCCTCGATGTACCGGTCGGGCAGGGTCCGGCCGGTGGACGGGGAGATCGCGCCGAGCGTGGTCTGCGGGAAGATATAGCCGTTCTTCAGCAGGCCCAGGAAGATCTCCTGGACGACCGCATAGTGGTTCCGGGTGGTCGTCCGGGTGAACAGGTCGTAGGAGATGCCGAGCGCGCGCAGGTCCTCCGCGATCACCCGGTTGTACCGGTCGGCGAGCTGGCGCGCAGTCAGCCCTTCGGCGTCCGCCGCCACCTGGATCGGCGTCCCGTGCTCATCAGTGCCGCTGACCATCAGCACCCGGTTGCCCGCCATCCGCTGATACCGGCTGAACATGTCCGACGGCAGGCCGAAACCGGAGACATGGCCGATGTGCCGGGGGCCGTTCGCGTAGGGCCAGGCCGGCGCGGTGAGGATGTGACGGGTCGTAGCGGACATGGTCACAGCCTAGGCCCAGCCTGGCCAGGCCCCGAACCGATTACCGGGACTCCGGGCCCGGGCCGGCGGCATCGCGGCGCGCGGCGACGACCGCGTCGTAGACCTCGGTCCGGCGCAGCCCCGTTTCCCTGGCCACCGCTGCGATGGCCAGGTTGCGCGGCTGGCCGGACGCGACCCGCCGGGCCACTTCGGCCACGGCTTCCGCCGGGTCCGGGGCGGCCGCCGCGCTGGCGCTGGCTCCCCCGACGACCAGGGTGATCTCGCCCAGCAGGCCGCTGGCCGCCCAGTCCGCCAGCTCACCCAGGGTGCCGCGGCGGACCTCCTCATGGGTCTTGGTCAGCTCGCGGCAGACCGCCGCCCGGCGGTCGGCCCCGAACGCTTCGGCGAGATCCGCCAGCGTCCGGCCGGCCCGCCGGGGAGACTCGAAGAAGACCAGCGTCCGCCGCTCGGTGGCCAGCTCGGCGAACTGGCGGGCCCGCTCCCCGGCCTTGCGGGCGGGGAAGCCCTCGAAGCAGAACCGGTCCGACGGCAGCCCCGACACGGCCAGGGCGGTGGTCACCGCGGACGGCCCGGGCAGCGCCGTGACCCGGATCCCGGCCGCGGCCGCCGCCGCGACCAGCCAGTAGCCCGGATCGCTGATCAGCGGCATGCCCGCGTCGGTCACCAGCAGCACATCACGGCCCTCGCGGAGCTCAGCTAGCAGTTGCGGCCCGCGGCTGCCGGGCTGCTGCTATATTTAAAAATGAACAAGAACAAATTCCCGATCACCCTCTTGGGAGAAGATTTCTTTGTTTTTTTACTTTCCAGTTACCTAATGGAAAAGGGCGGAGTATTTTTATTCTGCAACCGCCTGACTCCTCCTATTAATCTCACTAACAAAGAAGCAGACGCGATCTATGAAAGAATCGCGGGTTGTTTAAATGGGGCTAGCGCCTACAAGCTGACCTGGTTTTGTTTCAAAAAGATCCTACTCATTTATCTTCGCACCACTTGGTATAAACTCTCCAGCAAGCAGCCGCGCCCTTCTCTATGAACCAAACCATCGTTGATCTACTACAAATCCGCGCGAAGACGACACCAGATCAAGTCGCTTATCGCTTCTTGGAAGATGGAGAGTCCAAAGAGATTTTTATCACATATGGCGAGCTACATGCTAGAGCGCGCCATATTGCAAGTAAGCTTCTAGCATCCTCCCCTGCTGAACATCGTTTAGCTCTTTTACTTTTTCCCTCAGGCCTTGAATTCATCGCAGCTTTTTTTGGTTGTTTATATGCAGGAATCATTGCAGTTCCTGTACCGATCCCTAAAAAAATCCGCTCTTCCGACCGTTTCCAAAATATCTTGAGCGATACGAAGGCCTCTTATTTTCTTACTGATTCGCATTCGTATAAAGAGCTGCAAAAAATTGATGCGCTCCCTATAGAGCATAATTATCAATGGATTGTAACGGATCAAACAGGTCCTATGCCTTCTACCGACCTTTGCCTGGAGCCCGTAGACATCCATAAGACAGCCTTTTTACAATATACCTCCGGCTCCACCAGCGCCCCTAAAGGCGTCATGATCAGCCATAAAAATATCATGGCCAACCAAGAAATGATAAAAAATGCATTTGGCCATGATGGCACTACCATCATTGTCGGGTGGCTGCCCCTTTTCCATGACCTGGAACTTGGGAAGCGTGCTGCAGCCTATGTATCTTGGCGTCCCCTCGATCATCCTGTCTCCCGTTGCCTTTTTACAAAAGCCTAGCAGGTGAGCCGATGCCATCTCCAAATACAAGGCAACAACGAGCGCTGCGCCCAATTTCGCCTACGATCTATGCGTAGAAAAAATCACGGATGAGGAAGCTGCGCACTTTGACCTTAGCTCCTGGAAGCTCGCGGGCAATGGAGCAGAGCCCATTCGCATAAAAACGCTGTATGCATTTCGTGATAAGTTTGCTTCCTCTGGCTTTAATTTTGATTCTTTCTATCCTTGCTATGGGATGGCAGAAACTGTCGTTTTTATTACAGGCCAGAGCCCGAACACTCCTGTTAAAATCCAACGGGGAAGCGGCTATCGGCCGAGTCGTCCCGGTTGTCGCCCATCATGAAATAGTGCTTGGGCGGCACCACAAACACGTCGGTGTCGTCCTTGGCCCCAAGCGCATACCGCTTGCAGGTCTCCGAAAGCTTTTGCGTCAGGTATGTGCGGCCATCGGGAAGGGTCTCCCGGTAGACATGCACCGGCTGCGTCCCGCACTTGGTATCCTCGACCTTGTCCTCGACCCGCTCGCGCTTGATCGGTGCGCCGTTGACGTTGAGCACGCCGCCGATCATCTGAATCCGGTCGCCCGGCAGGCCGACAAGCCGCTTAATGAAGTCGGTCGAATTATCCGTGGGCGTTTTAAAAACGATCACGTCGCCGCGGTTCGGGCTCGAAGAAAGGATGCGCCCGCTGAATAGGCGCCATGCCAAAGGGAAACGAGTGCTTGCTGTACCCATAGCTATATTTGGAGACGAACAGGTAGTCGCCTACAAGAAGCGTGGGGATCATCGATCCAGACGGAATATTGAACGGCTGGAACAGAAAAATTCTAATGACGATCGCAATGGCGACGGCCTCAAGCAGCACGACCGCCAGATCGAAAATGCTGTTTTCTTCTTTA
>CAWDRD010000100.1:0-14725 GCA_963804455.1 uncultured Actinomycetes bacterium
TGCTTGAGCCGGGCCATGGCGGCCAGCACCAGCCCGCGCCGCTCGATGTCCTGCTCCGCGGACTCGATCCGGGCCAGCATGTCAGTGACGGTCGCCTGGTACAGCGACGCCTGCTCCGGGGTGAGGTTGCACCACACCTTCATCTCAATCTTGTCCGGCAGGTCAGCGATGATCGACCGGTCGGTCTTTAGCCGGCGCAGCACGAACGGGCCGGTGAGCCGCTTCAGCTGCGCGGCGGCGTCCTCATCGGCATACCGCTCGACCGGGACCGCGAACCGGGTGCGGAACTTCTCCGCGGCGCCGAGCAGCCCGGGGCTGGCGAACTCCATCAGCGACCACAGGTCGCCAAGCCGGTTCTCCACCGGGGTGCCGGTCAGCGCGAGCCGGGACGCCGCGGGCAGCGAGCGGACCGCCCGGGCCTGCCGGGTGCCCGCGTTCTTGATGTTCTGCGCCTCGTCGCAGACCACCCGCCGCCACTCGATCCCGGCCAGCTCGTCGCGGTCCCTGGCGGCCACCGCGTAGGTGGTGATGACCAGGTCGGCGCTGGTCAGCGCGGCCCGCAACTCGTCCCCGGACAGCCGCCCGGCACCGTGATGCACATGCACGCTCAGGTCCGGGGTGAACCGCTCCGCTTCCCGCTGCCAGTTCCCGACCAGGGACATGGGACATATCAGCAGCGTGGGCCCCGCACCGTTGCGGATGTGCTGGTCATGGGCCAGCAACGCGAGCGTTTGCGGTGTCTTGCCCAGCCCCATGTCGTCAGCCAGGATCCCGCCGAGCCCCAGGTCACTGAGGAAAGCCAGCCAGGCCAGGCCACGCTCCTGGTAGGGGCGCAGCTCACCGCGGAAGGACGGCGGCGCCGGGACCGGGGTGAGGTGGCGGTCGGCCTGCCCGGACAGCAGGTCGCCGAGCCAGCCGTCCGCGGTCGCGGTGACCGGCGGCAGGTCGTCCCCGGCGGCATGCAGCCCCGCAAGCAGGACGTCCCCGGCGCGCATCACCCCTTCCTGGCCGCGCTCGAGGAAGCGCAGCGCGGCCCGGAGGTTGCGGTCGTCCAGTTCCACCCACTGGCCGCGCAGCCGGACCAGGGGGATCTTGAGCCGGGCCAGCTCGGCCAGTTCGGCCGGGTCCAGCGTGTCGTCGCCGACCGCCAGGTCGTAGCGGAACTGGACCAGGTCGTCCAGGCCGAACGCGGTGGCGCTGGCCGCGGCGCCAGGAGTGGCGGCCGCGGCGCGGGACCGGGCGGTGAGCTTGAGCCCCAGCCGGGCCTTCCGGGCCCAGTCCGGCAGCAGCACCCCGAACCCGGCCCCGGCCAGCAGCGGGCCGGTTTCCTTGAGGAAGCGGAACGCACCCGCGGTGTCCAGCTCGACCTGGGCAGGCGCGGGGGTGCGCAGGGCGGTGTCCAGCTCGCTGAACAGCCGGGCGGCGCCGCCCAGCCCGGCCAGCAGTTCCTCGTCGGGATGCTGGATCCCGCCGGGCGCCCAGCCGCCGGTGCCCGCCCAGATGTCCTCCGCCGCGAGCATCAGGCTGGGGTCCTCGGTCGATTGCAGCGCGAACTCCACCCGCCAGGGCTCGCCGCCCGCGGTGTCCTGCTCGTCCGCCGCGTCGCCCGCATCGCCGTCATCCCCGTCATCGGCCCGGGCCGGCTCGACCAGCCGGAAGCAGGTCCGGACCGGGCCGGCCGGTGCCTGCGCCGCGGCCCGCCAGGCGTCCAGCCCGGCGGCGAGCTGGGCTGCCTCGGTCTCGTCGTCGGCGCCCTCCACCGCGACCTGGCCGTCCGGGCCAGTCAGGGCGGCGGCCCAGCGTTCCGCGACCGGGATGCGGGCGGGCCGGCGGCCGCGCCGAGGCGGCAGCAGCGCCCCGCCGGGCTGCTGAGCCTCCAGCCGAGACCGGGCGGCCGCGTCGGCCAGCGCCTCCAGCGCGCTGGCGAGTACCACCCCGGGCTGCTCGCCCCCGGGCTCGGTGGCCCGGCACAGCGGTGGCATCGCCTCCGCGAGCCCGGCGGCCCGCCGCGCGTCGTGCCCGGTCAGCACGGGCCGCCAGCACGCCACCCAGCCATCACCGGCCGGTGCCAGGGCGGGCAGGACGCGGCCGCGCTCGGCCAGGTCGGCCGCGAACCAGGCCACCGCCGCCCAGTAGACCGCGGATCCTCCTGCGGCCGCTGGATCCGGGCCTGCGGCCGCCTCGCCGGGAGCGGCCAGCAGATCCAGCGGGGCGAGGATGCTCAGCGCGGCCGCAGGCTCGAAGGCCAGGGCCGGTACCCGCCAGCAGCCGAGCGCGGCCCGCCGCCCGGTACCCACGGCCCCGCCCGGGCCTGCTGGTCTGATCAGCTCGGGCGCCGCCTGCGGGCCATCCGCGCCCGCGGGCAGCCACAGGGTCAGCTCATCCCCGGCCGCCTTCCTGACCAGGTCGCCGGCTGTTTCGCCGAGGGCAGCGAGCGCTTCCGCGAGGACGTCGGGATCGGCCGCGAACGGATGCGGCCGGGGGGCGCGGGATGGCCGCTGGCCCGGGTGCGCGAGAACACCGGCCGGGAGGCGCGAATCTTCCGCCCACAGGCAGAGCGCGCCCCGCGCCCAGATCCCATGGATGACCAGCATGCCAGCGCTCCCCGCAGCCACGCCGCCGGCCGCCAGGCCGGCGGCGGCTCTGTTTCCCGTCACGCTAGCAACCGGCAGCGACAGCGGACGCCGGAAACGGCGCCAGGGCCGGCTATCGCTCACGCGGCCGGGCGGCCGGGCGGCCGGTGCGGCCGGTGCGGCCGGATGAATGTCACCAGGCACAACGCCCGGTACTCATCGGTGGCAAGCGGAATCTCCCGGGCGGTGCCGGGGTTACACGATCTCGTGATCGTGCGTGCTGCGCTGCCGGGCGAACTGCCCGCCATCGGCGACCTGCGGGTGGCCGCGTACGAGGCGGGTGACTTCCTGTCGGACGCTTCCCAGTACACCGAGACGCTGCGTGTGCTGGGCGAGGACGGTACCGGGCAGGTACTGGCCGCTGTGCCGGAATCGGATCCCCGGCCGGCCAGCCGGGAGGACCTCATGGGCACGGTCATGCTGCAATGGTGGCCGGGCGGCGGCCACGTGGCGCGATCCGCCGACGAGGCCGAAATACGCGCGCTCGCGGTGGACCCACGGGCCCAGGGCCACGGGGTGGGCCGGGCCCTGCTACGCGCGGCCGCCGAGCGGGCCGCGGCCACCGGGATCTGCCGCCTGGTGCTGTGCACCCAGCCAACGATGCTGGCCGCCCAGCGCCTGTACGTCTCGGAGGGCTACCGCCGGCTGCCTGAGCGCGACTGGTCACCGGTCCCGGGATTCACCCTGCTGTCCTACGGCCGGGACCTGGCGGTGCCGCCTGGTCCGGGCGGTCAGAACTGATTCACACCGGCCACAGGTGCGCGGCCGGAGCTGGTCCGGACGACCAGAACTGGCCCCCGGCGGTCAGGGCTGATCCGGGAGTCAGGGCTGATCTGGGCTGCTGGCGCCGGGATCCGTACTGGCACCCTGGCCGGTACTGGCCTGCGCGCCGTCTGCTCCTGCCGCAGCGTCCTGGCTGGCCCGGAAGGCGGCCAGGCCGGCCCGCGGCGGCTTGGCGGGGCGGCCCGGGCGGCCCTGCCCCTCCGGGGCGATCTTGCGCAGCTGCTTGTTCAGCGAGCGGAACAGGAAGTACACGGCCAGACCCATCCCGGCGACCACCAGGAAACCCAGCAAGCCCGGGGTGACTGAGTTCGCCGCGGCGCTAGCCGCCAGGTCCGTCACAGGCTCACCCTCTCCCGCACCCCGGCAAAAAGGTCGTCCTCGGGGCCTTCGGTGTCCACCACCGACCTGGCTAGATGATAATCCTCGGTCGGCCAGGCTGCGCGCTGCACCTCGGCCGGGCAGGCGAACCAGGAACCGTTCGGGTCGATCTGGGTAGCGTGCGCCAGCAACGCCTGATCCCGGATCGAGAAGTAGTCAGCGCAGGCCACCCGGGTGGTGATGGCCATCGGCGGCCGCTCGGCGGCCCGTTCCTCCCAGCGCCTGAACCAGTCGGTATACGGGGATTCCAGGCCACGCCGCAGCATTTCCTCGTGCAGCGCAACGAACCGGTCCTTATGGAAGGTCGCGAAGTAATAGAGCTTGAGTGGCTGCCAGGGGTCCCCTGTCCCGGGATACCGGTCCGGGTCAGCCGCAGCCTCGAAGGCCTCCACCGCCACCTGATGGGTCTTGATGTGGTCCGGGTGCGGGTAGCCGCCCTGCTCGTCGTAGGTCAGCAGCACGTGCGGCCGGAACTCGCGGACCGCCCGGACCAGCGGCTCAGCCGCGATCTCCAGGGACTGCAGGGCGAAGCAGCCCTCGGGCAGCGGCGGCAGCGGGTCCCCTTCGGGCAGCCCGGAGTCCACGAAGCCGAGGAACTGCTGCTGCACGCCGAGGATCTCGCGGGCCCGGGCCATCTCCTCGCGCCGGATCCGGGGCAGATTGGCCCGGACCTCAGGGCGTTCCATGGCCTCGTTCAGGATGTCGCCCCGCTCGCCACCGGTGAGCGTGGCCACCATCACCTCCACCCCTTCCCGGACGTACCGGGCCATGGTGGCCGCGCCCTTGCTCGACTCGTCGTCAGGATGGGCGTGCACGGCCATCAGCCGCAACGGCGCGGGCGACGCCGCTCCCCCGGCGGGGCGGATAGATGCGCTCCCGGGGCCCTGCGCTCCGGCCGCGCCGTGCCGGTCATTTATGGCGGCTGACAAGCGAAATCCCCTCAGCATCGGGAGTGATGAAAGCGGTCCGGCGGACCTCGTCCCGGGGAGGCTCGCCCGCCAGGCGCGACCCGCCGACAGGTCATTGTGCAGGACAACACGCTGGCGCCGCGACGACATTCCCGTATCGTGGCGTTCTGAGTGCTGGCCGGGCACCACATCCTTAGCCTTCCCGGCCTTCTGGCCGCGGCCGTCCGGCAGTTCTGCACAATGGTGGCGTTGCATCTGCTGGCCAGTTTCCTGGCCATGCCGGCACCTGCCCTCGTCGCCCTGATGGCTTTTGCCTACCGTCTCGGCTACGGTAGACCCCCATGTACCTCGTTCAGTGTGGGCTTGACCTGGTCCGCACACCTGCCGCGCTGTCCTCCAAGATCGTCTTGTCGAGGTTACAGCACACCTTCCTGGATGTGTCGAAAACATTCGCCACCAGGGAACTCTCATGGACAGAGGTACGCTGAAGGGATTACCCCCGAGGAGCCGCGCAGGGCTCCGGCGGATGTCAGCGTCCGCCCTGCACGCAAGGAGTATCCGTGACCGAGACACACAACGACAGCGTCACCTGGCTCACCCAGGAGGCGCACGACCGGCTGAAGTCGGAGCTGGACTACCTCTCGGGCCCGGGGCGTGTCGAGATCGCGAAGAAGATCGAGGCCGCCCGGGAAGAGGGCGACCTGCGTGAGAACGGCGGCTACCACGCCGCCAAGGAGGAGCAGGGAAAGCAGGAGGGGCGGATTATCCAGCTGCAGCACATCCTGCTGAACGCCCGTGTCGGCGATCCGCCGCGCACGGACGGGGTCGTCGGCCCGGGCATGACGGTGACGGTCCGGTTCGACGGCGACGACGACGAAGTTACCTTCCTGCTGGCGTCGCGCGAGGAAAGCGGCTCGCCCATCGACGTGTACTCGCCCCGGTCGCCGCTAGGCGCAGCGATATCTGGCAAGAAGATCGGCGAGACCGCGACCTACACGCTGCCGAACGGCCGCTCGGCCAAGGTTGAGATCCTCGAGGCCGTCCCCTACGTAGGCAATTAGCCAACGGCCTGCTGGCCTGGGCAGACCGGGTCGGCGGCCGGATAGCAGGACCAGATAACAGGACCAGCGCAGTGCGTGGCGCTCCCGGAGGGGCACTCATGCACCGCGCTGGCCTGTTCGCGGGGGATGATCCTGCGCGACCCGCCAGATGATCCCGCGTGACCCCGCCGGGGCCGGGCAGGTCAGGCCACGAGTTCCGGGGCCGCGGGCTGCTCCGCGGCAGCGGCGCGACCGCGCAGCGGGACCTCCTTGATGAACCAGCTCAGCAAGAAGGCCAGGACCGCGGCCGGAATCGCCCACAGGAACACGCCCTGGACCGCGTGCGCCACGGCGTAGAACACGTCGTGCTTGATCGGCGCGGGCAGCTTCTGCACCGTGGCCGGGTTGAACTGGCCGCCGCTGACCGCGATGTGCACGTTCGGGGAGACCGCGCTCAGCGCGTCCTGCAGCCGCCGGGCGAAGATGGCACCGAACGCGGACACCCCGATGGCCCCGCCGATCTGCTGGAAGAACAGCCGCGAACTGCTGGCCACGCCGATGTCGCGGGGCTGCACGCTGTTCTGCGCGAGCAGTGTGGTCATCTGCATCAGGAACCCCATGCCTAGCCCGAGCACCACCATGAACAGCGCCGAGGTGACCCGGCTGGTGTTCACGCCGAGCAGGGACAGCAGGTACATGCCGATCGCCATGCCCGCGGAGCCGAGAATCGGCAGCGCCTTGTACCGGCCGGTGCGGGTGGTCAGCTGGCCGGCGATCAGCGAGGTGATCATCACCCCGACCATCATCGGCGTCAGCAGCAGCCCGCTGATGGTCGGCGACGCGCCCTGCACCGTCTGCTGGTAGAGCGGCAGGAAGGTGATCGCGCCGAACATAGCCAGGCCGGCCAGGAAGCTCAGCGCCGAGACGAGCGCGAAGTTGCGGTTGCGGAAGATGTGCAGCGGCAGGATCGGCTCGGCCGCGCGCGCCTCGACCATGCCGAACGCGCCCAGCGCGATGACGGCCAGCGCGATCAGCCCGAGGATCTGCTCCGAGCCCCAGGCGTACTCAGTCCCGCCCCAGGTGGACACCAGCACGATCGCGGTGGTGGCCACGGCGAGCAGCGCCGCGCCGAGGTAGTCCACCCGGTGCTCCACCCGGCGCCGCGGCAGGTGCAGTGTGGCGGCCAGGTAGCCCAGCGCGGCCCCGCCGATCGGCAGGTTGATGTAGAAGATCCAGCGCCACGAGAAGGTGTCCGTGATGAAGCCGCCGAGCAGCGGGCCGCCGATGGTGGCGACCATCATCACGGCCATGATGTAGCCCATGTACTGCCCCCGCTCGCGGGGCGAGACGAGGTCACCGATGATCGCGATGGCGCTGACCATCAGGCCGCCCGCGCCCAGTCCCTGGATCGCCCGGAACGTGATCAGCTCAGCCATGGACTGGGACAGCCCGGCCAGCGCCGAGCCGGCCAGGAAGATCACGATCGCCGCCATGAACAGCCTCTTGCGGCCGTACATGTCGCCGAGCTTGCCGTACAGCGGAGTGGTGATGGTGGACGCCAGCACGTAGGCGGTCACCACCCAGGACAGGTGCGCGACCCCGCCGAGGCTGCCCACGATCCGGGGCAGCGCGGTGCCGACGATCAACTGGTCGAGCATGGCGAGCATGATCGCGAGCAGCAGCCCGGGCAGGACGACCAGGACCTCACGGCGCAGGCCGATGCTCGGGTCCGCGGACCCGCCCGACTGGGCGGACCCGCCCGCCTGCGCCGAGGTGTCCCCGGCCGCGCCAGGGCCTGGTGCAGATGCCTCTGCCATTGCGGGCTCCCCGTCCTTCGTCGCAACTTACTTGCCGACCGGCTAGTATCACGGTTAAGGCCAGCGTAGAAGTCCAGCTAACCGGCCGTCAAGTAAGTTTAGCGGGAGGCGGAACGCTGAGAATGCGGAACGACGATGGACGAGGCAATGGCTGACCTGGCACGGACACTGACCAGCCCGGCTGCGACCGGACCAGTCACGGCCGGCCCGGCGGCCACGGCCAGACCAGCCACGGCTGGCCCGGCGACCGCAGACGGCCCGGCGGCTGAACAGGGCGGGCGGCCACGGGACACCCGGGAGCGGATCCAGGTCGTGGCGCTGGAACTGTTCGCCGAGCATGGGTATGAGAAGACCTCGCTGCGGGAGATCGCCGAGCGCCTCGGGGTGACCAAGGCCGCCCTCTATTACCACTTCAAGTCCAAAGAGGACATCGTCCGCAGCTTCACCCAGGACTACCGCGCCGAACTGGACGAGGTCATCGTCTGGGGGGCCAGCCAGCCCCGGACCGCGGCCAGCCGGGCCGCCCTGCTCGACCGGTACAGCGACATCGTCGAGCGGCGCCTGGGCGTGCTCCGCTTCCTGGAGCAGAACCAGGCCGCCGTGCACCACCTGATGACCGACGGGGACCAGGACAACAAGCGCCTGTTCCGGGAGCAGTTCAACAGCTTGCGGGACCTGCTCGTCCCGCCGGACGCGGCGTTGCGGGACCGGGTCCGCGCCTCCATGGCCGTGGTCGCCGTGGGCCTCGGCTGCATGCTCTTCCAGAAGGAAGTGACCGACCCCGCCGAACTGCGCGATGTCGTCCTCGACATCGCCCGCGACCTGGCCGGCGCCACCCCGGGCTGACGGCGGCCCGGTTGCGTGTTCCCAGGCCGCTGCCTGAGCAGCGGCTAACGCACACGAGCCAGAATTCCGGCCCGCTCCGTCGCAGACGTTGGGCGAGCTGTCCGCGACCGCGTGCACGAGCGGGAGGATGCGGTAGGGCACGGGCGTGGCCAGGGCGATCACGCTGGATGTGCGGACCACCCCGGGCACCCCGACGATCGCGTCGATGACCCGCTGCAGGTCCGCGTTGGTCCGGGCGACCACCCGGCACAGCATGTCCCCCGCCCCGGTGATCGTGTGTACCTCGAGCACCTCCGGGATCCCGGCCAGCCCCGCGGCGACCGGGTCATGCCCGCCCGCCTGGCTGATCTCCAGCGTGATGAACGCGGTCACTGGATGGCCGAGCGCGTCCGGCTGCACGTCAGGGCCGTACCCAGTGAGCACCCCGCGGGCGTGCAGCCGGTCGATCCGGGCCTGCACGGTGCCGCGGGCCACGCCGAGGCGGCGGGAGGCTTCCAGCACCCCGACCCGGGGCTCCGCCGCCAGCAGGCTGATCAGCCGGGCGTCCAGCTCATCGATCACTGCGCCGCACCACCACTCGTCACGGTGTACAGAACATCCGGTGGTCTTCGTTGAGGATCATACAAATTGATCAACGATTGAAGAGACTGTTGCACATCTTGCGCCCACAGGTCAAAGCTGTTGCCTGAACCACCGAGCAGCAGGGAGCATCCGATGGGACAGATTCCGGCCAGCGCCTTCCCGGTCACCGGCATGGACGCCGTCGTCTTCGCCGTGGGTAACGCCCGGCAGGCCGCGCACTATTACTCGACCGCGTTCGGCATGCGCTGCGTCGCCTACCGCGGCCCGGAGAACGGCTCCCGGGACGAGGCCGCGTACGTGCTGGAATCGGGCCGGGCGCGGTTCGTGCTGCGCGGGCCGGCCCGGCCGGGCACTGCGCTGGGCGAGCATGTCGCGGCGCACGGCGACGGGGTGATCGACCTGGCCATCGGCGTGCACTCGGCCGAGGAGGCGTACTGCTACGCGACCGCGCACGGCGCACGCGGCCTGGCCGAGCCGCACCTGCTCGAGGACGACCAGGGCAAGGTGATGCTGGCCACCATCGCGGCGTACGGGGACACCCGGCACACGTTCGTCGAGCGGGCCGGCTACAGCGGCCCGTACCTGCCCGGTTATGTCCCGGCCGAGCCGATCGTGGCTCCGCCGGCCATGCCTTTCTGCCACGAAATCGACCACTGCGTGGGCAATGTCGAACTGGGCCGGATGGATGAGTGGGTGGACTTCTATCACCGGGTGATGGGCTTCACCAACATGAAGGAGTTCGTCGGCGACGACATCGCGACCGAGTACTCGGCGCTGATGAGCAAGGTCGTCGCGGACGGCTCCCGGGCGGTCAAGTTCCCCCTCAACGAGCCGGCCGCGGGCAAGAAGAAGTCCCAGATCGACGAGTACCTGGAGTTCTACGGCGGCCCTGGGGTGCAGCACATCGCGCTGGCGTGCGCGGACATCGTGGCCGCGGTCCGCGGCTTGCGGGCGGCCGGGATCGAGTTCCTGGACACCCCGGACAGCTACTACGACCGGCTCGGCGAGTGGGCCGGGGAGACCCGCCTCCCCGTGAATACCCTGCGCGAGCTGGGCATCCTGGCCGACCGGGACGAGGACGGGTACCTGCTGCAGATCTTCACCAAGCCGGTGCAGGACCGGCCCACAGTGTTCTTCGAGCTGATCGAGCGGCACGGCTCGGAAGGGTTCGGCAAGGGCAACTTCAAGGCGCTGTTCGAGGCGATCGAGCGGGAGCAGGCCCGGCGCGGGAACCTGTGATTCCCGGCGGAACAGCCCTTACCGGAACAGCAGGGTGTAGCCGGCCCGGCGGAGCTCGCTGATCACCTCGTCGCAGTGCCCCGGGCCGCGCGTCTCCACCTGGAGCAGCACCTCCACCTCGCCGACCCGCAGCCGCGGGGTGACCCGCTCGTGCACCACGTCCAGCACGTTGGCGCCGAGGCTGGCCACCTCGCGGAGCAGCGCGGCCAGCCCGCCGGGCCGGTCCGCGATCCGGCAGCGGAAGGTCAGGTACCGGCCGGCCGCGGCCAGGCCGTGCCGCAGCACCTTGGACAGCAGCAGCGGGTCGATGTTGCCGCCGGACAGCACGGCCACCACCGGGGGCTCGAACATGCCCGGGTACTCCAGCAGGCCGGCCGCCCCGGCCGCGCCGGCCGGCTCGACCACCTGCTTGGCCCGCTCCAGGCAGAGCAGCAGCGCCTGGGACAGGCTTTCCTCGGTCACCGTCAGCACCCGGACGGCGAACCTGGAGATGATCTCGAACGGGATCTCCCCCGGCTGGCAGACCGCGATGCCGTCGGCCATGGTGACGGACGGCTGGACCCGGACCGGATGGCCCGCCGCGAGCGAGGCCGGGTACGGCGCGACCGCCTCGGCCTGCACCCCGACCACCGAGATGGCCGGGTTGGCGGCCTTGACCGCCACCGTGATCCCGGCGGCCAGCCCGCCGCCGCCGACCGGGACCACGATCGTCTTGACCTCCGGGCACTGGTCCAGGAGCTCCAGGCCGAGCGTGCCCTGGCCCGCCACGATGTCGGGGTGGTCGAACGGGTGGATGAGCACCATCCCGCGCTCGGCCGCGTACTTAGTGGCGTAGGCCACCGCGTCGTCCACGGTCTCGCCGTGGGTGATGATGTCCGCACCGTAGCCCTTGGTGGCCTCGATCTTGGGCAGCGGCGCGCCCTCGGGCATGACCACCGTGGCCTTGACCCCGAGCAGGGCGGCGGCAAAGGCCACGCCCTGGGCGTGGTTGCCCGCGCTGGCCGCTATCACCCCGCTGGCCCGCTCCGCCTCGGTCAGCCGGGAGATCCTCAGGTACCCGCCGCGGGCCTTGAACGAGCCGGTGCGCTGAAGGTTCTCGCATTTCAGGAACACCGGGCCGCCGAGCCGCTCGGACAGCACCCGGGAGTGCAGCAGCGGGGTGGAGGCAGGATCTCGTGGAGCACCTCGCGGGCGGCTTTGACGTCGTCCGCGCTGACCGGGGTGATCGTCGTCATGTCCTGCAGTCTCGCACTTGGAGCGGGCCGCCGGAGCCAGCGGCCGGGGTGGGGCGGCCTAGTCACCGGACCAGTAGCGGCCCGCAGCGAACAGCAGCGCGGCGGCGCCGACCAGGCCCGCGCTCTGCCCCAGCTCGGCCGGGACGACCCGGACATCCTTGGCGTAGTCCATCCCGACGTGTGCCCGCAGCGCCTCCTCCAGCGGGTCGAACAGCAGGGCGCCCGCCTGGGACAGCCCACCGCCGATCGCGACCACCTCGAGGTCGCACAGGTTGGTGGCGGACGCGATGCGCGATGCCGAGCGCCCGGCCCGCCCGGCGCATCGCGGCGCGGGCCACCGGGTGCCCCTGCGCGGCGTCGTCCGCGACCTCCCGGGCGGTCGCGTCCGGCTGGCCCGGCCGCCAGCCCTCGGCCTGCGCCCACGCGGCGAGGCCCCGCCGCGGGCGATCGCTTCCACGCAGCCGCGGCCGCCGCAGGTGCACGGCGGCCCGTCCGGGTCCACCACGACGTGGCCAATGTGGCCGGCGTTGCCCGAGGCCCCGTTGATCAGCCGGCCATCCAGCACCAGCCCGCCGCCGACGCCGGTGGACACCACCATGCCGAGCACGTTGTCGCCGGCCCCGGCCCGCCCCGCGCCAGTGCTCACCGGCGACCACGCAGATCGCGTCGTTGTGCAGCCGGACCGGCAGCCCAGCGAACCGCTCGGCCAGCCGGCGGCGCAGCGGGAAGCCGCGCCAGGCGGGGATGTTCAGCGGGGAGACGTCGCCGGCCGGCCACTCCATCGGGCCGCCGCAGCCGCAGCCGACCCCGGCCAGCCCGGCGGGCGCGGCCACCTCGGCCTCCTCGAGCACCCGGGTGATCAGCGCGTCCAGGGTCCGCCAGAGCTGCTCGGCCTCCAGCGTCACGCGGGGTGGGCACCTGGGCCCAGGTGACCAGCCGGCCGCCGGGCTCGACCAGCCCGGCGGCCAGCTTGGTACCGCCGACGTCCACGGCGAGCGCCGGGCTCCGGCTTCCTCCACTGTCCCAGCCTCCCGAGATGCGGACACGGCCGGCTGCGACATAGTGTCGAATGGTGCAGCCAACGAACCAGACCCAGCCAGCAGACAGCCCAGTCACCTCCGCCCGCAGCCATCGCCACCCTGGGCGAGCTGCGCGCCAGCGGGCACGAGTACGAGACCGTCAAAGAGGAGCTCCGGCGGAACCTGCTGGCCCGGATGCGCGCGGGCGAGGAGCGGTTCCCCGGCATCGTCGGCTTCGGCCAGACCGTGCTGCCGCACCTGGAGCGGGCCCTCCTCGCCGGGCACGACGTCGATCCTGCTCGGCGAGCGCGGCCAGGGCAAGACCCGGCTGATCCGGACCCTGCCCGTGCTGCTCGACGAGTGGACGCCCGCCGTGGCGGGCTGCGAGATCAACGACCACCCGTACGCGCCGGTCTGCGCCCGGTGCCAGCGGCTCGCCGCCGAGCAGGGCGACGACCTGCCGGTCACCTGGCGGCACCGCAGCGAGCGGTACGGCGAGAAGCTGGCCACCCCGGACACCAGCGTCGGTGACCTGATCGGCGACATCGACCCGGTGAAGGTGGCCGAGGGGCGCACCCTGGGTGACCCGGAGACCATCCACTACGGCCTGGTGCCGCGGACCAACCGGGGCATCTTCTGCCTGAACGAGCTCCCGGACCTGGCCGAGCGGATCCAGGTCGCGCTGCTCAACGTGCTCGAGGAACGGGACATCGGGGTGCGCGGCTACGCGCTGCGGCTGCCGCTGGACCTGGTCCTGGTGGCCAGCGCCAACCCGGAGGACTACACCAACCGCGGGCCGGATCATCACCCCGCTGAAGGACCGGTTCGGCGCGGAGATCCGCACCCACTACCCGATGTCGCTGGACGACGAGCTCGCGCTGATCCAGCCAGGAGGCGCTGACTCGCCTGGGACGGCGCTGATCCCGGCGCGGTGCTGCCCGAGCACCTGGTCGAGGTGATCGCCAGGTTCACCCGGCTGGTCCGGGCCTCGCCCGCGGTGGACTCCCGGTCCGGGGTGTCGGCCCGGTTCGCCATCGCGGCCGCCGAGTCGGTCGCGGCCTCGGCGGTGCGCCGCGCCGCGCTGACCGGCGAGGCGCAGCCGGTGGCCCGGATCTGCGACCTGCCCGCCGATGGTGAGCAGCCTGCGCGGCAAGGTCGAGTTCGAGGTCAGCGAGGAGGGCCGGGAAACCGAGGTGCTGGAGCACCTGCTCCGGCGGGCCATCGCGGACACCTTCCGGGCCCGGCTGGGCAGCGCCGACCTGAGCGGCCTGCTGGCCACGTTCGAGGGCGGCGGGTCGGTGGAGACCGGCGAGCTGGTCCCGGCGGACGCGCTGGAGTCGTTGTGGGCCAGGGTCAGGTGCCCGCCGGGAGAACATGACGTTGTAGTCGAGGTCGGCGGCGAGCGTCCGGTACAGCTGCATGGACCGGTCGTAAAAGCGGACGCCCTCGGGCGTCAGGTAGTTCGACCTGAGGATGGCCGTGCTGCGCCCGGAGCCGCCGCCGCCGATGTAGCCCTTGTCGAGCACGGCGACGTCGGTGATCCCGTGGTTGACGGCGAGGTAGTAGGCGGTCGCGAGGCCGTGGACGCCGCCGCCGACGATGACCACGTCGTAGCGGCCGCGCAGCGGGTGATCCGGCCAGGCCCGCGGCCAGTCCCGGCCCGAAACGCCGTGGCGGAGCAGGGCCAGCGCCGAATACCTGGCCGGTCGGCGAGGCCTGGGGCGGCGGCTCGCGGCGCGGACTGCTTCCACGGTGTTCCTCCGGGGATGGTGCCACCGGCCGAAAAATCCGCGATTTTCGGCGATTACGATCCGTTCAATCTCTTGTTGTCAGATCATTATTGCGCCGGGGGGCGAACCACACTTGAGGGGGATGAGCTTGGCCGAGATCGGCGCAAAAAATGCCGTAGCGGTCGTCCCAAAGAGGTGGGCCTCCCGAAACCGGGATTACATGCGCAATCGCGACCTTCTGACGCCCCAGGGCAAAGACCTCAGCCCTGGTACTTGAAGACGGGCTCAACCGCCACGGCAATCCCAATTTTTACACGCTCTTGGTCATCGTCAAGTCCTTGCCGGGGAATTTGCGATTTTTTCAGGAGTCTGCGACCTGCTCTCCTGACGCTGCGAGTGGTCAAGATAATCGATCCGGATTTGCCGAGTTTTGAGCAACTTTGCTGATACGAAGGCCGGTTAGCGGCGGCCTATGTGCCGAGGAATCCGTTGAGTCGATTCCGGGCTAAGCGGGG
>CAWDRD010000101.1:0-43398 GCA_963804455.1 uncultured Actinomycetes bacterium
CGGCCTATCCGCCAGGGCCGGCCCAGCGTGTCGGTGATGACGACGCCCACCCGCGCGCCGGTCCGGTCGCGCAGCCCCTTGCGCAGCGCGCGGGCTGAGCCGTCCGGATCCTCCGGCAGCAGCGCCACGGTGCCCGGGAGGATGTTGGAGGCGTCCACCCCGGCGGCGGCGAGCACCAGGCCGTGCCGGGTCTGCACGATCCGGGCGGGTCCGCGGCGGGCCACCACCCGGACGGTCTCCTGGTCGATCACCTGTTCCCGGTCGGCGTGGATGACCCGCCCCTCGGCTTTGCTGATGATCTTGGATGTGACCACGACGATGTCGCCATCGGCCAGCGCGGGTATCGCCGCCGCGATCAGCGCGGCCAGGTCGCTTCCTGCGCTGACCTCCGGGAGTCCGGGCACGCCGGTGATGGTGAGCCCGGCCTCAGCTGGCGGCCGGCTGACCGAGCCGGTGGTGGTGGGCCCGGTGGTGGTGGGCCCGGTGCTGGTGGGCCCGGTCATCCGCGCAACTCCCCGGCCAGGTCCAGGGCCGCCCGGGCGATGGCGGCGGTGGCGGTGAGGTCGGTCATGTACAGCGGGCGGGCCCGGACCGCGATACCGGTCAGTTCCGGCGCGTCCACCGCCGCCTTGTCCTGGTCGTCCACCAGCCAGCCGTCCAGCAGCCGCGAGCCGTAGTGCGCGGCCACCCCGGTCGCGGTGGCAGGCACGCCGATGGCAGCCAGGCAGGCGTCGGCCATGCCGCGCACAGGTGCGCCACCGATGATGGGGGAGACGCCGACCACAGTCTGCTCCGCGACCGCCTCGGCTATCCCCGGCACGGCCAGGATGGTGCCGATGCTCACCACCGGGTTGGACGGCGGCAGCAGCACGACATCCGCACCGGCGATCGCCTCGAGCACGCCCGGGGCCGGGACCGCGTCCACCGCCCCGGTCACGATGATCTCGGCGGCCGGCACGGCCGCGTGCAGCCGGACCCACCATTCCTGGAAGTGAACGGTCCGCTGGCCGCTGGCATGGTGGCCCGCGTGGCTGCTCCCGTCGTCCGGGCCGCCGCTCCCGTCGTCCGGGCCGCGGCTGTCCTGCAACCGCACATGAGTCTCGATCCGGTCGTCCGACATCGGGATGAGCCGGACGCCAGGCTGCCACCGCTGGCACAGCGCCGCGGTGACCGCGGACAACGGCTGGCCGCTGCTGAGCATGCTGGTCCGGACGATATGAGTGGCGAAGTCCCGGTCGCCCAGCCCGAACCAGCCCGGGCCGGCGCCATAGGCCGTCAGCTCCTCCAGGACCGCGAACGTGTCCCCGGCGCGCCCCCAGCCTTGCTCTTCGCTGATCCCGCCGCCGAGCGTGTACATCACGGTATCCAGGTCGGGTGAGACGTGCAGGCCGTACAGGCTGATGTCGTCCCCGGTGTTGCCGATCACGGTTATGTCGACGTCCGGGGCTTCAGCCTTCAGCCCACGCAGGAAGCGGGCAGCCCCGACGCCGCCGGCGAGCACGGTGATACGCATGCCGGCAAGTCTTGCAACCCGGGCTGCCGGGCCTGCCGCGAACCCCCCGGTGAACCGCGGAGAACCAGGCTGGGACCCGGGAATCTGACCAGACTTTCCCGCCATCGAGGGCAAGAACATCGCCTCTATCACGTATCCGGCTTGACGGACCAGAAGACACGCGGGTGTAATTTCATCTGTGTAGTTCTCGCGTCCCGGGGGAGGGCGTGGGGAAACGGGGCTCGTGGAGGGGTAGGAGGTGGGCCATGGCTGACGCGATCGTCTCGCTGGCGCCCAGCACATTCGGTATCGGCGAAGATGAGGCCGCGGAAGTCGGCTGGCAGGACCGGGCGCTCTGTGCGCAGACCGATCCGGAGGCCTTCTTCCCTGAGAAGGGCGGTTCCACCCGGGAGGCCAAGAAGGTCTGCCGGGGCTGCGAAGTGCGGGCTGAGTGCCTGGAGTATGCGCTCGAGCACGACGAGCGGTTCGGAATCTGGGGCGGGCTGTCCGAGCGGGAACGGCGCCGCCTGAAGCGCGAGGCAGGCTAACCCGAGGCGGGCTTGAGGGGGCGGGCAGGCCGCTCCCGTTACCCGGTGATTGCGCGGGGTCAGCGGTGTGGCCGAAGCGCGAGAGTGCCTGCCCGGCTGGCACCAGTTCGCGTATTGTTCACGCGTACCCCGCCCTGCCGGGACCCGGAGCGGGCCGAAACAGCGGGCCGAGAAACACCACGGGTCAAGAAATAGTGCCGGCAGGCGAACACCTGAGCAGCAGCAGATGGACTCGTGTCGCCAACTTTCACGCAGGGCCAGCATGTTGTCACCGCGGTAATCGTCACGCACGATGGCGCCGCGTGGGTGACGCGTATCGCGGAGGCGCTGCTCGGCCAGACCCGCCCGGTGCAGCGGGTCATCGCGGTAGACACCGGCAGCCGGGACCGCAGCGGCGCCGTGCTCGCCGACCTGCTCGGCCGCTCGGTCGTGTTCGGCATGGACCGGCGGACCACGGGCTACGGCGCCGCGGTCGCCCAGGCGTTGCGGCACCGGGCGGCCAACACCAACGTGCCCGGCTGCCGGCCTGCCGTCCAGGGCGAGCGGATCGAGTGGATCTGGCTGCTGCACGACGACAGCGAGCCGGAGACCGACGCGCTGGAGCAACTGCTGCGTCGGCGCGGCCGAGGCACGGGCGTGGCCGTCTTCGGGCCGAAGGTGATGGACTGGGCCGATCACCGGGTCTCCTCGAGACCGGGGTGACCATCGACCGGGCCGGGCCGCCGGATCACCGACATCGAGCCGCGCGAGGTGGACCAGGGCCAGCACGACGGGGACCGCGACGTGATGGCCGTGAGCAGCGCTGGCATGCTGGTCCGCCGGGACGTCTGGGATCAGGCTCGGCGGCTTCGACCCAGAACATGCCGTTGCTCCGGGACGACGTGGACTTCTGCTGGCGGGTACATGCGGCCGGGCACCGGGTCCGGGTCGTCACCGACGCGGTCGTCTACCACCTGGAAGCGACCGCGCGGAACCGGCGGGCCGCGTCGGCTGCGCCCCGTCCGCACCGGATGGACCGCCGCAACGCGCTGTTCACGCTGCTGGCCAACCTGCCCGCGGGCCCGGCCTTCTCCGCCCTGCTCAGCAACGCGGCCTGTCGGTCCTGCGCACCCTGTTCTTCCTGCTGGTCAAACGGCCCGGGGCTGCCCTCGACGAGTTCGCCGGGGCCGGTTCGGTGATCGGCCACCCAGCGCGGCTGCTGGCCGCCCGGCGGCGTCGGGCCCGCGGCAGGAAGGCCGCATACAGCCGTCTCCGCGGCGAGCTGCCTCCTGGCCAGTCCCTGCGCCGGATCGGTGAGTTCGCGGCGAGCATCTTCTACACCTCCACCCAGATCGACACCGCGGGCAGCCACCACGCCACGGACGACCCGTCCGACGATGACTCGCTCCTGGTGGACAGCGGGTTTGCGCAGCGGATCCTGAGCAACCCTGGGGTGCTGCTGTTCCTCGGGCTGACCACCATCGCGCTCGTCGCCGAGCGGTCGCTGTTCGGTGGCGCGCCGCTGACCGGCGGAGCGCTGACCCCGGCCTGGGGCGGGGTGTCCGGCCTATGGCAGGAGTACCTCCAGGGGTTTCATCCCGCCGGGCTCGGCTCGGCCAGCAGTACCCCGGCGTATGTCGGGGTACTCGCCACGGTGGCCACGATCCTGGGCGGCAAGCCCTGGCTGGCGATCGACGTCATCATGTTCGGCAGCATCCCGCTGGCGGGCCTGTCCGCCTTCCTGGCTGCGCGGCGGATCACCAGGTCGGTGCCGGCTCGGATATGGGCCGCGGCCGCGTACGCCCTGGTACCGGTGGGCATAGGCGCGGTCGCGGCGGGCCGGTTCGGGTCTGCCCTGGCGTTCGCCCTGATCCCGCTGATCGGGCTGGTCGCGGCCCGGATCTTTACTGAGGCGCCGCGGCGGGCCCGGCGCGCAGCGTGGGCGACCGGCCTGATCCTCGCGGTAGCGGCGGCCTTCGTCCCGCTGGTCTGGCTGATCGCCGTGGTGGCGGCCGCCATCGGGGCAGCCGTCTTCGGCCGGGCCCGGCACCGGACCGCGATCAACCTGGGCATCGTGGTCGTTGTGCCACCGGTGCTGCTGATCCCGTGGACGCTGCAGGTCATCACCCATCCGGCCACGCTCTTCACTGAAGCCGGGAACCAGGTCCCCGGCCTGGCCAGCGCCAGCGTGCCAGCCCGGTCACTGCTGCTGCTCTCACCGGGCGGCCCGGGTCTGCCGCCGTTCTGGGTGACCGGCGGCCTGGTGCTGGCCGCACTGGCCGCGCTCGCGCTCACCGCGCGGCGCCTGCTCGTGCTGGCCGGCTGGGCTGTGGCGCTGGTCGGGCTGGTGGTCGCCGTCCTGGTCAGCCGGGTCCTGATCACCCCGGCCAGCGGCGGGCAGCCGCTGGCCGCGTGGCCGGGTATCGCGCTGGCCATTGCCGCGGCCGGGCTGCTGCTCGCCGCGACCGTGGCCGCCGATGCACTGCCCCGCCAGCTGCGCGGGCGGCGCCTGGCGGCGGCCCGCCGGGCTCGGGGTCCTGGTGCTGGCGGCCGTGGCCTGCAGCGCTCCCGTGCTGGCCGCGGCGTCGTGGCTGAGCACCGGGGTCCGCGGCCCGGTGGCGGTGTCGGCTGGGCCGGTGCTGCCCGCGTTCGTCAGCGTGTCCTCCCATACCGGGCAGCAACTACGCACTCTCGTGCTGCGGGCCAGTCACGGAGTAGTGACCTACGAGGTGCTCCGTAATACCGACCCGCTGATCGGCAGCTCCGAACTGGCCCAGCCGCCAGACGCACAGCGGGCCCTGGACACCACGGTGTCCAGCCTGGTCGCCCCGGACGGTGGGGACGGGCAGGACCAGGGCGCGGCCCTGGCCGGCCTGGACATCGGCTATGTCCTGCTGCCCGCTCCCGCGGACGCCACGCTGGCCAGCGCGCTGGCTGATGTCGCGGTGCTGCGCCCGGTGAGCAAGACGCCCACATTCCAGCTGTGGCGGGTCGCCGCGAACTCGGCCCGGGTCCGGGTGATCGAGCCGGGCGGCCGCGTCGTCTCCATAGCTTCGGGACCGGTCGCGGTGTCCGGGGCAGTGGCTCCGAGCAGCGGCGGGACGCTGGCGCTGGCTGAGCCGGCCGGCGGCTGGACCGCCACGCTCAACGGCACGCCGCTGCAGCCAGTGCGGTCCCCGGTGGGCAGCTGGGCTCAGGCTTTCCGGCTGCCGCCCGGCGGCGGCACGGCTCAGCCTCAGCCACAGCCAGCTGGGCCGGGACCTGATCATCGCCCTGGAGGCGCTGGCGGTACTGGCCGTGGCCGTGCTCGGGCTGCCCGGGACCCGGGTGGCGGGCGAGGCAGCGGCTGAGAGCGCCCAGGAAGCCGAGGCCAGCAGCAGGCGATCGCGGAATCAGCCGGCCGCGAGCCAGAGGCCAGGGCGGCGGACCGGACCCCGGCCGGCCCGGCGCCGACGTCAGGACGGCCCGGTCGCGGATGAACCGGAGGAAGCCCGGCCCCGGCGGGCCACCCCGGTCCCGGAAGCGGCCGTGCTGCTGGGCGAGGCGCCCGTGGCTAAGCGCGGGGTGCCCGGGTCGCTGGGTCTGCCGCGCCGGGAGCGAGCGGCCCGGATGGCCCGGTCCGCTGCGGCCCTGGGCGGCCGGTCCGCCGCGGCCGTCTCCCACCCGCGCGGTACCGGCCCGCGCAGTAGCGGCGGGGCCTGGGGCGACGACGACGACGGCCTAGCCGATGACAGGGCTTTTGGTGACAGGGCCGTCGATGGCAGGGCCGTCGATGGCAGGGCTGTGGCGGAGGCAGCCATGGACAGCACGACTGTCCTGCCCGGCGGGCGGCTGATGGCCCGCCAGGACCGGCCCGGCGGGATGAGCCGCGGCCGCCGGGCCCGGCCCGAGCCAGCCGACCCCCGCTACCCGGGCACCGGGCATGCGGACCAGGCCTACCCGGGCCCGGCTCACGCAGACCGGCGTTACCCAGGCACCGGTCACGAGAGTGCGAAGGACGAAGGCACCGGGTACGCAGGTCCGGGGTACGAAAGCACCGGCTACGACGGCGGCGCGTACGACAGCGCCGGGTACGACAGCGCCGGGCAGGAAGGCGCCGGGCAGGAAGGCACCGGGTACGAAGGCACTGGGTACGAAGGCACCGGGTACGGTGGCGCGGCCGGGTACGGCGGAACCGGGCCCAGCCGTACCGGGTACGGCGAAGCCGGGTATGGAGGCGCCGGGTACCCCGCGGCCGGTGATCACCCCGGCACCGGGCCGCGGAGCACCGGGCCGCGGAGCACCGGGCCGCGGAGCACCGCCTCCGCCGGCGGTGACCTCCCGGGCGGTGACCTCCCGGGCGGTGACCTCCCGGGCGGTGCGCTTCCGGGCAGCGGGTACCGGAGCAGCCGGCACAAGGCCGGCGAGCGGGTGGCCCGGGGCCGGCTGCCGGGCGACGACGATTTCCCGCCCCCGCGGCCGCGCCCGGCCGCGGGCACCGGGGATTCCTACCCGGCCCAGCCAGCCGCGCGCCACCCAGATGCCGCCGCGCCCGCCCCGGCCAGCGGCTTCCCGGCCGCCAGTGACTACTCGCCGCTTGGGCACCAGGAGGCCGGTCGTTTCCGGCGGACGGACAGTTTCCCCGCGCCAGTGGACCGCTTCCACCCAGCCGCTAGCTTCCCGGAAGCTGGCGGCCTGCCCGAGGCCGGTGGCTACCCAGAGGCTGGTGACTTCCCCCGCCCTGGTGGCTACCCAGAAGCCGGTGGCCCGCCGGATGCTGGTGGCTTCCCCCGGCCTGGTGGCTACCCAGAAGCCGGTGGCCCGCCGGAGGCTGGTGGCTTCCCCCGCCCTGGTGGCTACCCAGAAGCCGGTGGCCCGCCGGATGCTGGTGGCTTCCCAGGGGCTGGTGGCTACCCAGAAGCTGGCAGCCTGCCGGAGGCTGGTAGTTACCCGAACGCTGGTGGCTACCCCGAGGCCGGCCGCTTCCCGGCCGCCCGTGGCTACCCGGAGGGTGGCGGTTACCCCGAAGCCACGGCCTACCCGGCTGCGGAGCCGTTCCCCGGGCCGGCCTATCCAGGTGCGGAGCCGTTCCCCGGCGACGACGAGTACCTCCCGGACCACCCGGATCCGGGCTACCCGGGCCTCAACTACCCGGGCCGGCCGGGCAAGCCTGCCCCATGGCATGGCGAGCCCGCTGATGAGCCCGGAGAGGCCGACTGGTGAGGGAGCTGAGCGCAAGCCGGATCGCGGCCGGGGTGGCGGTGGGTCTTGTCCTGGCTGGCCTGTACGGGCTGGCGGGCCTCGGGCACATGGTCACGCTGGGCGCTGGCACGATGCCGCGGCCGCCGCGGTCCGTGGCGGTGACCGCGGTGACCCGGGTCTGCCCGGCGCCCGGTGCCGCTTCTGCCGCGGGCACCGGGATCGCCCTGATGGCAGCCCCGCCGGGCACCGGACGGGCCACGCCCGGGTCAGCCGTGCTGAGCCGGCTGTCCGGAGCCGCCACCGCGCCCCTGCTCGACGTGACGCAGCCGGGCAGCCCGCGGTCGGCCACCGTGACCACCGACCGCACTGCCGCGCCCGTATCCGGCACGCAGCAGGCCAGCGCCAGTTCGATTGCGGCAACGCAGATCCGTGGCGGTGTTGTCCTCCAGGCCAGCGGTGCGATGTCGCAGGGGCTGGAGGTGGAGCAGACGACCACGGGCAACCTGCCCACCGCGGCCTGCGGGTCGCCTGGCACCGACTTCTGGTTTGTCGGCCCGGGGCAGCGCACAGTGTCCCGTATCCAGCTGTACCTGATGAACCCCAGCGGCCAGGCGGCCGACGCGGACGTGGACGTCTTCACCGACGCCGGGCCGCTGCAGGAGATCACGGATACCGGCATCACGGTGCCGCCGCACGGCATGATCGTCCAGTCGCTAGCCACGGCGCTGCACGGCTCCCGGGCGATCACGCTGCACGTGCGGACCAGTGTCGGCCAGGTGGCCGCGGCCGCCCAGGAGGCTACTGGCCCCGGCCCGGGCGCCTGGCTGCCAGCCGCTGCGCCGCCCGCCAGCAACCTGGTGATTCCCGGGCTCTCCGGTACCGATGGCGGCCGCGACCTCTACGTCACGGTGCCCGGGGTGAAAGACGCGGTGGTGCAGCTCACCGCGGTGACGTCGCGCGGCAGCTATGAGCCGACCGGCGCCACTGGCATCGACATCCCGGGCGGCTCCGTGGTGGATATCGCGCTGCCATCGCTGTCCGGCATCCCGGCCGCACTGAAGCTCCACTCCAGCGCCCCGGTCACCGCGGCCGCCGTGCTGCCGGGCGGGGCCGCCGGGGCGCCCGGCTCGTTCACCGCGGCCGCGGCCGCCCTCACCCAGCAGGGCGTGCTGGCGGACACGCTCAGCGGTGCGGGCCGGGTTTCCTCCCTGGTGCTGTCCGCGCCCGGCCGGGCGGCACGGGTCAGTGTGGCCGAGATCGCCGCGGGCGGCACCGGCCGCCAGCGCACCCAGGTGGTGTCCGTCAGCGCGGCGCACAGCGTGGTGGTCCCGCTCACCGCGGTGCCCGGGACACCGGCCAGTGCGCCGTTCGCCGTGGTCATCACCCCGCTCGCGGGCTCCGGGCCGGTCTACGCCGGGCGGGTGATCATAGCCAACGGCACGCTCCAGTCGATGCTGCCAGTAGCCAGCGCGCTGACCTACGTGCCGCTGCCACCGGCCCGCAGCGCCATCATCACTACCGTGCCGTGATCGCCGTGCCGTGACCGCCGGGCCGTGACCGCCGGGCCGTGACCGCCGGGCCGTGACCGCCGGGCCGTGACCGCCGGGCCGCGACCGCGGGCGGGCCGCGCCCGGCATCAGTCGCCCGCGTAGCCGGGATCCACGTCCTCCGGATCGACGCCCAGCAACTGCGCGAACTCCTCCACCACCACTTCGAAGATCAGCTCGCTCAGCTCATCCTCGCTGTCCGCGCGGGCCGTCAGCGGACGGCGGTAGACCACGATCCGCGGCGGTCGGGCGGGCGGGCCGTTGTCCCGGCCGGGCAGGCCCGGGTCCAGCCTGGCCAGCGGCACCGAGTCCGGGCCGATCCCGGGCGGCCCAGGAGGCGGGATCTCCTCCACCGCGAACTCCACCCCGGACAGCTGGGTCTCCCAGCGGGACTCCAGCCGGCCGACCGCTTCCAGGATCAGCTCGTCGAAGCGCTCCGAGCGGCTGCGGTGCAGCGGCACCCCCGGCGGTGCGAGCACGCCCCGCAGCCCGCGCCCGTGCCGGTCGCGGCGCCTGATCTGCTGGCCGCGCCGGGTACCGTCCCCGTCACCAGTCCGCACAGTTGCCGAGCGTATCTCCCGGCTGGCCCATCCGGGGAGCGGTGGCCCGCAGCACCCGGAGCCAAGACACGATCGTGCAGAGTGCCCCGGGTGGTGGCGTTACCGCCCGCGGGTAGGTACGGTCAGCCGTTGTGAGCGATGCACGCGACCCCGCCTCCGGCCGGCCGCGCTGGCACGCCACGAACCGGGCTGGCCGCCGTTGTGGGGCGCGGTCATGACCCCCCGCCGCTGCTCCCGGCCCGCGTGCAAGCATCCTGCGGTGTACACGCTGACCTACGTGTACCGGGACTCCACCGCGGTGCTCGGCCCGCTCGCTGCCTACGTTGAGCCGCACTGCTATGACCTGTGCTCGGCCCACGCGGACCGGCTGACCGCGCCGCGTGGCTGGGAAGTCGTGCGGCTGCCGGTCGAGCCGGTGCCCCCGGAAACGGACGACCTCGAGGCGCTGGCCAATGCGGTGCGAGAGGCCGCGTTGCCGCCGCCGGGCGAGCCGGTCGGCCAGGGCGTGGAGGTAGGTCGGCGCGGCCACCTGCGCGTGCTGCGCTCCGCACCGGAAGGCCGGGACCGGCTGCATTAGGCCGGCTGCCGCTGGCTGGGTCCGCGCACTCGCAGGACGCCTTCTGCTGGCCGCCTGGCCGGTAGGCTCTGAGTCCGTGCCGCTGGGGTACTCAGGACACCACCGTCAGTAACGGGAGGGCAAAGCCGAGTGGGTGACTACGCGAAGATCTTCAAGGCCTACGACATCCGCGGAATCGTCCCGGACGAACTGGACGAGCAGGTCGCCGAGTCGGTAGGTGGCGCGTTCGTCCGGCTCACCGGGGCCCGGCGTGTGGTCACCGTGCACGACATGCGCACCTCGTCCGCGCCGCTGGCTGAGGCCTTCGGCCGGGGTGCGGCGGCCCAGGGCGCCGACGTCATCGAGGGCGGCCTCGGTTCTACCGACCTGCTCTACTACGCCAGCGGGAGCCTGGGCATCCCGGGTGCGATGATCACTGCCAGCCATAACCCGGCCAAGTACAACGGGATCAAGCTGTGCCGGGAGGGCGCCCGCCCGGTGGGCGCGGACACCGGGCTGACCGAGCTGCGCGACATGGCCGCCCGGGGCGTGCCGGAAGCTGCCACGGCGCCGGGCACGATCAGTCACCGCGACCTGCTTACCGGTTACGCAGACCACCTGAAGACACTGGTCGACCTGACCGGCATCCGGCCGCTGAAAGTCGCGGTGGACGCGGGCAACGGGATGGCCGGCCACACCGTGCCCAAGGTGTTCGAAGGCCTGCCGGTCACCCTGGTCCCGCTGTACTTCGAGCTGGACGGGACCTTCCCCAACCATGAGGCCAACCCAATCGACCCGCAGAACCTCCGCGACCTGCAGCGGGCGGTGCTGGACTCCGGCGCGGACATCGGCCTGGCCTTTGACGGTGACGCGGACCGCTGCTTTGTCGTGGACGAGCGCGGCCACCTGGTCTCGCCTTCGGCGCTGACCGCGCTCATCGCGTGCCGGGAGCTCAGCCGGGAGCCCGGAGCCACGGTCATCCATAACCTGATCACGTCCCGGGCGGTGCCGGAGATCATCGCCGAGCATGGCGGTATCCCGGTGCGTACCCGGGTCGGGCACTCGTTCATCAAGGCCCGGATGGCGGAGACCGGCGCGGTGTTCGGCGGCGAGCACTCTGGGCACTTCTACTTCCGTGACTTCTGGTTCGCTGACTCCGGCATGCTCGCGGCGCTGCACGTGCTGGCCGCGCTGGGTGGCCAGCCGGGCCCGCTGTCCGCGCTGCTGGCCGAGTACAACCGGTACGTGGCATCCGGCGAGATCAACAGCGAGGTGGCCGACCAGGCGGCCGCGACCGCGGAGGTCCGCGCGGAGTTCGCTGGCCGCCCGGGGGTCAGCACGGACGAACTGGACGGGCTGACTGTCACCGCGGACACGTGGTGGTTCAACCTCCGCCCGTCGAACACCGAGCCGCTGCTCCGGCTCAACGCCGAGGCCGCGGACGAGGCCACTATGCTCAGGCTGCGCGACGAGGTGCTGGCCATCGTGCGCGGCCAGGTGAAATCACCGGAGGTACCGTGAAGATCGACGACTGGCTGCTCGAGATCCTGGCCTGCCCGCAGTGCCACGCACCGTTGCGCGCTGATGACGCCGCGAGCGAGCTGGTCTGCACCAACCCGGACGACTGTGGCCTCGCCTACCCGGTGCGCGACGACATCCCGGTGCTGCTGGTGGACGAGGCCCGGCGGCCGGGGGACCGATCATGACCATCACCGCGCAGCAGCGCCTGGACGACCCGGTGCTGCTGGAGGTGGGCGACCCCGGCGGCATGCTGCGCCAGGTCGCGTCCGCGGCGGCGCAGGTCCGCACGGCGCTCCGGCTGACCGCCGAAGCCGATCTGGGTGCGCTGGACGCCGTGGGCCGGCCACGGGCGATCGTGATCACCGGGATGGGTGGCTCCGGGGTGGCCGGCGAGGTGCTGGCCGCGGTGTGCGGTCCTGGCTCGGCGGCGCAGATCGCGACCGTGCACGACTATCAGCTGCCCGGCTGGGTAGGTGCCGCTGACCTGGTCATCGCGGTGTCCTGCTCCGGGGCGACCGAGGAGACCCTAGCCGTGGCGGGCGAGGCGGTCCGCCGGGGCTGCCCGCTGATCGGGGTGGGCGGCGCGGGCTCCCCGCTGGCAATGCTGGCCGAGCAGGCCCACGCCCCGTTCGTGCCGGTCCAGTCGGCGGGGATGCCGCGGGCTACGTTGTGGGGGCTGTCGGTGCCGTTGCTGGTCATCGCGGACCGGCTCGGTGTCGCGGAGGTCTCGGCCGAGGGATTCGAGGCGGCCGCCGCCGAACTGGAGCGGCTCTCCCACCTGTGCCGCCCGGACAGCGAGGCGTTCGTCAACCCGGCCAAGACGCTGGCCCTGGAACTGGCGGGCACGCTCCCGCTCATCTGGGGTACGTCGCCGCTGGCCGGGGTGGCCGCCTACCGGTTCGCCTGCCAGCTCAACGAGAACGCCAAGTACCCGGCGATCGCCGGGGTGCTGCCGGAAGCCAACCACAACCAGGTCGTCACGTTCGACGGCCCGTTCGCCCCATGGCCGGGCGGCTCGGCCGCGGACGACGGTACCCCACCCGCCGTGCCACTGCGCCTGGTCGTGCTCCGGGACAGCCACGAGCACCCGCAGACCGCCCGCAGGCGGGAGGCCTCGGTAGAGCTGGCGGAGCAGCGCGGGATCGAGGTCAGCGAGATCGCCGCCGAAGGCGACCGGCCGCTGGACCGGCTGGCCACACTAGTCCAGCTGATCGACTACGCCACGGTCTACCTGGGCATCGGGACCGGCATCGACCCGGTCCCGGTCGCCGCCATCCAGGAGCTGAAAGACCGGATCGCGTAGGCGGTTCAGTGGATCTTGGTGCCGATGGGCCGGGCGGGCTGCGCGCGATTATCGCGGCGCTCGCCGCCAACATCGGCATCGCCGCGGTCAAGCTGGTGGCGTTCGCCTTCACTGGCTCGGCGTCCATGCTCGCCGAGTCCGCGCATTCGCTCGCGGACAGCGGCAACGAGGTGCTGCTGCTGTTCGGCCGCAGCCGGGCGCAGCGCTCGCAGACTGAGGAGCACCCGTTCGGCTTCGGCCGGGAGCGCTACTTCTACGCGTTCATCGTGGCTGTGGTGCTGTTCACGGTGGGCGCGCTGTTCTCCCTCAACGAGGGCATCCGTAAGATCACCAACCCGGAGCCGGTCCGCTCGCCCGTGGTCGCGTTCGTCGTGCTTGCCATCGCCATGGGCCTGGAGAGCTTCTCGCTGCGAACGGTCGTGCGCGAGTCGCAGGCCGAACGCGGCAGGCTCAGCTGGACCACGTTCATCCGCCGGTCCAAGTCTCCGGAACTGCCCGCCGTGCTACTGGAGGATCTGGCCGCGCTGGCCGGACTGGTCTGCGCGGCGATCGGCGTACTGCTCGCCGTCGTCACCGGCAACGGAGTGTGGGACGGCGCCGGCTCACTGGCCATCGCCGTGCTGCTGGCCATCGTGGCCGGCGTGCTCGCGGTGGAGATGAAGAGCCTGCTGATCGGGGAGTCGGCCGGGACCGAGGTGGAGCGGGCCATCGTCACCGCACTGGAGGCCGGCCCGGAGGTGCGTCGTGTCATTCACCTGCGGACGCTGCACATGGGCCCAGAGAGCCTGCTGGTCGCGGCCAAGATCGCGGTGCCCGAGGACGTGTCCGCGGCCCGGATCATCGCCGTGATCGACGCGGCGGAGCGGCGGGTCCGCGACGCGGTGCCGATCGCCGAGCTCATCTACCTGGAGCCGGATGTGTACCGGCCGGCCAAGGCCGACCAGACCGACCCGGCCATCCGCGCGGTGCGCCGCCGCCCCCCGGCCTAGCGCACCCGTCAGGGCGTGGGGCCACCTGCCGGGCGTGTGCGCTGACCGCTGTCCCGGCCGCTGTCCTGCGGGGCGTGTGCGCTGACGGCTACCTGGCAACGGTCGGCGCACACGAATACCGGCGGCGGTGGCCAGCGGCCTAGCGGTGGCCAGCGGGCCTAGCGGGGGAGGGCGCTGCTGGGGAGGGCGCTGCGGGGGAGGGCGCCGCGGGGGAGAGCGCCGCTGAGTGGTGGGCTGGGGCCGCGGCGCTGGCCCATGCTGAGCAGCCGCAGCGCCCGCTCCTTCTCGAAATCCAGCGCATGCGCAGGCGGGGGCGCGATCCGCCCGATACGCCGGCCGAGCTCGGCGACCTCGGCCCGGAGCCGTGGTTCGGCCAGGACCCGGAGGCCGAACGCCAGCGCCGCCGGGCTGATGTCATGCCGCCGCTCCAGGTCCAGCGCCAGGGTCACGGCGGCCATGTCGGCGGGCCCGAACTGCCGGTGCCCGGCGCCGCTGCCGCGTACCGCGGGCAGCAGGCCGAGCATCTCCCGGTAGCGGAGCATCCGGGGTGAGGTACCAAGCTGCCGGGCCGCTTCGGTGATCCGCATAGGCTGAATTTTACATTTTCTTGTCAGAAAACGGCACCTGATGCTGCGGACAGGGCCCGGCGTCCCATAGCGTCGGAACATCACCCCGGACCGAACCGATATCCGCATTCCTCTGCCTGACCCGCACCACCCGCATCACCTGCCACCCGCACCACCTGACCGATCCGACCCAGACGTCATGACCTAGTCGAAGGAGCGTCATGCCCGCGGAACCCGTTCCGTACAAAGTTGCCGACCTGTCCCTCGCTGACTTCGGCCGCAAGGAGATCAGGCTCGCCGAACACGAGATGCCGGGCCTGATGGCGGTCCGGGCCGAGTACGCGGAGGCGCAGCCGCTGCGCGGCGCCCGGATCACCGGGTCGCTGCACATGACCATCCAGACCGCGGTGCTGATCGAGACGCTGGCCGCGCTGGGCGCCCAGGTCCGCTGGGCGAGCTGCAACATCTTCTCCACCCAGGACCACGCGGCGGCGGCGGTGGTGGTCGGCCCGGATGGCACCCCGGAGGACCCCAAGGGCATCCCGGTGTTCGCTTGGAAGGGCGAGAGCCTCCAGGAGTACTGGTGGTGCACGGACCAGGCGCTGACCTGGCTGGGCGAGGACGGCCCGAACATGATCCTGGACGACGGCGGCGACGCCACCATGCTGGTGCACAAGGGCGCCGAGTACGAGGGCGCGGGCGCCGTTCCGTCCGCGGCCGACGATGACGCGAGGAGTGGCAGGTCATCCTGGACCTGCTGCGCCGGTCGCTGGCCGAGCGGAGCGACCGGTTCACGGTCATGGCCGAGGGCATCCGCGGGGTGACCGAGGAGACCACCACCGGGGTGCACCGGCTGTACGAGATGGCCAAGGACCGGCACGCTGGCGTTCCCGGCGATCAACGTGAACGACTCGGTGACCAAGTCCAAGTTCGACAACAAGTACGGCTGCCGCCACTCGCTGATCGACGGCATCAACCGGGCCACCGACGTGCTGATCGGCGGCAAGGTCGCGGTGGTCTGCGGCTACGGCGACGTGGGCAAGGGCTGCGCCGAGTCACTGCGCGGCCAGGGCGCCCGGGTCATCGTCACCGAGGTCGACCCGATCTGCGCGCTGCAGGCGGCCATGGATGGCTACCAGGTCGCTCAGCTGGAGGACGTGCTGGCCACCGCGGACATCTTCGTCACCGCGACCGGCAACCGGGACATCATCAGCGCACAGGCGATGAGCCGGATGAAGCATCAGGCCATCGTCGGGAACATCGGCCACTTCGACAACGAGATCGATGTGGCCGGCCTGACCCGGATTCCCGGAACCCGCCGGGTCACGATCAAGCCGCAGGTGGACGAGTGGCAGTTCGCGGACGGCCACTCGATCATCCTGCTGTCCGAGGGCCGCCTGCTCAACCTGGGCAACGCCACCGGTCACCCCAGCTTCGTGATGTCCAACTCGTTCACCAACCAGGTGATCGCCCAGATCGAGCTGTTCACCAAGACCGGCGAATACCCGGTCGGCGTGCACGTGCTGCCCAAGCACCTGGACGAGAAGGTGGCCCGGCTGCACCTGGACGCGCTGGGCGTGCGGCTCACCCAGCTGACCAAGGAGCAGGCCGACTACATCGGCGTGCCGGTGGAGGGGCCCTACAAGCCCGACCACTACCGGTACTGAGCTAGCCCGGCAGGCGAGCCAGTCATGAACGAGCGGCCACCCGGCATCCGTGCGGCAAACGTCCCTGCGGCAAACATCTCCGCGGCAAACGTCCCGGCGTCGGACATCGCGGATGCCGGGCTGGCCAGCTCGGGCCTGGACCGGATCGGCTGGGCCCAGCGCTCCATGCCGGTGCTCACTGGCATCGGCGAGGTGTTCGTTGCGGAAAAGCCACTGGCCGGGCTGACCGTCGCGGCCTGCCTGCACGTCACGGCGGAGACCGCGGTCCTGGTCGGCGCGCTGCAGGCCGGCGGCGCGCGAGGTGTTCCTGGCCGCGTCGAACCCGCTGTCCACCCAGGACGACATCGCGGCGGCGCTGGAGCCGCCGCGGCGGCCGTGGTCTACGCCCGGGCCGGGGCCGACCGGCTGACCTATGCGGAGCACATCCACCGGGCCCTGGACGCCGGGCCGGACCTGGTCGTGGACGACGGCGGCGACCTGATGGAGACGCTGCACGGGGAGCGGCCGGACCTGCTGGGCAAGGTCGCCGGCGGCGTGCGAGTCGACCACGGCCGGGGTGATCCGGCTGCACCGGATGGCCCGCGACGGCACGCTGGCCTTCCCGGTGGTGGCGGCCGACGCCAGCGGGACCCGGCTGATGCTGGACAGCACCTACGGCACCGGTCAGTCCGCCATCGACGGGATCATCCGGGCCACCAACATCCTGCTGGCCGGACGGACCGTGGTGGTGGCTGGCTACGGCTGGTGCGGGCGCGGCATCGCGCTGCGGGCCCGGGGGCTCGGCGCCCAGGTGATCGTGACCGAGGTGGACCCGGTCCGTGCCCTGGACGCGATCATGCAGGGCTACCGGGTGCTACCGATGGCCGACGCCGCGCCACTCGGCGAGGTGTTCATCACCGCGACCGGGTCCCGGGACGTGATCACCGCCAAGCACATGGCCGCCATGCGGGACGGGGCCATCCTGGCCAACGCCGGCCACTTCGACGTGGAGGTGGACGTGCGCGCCCTCGCGGACCTCGCGGTCAGCGTGACCCGCGAGGTCCGCCCGCACACCGACGAGTACCTGCTGGCCGACGGCCGGCGGCTGCTGCTGCTGGCCGAGGGCCGGATCGTCAACCTGGTCGCCGCGGAAGGCAACCCGCCGGTGGTCATGGACATCTCCTTTGCCGGGCAGGCCCTGGTACTGGCGTGGCTGGCCCGGGAGCACTCGTCGTTGCTGCCGGGAGTGCACCGGGTGCCGCCGGCCATCGATGATCAGGTCGCCGCGCTCGCGCTCGGCCGCGACCGGGGCCGCCATCGACTCCTCGACCCCTGCGCAGCGGGAGTACCTGAACTCCTGGCAGCAGGACTAGCCCGGACGGGTTAGCCTGCGGGCATGGCTACCCGAGCGTTTCCCGTCGTGTACGCGACCGATGTCCGCCGGACGGCGCGATTCTGGGAGCGCCTGGGGTTCGTGCGCTTCTTCGAGCTGCCCGCCGAGGGTGAGCCCGGTTACATCGGGCTGCGCCGCGGCGGGTCCGAGCTGGCCGTGGTCAGCTCGGACTGGCCCGCCGAGCAGTACCGGCTGGAGCTGGGGCACGGGCCGCGGTTCGAGATGTTCGTGTACGTGGACGACATCGACGGCCTGCTGCCCGCGCTGCGAGCTGAGGGCATCACTGTGCTGCGCGATCCGGCTGACATGCCCTGGGGCGAGCGCATCGCGTCCATCGCCGACCCCGACGGCAACCCGGTCGCCCTGGCCAACGCCGGCTGAGCAGCCCTGCTGCAGCTGACCAGCCCTGCTGCAGCTGACCAGCCCTGCCGTTCAGGCTGGCGGCCGGAATCCGGTGCGGCCCGGGCCTGGATCGCTGGGGCGTGGGTCCTCCTGTCCCGCGGCGGCAGTGGCCGCGGCCACTGGGCCGCCTGGGACGGTCTCTTGGCCGCCTCGGACGGCCGCCGGGCCTGGGGCGGCCGCCGGGCCTGGGGCGGCGGCCGGGCCTGGGGCGGCGGCCGGGCCTGGGCGGCCGCCGGGGGTGAGACGGTCCCTGGGCCGCCTGCGGCGGCCGGGTAGCCCAGCAGCTGGGCCTCGGCCCGGCGGCGCCGTTCCGCGAGCACCGCCGCGAGGTAGTCCGGGGCGGGGTACCGGGTGGTGGCACCGGGCTCACCTGGGCGGCCACCGCGGCGGCGATCCGCTGGCCATGCTCGTACCGGGCCGCCGGGGTGAGCTCGTGGTAGCGGCTAAGGTACTGCCGGGCGGTCTCCGCCGTCGCGTCCGCCAGCCCGGACAGCTCCAGGGTGACCGCCCAGCCGGCCAGCGCGGGGGCCGGGACCGACATCGGGCCGCGCAGGCCGCGCCGCTGCGGCAGCCGCTCGGCGATCACGAAGGTCCCGGCGAAGATGTCGCCGAGCCGCTTGCCCCTGGCCGGACAGCAGCGACGTGACCAGCGCGAGAAAACCGAGGGTCAGCCAGATCTCCAGCACCGCGGTGAGCGCCCGCATCAGCGCCTGGCGGAACCGCTCCGGCCCGCCGTCGTCGCTGACCACCCGCAGCCCCATCATCAGCTTGCCCAGCGACCGGCCCCGGCTCAGCGTCTCGAAAATGGCCGGATAGCCGACGATCACCAGCACCAGCGCGCTCAGCGACACGGCCGCCCCGGCCGCCGGGTCGAGCCCGTGGCTGCCCACCGCCGCGAAGGCCACCCCCAGCAGCACAGCCAGGACCACGAGCTGCACGGCGATATCCACGGCGACCGCCAGCATCCGGCTCGGGAAGCGGGCGCACGGCACGTCGATGACGACCGCCTCGCCGGTGATGACCTCAGCCAACCTGCGGCCCCCAGTCCACTCGATGTCCGCCCCAGGCTAGCTGTACTCCGCCGGGCGCCGTCGCCTGGATTCCGCCCGGCGACGGCGCGGCGGCGGGCGGCGGCGACGCGGCCCGGGCTGACGCGCGGCATGGGGTGGCGGTACGGAGCGGCACCACGCACCCCGGGCCGTAAGCTCCTGGCGTGGACGTGGACGCGTACGTCGCTGCGCACCGGCAGGACTGGGCCCGGCTGGACCGCCTGGTCCGGCGGCGCCGCAGGCTGACCGGTGACGAAGTGGATGAACTGGTCGGGCTATACCAGCGGACCGCGACCCACCTGTCCGCGCTGCGGTCGGGCGGCCACGATCCGGCCCTGGTGGCCCAGCTGTCAACCCAGGTGGCCCGGGCCCGGACCGCGGTGACCGGCTCGCATCCCGCCGGCCTGGGCCACGGTGACCACGTTCGCCCTGGTGTCGTTCCCCGCTATGGCCTACCGGGCCCGCTGGTGGTGGGCGGCGAGCGCGGGTGGCTCCATCCTCATCGGGGTGCTGCTGGGCTGGTGGGTGGCCCGGTCCCCGGCGGTGCAGGCCGCGCTGCTGCCCCGGGCCGAAGTCCGCCAGCTGGTCAACCACCAGTTCCAGAACTACTACTCGCAGTACGCCGCGACCTCGTTCGCCGCCAAAGTCTGGACGAACAACGTGTGGGTCGCCGCCCAGTCGCTGGTCTTCGGGATACTGCTCGGCCTGCCCACGCTGTGGGTGCTGTTCACGAACGCCGCCAACGCCGGGGTGGAAGGTGGCCTGATGGTCGCGCACGGCAAGGGCGGCCTGTTCTTCGTGCTGATCCTGCCGCACGGGATGCTTGAGCTCAGCGCCGGTCTTCCTGGCGGCCGCGGCCGGGCTGCGGCTCGGTTGGTGCATCATCGACCCCGGTCCCCGGCCGCGTGGCCAGGCCCTGGCCGAGGAGGGCCGGTCTTCCCTCACGATCGCGCTCGGGCTGATCGTGGTGCTGCTGGTGTCCGGGATGATCGAGGCGTTCGTCACCCCGTCACCACTGCCCGCCTGGGCCCGGCTGGCCATCGGCGCGATCGCTGAGGCCGCCTTCCTGTACTACGTGTTCCGGTTCGGCCGTCGTGCTGTGGCCGCTGGCCACACCGCCGACATGGCCCACGCCCCGGACACCGCCCCGATCGCCGCCTGACCCGTCCCGCCGCCTCCGGGCCCACCCTGCCCACCCCTCCCGGTCCCAGCCTCCGGGGCCTTGTGTGGTGGGAATGACACCGTATGTGCACACTCGCCACCACACAGTGGGCCGGGGCACTCGGCCCGCCGGACATCAGCCACACCGCCACTGGGATAACGCCAGTCACACTGGCCCCACCCGGCACAGCCGGGCGGGCGCCCGCCGCTCCGCGGAGCTGGTCACAGGCGGCCCGCGGATTTGAGGGCCAGGTAGGCGTCGGCGAGAGCGGAGGGCAGCCGGTCCGGCGGGGCGTCCACCACCTGGACGCCCAGTTGCCGGAGCAGGGCCGAGATCCGCGCGCGGCCAGCGAGCGCCGCCTCGGCGGCTGCGGCGTCGTACAGGCTCGCCGCGGTCGCCGCGGCCGGCGGCCATCTCCGCCAGCCGCGGGTCGCTGACCGCGGCGATCATGACCAGGTTCCGGGACGCCAGGGCGGGCAGCCGCGGCAGCAGGCCCTCCTCGATCACGGCCGGGTTCAGGTCGGTCACCAGGATGACCAGGCAGCGGCGTCGGGCCACGGTGAGCACCGCCGTGGCCATAGCCGCCGCGTCGGTCTCGGTCAGCTCGGCTTCCAGCGGGGCCATGCGCGCTGGTGAACGAGGCGAGCACGGACGACCGGGGGGCGCCTAGCACCCGGGCGCGCACCCGCCGGTCGAACGCGAGCAGGTCAATCCGGTCTCCGGCGCGCGAGGCCAGGGCGGCCAGCAACAGCGTGGCGTCCATGGCCGCGTCCAGCCGGGGCAGGCCGCCGACCCGGGCCGCCGCGGTCCGGCCGGTGTCCAGCACGACCAGGATCCGCCGGTCGCGTTCCGGCCGCCAGGTCCGGACCATCACGTCGCCCCGGCGTGCCGCCGCCCGCCAGTCGATGGACCGGACATCGTCGCCGACGACGTACTCGCGCAGCGAGTCGAACTCCGTGCCCGGCCCGCGCAGCAGTGACCGGTGCTGTCCCTCCAGCTGGCGCAGCATGGACAGTTTCTCGCCCAGGTGGCGGCGGCTGCCGAACGGGGGAAGCACCCGCACGGTCCACGGCACGGCCAGGGCGGCCTGCCGGGCCGCCAGGCCGCACGGCCCCACGGACCGCACGATAACGGCTGGTGACACCTTGTCGCCACGCCGGTCCGGGGTGAGGATGCTGGTCACCGTGCCGGTCCCGGCCGCGGGCAGCACCAGCCCGGCCTGGCCGGGGGTGGCGTGCGCGCTCGGCTGCCAGGCCGCCCGCAGTACGGCCCGCACCGGCCGCGGGCCCGGATTGTGCACGGTGACCTCGGTGCGGGCCGTCTCGCCGAGCAGCACCCGGGTGTCGCCGGACCGGGTGATCCGCAGATCCCGCACCCGGGCGGCGAGGGCCAGGTCGGCCAGGATGGCCGCGAGCAGCAGGCCGTTCACGGCCAGCAGCGCTGGGACGGTGCGCAGGCCCAGCACCACCAGCGCGCCGACGAGGGCCGCCGCCGCGGCCCGTCCAGTCAGTGCCATCCGCTGCCCAGGGGGCAGGGCCACCCGGAACTCACCGGGGGACCGGCACCGCGGCGAGCACCGCGTCGAGCACGCCGTCCGGCGACGCGCCTTCCAGCTCCGCCTCCGGCCGGAGCTGCACCCGGTGCCGCAACGTGGGCAGAGCCAGTGCCTTCACATCGTCCGGGGTGACGTAGTCACGGCCGGCCAGCCAGGCCCAGGCGCGGCTGGTGGCCTGCAGTGCGGCCGCGCCCCGCGGGGACACGCCGAGCCGCAGCGACGGCGAACTCCTGGTCGCCCGGCACAGGTCCACGATGTAGCCGGCCACCTCGGTGCCTACCCGCACCTCGCGCACGGCCGCGGCGGCCGCGGCCAGCTCGGCTGGCCCGGCCACCGGCCGGATCCCGACGGCGGCCAGGTTGCCGGGATCGAAGCCAGCGGCATGCCGGGCCAGGATGCCGATTTCCTCATCCCGCCCGGGCAGCCCGACGGTGAGCTTGACCAGGAACCGGTCCAGCTGCGCCTCGGGCAGCGGGTAGGTCCCCTCGTACTCGACCGGATTCTGGGTCGCGGCCACCAGGAACGGCTCGGGCAGCGGCTGCGCGCGGCCCTCGACCGACACCTGCCGCTCCTCCATCGCCTCAAGCAGCGCGGCCTGGGTCTTCGGCGGGGTCCGGTTGATCTCGTCGGCCAGCAGCAGGTTGGTGAAGACCGGGCCCTGCCGGAACTGGAACAGCGCGGTCTTCGCGTCGTAGATCAGGGACCCGGTCACGTCGCCGGGCATCAGGTCGGGCGTGAACTGGACCCGCGCGCTGCGCAGCGACAGCGCCGCGGCCAGCGACCGGACCAGCAGCGTCTTGGCCACTCCGGGCACGCCTTCGAGCAGCACGTGCCCGCGGCAGAGCAGGCAGATGACCAGGCCGGTGAGCACGGAGTCCTGGCCCACCACCGCCTTGCCGACCTCGGTGCGCACCGCTTCCAGCGCGGCCCGCGGCCCCAGCGCACCGGGCGCGCCAGCCGCACCGGGCGCACTGGGCGCATGGGAGGCGCCAGCTGCACTGGGCGCATGGGAGGCGCCAGCCGCACCCGGCGCTTCAGGAGACCCCGGTGCGCTCAGCGCCGCAGGGGGGTAGTCGGTGGTCACGGCTTGCGTACCTCTCCTTCGAGAGCGTCGATGTCGCGGGCCAGCGCGACCAGGGCCGCGTCGTCGCGGGGTACCGGCCCGTACAGGATGGCCTGTATCTGGCCCGGGTCCCGCCCGGTCCGCCCGGCCAGCACCGCGCTCACCGCCTCCGGGCCAGCGCTGTCCGGCAACGCCAGCCGGCTGGTGATCCGGCGCAGCGCGGCCGTGCGCAGCGCGGCTGCGGCCCGGTCCCGGGCCCGCCGCGACCGGTAGAGCCGGCCATGGCCCTCCACGGTCTCGGCGGCCCGGACCACCACCGGCAGCGGCTCGGTGACCAGTGGGCCGAGCCGCCGCGCCCGCCACACGGCGGCCAGCACCGCCGCGATGAGCAGCTGCAACGTCACCAGGTAGGCCGGTTCCGGGATCTCGGCGAACAGGGACTTCGGGCCGGCCGCCGCCGGGGCCAGCGGCACGGGCGGTACCAGCCAGACAACCCGCGAGCTGCCGCGGAGCAGGTTCAGCGCCAGCGCGGCGTCACCCTGGCGGGCGAGATCGGTGTTGCTGAACGGGGCGCCGGTGCCCAGCACGGTGATCCAGCGGCCGGCCGCGCGGAACCGGACCAGCGACGGATGCCCATCGATCGGGTAGCAGCGCACCGCACCCGGGATGGCGGTCCGCATCAGCACCCCGCCCATGGCGGCGGTCCGGGCCAGCCGGGCCGCTGGCCACGGGCAGCTGGGCGCGGTCAGCGCCACCGCGGCCCGCGCGGCCACGGTGACCCCCGGGGCCAGCACGGCCAGCGCCGGACGGCCCGGCCCCACCAGCAGCAGGCTGGCCGGGGTCTGGGCCAGCCCGCCGAGCTGGCCTGCGCTGAGCCGGGACGGGCTGGTGACGATAAGCGTCACCGCCGCGCTGTGATCCGCTGTTTCGGCCGCGGGCACGCTGGCCACCCGGAGGACCGGCTGGCCGCGCTGGGCGAGGATGTCGGCGAGGGCCTGACCGCCGTCGGGCCGGGGGCTGGCCGGGTCCAGGTACCCGGAACCAGGCGGCCCTGGCTTCAGCAACGCGACCAGCGCGCCACCCAGCAGGACCAGCAGGACCACGGTGACCGTGCCCCGCCAGTGGCGCGGCCGCCCCGGCGCGCCCAGGGGCTCAGTACGGGTACCCGGGAGCCGGGCCGCCGTGGCGGTGCCGCCTGCCCCGGTCATGCCGTACCGATCCGGGTGTCCAGGGCCCGGACCAGCGCGTAGCCCTCGGCGGTGCCCGGCTGCTCCCCGTAGCAGACATCGTCGAACAGGCGGGCCGCCTCCCGCAGCGCACGGGCAGCACCGGGCAGCGCCTGCCCAGCCTCGGCCGCGATCTCGTCCGCGGTCCAGCCGGCCCGCGGCGTGAGCACCCCGTTCTCCTCTAGCTGGACCACGATGCCCCGGACAGACTCCAGGATGGCGCTGGAGTAATCACCCGCTTCCGCCAGCTGGCTGGCCCGCTGCCGGTGCCCGGCTGCGGTCAGCACTGCGGCGGCAGCGGCCAGGCCGGTACGCTGACGGCGCCCGCGGGCCACCGGGCCGATCCCGGCCAGCACCACCAGGATGGCGCCCGCCGCCAGGGCGGTCAGCGCGACCACCGCCCACCAGCCGCCGGGGAAGGCGCTGCCCGCCCCGAACAGCCGCAGCAGCAGGGTGCCGATCGCGTGCTCGGCCCGCTGGGTGAGCGACTCGGCGGGATGGTACATGGCCTTGGACAGCTCGGCACGGGCCAGCCGCTGCGCGGCCCCGCGGCTGATCGGCGGCGCGGCCGCCGTCACCACGGCGGCGGAGCACCCGGTGCCGGGGGAGAAGCGCCGGGCACCGGGGGAGGGGCGCCCGGTGCGGGAGGAGGAGCGCCAGGCACCGGGAAGCCGGGGGTCAGCGGCGCGCCGTCCGCGGGCGGCCGCCACGCCGCCGCGAAGTCACCGGTGCCGGTGCGCAGCGCCAGGTCCAGGCCTTCCTTGCGCATCCGCATATCCACGTAGAGCAGGACAGTCACGCCGACCGCGATCGGCCGGGTCACGGTGCCCGCGAGGATTGTGCCGATCACGCTGATGATGGTCGCGGCGAGGTGGGTGCCGCCGCCGTGCGCGCTGATCGTTCCCACCACCGAGAACGGGACCTGCAGGATCCCGGCGGCCACAGTGACGATGATCCCGGCCAGCAGCAGGATGCCGAACACGCGCCAGAAACTCCGCCGGACCAGCCGCCAGGACCGGCCCAGGGCCCGGACGGGCCCGGCGCCCTCCACCACGACCACCGGGGTGACCAGGCTGAGCCGGGTGACCATCCACACGGTCAGCAGCACCGCAACGAAAAACCCCGGGATGCCGATGGCCAGGTACACGCCCAGCGGGGCGGACAGGGCGACCGCGAGCAGCAGCAGCAGGCCCAGCAGCACCGTGGGGCTGAGCCCGACCAGCAGTACCAGCACGGTGGCGGCGAGCAGGCTGCCCAGCCGCGGCCGGGCGGCCCGCCAGGCCTCAGCCGCGCTGATCCGCTCACCCTGTACCCCCGCCACGACCACCGGCGCGAGCAGCCCGGCGAGGATCACCTGGACCAGGAAGCTGAGGAACAGCGAAAGCGCCAGCGCAGGCAGCAGGGTGGTCAGCAGCTGGCCGAGCAGGTGCCCGGCCTGGGCCGAGGTCTGCGGCTGGCCGGAGCTGGGCAGGCTGAGCCCGGACGCGTGCAGCGCGGCCTGCGTGATGGTGGCGGAGATGACCGCCGAGATCGTCATCAGCATGGCGGCGAGGCCCAGGGTGGCCTTGGGGTTGCGCCGGACCGAGGCGAAGGAGCCATCCAGGATCTCGCCCACGCCGAGCGGCCGTAGCGGGATCACCCCGGGCTTGGGCGCCGCGTTCGCCGCGGGCGCCCACCCCCCGTACCCCGGCGGCCCGTAGCCTTGCTGGCCGTAGCCGGGCGGCTGGCCGTAGCCGGGCCAGCCGGACCCTGGCGGCCCATATCCCTGCGGCCCGTAGCCGGGCTGCTCATATCCGGGCTGCGCTCCGCCCGGCGGCGGAGGCGGCGGGGGAGGCGGGGCGCCGTACCCGCCCCCGGGCGGGAACCAGGGCTGGGGCCGGTCTGGCTGCCCGTCTCCCGGCGCGTCCGGCGACGGACTGTCTGTCATGGCTCTCCCTTGCGGCGGGCCGCCGCGTCCTTGCCCTGCGGCGGTGCCGCAGCCCTACTCGTCGATGGCTGGGCTCCCCCCTCATCCCTGCTCGCGCCCATACTTGCATGAAGCTGGCGGGTGATGTAGCGCGGCGGCGGAACCACGGCGGTCCGGCATTCGACCAGCCCCGGACGGCGCGGCAGACTCAGCATATGAACGTGCCCACGCTGTGCTGGCTGGACCCGCCGGCGGGCCCGGCCATCGCCCTGCTCGACCAGACCCGGCTGCCGGCCGAGGAGACCACCGTCACCTGCCGGGCCGTTGCTGAGCTCATTGACGCGATCCAGCGGCTGGTGGTCAGGGGGGCGCCCGCGCTCGGCGTGGCGGGTGCGTTCGGCGTGGCGCTCGCCGCGCAGCGTGGCGAGAACGTGGCTGCGGCCGCCCGCGCTATCGAGAACGCGCGGCCGACCGCGGTGAACCTCAGCTGGGGCGCGCGCCGGGCGCTGGCTGCCTACCAGTCCGCCCTGGCCAGCCACGATGCAAAAGATCCGCAACGCCTGGCGGCTGGTGCTGCCCTGGCCGAGGCCAGGGCCGTGGCGGCGGAGGACGCCGCCGCCAGCGCGGCGATGGCCGGACACGGCCTGCGCCTGGTCCCGGCGGCGGCCCGGATCCTCACCCACTGCAACACGGGGGCGCTGGTCTCCGCGGGCGAGGGAACCGCGTTCGCGGTCATCCTGGCCGCGCACCGCGCCGGGCGGCTGGCCCGGCTATGGGTGGACGAGACCAGGCCACTGCTGCAGGGGGCGCGGCTGACCGCCTATGAGGCCCGCCGGGCCGGCCTGGATTACGCGGTGCTGCCGGACGCGGCGGCCGGGTCGCTGTTCGCCCGTGGGCAGGTGGACCTGGTGCTGACCGGAGCGGACCGGATCGCCGCGGACGGCAGCGTGGCGAACAAGATCGGCACCTACGGCCTGGCGGTGCTCGCCCAGGCCCATGACGTGCCGTTCGTCGTGGTCGCCCCGGTGTCCACGATCGATTTCCAGACCGCGGACGGTGCCGGGATCGTGGTCGAGCACCGCCCGGCGGAGGAGGTGATCACACTGGCGGGCCAGCTGGCCGCGCCCGCGGGCAGTCCCGTCTACAACCCGGCGTTCGATGTGACCCCCGCCCACCTGATCACGGCCATCGTCACCGAGCGTGGCATCGCACAACCCGTGTCTGCGGGTACGCTGCGTCTGCTGATAGAAGGCCCAGAGCTGCCCCAAGCTCGGGCTAAGGGTGCCGCAGGCAATATTTCCGTGGAACTATGAGGCCCATGAAAGGTCGTGTGCTCGTCGTCGACGACGACGCTGCTCTGTCCGAGATGCTCGGCATTATGCTCCGGGGCGAGGGCTTCGAGCCCACCTTCGTCGCCGACGGGGACAAGGCCATCGAGGTATTCCGGGACACTCATCCCGATCTGGTCCTGCTCGACCTGATGCTGCCCGGTATCGACGGGATTGACGTCTGCCGCCAGATCCGCACCGAGTCGGGCGTGCCCATTGTGATGCTCACAGCCAAGACCGACACTGTCGACGTGGTGCTCGGGCTCGAATCAGGTGCCGACGACTATATCGTCAAACCATTCAAGTCCAAGGAGCTGATCGCCCGGGTCCGGGCGAGGCTGCGCCGGACGGATGACCCGGCGCCGGAGATGCTGCAGATCGTGGACGTGGAGATCGACGTGGCGGGGCACTCGGTGAAGCGGGCGGGCAGGCCGGTCAGCCTCACCCCGCTGGAGTTCGACCTGCTGGTGGCGCTGGCCCGCAAGCCGCGTCAGGTATTCACCCGTGAAGTGCTGCTGGAACAGGTCTGGGGCTACCGGCACGCGGCGGATACCCGGCTGGTCAACGTGCATGTGCAGCGGCTCCGCGCGAAGATCGAGAAGGATCCGGAGCATCCCGAGATCGTGGTGACCGTCCGCGGCGTGGGCTACAAGGCCGGGCCGGCCTGACCGGTCCCGTTCAGCGAAGAAGGGCGATGGAGGGGGTACCGAGCGAGGTCGAGCCGGGGCGGCCGCGCGACAGCGAGCCGGCTGGCCCGTCGTGGGCTGCGCTCCTGCTCCGCCGGGCCGCCCGCCGGCTACCCCCCCAGGTCCGCAGGGTGCTCCGGGCCGGACAGCTCCGGGCCCGCCGGCTGACGGGCCAGCTGCGCCGCCGCTGGCAGCGCTCGCTGCAGCTGCGGGTGGTGGCGACCACCGTCGTCATCTGCGTCGTGGTGGCCACCGTGCTCGGCTTCTTCCTCGTGCAGCAGATCGCCAGCGGGCTGCTGAACAGCGCCCGGTCCTCCGCGGCCACTCAGCTCGCCGAGGGCCTGTCCGTGGCCAAAGACGACGCTGGCCTGGAGGGCCCGGCCACCAGCCGGGTGAAGTCGCTCACCTCGCTGGCCCGCACCCTGCAGTCACTGAGCGGGCCGAGCGCCACCTTCGATGTGGTGATCTTCGCGCAGCCGGCTGGGGATTCCGCCTTCGGCGGTACCTACGGCAACCAGAACCTCGATGTGTCCGGCAGCATCCCGCAGCGGGTGATCCAGAAGGTGACGCAGGAGCAGCAGAAGGGGCGGACCGACAAGCTCTGGTCCAGCCCGACCCTGCTGCACTACCACAACCGCCGTCCGGCCGACCCCGGCCTGGCCATCGGCGGCGTGATCAACGGTCACGACCAGCTGTACTACCTGTTCCCGCTGGACCAGGAGCAGGCCACGCTCGGGCTGGTGCGCACGGCCATGCTCGGCGGTGGCCTGGCCCTGGTGCTGCTGCTGGTGGGTATTGTCGCCCTGGTCACCCGCTGGGTGTTCGTGCCGATCCGGGAAGCGGCCCAGGCGGCGCAGCGGCTGTCCGACGGCCAGCTCGGGGAACGGATGCCGGTCCGCGGCGCCGACGACTTGGCCGCGCTGGCCAGGTCGTTCAATGACATGGCAGCCAGCCTCCAGGAGAAGCTGCACGAGCTGCAGGAGCTGTCCCAGGTCCAGCGGCAGTTCGTCTCGGACGTGTCGCATGAGCTGCGTACCCCGCTCACCACGATCCGGATCGCGGCGGATGTCCTGTTCGCCGGCCGGGACCAGCTGCTGCCCGCCGCGGCCCGGTCCGCCGAGCTGCTGGAAGGCCAGCTGGAGCGGTTCGAGTCGCTGCTCGCTGACCTGCTGGAGATCAGCCGGTACGACGCCAACGCGGCGACCCTGGACGCGGAATCCGCGGACATGTGCGACCTGGTCCGGCGGGCCGCGGCCGACGCGGAGCAGCTCGCGGCCAGGCGCGGGACCCGGATCGATTTCCGGTTGCCGCCTGAGCCGTGTGTGGCCGAGGTGGACCGCCGCCGGGTCGAGCGCATCCTGCGCAACCTGCTGGACAATGCGGTCGAGCACGGCGAGGGACGTGACGTGGTGGTCACCGTGGCCGGGGACCGGGACGCGGTGGCGGTCGCGGTCCGCGATCACGGCGTCGGGTTCGGGCCCGCGGAGCAGCAGATGGTATTCGACCGGTTCTGGCGGGCCGACCCGGCGCGGGCCCGTACCACCGGCGGCACGGGGCTCGGCCTGGCCATCGCCCTGGAGGATGCCCGGCTGCACAACGGCTGGCTGCAGGCCTGGGGAGAACGCGGCAAGGGCTGCGTGTTCCGGCTGACCGTGCCGCGGGTGGCCGGGTGTCAGCTGGCCGGTTCGCCGCTGCCGCTGGGCCCGGATGAGACCGAACCCGGGCCCGAGTTCGCCCACTCACCGATCGTCATCGCCCTGAACAGCGAGGTTGCCAACGGCGCGGAACTCGGCGCGGAAGCTGTCACGATGGACAGCCGCATCGTGGAGAGCCGGGCCACCGGCAGCCTGGACGGTGCGGCCGGGACAGGGGTCGCGGGCACCGCGGCGACCGGCCCGGGCGCCGCGGGCACGGTCGCCGGTGGCTGAGCGCTTGCCCCGGCGGCGCAGGCTGGCCGCCCGGCTGCTGACCGCCGCGCTGACCGCGGTGCTCCTGGCGGGCTGCGCGGACGTGCCCACCAGCGGGCTGCTGACCCAGAGCGCCCTCCCGTCCGGGTCTGACGGCGGCTCGGCGCAGGCCTGGCGCTGCTGCGGGCTGATCATGTACCCGCCGCACCCGGGCTGGAGCGCAGCGCAGATCGTCCAGGGCTTCGTCCTGGCCAGTGCCAACTTTGATGATTACCACGCGATCGCACGGGAGTACCTGACGTCGTCAGCGGGCGCGAAGTGGCGGCCGGGGCCGGGGCCAGCGGTCACGGTTATCGCGCAGCTGCCCACGGTCACCTCCTACGAGCGCCCGTTCGGCTCGCCGGGCACGGCGATCGTCCAGATCAGCGCACAGGAACTGGGCGAGGTCACGGCCAGCGGACAGTTCATCCCCGCGGCGGGCGGCGGCACCCGGCTCACCCAGCAGTTCAGCCTGCAGCTGGTGCACCGGCAGTGGCGCATCGCGGTGCTGCCGGGCAGCACTGTGGCTGGCTCCTCGCACGAGCTGCTGCTCGCCAATGACCTGTTCCAGCTCGACTACCAGCCACGCAACCTGTACTACTTCGACCCGACGGAAAAGATCCTGGTCCCGGATCCGGTGTTCGTCCCGATCGATGCGGCGGACCCGGAGACGGAACTGGTGCAGGCGCTGATCGGCAGCCCGCAGGGCTGGCTGGAGGGGGCCGTGTTCTCCGCGTTCCCGCCCGCGGCCCGGGTCCGCCGCCCGGTGCAGATCCCGCCGGGCAGCAAGACCGCCATCGTGGACCTGACGCTGCCGAAGTCCGCCACCACCCAGACCAGCCTGGAGGACATGTCCGCGCAGCTGGTCTGGACGCTGACCAGCTCCTCCTATGGCGCGCCCGCCATCCAGGCGGTGAAGCTGGAGGTCAACGGCCGCCCCTGGGCCCCACCTGGGGGCAGCGAGGTGCAGGACCGGGACAGTTACCCGCAGCCGGCCCTGGAATCCCCGGCGCACGAGGACCTGTTCTACCTGAGCGGGGGCGCGGCCCGGGTGATGCGCGGGCGCGGGCCGGACAGTGATCCGGTGGCCGGCCCGGCCGGCACCGGCCGGGTGCCGCTCAGCAGCATCGCGGTCTCCCCGGACGAGCATTACCTGGCCGGCCTCGCCCAGTCCGCGGGCGGCACGGTGACCACGGTCTACACGAGCGACCTGGCGGCCGCCGGGAAACCGCATGCGCCCGCGTCCGCGGGTGCGCTGACCGCGCGGCTCACCGGCACCAGCTTCACCGCGGCCAGCTGGGATCGTGCCGATAACCTGTGGGTCGCGGGCACCGTCGGCGGCAAGACGGGGGTGTGGATGATCGCGCCGGGCGGAGCGGCGCCGGTCGCCGTGACCCTGCCCGCCGGGCTAGGGCCGGTCACCGCGCTGAAGGTGGCCCCGGACGGGGTGCGGGTCGCGATGATCGTCGGCACCGGGCCCGGGGCGCAGGTGCTGCTGGCCGCCGTGGTCCGGGCGGATTCCGCGGTCATGCTGTCCACCGCCGGGCGGATCGCCGCGGACCTGTCCGACCCTAGCGTTCTGACCTGGTACGACGCTGATCATCTGCTGGTCGTGAACCAGTCGGCGTCGGGGCCGCAGCTCGAGGAGGTGCCGGTCAACGGCAATGCCTCCACCTATGAGGAGATCGAGCCCGGCATGACCACGATCACCGCGGCTGGCCCGCACAACCTCCTGTTCGCCGGGCTGCAGACCGGGTCCCTGGTCAAGTCGCTGGGCCTGGGCGAGCTCTGGAATCCGCTCGCGTCCGGCCGGGCTGCGACCTACCCGGGCTGACCCGCAGGACCGGCCCGCCCGGCCCCGCCGTGTGCCGGGACGCGCGGCGCAGCCGGGTAATTCACCCTCGATGCCGCGTTGGCCCCGGTATCGGCGCCCATAGAGTGTCTAAGTAGACACGCCCCGCTCCTGACATCCGGGCCAGGGAGGGCTAGCGTCGTTCTATGGCACCCGCCCGGGTCCGTGGTTGCGCCGGGCAGGGCATCCCGCTTCCCGCGGGCCGCCCTGCCGAGCTAGCCGATGCCAGCCGCAGGCGAAACGGCCCACGTAAGGCGACTTGTCGTCGACCGATCACGGTGCGGCTTAGAGGTAAGTCCTGCCCCGCCGGGAGATCAGATGTCTCCCGGGCCGGGAGAAGGGCAGTAGTGGCACAGGCCGCGAATCCCTCAGCAGGCGGATGTGGGGACGAAGACCAGGTCGGCCGGGCGGGTGCCACCCACATGGATCGGCGCGAAGGGGGTTTCCCGCGTGGACATCATCTTCAAAGGGCGGCGGACCGGTGTGCAGGAACGTTTCCGGGCACACGCAACGGCCAAGCTCGACAAGGTCGTGAAGCTGGACCGCAAGGCAATCAGGATCGATGTGGAAGTAACCAAGGAGCGCAATCCCCGGCAGGCCGCGCAGCGGGAACGGGTCGAGCTGACCATTTCCTCCCGCGGGCCGGTCATCCGGGCTGAGGCCGCGGCCGATGACCGCTTCGTGGCACTGGACCGGGCCGTGGCCAAGCTCGAGGCGCGGCTGCGGCGCGCCTGTGACCGGCGCAAGAGCCGCTATGCGGGCCACGCGAACCCGGCCGACGTACCGGCCGGGGTGCCGCACCATCCCGCCGCCGGACGACCTGGCCGGGTCATCGCCGGAGGACGTCGACGGTGCCGCGGCCCCGGTGGGCACCCAGCTGGAGAACATCGTGCCCGATCCCGATGGAAGGCGACGGGCCGCTTGTGGTGCGGGAGAAATTCCACCCGCCACGCCGATGAGCGATCGACCGGGCGCTGCTCGAGATGGAACTGGTCGGGCATGACTTCTTCCTGTTCCGCGACGAGGACTGCCAGCTGGCCAGCGTGGTCTACCGGCGCCGGGGCTACGACTACGGGGTGATCCGGCTGGTCGAGGACCGGGCCCTGACGGGCCTGCCCGCCGTCCCTCGGCAGGGCGCGAACGGACTGAGCCACCAGGTAGTGGAGAATCGATTCATGCGTTAGCCGGTCCGCCGGTCCCAGCACGGCGCAGGCCGGGGCGGGTTGGCCCCGGTTTGCGCCGCGTGCTCTGCTACGCCAGAGTTGATCACCCCGAGGTTTCTGATCATCGATGCCATGGGTCTCGATCGCAGCTGACCGAGCACGGATGCCAAGTCGTACGCAGGGTCAGGGAGGAGGTGCGATGGCCGGAGATCCCGCGGTGACCGCGGGGCCAGCCGAATCCCAGGCGGGCCTCGATCCGATCCGTGCCCTCATCGTTGATGACCATGCACTGTTCCGTCGCGGGCTGGAGATGGTTCTCGCCGCCGAGGACGACATCGAGCTGGTGGGCGAGGCGAGCGATGGCGCCGAGGCGGTGCAGAAGGCGGGCGAGTCGCTGCCCGATGTCGTGCTGATGGACATCCGGATGCCCAAGAGCAGTGGCATTCAAGCGTGCCGGGCGATGAAAGAGGTGGCGCCCAGCTCGAAGATCGTCATGCTGACGATCAGCGACGAGGAAGAGGACCTGTTCGAGGCGATCCGGGCGGGTGCCAGTGGTTACCTGCTCAAGGACATCCCGCTGGATGAGGTCGCGGACGTGGTCCGGGCGGTGCACGGCGGGCAGTCGCTGATCAACCCCTCGATGGCCGCGAAGCTGCTCACCGAGTTCGCCACCCTGGCCAAGCGGGACGAGGACGCGGAGCAGCCGGTGGAGCAGGTGCCCGCGCCCAAGCTCACCGACCGCGAGATGCAGGTGCTCAAGCTGGTCGCCCGCGGGATGAACAACCGGGACATCGCCAAGGAGCTGTTCATCTCGGAGAACACGGTCAAGAACCACGTCCGGAACATCCTGGAGAAGCTGCAGATCCACTCCCGGATGGAAGCCGTCATGATCGCCGTCCGGGAGAAGCTGATCGAGTTCAGCTAGCCACCGCGGCGGCCAGTGCGGGCGGCCAATACGGGCGGCCAATACGGGCGGCTAGCGGCGGTCCAGGGCCCGGTCCAGGTTGGTGGCCGCGCTGATCAGGGCCAGATGGGTGAAGGCCTGCGGGAAGTTCCCCAGCGCCTCCCCGGACGGGCCGATCTGCTCCGCGTAGAGACCCAGGTGATTGGCGTAGGTCAGCATCTTCTCGAAAATCGTCCGTGCTTCCCGGACCCGGCCGGCCCGGGTGAGCGCGTCCACGTACCAGAACGAGCACAGGTTGAAGGTGCCCTCGCCGCCGTCCAGGCCGTCGTGCCCGGTGATCGCGTACCGGTAGACCAGGCTGTCCGAGGTGAGCTCGGCGCCGATCCGGTCCAGCGTGGACAGGAACCGCGGGTCGGTCGGCCCGGCGAACTTGACCAGCGGCATCACCAGCACCGATGCGTCCAGCAGCCGCTGCCCGGATGCATCACGTAGGCCTGCAGCTCGCGGTCCCAGCACGCGTCCTGGACGAACCGGTGCGCGGCCGCGGCCAGCTTGCGCCACCGCTCGACCGGGGCGGGCAGGCCCCGGTCCCGGGCCAGCCGTCCCGCCCGGTCGTAGGCGACCCAGGTCATCAGCGCGGAGTAGGTGAAACGCTGCCGCGGCCCGCGGATCTCCCAGACGCCCTCGTCCGGCTCGGCCCAGTGCTTGGACAGCCAGTCGAGCCGCTTGGACAGCCCGATCCACAGGTCATAGGAGATCGGCACCTCGCGGTTGTACAGGTAGACCGAGTCCATCAGCTCGCCGTAGACGTCGATCTGGCGCTGCTGGACGGCGTTGTTGCCGATCCGGACGGGCCGGGAGCCGCTGGTAGCCCTCGAGGTGGTCCAGGATCGACTCGGGCAGGTCCTCCGGGCCGTCGACCGCGTACATGCATCACGTCGCGTTCCTTGGTCGCGGACTCGCAGCGCTGCCTGCACCCACTCCATGAAGCGACGCGGCCTCGTCGAGGAAGCCCAGGGTCATCAGCGCGTACACGGTGAACGCGGCGTCGCGCAGCCAGGCTGTACCGGTAGTCCCAGTTCCGCCCGCCGCCCAGATCCTCGGGCAAGCGACGTGGTCGGCGCCGCGACCAGCGCGCCGGTCGGGTGGTACACCAGCAGCTTCAGGGCGAGCGCCGAAGCGCTGCACGGTCTCCCGCCACCGGCCGCGGTAGCGCGACTGGCTGACCCAGCCCTGCCAGAAGTCCGAGGTCAGCGTGAACAGCCGGCGGTCTCGCCGGCCGCCGAGCGGGCGCACCTCGCCGCTGCCATTCCAACTCGATGTCCACGGTCTCGCCCTCGTCCAGCGGTGAACGTAGCGGCGACGCCGGTCTCCTCGGCCTTCGAGCGGCACGGTGGTGCGCAGCACGCAGCGGCCGGCCGGGGACTCGAACACCGCGCCGATCCGCGGCATCATCGTCACGGTGTGCGGCGCCCGGCCGTAGTCGAACGCCGGATGGCAGGCCAGCTCGAACGTGGCCCGGCCGCGGACCGCCCGGGCCTGGCGGACCAGCAGGTCGCCGGGCTTGCCGGTGCTGCTGGTCTCCGGGACCATAAGTCGATGACCTCGCCCACGGCCTCGGCGCCGAGGAACCGGGTCAGCAGCATGTTGGTGTCCGGCAGGTACAGCTGCCTGGGCCGCGCCGCGCTGCGGCTGTACAGCGAGAAGTAGCCGCCCTTGCGGGCGTCCAGCAGCGCGCCGAACAGCGACGGGGCATCGAACCGGGAGGGGCAGTACCAGTCCACGGTGCCGTCTGTGCCGACCAGGGCCACCGTCCTCAGGTCCCCGACGATGCCGTGCTCCTCGATCGGCAGGTAGCCCTTGGGCGCGCCGTGGCGGCCGTTGCCGGCTGATTCAGACCCCATTCATTTAATGATCCGCTTCTGTATTACAGCCGCGTTACCGCTGCGCCACGGGCGGAGGCCGGGTTCAGCCGAGGGCCGCGTGCAGCCGCGGCCGCAGTTCCGCTGGGCTGACCTGGCCGACCTCCACCGCGGAGCAGCCCACCCACTCCGCTGCCTCGCGCAGCGCGCGGGCCATCGGCTCCGTCGCCGCTGGGGTGTCGATGGACACCTGGCGGGCGACCAGGGTCTGCCCGCGGCGCACCGGGTCCACCCGCCCAGCCAGCCGTCCCCGGGCCAGCAGCGGCATGGCGTAATAGCCGTGCACCCGTTTGGCCCTGGGCACGTACGCCTCCAGGGCGTGCGCGAAACCGAACATCCGCAGCGTCCGCTTGCGGTCCCAGATCAGCGAGTCGAACGGGGACAGCAAGGTGACCCGGTGGCGGCCGGCCGGGGCCTCGGCGAGCGCCGCTGGATCGGCCCAGCCCGAGACCGCGGCCTTGCCCGGCACCTCGATCATGACCGGGGTCAGGCCGGCCGCGAGCGCGGATTCGCTGGCCAGCTCAGCATGCCCGGCGCGGCCATCGGTCAGCTCACGCAGCCGGTGATAGTCGATCAGGTCAGCGCGGGTGAGCACGCCCAGCGCGCGGCTCGCCACCCCGGCCAGGTGCGCCAGGCAGTCCGCGTCCGATGGGTCGGCGTCCAGCAGCCCGGCCGGCAGCACCCGCTCGGGCAGGTCGTAGACCCGCCGCCAGCCGTCCCGGCGCACGCAGACAACCTCGCCGATGTCCAGCAGCCACTCGACGGCGATCTTCGTTTCGGACCAGTCCCACCATGGGCCACCCGCCTTGGCCCCGCCGAGCTGGGTGGCGTTGAGCGGGCCATCCGCGCGGAGCCGGGCCAGCACCTCGGCGCAGGCGCGGTCACGGTCGTGCCCCTGGTGCCAGCGCTGGCCCCGGGCCCGCAGGGCGCGGCGGCGGAACGCGTACCACGGCCAGTCCTCGATGGGCAGGATGCAGGCCGCGTGCGACCAGTACTCGAACGCGGCCGGCTGGCGAGGATGCCAGTAGGCCCGCTCGACCCGGTCCCGCGGCACCGGGCCGAGCCGGGTGTACGCGACCAGTTCGTGCGAGCGGGCCAGCACGCTGATCGTGTCCAGCTGGACCGCGCCGAGCCGGCGCAGCATGGCCGGCACCCCGCCGCGCCGGCTGGCGCTCGCCGACGAAGCCCTGGGCCCGCAGCGTGATCAGCCGCGCCTCATCTGCGGAAACAGTCAGCTGGGGCGCGGGAAGCGCGGTACTCACCACGGACGTGCAGCTTAATTACTGCCACTGACAAAACGGGGGAGGGCCGCCGCTCTGCCCGTCCGCGGTCGCGGCCGCCGCCGCACTGGCCATCCGCGGCCGCCGCCGCACTGGCCATGCCGCGGCCGCGGCCGCACTGGCCATCCGCGGCCGCGGCCGCCGGGCTGGCCCTCCTGTCGCCGCCGCCGGCGTGCGGGGCGGGATGGGGCCGCGCCGGTTTAGTACCAGTCCTCGAAGATGTTGGTGGACAGGGCCAGCAGGCCGCCGATCGCGACCAGGCCAAGCCCGCCCCAGAACGCCCACCAGGTCGGCCCGAAGACCAGCGCGAGGCCGCCGCAGATGAAGCCGGCCATCATGATGCACACGGCCACCCAGGACACGGTGCGGCCGTGGAACGCCTCGTAGTGCCCGGGAGTGCCCGGCGCGTCCTGGCTGAGCGCGCCTCCGTCCGGCTGGGCGCCGGACCTGATGTCCGTTCCCACCTGGTCCGCCATGCGCGCTGCTCCTCTCCTCGTGCGCCGGGCGCGCGCTGCTACCGCCCAGCCCTTATTGTGGCCGAGGCGTTGCGCGGCCACCACCGCAGCCCCCGGAATGCGGGTGGCCCCGGGTGCGTTCACCCCGCACGCACACATACCGCGGCCTGTCCCGGCCGCGCTCGCACGCGACAGCGTAGCGGGCCAGCGTGCGCAGCATGTCACCGGGTGGCGGATCAAGCCGGTCGCGTCCCACGCTAACGAGGCCGGCCGGTGTGCCAATGGTGGCTCGGTTTCGCTGCTGGTCTCGCCTACCATGACTTGTGACGGCGGTGGCACCGGATCGCCACCCGCTGCTGCCCGTCCGGCTGGCGGGGGGCGACGGTGTGCCAACGGGGCGTACCAGCATTTTCCCGGCCAGAGGTAACCATCCGCAAGGAGCGCGACGAGAAGTGCCAGTCATCATCGACAGTGTCCTGCGCGCAGGTGAGGGCAAGACCCTGCGCAAGCTCAAGCGGATCGCCGATCAGGTCAACTCGATCGAAGAAGACTTCGCTGCGCTGAGCGACGCGGAATTGCTGCGCGCTGACCGACGAGTTCCGGCAGCGGTACGCGGACGGTGAGTCACTCGACGATCTGCTGCCCGGAGGCGTACGCCACGGTCCGCGAGGCCGCCCGGCGGACCCTGGGCCAGCGGCACTTCGACGTGCAGATCATGGGTGGCGCCGCGCTGCACATGGGCAACATCGCTGAGATGAAGACCGGTGAGGGCAAGACCCTCACCTCTGTCCTCCCGGCCTATCTCAACGCGCTGAGCGGCAACGGCGTGCACGTGGTGACCGTCAACGACTACCTGGCCAGGCGTGACTCCGAGTGGATGGGCCGGGTGCACCGGTTCCTTGGCCTGGAAGTCGGTGTAATCCTGGCCCAGATGCCACCGGAGGAGCGGCGCAAGCAGTATGAAGCCGACATCACTTATGGCACGAACAATGAGTTCGGCTTCGATTACCTGCGCGACAACATGGCCTGGGGCCTGGACGAGTGTGTCCAGCGCGGGCATAACTTCGCCATCGTGGACGAGGTCGACTCCATCCTGGTGGACGAGGCCCGGACGCCGCTGATCATCAGCGGGCCAGCCGAGCAGAGCGCCCGCTGGTACACCGAGTTCGCCAAGATCGCCCCGCGGCTGCGCCGGGGTGAGGACGGTGACGGCGACTACGAGGTCGATGAGAAGAAGCGGACCGTCGGCATCATGGAAGCCGGGGTGGAGAAGGTCGAGGACTGGCTCGGCATCGACAACCTCTACGACCCGGTCAACACCCCGCTGGTCAGCTTCCTGAACAACGCCATCAAGGCCAAGGAGCTGTACAAGAAGGACAAGGACTACGTCGTGGTCAACGGCGAGGTCCTGATCGTGGACGAGTTCACCGGCCGGATGCTGCTACGGCCGGCGCTACAACGAGGGCATGCACCAGGCCATCGAGGCCAAGGAAGGCGTGCAGATCCAGAACGAGAACCAGACGCTGGCCACGATCACGCTGCAGAACTACTTCCGGCTCTACGACAAGCTGGCCGGGATGACCGGCACGGCGATGACCGAGGCGAACGAGTTCTCCCAGATCTACAAGCTCGGCGTGGTGCCGATCCCGACCAACAAGCCGATGATCCGGCTCGACCAGCCCGACGTGGTCTACCAGACGGTCCAGGCCAAGTTCGAGGCGCGTGGTCACGACATCGCCGAGCGGCACGCCAAGCGGCCAGCCGGTGCTCGTCGGCACCACCAGCGTGGAGAAGTCCGAGATCCTGTCCAAGATGCTCAAGCGCACGCGGCGATCCCGCACGAGGTGCTGAACGCGAAGTACCACGAGCGTGAGGCCGCGATCATCGCCCAGGCCGGGCGCAAGGGCGCGGTCACCGTGGCGACCAACATGGCCGGCCGCGGCACCGACATCATGCTCGGCGGCAACCCCGACTTCATCGCCGACATCGAGCTGCACCAGCGCGGCCTGTCGCCGGTGGACACGCCGGAGGACTACGAGACGGCCTGGCCCGAGGCGGTGGACAAGGCCAAGGCGCGCGGTGGCCGAGGAGCACGAGGAGGTGGTCGAGGTCGGCGGCCTGTACGTGCTGGGCACCGAGCGGCACGAGTCGCGGCGGATCGACAACCAGCTGCGCGGCCGGTCCGGCCGCCAGGGCGACCCCGGGCGAGTCGCGGTTCTACCTGTCCCTCGAAGACGACCTGATGCGGATGTTCAACGCGGACAAGGTCGCGCACTTCATGGAGTGGCTGAAGACGCCGCCGGAGGTGCCGATCGAGTCCAAGGCGGTGAGCCGGTCCATCCGGTCCGCGCAGACCCAGGTCGAGCAGCAGAACTTCGAGATCCGCAAGGACGTGCTCAAGTACGACGACGTGCTGAACCGGCAGCGCCAGGTGATCTACGCGGAACGGCGCAAGGTGCTCGAAGGCGCGGACCTGCACGAGCAGATCCGGGAAATGATCGACGAGGTGATCACCGGTTACGTCGCCGGGGCGACCAGCGAGGGGTTCCCGGAGGAATGGGACCTCGACACGCTCTGGACCGCGCTGCGCCAGCTCTACCGCCCCTCGATGACCATTGATGACGCGGTGGAGGAGGTCGGCGGCGAGCGGGCCGGGCTGTCCGCGGACTGCCTCACCGAGATCGCTCCGCACCAACGCGCAGGAGGCCTACGACCGCCGCGAGGAGGAGCTGACCCCGGAGATCATGCGCGAGCTGGAGCGCCGGGTGGTGCTCTCGGTGCTCGACCGCAAGTGGCGTGAGCACCTCTACGAGATGGACTACCTGCGGGAGGGCATCGGCCTGCGCGCCTGGGCGCAGCGCGACCCGCTGGTGGAATACCAGCGCGAGGGCTTCGACATGTTCGGCGCCATGATGGACGGGCATCAAGGAGGAGTCGGTCGGCAACCTGTTCAACCTCCAGGTCGAGGTGCAGGAAAACCCGATCGTGGAAGAGGCGGCCGGTCCCGGCACTGCCCTGCCAGGCGGCGCGCCCGCCGCGGCGGGCAGCCACGCGGCACCAGCCGGTACGGTACCGGAGACCGCGCCGCGGGGCGGCGGGGCCACGAACGGGGCCGCCGCGCCACGCGACAGGCCCGGCCGGGGCCGCAAACACCCAGGCTCAGCCAGGCGGGCAACGGAACCGCGCTGGCCGGTCTCGCGGCCAGCAGCGCGGCCGGGCGGCGAGCCCTCAGCCGCGCGCCGGCCTCCGCGGGGTCGCCCGGCCGACGGTGCGGCGCCGGTGGTGGCGCCCGGCCTGCAGCGCCCCAAGCGGCCCGGCCGGCTGCAGTACAGCGCGCCGTCCGCGGACGCCCCGCGGCCAGGTCGAGCAGCACGCGGACACCGCCCGCGGCGAGCAGTTCAGCCGGGTCGGCCGTAACGACATGTGCCCGTGTGGTTCGGGCCGCAAGTACAAGCGCTGCCACGGCGACCCGCGCAACCGCGCGGGCGGCTGAACCCCAGCTGCCCTGGCCTAAAAGCTGCCCTGACCCGGCGCATTGAACCCGAGCGCACTGGCCTAGCACGCTGCGGCTGGCCCGGGCTGGTCAGGCAGCCTCCACTTCGGTGCACCGCCAGCCGCCCGGCCGGGCCGGGCGGCTCAGCGTGGCGCGCCGCGGAGCGGCATGCTCCAGCCGCACGGCCAGGGCGCGGATCCGCGGCCCGAAGCTGACCACCACCGTCATCTCGATGACGTCCGCCGCTGGCTGGAAGGCGACCACCCGGCGGACGCACGGGCGCTGGCCCACGGCCAGCATGGGCCCGAGCCGCTGGATCCTGGCCCGGCGTCCGTTCCGTGGTCCACGTCCGCATCTGCCGCGGCGACCGGGATCCCGCCAGCGTCTCCACCAGGACCTGCGCGAACTGGCCCGGCCAGCCCGGAGTCCCGCTCCCCGGCCGGACCTGCCCGCCAGGCCCGCCAGGCCCGCCAGGCCCGGCAGGGCCGTCCCCGCCGGTCCCGCTGTCGCCCCCTGTGCTACCGTCGCCGCCCGGCCCGCTGTCGCCGGTTCCGCCGCCGGCCGACTCACCGCCGCCCGGCTCACCGCCGGCCCGGCCGGCTGGCCCGCCCGTGCCGGCTGGCCGGTCCGTGCCGGCCGTCTGTTCCTGCCCGCGTTCCCCGGCCGACGGACGGGCCGGCCCGGTGCGGCGGGCTGCTCGTCGTCATAGGGCGGGGCCGAGTTCGGCACCGCGCACAGCTGCAGCGCGGCCGGGTCCGGCAGCGGCCGCCCGGTCACCCGTGGGCACGGCGCCTCCAGCGGGCCCGGGCTCACCTCCGGCCGTGGCGCGGGCTCTAAGCCCGGCTGCGCTCCCGGTGGCTGCGACGGCGGAGTAGGCATGGAACCTCCCAGATGTCAGCGATGTCCCGCAAACCTAGTGTCGCAAACGTCACGTGCACAACGTGTACACGGAGTACACGTGTCCCGCAGACTTCCGGCGCCCACCGCGCCGCAGCTCCAAGGTCTACCCCCGCGCGCCGACATTTTGCCCCCAGCGCCGATTCGCATCGATTGGCAGTTCGAATTTTCGCCCGCCCAGGGGCAAAAATTCGAACTGCTGACGGGAGCCCCGGCCTGCCCAGGGTGTTCGCGACGCCTGGGGCGGCTGAGGCTGCTGGGACGGGCTGAGCCGTCATCCCGCGGTCATCCCGGCCACCCCCGGCGAAATCCCGCTGCTGGGATTGGCCAGCCGCTGGCGGGGAATGCCGGCTTCCGGGCTTCGGTTGAAGGGGGGAGCCGGGTCCTTGCTGCCGGGTCCGGACCTGCCGTCTCTGGAGAGTTACCTTGTCACTGCCACCGCTGGTCGAACCAGCCGCTGAGCTGACCGTGGACGAAGTCCGCCGCTACTCGCGCCACCTGATCATCCCCGACGTCGGGATGGCCGGGCAGAAGCGGCTCAAGAACGCCAAAGTGCTCTGCGTGGGCGCGGGCGGGCTGGGTTCACCGGCCCTGCTCTACCTGGCCGCGGCGGGCGTCGGCACCCTGGGCATCATCGACTTCGACGTCGTGGACGAATCCAACCTGCAGCGCCAGATCATCCACGGCCAGTCTGATGTCGGCCGGTCCAAGGCCGAATCGGCGCGGGACAGCATCCGGGAGATCAACCCGTATGTGCACGTGATCGTCCACAACGAGGCGCTGACCTCCGACAACGCCATGGAGCTGTTCGCGCCGTACGACCTGATCGTGGACGGCACCGACAACTTCGCCACCCGCTACCTGGTCAACGACGCGTGCGTGCTGCTAGGCAAGCCCTACGTGTGGGGCTCCATCTACCGGTTCGACGGCCAGGCGAGTGTGTTCTGGGCCGACCACGGGCCGTGCTACCGCTGCCTGTATCCTGAGCCGCCGCCGCCGGGCATGGTGCCCTCCTGCGCCGAGGGCGGGGTACTCGGCGTGCTCTGCGCGTCGATTGGCTCGATCCAGGTCAACGAGGCGATCAAGGTCATCACCGGGATCGGCGATCCGTTCGTCGGCCGGCTGATGATCTACGACGCCCTGGAGATGACCTACCGCTCGGTGAAGGTCAGGAAGGACCCCGAGTGCCCGGTCTGCGGGAAGAACCCCACGGTCACTGAGCTGATCGACTACGACGCGTTCTGCGGTGCGGTGTCCGAGGAGGCCCAGGAGGCCGCGGCGGGTTCCACCATCACCGCCCAGCAGCTCAAGGAGATTCAGGACAACGGGGAGAACATCTTCCTGGTGGACGTACGGGAGCCGAACGAGTACGAGATCGTGTCCATCCCCGGCGCCACCCTGATCCCCAAGGGCGAGTTCCTGTCCGGTGCCGCGCTGGAACGGCTGCCGCAGAACCAGCGGATCGTGCTGCACTGCAAGTCGGGCGCCCGGTCTGCGGAATGTCTCGCGATCGTCAAGAACGCGGGCTTCTCGGACGCGGTGCACGTCGGCGGCGGTGTGCTGGCCTGGATCAACCAGATCGACCCGTCTCTGCCCACCTACTGACCGGCGCCTGCTTACTGTCCGGCGTCAGCCCGCCAGGGCCTGCCCGTGGGCCTCGCCGCTCCGGGCAGGCCCTAGCGGTCGGCCCTAATATCCGGTTTATCCCGGGCAACCTCGCGGTGACGGCCGTGCCGGGGGAGTCGCAGGCCGTACCATTCCGGTGTGGCTACGCATCCGGGACGGCCGGGTGGCGTCCCGGCGCCGGAGGGGGGCAGCGCAGCGGACC
>CAWDRD010000102.1:0-20639 GCA_963804455.1 uncultured Actinomycetes bacterium
AACGACAAAACCCTGCTGATCAGCGGGTTATGGGATGTTGACCGGAGCTGGTCCGGCTCAGCGGGCTGATCTCCCGGCGTTTTGGTGTTGCGGGTTGTTCGGCGAGTTCGATGGAGACGGCTTCGAGTTCGGTGATGAGCTGGCGCAGGCGGCGGTGGGCGGCGAAGTCGGGGCGGAGCCGCTCGGCGGCCTCGGCGGTGAGGGTCTTGGTGATGGAGCAGGCGCGGGCTTTGCGGGTCTAGGTGGGGTGCGGACCGTGGAGGATGGGCGGGCTGGCGTGGCAGTGGCAGCCAGGCCGCTGGCAGCGGGTGGTGCGGCTGGTGAGCGAGCCGGGCAGGGTGATGCCGATATGGGCAAGCTCGGCCTGGATCTGCTGGTGGCGGCGGGCCAGGTCGTCCACCATGGTGGAGCAGGATTCCTTATCCGCCACGCGGCGGCATCCCCCGGTTGCATGCTTAGAAGTAACTATATTTCGAGCATGCCGCGCCTTCCTCGGGGAAGATACGGCGGGCGCGGGCCTGCGCGTCTGCCAGCAGGCAACGTGACCGCCCCTGCGCTGCGCGGGCTGTCCCGGTTCGCTGATACCTGGGGGGTCCCGCGCCGGCCGGGAATTCCTGCTGGACTACGACGTGATCGAGGCGTTTTGCGTGACCGGCCTGCGCGGCCGGGCGTGCTCGACCCGGGGGCGTACCGGTCGGCGTTGTACCGGCTCGCCGAGGCGGCCTGCGGCCCGCCCGGGCAGCGGCCGACGCCGTTCCCCGGCGCGAGAGCGCCAGCGCCGTACTCGCCAGGTGAGCAGGCGGAGCTGGCCGCGGTCGCGGCCGCCAGCGCGATCCGGCGAAACGTTCCTCGGCGCTGGCGATGGTGGTGCTCGGCATCGGCGCCGGGCTGCGGCCCGGCGAGCTGGTAGCGCTGCGCGGCGGTGACATCTTCATGCACCGGCCGCCAGGTGATGGTTCCAGGTCGCGGGCAGGCCGCGCGGCTAGTGCCAGTCGCCTCGCGTTTCCCGGCCGGGCCGCGAGCTGGCCCGCCGCGCGGGCACCGGGCATGTGTTCCGCCCCGGCCCGGCCGATTGGTCTTATCAAGACTTCGTCACCAATTTCGCCCGGGGCCTGACCGCTGACCCGGCCGCGCCGGGGCTGTCGATGCGCCGGGCCCGGTCTCCTTCATCTGCGGGCGCCGGCAGCCGGCACCCCGGTGGGCGTGCTGCTGGCCATCACCGGGATCGCCGAGGCCGGGTCGCTGGCCCGGTATGCCCGCCACGTCAGCGGTGTCAGCTCCTCCAAGGGCGCCCTGCGGGCCCGCTGGCGCGCGGAGCGCGCGCGATGAGCGGCAGCGGCCTGACCCTGCCGCAGGCCGGCGGCAGGGTCAGCGACACGACCGTGGCCTTCGCAGCCGAGCTCATCGACCGGTCCGGCAAGGCCCCGGTCATCGAGGCCGCGCTGGCTCACGCCACCGGGCGGCCCCGGCCGCTGCCGGCACGCGCGGTGCTGACTGCCCTGCTCTGCCTGGCCCTGGATGACCGGCCGCTGTTCCTGACCGAGGTCACCCGGCTGCTGTTCTGCAGAGCCGTCAACGCCTACCGCAGGCTGCTCGGCGTCCCGGCACCGTCAGCGGCGACCGGGCCTTCAAGGCCGCCTACCGGCGGGTCCGCTACTGCTTCGGCGCCATCTGCTCGGTCATGGACCCCTCGCCGCTGCCGAAGAACCGGCGGCTGACCGAGCAGGACCTCACCGCCCGCACCAGGCCGATGACCCCTGCCCAGGCCCACGCTGCCCGCAGCCGGCTGGAGGCGTCCATCAACGCGCTGCTGGAAGCCAGCATCTCCGCCCTCACCGGCGAAGAGCGCGCGGCTTACGACGGCTGCACCGGGCTGGACGCCACCCCGGTCCCACTGTTCTCCCGCGGCCCGTCCAGGCAAACCGGCCTGTCGGCCAGCGACCCCGACGGCGGCTGGTACGTCCGCGAAGGCGACCACCGCGAACGCGAGGACGGCAAAGGCAAGCCCCTGCGGAAGATCTCTGGGCGCTGGAGGCCACCATCGCCACCACCGCCCGCCCGCCCGGCGCGCCGCCCGCCACGCCGAACCTCGCGATCGGGATGGCCATGGCCCGGCCCGGCGAAGACCCCGGCGGCACCGGCGCCCGGGTCCTGGCCTCCGTGGCCGCCCGCGGGCACAAGACCGGCTGGCTCGGCTACGACCGCGCCTACACCCAGGCCCTGCCCGGGCGCTTCCACCTCCCCGCCCGCGCGCTCGGCTACCACTCCGTCATGGACTACCGCGCCGACCAGCTCGGCATCCAGGCAAACAGCCAGGGAGCGCTGCTGGTCGAGGGCAGCTGGTACTGCCCCGCCCTGCCCGGGCCGCTGATCACCGCCACCACCCGCCTGCGCGACCACGCCATCACCCGCGACCTCTACGACCAGCAGATCACTGCCCGCTGCCCCTACCAGCTCAAGCACAAAGACGGCCCCGACACCGACGGCTACCAGCGCCTGTCCTGCCCGGCGACCGGCAAGCACCCACGGCTGATCTGCCCGCTGCGCCAGGCCTCGCTGTCACCACGCGACGGGCGCGCCAAGATATTCCAGCCACCACCCGAACCGCCGGGGATCTGCCGCCAGACCGCGATCACCATCCCGCCCGACGTGGGCGCCCGCTACCGCCAGGACCTGCCCTACGGCAGCCCCGCCTGGCACGCCCGGTACGCCACGCTACGCAATACCATCGAGGGCCTCAACGGCTACGTCAAAGACACCGCCCACGACGCCCTCGCCCAGCCCGGCCGCCGCCGCGTCCGCGGCATCGCCGCCCAGTCGATCTTCACCGCACTGCTGCTCATGGCCGCCAACATCCGCAAGATCTCGCCGGCCCTGGCGGGCCCTCACGACCGGCGGCAAGGCCCGCATCACCCGCCGCGCACGGCGGCGCCGGACCAGCCTGCGCGACTACCTCCCCGACGGCTGACAGGCACAAGCAGTCCTCGCCACCTCAATGCCTTCAGCCTCCCGGGCCAGCCACACCTCAGGCCAGCCCGCAGCACCGCAACAAGCCCACCAGCACTCCCGGCCAGGCCGGACAGTGATCAGCGCCAGCCTCAGAGCCCGGCGTCACACTGAAATTGCAGGTCACCGCCAGAGTTCTGTCGGTATGAAACCGGCAGTTCTGTCGGTGACCCGGAGCGGAGGCTCGGGGATTTGAACCCCGGATGGGCGGTAAACCCAAACCGCATTAGCAGTGCGGCGCCATAGACCGGACTAGGCGAAGCCTCCCCGCGACCTAACGGTCCGCATCAGCGTACCGGGCCGCTGCCAGGCGTGCCAAAGCAGTTGGGCATGTACCCGGGTATTTCTGCGGCCCAGGTCAGTGCACCTCGATGATCTTGTAGTCGCCGTTGGCGTAGGACTCCCGGATCCGGGTCTTGGCGAACTTGCCCACGCTGGTTTTGGGCACCTCGTCAATGAACGACCAGCGCTCCGGGAGCTGCCACCGTGGCACACGCTCGCCCAGGAACGTCCGCAGGTCCTCGACGGTCACGTGCTCGCCGGACCTGACTACGACCGCGGCGAGCGGGCGCTCGCCCCATTTCTCATCGGGCACCCCGATGACCGCGGCCTCGGCCACGGCCGGGTGCCCCATCAGGATGTTCTCCAGCTCCATTGAGGAGATCCACTCGCCGCCGGACTTGATCACGTCCTTGGCCCGGTCAGTGAGCACCACGTAGCCGAGCTGGTCGATCGTGCCGACGTCACCGGAGCGCAGCCAGCCGTCGCGGAACTTGGCCGGGTCGTCGTCCTTGTAGTACGAGCCGGTGATCCACGGCCCGCGGACCTCGATCTCGCCGACCGCCTCGCCGTCCTTGGGCAGTACCTCGCCGCTGTCACCGACCAGCCGGGCCTCGACGGTGAGGAACAGCCGGCCCTGGGTGTCCCGGTACCGCCAGGCCTCCTCGCCGGTCACCCCGCGCGGCGGCCGCGCCAGGCTGCCGATCGGCGATGTCTCAGTCATCCCCCAGGCGTGCATGATGTGCACGCCGAGTTCCTTCTCGTACGCCTCCATCAGCGAATGCGGGACGGCCGAGCCGCCGCACGGCACCAGGCGCAGCGAGGACAGATCGCCGCCGTGCTGCCGTACATACTGCAATACGGCAAGCCAGATCGTGGGCACCGCACCGGCGATCGTGGGCCGCTCCGCCTCGATCAGGGCGACGATGGGCTCCGGCTGCAGGAACCGGTCCGGCATGATCAGGTCCGCGCCGCTGAGCACCGCCGCGTAGGCCAGGCCCCAGGCGTTGGCGTGGAACATGGGCACCACGGGCAGCACCCGGTCGGCGTCGGACAGCCCGAACCCGTTGCCGACGCAGACACCCATCGAGTGCAGGAAAGTGGACCGGTGGCTGTACGCCACCCCCTTGGGCCGGCCGGTGGTGCCGCTGGTGTAGCACATGGCCGCGGCGGTCCGCTCGTCCGGTTCCGGCCAGCTAAATGTCTCCGCCTCGGCGGCCAGCAGGTCCTCGTAGAAGTGCACCTGGTGCCGCGGGCCGGCCAGCGCCTCGGCGTGCGCGTCCCGCTCGCTGCCCGCCGGGCCGGTCACCAGCACGTGCCGGACGGTCTCCAGGCTGGGCAGCACCTGGGCCAGCAACGGCACCAGGGTCGGCTCGGTGATCACGACGTGATCGGCGGCGTGGTTGGCGATGTAGCTGAGCTGGCCCGGATCGAGCCGCAGGTTCAGCGTGTGCAGCACGGCGCCCATGGACGGGATGGCGAGGTAGGCCTCGAGGTGCTCGGAGTTGTTCCAGAGCAGCGTGCCGACCCGCTGGTCACCGTCCACGCCCAGGCCGCGCAGTGCGTTGGCCAGCCGCGCGGCCCGGGCCCCCGTCTGCGCGTAGGACTGACGGCGGACCCCGCCATCCGCCGTGGCGGTGACAACCTCGCTGTCACCATAGATCGACGTGCCATACCGCATCAGGCTGGTCACGGTCAGGGGCACATCCATCATCGTGCTGAGCACGGCCACCTCCATGTGTCATGTGCAGGGTGCCGCAGATCGCGCACCCGCCGCCCCGCTCCCCAGCGCCTGCTGACAACGCCACGTCAACGATGCCTCCGCTAGCAAACGTCCCTGCCAGGGATCGTGCCATGGCCACGCCGAAACGTCATCCTTCCAGCTGGTATGCCGTTATCTAGACGTGCCTAGAGCTTTCTAAGACTGTCTAGCTGCAACGGTAGATACGGCCATACTGTGCCAGATCCCGGTCCCGGGCCGCCCGGGGCGGCTGATGGCCGGCAACTAGGCCGGCTGCGCCCGGAGGAACCGGCCGAAATGCGGCACGGTGAACGCGATCAGGCCGCGCTCGGAGCTGTAGATGAGACCCTTCTTGATCAGGCCGTCCCGGGCCGGTGACACGCTGGACGGCTTACGGCCGAGTTCCTCCGCCACCTGCGCGGTCGGCACGGGTTCGTCACCCAGCAACGCCATCGCCCGCATGTACTCCCGTTCCGCTGGGGTGGCCCGCTCGTACCGGCTGCCGAAGAAGCCGACGGCCAGCTCGCTCTCGGCCTGCGGGCTGGCCATCGCGACGTCAGCCGCGGTCACCGGGCTGGCCGCCGCCACATCCCAGGTGACCTTGCCGTAGGCCTGGACGAAGTACGGATACCCGTCGGCCGCCCGGTACAGTGCGTCCAGCGCACCGGCCTCGAAGTCCGCGCCCTCCCGCTGCGCGGGCGCGAGCAGCGCCTGGTCCGCCGCGGCCCGGTCGAGCCGGTCGATCGAGGAGTACCGGAACAGCCGTTCGGAGTAGCTCTTGCTCGCGGACAGCACGGACGGCAGGTGCGGCAGGCCCGCGCCGACCACGATCAGCGGCCCGCCGGTCTGGGACAGCTCATGCGTGGCCGCGCACAGCGCGGACACGTCCGGCGCGGGCACGTCCTGCATCTCGTCGATGAACAGTGCGATGCCCACGCTGAGATCGGCAGCCACCGACGCGGCGTCGGTGAACAGCTCCATCAGGTCGATCTCGAGGTCGCCTGAGTCCGCCCGGCCACGCGCGGCCGGCACGTCGATGCCCAGGTGCGGGGTGAGGCTGCCCTTCGGGGCCTTGGGATCGCGGGCGGCGAACGCCTTCAGCACGCCCAGGAACTGCTCGATCCGGTCCGGGGCCCGGTGCCGCGGCGCGAGCTCGCGGACCGCCATGTGCAGCGCGCCCGCGACCGGGCGGCGGATCGACTGGTCAGGCCGGGCCTCGATCTTGCCGGTGCCCCACAGCCGCTGCAGGGCCATCGAGCGGAACGAGTTCAGCAGTACGGTCTTGCCGACACCGCGCAGCCCGGTCAGTACGATGCTGCGCTCCGGCCGGTTCCGCGCGACCCGTTCCAGCACGACCTCGAACTGGCTCAGCTCGCGGTCCCGCCCGGCCAGCTCGGGCGGCCGCTGCCCCGCGCCGGGCGCGTAAGGGTTGCGTACCGGGTCCACGGTGTCTCATTCAGAAGTTGTGTTATTCAAAGCATCCGCCACGGCTTGCCTCGCCGAGCCTGGGCACCGGCCGCTCGCACGGGCCTGGCGGCCCGGGGTCGCTAGCCGGTTGTGAATAACTCACGGGCTAGCAGCTTATGCCGGGATCTAGCAAGATCCGTAGATTCGCTTAGAAAGCGCTGCCGGCGTGTTGCCGCCGATGTCGATCTGGGCGGGCGCCGTGACCACAGGCACGCCCCGGAGTATCGCGACGGGATAGCTGAAGCCCGGCATTTCCCTGCCCTGCAATGGCGGCCTTCCGGTGGCGCATCAGATTCCGCTGGCCGCCCTTTAAACATCGGTCGCGCCCGGGACCGCGGCGGACGCCCGGTCGCTGGGGACTGGCGTCTTGCCCTAAAAGCTATTTATTCTATCTATATACTAGATAAATTGACATTATCTAGAATCCGATGCCAGACTGTCGGGACCTAATGCCTACATCATCAAGCGAAATAGTGGTTGTTCTAGGCGGTGACTTGCAGAGAGCGCGGAGGAAGATCCTGCGATGAGCCTTAACCCGTACATCGTCCTGGGTAGCGCTGTCGTAGGACTGCTGGTGGGGCTCACCGGGGCCGGTGGTGGTGCCCTGATGACCCCGATGCTGATCCTGCTTTTCGGGGTCAAGCCGTCCGCGGCCATCTCCAGCGACCTGGTCGCGGCCGTGGTGATGCGGCCGGTGGGCGCGGTGGTGCACCTCCGCAAGGGCACGGTGAACCTGCGCCTGGTCGGCCTGATGGTGGCGGGCTCGGTACCGATGGCCTTCTTCGGCGCCTACCTGCTGAGCCTGGCTCGGCAACGGTAACGCCGCGCAGCAGAGCGTAGAGATCGCCCTGGGCGCGGCCCTGCTGGCCGGGGCCGCCGCCATGGTGCTGCGCTACGTGCTGGACCGCAGGTCCGGGCAGCAGCGGACCGGCGCGGTCCGGCAGGTGCAGCTCCGCCCGGTGCCCACCGTCCTGATCGGCATGGCCGGCGGGCTGATCGTGGGCATGACCTCGGTGGGCTCCGGTTCACTGATGATCGTGCTGCTGCTGTTCCTGTATCCCATGCTCAGTGCAAGCCAGCTGGTCGGGACCGACCTGACCCAGGCGGTCCCGCTCACCGCCGCCGCGGCCCTGGGCGCGCTGGCGTTCGGGCACGTCGAGTTCAGCGTGACCGCCTCGATCGTGCTCGGCAGTGTCCCCGCGGTGGTGATCGGCTCGTTCCTGTCGTCGCGGGCCCCCGACCGCTACATCAGGCCGATCATCACTTTCGTGATCTTCGCCTCCGGGCTCAAGTACGTCGGGGTCGGCACCACCGCACTGGGCTGGACGCTGTGCGGGGTGGTGCTGGCCGCTGGCGGGTACTGGCTGGTGCGCACCCAGGCCTGGCGTCAGGCCGGGCAGCCGCCGTCCGCCCCGGCCAGGGCCCAGCCGTCCGCTGCGCCACCGGCCGCGGCGGAGCTGACGGCCGGCCAGCCCGCTGATTTCCCGGCGGCGGCCCGCTCACCAGATGATCATGCCGCTGAGCCGGCCAGGCGCCGGGGCAGTAGCTGACACGCTCACCAGGCACGTGAGCGCCCCCGGCCAGGCGCCGTGGGCGTCCCCACTGGCCGACCACACGGGCCGTACTCCGCAGCCACCCACCTGCCCGCTACCTGTCATGGCCGTCCCGGCGAACGGCTAAGATTTGCGCACGATGTCCGGATGGTGAGCCGGTGCTCCCGGCCATAGCCGATGGCTTGGGGGAGGCACGACGCGCGGAACGGCCGGATCCTGGACCAAGCCGCTCGGCACCGTGATGGGTGTACTCATGGTGCTCACCGGCCTCAGCTGCTCGTCCTCCGCCGGCCCCACCGCGACCGGGACAGCGTCTCCGACCGGGACAGCGCCCCCGGCCGCGACCGGGACGGCACCCGTGACTGGGGCCACCTCCCCGCCGTGGAAAGAGGTCTGGTCCGACGACTTCAACGGCCCGGCCGGCAGCGGCGTCAACACCGCGTACTGGAAGTACGACACCGGCAACGGCGTGTTCGGCACCAGCGAGGTCGAGACGATGACCTCGTCGCCGTCCAATGTTCACCTGGACGGTCATGGCGACCTCGACATCGTCATGCAGGACCACGGTTCGCCGGGCAGCCCCGGATCGGGCTGGACCTCCGGCCGGCTGCAGACGATCAGCAGCGGGTTCGGCGCACCAGCGGGCGGCGAGATGAAGGTGACGGCCTCCATCAAGCAGCCGGGACCGGGCGGGGCCAGCGGCCTGGGGTACTGGCCCGGGTTCTGGATGCTCGGGCCCAGTGCCTGGCCGATGGGCGGCGAAATCGACATCATGGAGGACGTCAACGGCCTCAGCGCCGAAGCCGGCACCGTGCACTGCGGGAACCTCGTCCAGCGCAATTCTGACGGGACGTTCGGGCCCTGCCACGAAGGCACCGGCCTGGGCAGCGGGCTGCAGCCGTGCCCCGGATGCCAGCAGGGTTTCCACACCTACACCGTGATCGTCGACCGGCGCAACGAAGCTGACCAGCAGATCCGCTGGTACCTGGACGGCCGCGAGTTCTACAGCGTCAGCGAGGGCCGGGTGGCCCCGGCCGTGTGGACCGCCGCCGTCGACCATGGATTCTCGATCCTGCTCGACGTCGCCATGGGCGGCTCGTACCCGGACAATCAGTGCCGGTGCACCGCCCCCTCCAGCCAGACCGCGCCGAACGGCGTGATGGTCGTCCAGTACGTGACCGTCTACACCAACTAGCTATGAGCGTTAGTGCGGTGACCACCAACGTTCACCGGGTCGATGGCGAGCCGCTGACTGGTCGTCGGCGCTCCGGTCGACTCGGCGAAGGTTGGTGGACACCGCGCTAGCTACGAGCGGCCGCCGCGGGTTGGCGCGGTGCCGGCCAGCGCGTGGTGGGTGGGCGCCTGGCCCTTGACCCAGATGAAGTAATCAGCGGAACCGCCCGCGAAGGTGAAGCCGACCTCCGAGGCGAGGTAGTACTTGTGGCTGTCCGACAGCGCCTGGGCGATGACGCCATCGGTATCCGGGGTGATGACGCCGTTGTAGGCGACGATCTGGAAGTACCCGGCCTCGATCGCGGCCGCGAACCCGTCGTTGCTGGTCAGCGTCTCCTTCGTCGTGCCGACCTTGGTGACGTAGGCGATGTTGAACGTGGAGGTGAACTGGCGGGGCTGCGCGTCCGAGCGGCCCATCAGGTAGTAGATGGGTACCTCGGGCACCTCGACCAGGTAGTGGGCGTCCGGTTTCAGGTAGCTGGCGAAGGAGCGCACGAACCCCCCGGCCGGGGGCCACTCGTCGAAGATGTGCGCGGACTGCGCCAGGCCCAGCACCAGGGCCAGGCACCAGATCCCGACGCCAAGCTGGGGGCGGCGGAAGTGGTCACCGAAGATCTGGGCGAGCCCGGCCCCGGCCATCGGCGCGGCGAAGAACAGCCCGAACCCGATGTGCTTCTGGAACGAGATGTCGGTGTGCAGATGAGCCTGGTAGGCGGGGGCGAGCAGGGCGGTACCAGTCAGCAGCAGACCGAGCATGACCCGCCAGGCCCGGCCGCCCCTGGGCGTGAGCTGCCTGCCGGGGGCGGCGCGATCCCGCCAGGCGTAGCCGATGGCGCCGATGACGGCCAGCACGAACAGCAGCCCGCCCCAGTCCGCGCTTTCCTTCAGGATCGTGCTCACCGGGACCCCGCCCTGGGCCCGGCTCGTGGTGGTGCTCTGGATCGCGGCCAGGTAGTTATGACCGCCGAGCTTCAGCGCACCGTAGAGGAGCCAGCTGACCGCCGCGCCGATGGCGAGCGGGCGCAGCAGGGCCCAGCGGCCGCGGTACGGCCAGGCGGCCAGCGCGGCCAGCACCGCGATCGTCGGCACGAAGAGTAGCCCGGCGTATTTCACCCCGACCGCGAGCGCCGCGACCGGCGCCGCCGCGAGGAAGGCCGGCCCCCGGGTGCCAGCCGTGCGGACCACGATCCACGCCGCCAGGGCGAGGAGGAACAGGCAGCTGGCGTCGAAGGTGGCGAGGTGGCCCAGGAAGATCGCTGACTCGGTCACCGAGAACAGCGCCGCCGCGGCCAGCGCCACGCGGTCGTTGAACAGGCGCCGGGTGAGGCTGTACAGCAGGGAGGTGGTCGCCAGCATCTCCACGAGGCTGAGCCCCCGGGCCGCCGCGAGGCCGCCTACATTGTTGACCAGGGCCGCGGCCACCGGGTAGAGGACCGGCGCGCCCGACGAATACGAGGCGTAGTTACCCTGGAGCGCCGCGCCGTGCAGCAGGTGCTCCAGCTCCATGTGCCCGGAGTACAGGTAGAACGCCTCGTCCTCGAACGCTGTGTTGTGCAGCCGCAGCGACAGCACGGCCTGCATCAGCAGCAGGCACAGCAGCAGGCCGTGGTGCATCCTGGTCCGGCGGACCTCCAGCGCGCCCGGCCTTAGCCGCCAGCGTGGCAGCCCCCGCAGCCGCCCTGCTCCCCGCCGGGGGGCTGGCCGCCACCAGGCACGTGCGGGCCAGTGCCGGGACGGCCAGTGCCGCGCGGGCGCCTGAGCGGGCCCGCCGAACTGGATCACGGGCGCCGGGCCGGTGGTTTCGGCCCGGCGGTCATCGCCCGCCGCGTCGCTGACGTCGCCTGCCACATCGGTGTCTGCCACGGCGTCGTCGGCCACATCGGTGGCGCCGGCCTCCGCTGAGCTGATCGTCGCCACGCCGGTGGCCGTGGTCAGCGTGCTGGACTCCGGCGCCGTCCACTGGCCCGGGGCGGTGGCGAGGCCGGCGGAGGACGCGGGGAACACGACCGTCTCCGCGTCGGTCAGCACGTCCGGCCGGTCGCCGGGGGCCGGGCCGAACACGGAGTGGCGGGTCCTCTTCGGCTTGCCGGCCGGGGCGCCGTCCTCGGGCGCGGCGGGCTTGGCCCAGCCCACCGGCCAGCCGTACCAGGGCTTCGGCCGCACCCGCGGGGCGCGGTTCGCGTCCGGCGTGTTCGTCACGGGCGTGCCCTTCGCGCCAGGTGTGCTTCCCACGTCAGGCGGGCTCATCTCCGGCGGGCTGGACGAGCACACGGCCCGCGACCAGAAGCTCGAACAGGCCCAGGCCGAACAGGACGATGAAGTTGTACGGGTTCATGGTGACCATGCGCCAGAACGCGAGCCCGGTCCAGGCCAGCGAGCTGCCGACGGTCCAGATGAGGAAGCAGGCCCAGAATCGCCGGGAGCCGTCCTGCCTCTTCCGGTGACCGCCGGAGGGCTTCCAGCCCAGCCTCTTCCCGCGGATGGCATCCCAGTAGGCGAACAGGTGAGCCCAGGAGGACACCACCTTGACCGACCACGCCTCCAGCCGGTACGGCGAATGATGCCACAGGGGAATGATCAGGGCCGAGTACAGCAGCACCGGCACCATGAAGATCATGTTCTTGAGTTCCAGCACGTTCGGCACGAACAGGAGGATCGAGATGGTCAGTGCCGGGGCCACGAACGTGAACAGCGCGGTGTAGATGTAGTAGACGAACCCGGAGATGTAGCAGAGCCGGGTGTACGGCGGGAGCGTGGCGCTCCAGAACCTCTTGCCGAACAGCAGGCCGACCGTGCCGGAACACCAGCGGTACTGCTGGTTCAGGAACGCGAGCACGTTGTCCGGGCAGTTCCCGGTGGACAGGGCCACCGGGATGTACTGCAGCCGCCAGCCCTTGCGGTGCAGGTCGAAGCCGGTGAGCACATCCTCGGAATGCTCCGCGAGGGTCATCCCCAGGTTGTCCTTGAGCGCCACCCGCCGGTAGACGGCACAGCTGCCGACGCAGATCGAGCCGCCCTTGCGCGACCGCGCGGTCTGGATCGACCGGTAGAACAGCTCCTGGACGGCCCCGGCGCCCCGTTCCACCCAGCCCTGGTGGTCGTGGATGCGGAAGAACTGCGGTGTCTGCACGATCCCGATCCGGGGGTCGGCCTCCAGGTAGGGCAGGGTCTCGGCGAGGAAGTCGTGCCGGGGGGCGAAGTCGGCGTCCAGCAGCAGAATGTAGTCCCCGTAGGACACCTGGTAGCCGAACCAGAGATTTCCTGATTTCTTGAACCAGCCACGGTTCGGGCGCGTGGCATAAGCAAAGCCGAACTCACGCGCCAGCGCCTTGAGTTGCGGGCTAGCCGAGTCGTCCAGCACATAGGGGGTGACGGTTCCCGGGTAGTGCTCCCGCATCTGGCTGACGTACGTCCAGGTATTGCGCAGCACGTCGAGGGGCTCGCCGAACACGGGCAGGAACACATCGACGGACGGGTAGCTGTCCGGCTTCCACGAGGCCACCAGCCGCTGGTGCCCAGCGAAGTCGAAGTCGCGGCTCAGCCCGTCGGTGAGCAGCGGGAGCGCGAGGAACAGCGCACCCATGATGACGAAGGGGGCATAGAGCCAGAACCAGTGATAGTGCAGCATCAGCCGGGTCTGGCTGAACAGCAGCAGCGGGAAGCTGGCCACCGAGAAGACGGTGAGCAGCCACGCGTAACGCCGGATGTAGCGGTACTTCTCGTCCTCGCGGGGAGGCACGGGCAGGACCGGCCCAGCCGGGTCCGCTTCCGGCCCTACTGGCGCGGGCCGATAGGTCGCCAGCATCTGCAGCATCGGGAACGGGGTGAAGTCCGCCCCGGCCGCCCCGGGCACATCGTCCTGGGCGCCCGGCCCACCGCTCCGGCCGCGTACGGCTGGGGCGCCCCCTGGCGACCAGGAACTGCTGACCGGACGGTTCCAGGTCGGGACCGAGCGGGCCACCGACCACATCGCACCCGGTTTGACCCGGCTCTCCGCGCCCGGCCGCCTGATGCGGGCCGTGGTCATCCAGGCGTCCGCGGCTAGCTGGCCATGGCTCCCAGCTGGGCCGCCCGGTTCCCCGGCGGGCCCCTCCGGGCTGCGGGCCGTCTCGCCGCTGCCGGGGACCTGATCCTCCGGCTGCGTGGCTCCCCCGGTATCAGGGCCCCCGGGCTCCTCGATGCCTGGAGCCCGTCCCCCGATGACGTCCGCCATCAGCTCCCACCTGTACATCTGGCCGTGCTGTGCGCACGGGAATGGTCACGTCGGGCGGGGAGCCAGGCTTGTTCTCGACCTTCTTGACCTTTTTAATCCATTACCTTCTAGGGGCGGTGCCGCGCACCTGACAACGCCCCGTGAGCCCTTGTTACGCGCCTGTTTCCCACGATTACACCCACTTTTCGCTGGTCAGGGCCCACTCCTCGGCGACCCTGCCAGTCCTCCGTAGGACCTGAGTTTATCATCAGAAGTCTTTCTGAATGCCAACGAATCTGGCATGCTCAGAACCTTCCAGGTAACGCCAGATGCCTGATGCACCCCGTAACTGCGCGCTTAGTAGCCATTTCTGACGGAGTGTGACGGGAGATGGCACGGGGACCAGGTGGGAGCGTGGGGAACAGAGTGGAGAGTGCCTCCGAGATCATCCAGACCATGCGCGCGGCGGTGCCAGCCCGGCAACCGTATCTCGACGAGGCAGCACTGGGGCTGCTCAGCGACCTGACCCAGTCGCTCCTGGCGGCCAAGCCGGGGGCCATCGACGAGCACGCCCGGTTTCTGGCCATCGGCCAGCGGGAGCTGTGCCTCCCCGAGCCGGAACTCGACGGGTGGCTCCACGGCGCGACCATTCTGGTGACCGGTGGGACCGGGTGCATCGGCTCGAACCTGATGGCACAACTGGCGGCGCGGGGGCCGGGCCGCCTGGTGTGCGTGAGCCGCGGCGTCACGGACAGCTGGCCGAGGCAGGCCAGCGCGGACTACCGGCAGCTGGATGTCCGGGACCGGGCCGCCCTGGACCGGCTTATCGGTGAGCTGCGGCCCGATGTCATCTTCCACGTGGCCGCCCAGCGTGACCCTGGCCTGGCCGAGGTGGAGGTGCATCGCACCGTGTCCACCAACCTGCTGGGCACCCGGAACGTGCTGGCCGCGGCGGCGGAGACCGGGGTGCCGCAGGTGGTGTGCGCGTCCACAGGTAAGGCGCTGCGGCCGTTCTCACCCGACATGTACACCGCCTCCAAGCGCGCCGCGGAGTGGGTAACGACCGGGTTCGCCACGAGCACGGACGTGCTCTGCGCGTCAGGGCGGTTCACCCACGTGCTCGACAACTCGCTCATCTACCAGAAGCTGCTGGCCTGGGCTGAGGGTGGGGTGATCCGGCTGCACAGCCCGGACATCGCCTTCTACGTACAGTCCGCGATCGAGTCCGCGCAGCTGCTGCTGCTGGCGGGCCTCGGCAGCCAGCGCGGGGAGTACCGGGTGCACGCGATCAGCGATCTTGGCTGGCCGGTGAGCCTGCTGGACGTGGCCCTGGGGGTGCTGGCGCGCACCGGTTCCCGGACCCCGGTCTACCTGAGCGGGTACGACCCCGGATACGAGGAGGTGCCGTTCCCGGGGCTGTACGACCCGGCCACGGCGGGCGACGTCAGCGCGCTGATGAACTCGTTCGAGACCGCGGCGGCGGTCCCCTCGCCGTGTCCCCGGGTGGATGCCTTCCGGCTGGAGATGGCGCCCGAGCCGCGGGCCGACAAGCTGCTGGCGGCCCTGGACGAGGTCTGCGGGCGGACGGCCGATCCTGATGTGGTGCGGGACGCGCTCAACGAGCTGTCCTGGTCGCTGCTGGACGCCACGCTGCACGCCGCGCCGGGGCCGGCCCTGGAGCGGACGGTGGCGTTGACCCGGCGGCACCAGCCTGCCCTGGGCCTGGATCACCAGCGGATCCTGGACGCCATCACGGACGCCGCCTACAGCCCGGCCAGGTAAGGCGTAAGACAGCAGGCAGGGAAGCGCTGCCGGCGTATCCCGCCGGCAGCGCTTCCCTTCCCCAGAACCGGCTGCGCTGATTCAGCCCCGCGCCCCCTCAGCGCAGCCGGCGCTCCCCTGCCGTTCTTCCGGGTTCAGTGCAGCAGGCGCAGCGTGTTGGCCACATCGTCCACGTAGTAGACGCCGCTGCCGTTGGGCGCCACGGCCAGGCCGAACAGCGCGCCGGCGCCCGCTGGGCTGCCCGTGACGGCCGTGTTGTCGAGCTGCTTGACGGCGACCTGCGCGCCGGACGGGGCGGTTTCGACGATGTTCCCGTCACCGCTGTTGACCGTGAGGACATCCCCGTTGGGGGCGATGGCCAGGCCCAGCGGGCCGTTCAGGTGGCTGCCGGAGGTGACCACGGACCCGGTCCCCGCGCTGCTGCCACGGAACACCGCATCCGGGATGGCGGTGATCCGGTTTTTCACGGTGTCCGCGACGTACAGGGTGCCGTGCGGGCTGAGGCCCACCCCGGTGGGCCCGATCACCAGGGCGGCCGGGTCGGTCTTCTCGGCGAACCCGGAGCCGATGGTGGTGACCCCGGTCCACTGCGGCGGCTGGCTGCCGGACAACGTCAGCGTGATCCGGAGCACAGTGCCCTGGTTCACCGTGGCGCCGCCGGCCGCGACCGTCCCGTTCAGGACGTTGGTGACGAACAGTTGCGCGGTGTTCCCGTAGCTGAGCGCGGTCATGTCCCACGGGCCGTTGATGCCGTTCCCGGACAGCGTCTCCCGGACGTGGCCCCACCGGTCCAGCACGATCAGGCAGCCAGCCTTGGCCGTCGCGGACATGCCGTTGCTGGTGGGCAGGCTGCCGACGACCACCCAGCCGCCGGGCAGCACGGACAGGGCCGTGGTCAGGCCCACCCCGCCGGGGCAGGCCCCAGGCAGCGATGCCGCGCTGATGCGCGCGAACGTGCTCCTCTGGCCACCGGGCGAGACCTCGACGATGGTGGTCCCGGTGCCCTGCTGGTTCTTGGCGTTGTTGAAGTTGCTGACCAGCACGCTGCCCTGGTGCAGGATGCCCTGGCTGCTGCCGATGACCACGGTGCCGTAGGGGTTGACGTCCCCGTCGCCCGGGACGGTGGAGGCGATCGTGGCGAGATGGTGGAATTGCCCGATGAATGAGGATGGCGTCTGCGCCCCTGCAGCAGGCGCCAGTGCGAAAGCCGCGGCTGCTGCCGCACCGGCCGATGCGGCAGCAGCGACGGCAAACCTTCCCGCGATTGACATGTCCCGCTCCCTGTCCCCTGGGTTCCATCGCGCGGAGCGGGCAGAAGCGGAACGCCCCATTGCGGCCGACCGCCCGCTCCGCGCGCCGCACCCATGTCACGGGGGAAACGGGCCGCCGGTTCAGCGTCCGGGCAGAGTTACCGCAGAGTTACTTCGCGCAAATGGCGGGCGGGGCCCGGCTTCCCCGCTCTGACCTGCACGGCTGCCTCAGCTGAGACGGGAAATTACCGGGCGGGCAACGGGAATTGCGGCTGGGATTAGCTCCGCGGTGGGTGCTCGGATCGATTCAGCCGGGCGAGGTATTCGTTGTAGGCGTCCAGGTGGGCGTCGTCGTCGATGTTGCCGTGCGTGCGCACCGGCCGCTTGCTGGCGCTCGCGGCCGCTTCCGGCGGGGCGCCGGCGGCTGGGCCGTGCTGGGTGGTGATCGACTCAAAGTTGGCGGTGCGGACGGCTTCCAGCCAGCCCCGGGCCCGGGCGCCCGCCCGGTCCGCGTGCGCCCACCCACCTCGGCCTACCCGTCCGGCCACGTGGAAACTCGTGGCAGCGCCATTAGCCAATTGTGCTGAACACGAATCGAGGTTGTTTCTTACCGTTCAGCGGCCAGCTCATTCCCGGCCAATGCAGCCAGCGCCTCCCCGCTGATCAGGGCCTTGTAGTTGCTGTAGCGTACGTCGGTGTAGTCCGGCACGGCGCCATGCGAGATCGCCGCGGCGATCTCCGCGACCCCGTCGGCCACGGTGCGCCGGGGAGCGAATCCGATACCGGAGCGGATCGCGGCGAAAGAGACGCGGTAGTCGGCTTCCTGCTCGGTTCCCGGCGCCGTGTGGATCCGCACTCCCGGCACGACTTGGCTGATGATCTCAGCGATCTCTGCCAACGTGTGGTTCTGGTCGTCCGCACCCACGTTGAATACGCGGCCTCCTACTGCGGCATAGGGCGCGTAAAGGCACGCCAGGATGGCCTCCGCCCCATCTCGCACATGCACGAACGGGCGCCACTGGCGGCCGCCGAAGACCGTGATCTCACCGCTTGTCACCGCCTGGGCGGTGAGCAGGTTGACCACCAGGTCGAAGCGCTCGCGTTGCGACTGCCCGTACAGCGTGCCGAAGCGGAGCACGGTGGGCCAGAAACCATTTCCCGACTGCACGAGCAATAGCTGTTCGGACTCCATCTTGCTGCAGGCGTACACCGAGATCGGGTCCAGGGGTGAGCGCTCGTCCAGCAGGTCGCCGGATGCTCCGTAGACGCTGCACGTCGAGGCGAAGACGAACCGGGCGATGCCCAGCCCGCGGGCGATCGCCGCCGCCTTCGCGGTGGCGTCACGGTTGATCTCCAGGGTCAGCCGTTCGTCGATGTCACAGGCGGGGTCGCCGACCAGGGCTCCCAGATGCACCACGGCGTCGGTGTCCCGGAAGGCGTGGACCGTCGCGGTGATGTCGCGGAGGTCCCCGCGCACGAGCGAAAGACCGGGGCGGCCGAGGAGATGCCGGATGCCATCGTCGCCGTACAGGAGCGCGTCGAGGATGGTCACCTGGTGTCCCTGGTCGAGCAGCAACTCGACCAGGATCGAGCCGAGAAACCCGGCCCCCCCGACGACGCAGATGTGCATGGGTTGCGCCGGAGCGGCGCCGGCGGCTGCTTTCTTGCTAGTCATTACGCTCGTCCCCCTTTGTCCGGACGGAGGTGATCCCATTCGTCACTCGGTGTTCGCATTTCCGGTGGAGCGCGTCGAAATCGTTCCCCTCCGGATCGGCTGGAATATATTTCGCGAACATCGCGACGTATCCGACCCCGCGTACTATTCACCAGTCGATCCGGTCTGCACCGGGCCCGGCCAGTAGCTGAGGGTCCCGAGTGATGCGCTGGCCTAGGAAGCCGAGATGGCCAGTAACGAGAATCCCACTGGCCGAACCTCCATCGTCCCTTGTTACATGACCGTAGCAATTGGCCTGCTGGTTCCCTATGCCCATATGTCGTAGATGCTGCTACGACCGGCGCTGGGATTCCGCCCTCAGGTGGCATCCTGAGCCGGGGCGTTGGCCGTCGTCCGCAGCCGTCGTCCTCTCAGCGGCGGCAACGCCGATTCGGTGCCGGTCGGAACGGCTCAGCTCGCCGTCATTCACCTGCGCGGGCGTGCCGGGCTGCGGCCCGGACCCGGCGCAGCCGGTACCCGCCGCCCGCCAGCAGCAGCGCGCCTGCGGCCAGCGCGGCGGCCCAGGGCAGGGCCGAGCCGGGCTGGGGCGCGGTGCCGCCGAAGCCGGTGGCCGCGCCGCCCGCGGGCATCGAGCTGCTGCCCGCGGCATCGATCAGGTCGTTGACCTGCAGGCCGCCGGAGGTGTCCAGCACCACGAGGGTGTGGATCGTGCCCGCGCCCAGGTTCACAGTGCCCGACCAGGTCTCCGACCCGCCCGCGGCGTGCACCATGAGGTCGCCCGGCGGGGTGGCCAGGTAGCTGCTGATGCTGGCGAAGGCCAGGTTACGCGCGAGCGTGTCGGCGCCCGCGGTCACCGTGACGTGGTGCTCTTTCAGCGAGGCCTGGATCACCCGGACCAGCGACTCACCCTTGGGCGTGGTCAGCTGGTCCTGGAACGCTTCCAGCTTCAGCGCCGACGCTGGCCCCATCCCCGCGATCGTGTACGCATCCCCGGCTTTGACCAGCACGTTGGTGGACAGCACCGGCTTGGCCGAGGGGGCCGCCCCGGCCAGCCGCATGGCCGCGGTGTACTCGCCCGCGGTCACCTTCATGTACGACGACACGTCGCCGTAGGCCACGTGCTTCAGCACCATCATCGCGGCCGGGTTGCCAAATGCGTACAGATAGACGTCCACCGCCGGGGTGTTCGGTGACAGGTGCGCACACCGCACCCAGCCGTCGCCCCCCACGGCGGGCGCCGCGGACGCGGCCGTGGCCACCCCCGCGATCGCGCCCGCCGACAGCATGGATGCGCCGAGCAGCATGGCCAGCCACGCGCTGAAGCCCGCCCCCCGGCGGCGTCTCGGCGCCCCAGAGCTGGGCGCGGTCAGCCGCACTATCATCGTCGTGATCTCCTTGCATCAGAGCGGGCGCCCAGCAGCCCCAGCGGGGCCGGCGCGGCGAATGCGACCCGGAGCACGCTCTGGCCACTGGCCAGCCGGACCACGGTGATACTCGCGGGCAGGTACGGAGCCTGCTGGGCGACCAAGAACGCGCGGATCGAGGCGAGCGACCCGGCACCCGGCCTGCCCGGCCTGCGCCGATATCAGCGGAGCGCAGCGGCAGCCCAGCGCTGGCACCCGGCCCGGGCGCCCCGACGCCGGTGATGTCCACCGGGTACTGGTGGCTCAGCGCGGCGAAGTTACTGAGCAGCCGCGCGTCCACCGCACCGGCGGCCAGCGCGCGGGCCACGGCGGGCGACGCATGGATCGCGGGGTTGCCCAGCAGCTGCTGGCCAGCGAACACGCGGGCCTGGCGATCCGCCTGCAGGCTGGACAGGAAGGCGGCGGCACCATCCGCCGCGACTTCCCGGATCGCCACCTGCGCGTTCCCGGAACCGAAGCTGGCCAGCACCGAGGGCGCATAGACGCTGGCCAGCCGGCTGCCGTACTCCATCCGGACGGCTACCGTCGAGACGACCACGTCGCTGCCGGACGGCCCGGACCCGGCGCCGGTGCCAAGCACCAGCAGGCGGCTGGCCGCGACCCCAGCAGCCTGCAGGGCCGAGCACATCTGCGGATCACAGCCCACGATCGCATCCGGGCCTACCTGCCGGGCCACCCAGGTGGCCGCGTCCCGGCGGATAGTGGCGGCGGCCGCGATCGGGCCGAGTTGCCCGCCGGGGCTGGCCGGGCTGCCCCGGGTCAGCCCGATCGTGATGGCCCCGTCGAACACCACCAGCTGTACGCAGGACCTGCACGAGCACCCGCCAGCGCGCCCGGCTGGGCCAGAGCCGGGCCAGCTGGCGGCGGCCCCACAGCCGCACCGCGGTGACCAGGACCGTCCGCCACGACGGCAGGTCAGGCTGGTCCGGTACGGCCAGCTCGGACGGCGACCGGGCCCGCTGGACCTGGGCCGGATCACGCCGCGCCGGGACCTGGCCCGGCTGCTCAGGGCCCGCGGGCGGCTGGTGCGCCGGGGG
>CAWDRD010000103.1:0-115509 GCA_963804455.1 uncultured Actinomycetes bacterium
GTCTGCGGCAAGAACCCCACGGTCACTGAGCTGATCGACTACGACGCGTTCTGCGGTGCGGTGTCCGAGGAGGCCCAGGAGGCCGCGGCGGGTTCCACCATCACCGCGCAGCAGCTCAAGGAGATTCAGGACGACGGGGAGAACATCTTCCTGGTGGACGTACGGGAGCCGAACGAGTACGAGATCGTGTCGATCCCCGGCGCCACCCTGATCCCCAAGGGCGAGTTCCTGTCCGGCGCCGCGCTGGAACGGCTGCCGCAGAACCAGCGGATCGTGCTGCACTGCAAGTCGGCGCCCGGTCTGCGGAAAGTCTCGCGATCGTCAAGAACGCGGGCTTCTCGGACGCGGTGCACGTCGGCGGCGGTGTGCTGGCCTGGATCAACCAGATCGACCCGTCGCTGCCCACCCGACCGCGCCGCTTACTGTCCGGCGTAGCCCGCTCAGGGCCTGCCCGTGGGCCTCGCCGCTCCGGGCAGGCCCTAGCGGTCGGCCCTAATATCCGGTTTATCCCGGGCAACCTCGCGGTGACGGCCGTGCCGGGGAGTCGCAGGCCGTACCATTCCGGTGTGGCTACGCATCCGGGACGGCCGGGTGGCGTCCCGGCGCCGGAGGGGCAGCGCAGCGGACCGCAGACCCGAACCGTCACCCACCGCCGCGCTCCCGCGCAGCCGCGCTGCCCGCGGTATCCGCCGCCCCGCCCGGGAGGGTCGGCGGCACCGCCTCATCCAGGCTGGTCTCGCCCTGGGCCTGCTCGGCCTGATCGTGTCCCTGATCGGGTGGCTATCAACGTGCTGCCCCGCTCGTTCAGTCAAGGGCAGCAGCAACAGATCACCACCTGGAGATAGGCAAGCGCTGGCGTACGTGGCCTGCGGGACCGGATCTTCCCTGCCGCCATTCCCTATCAGTTGCAGGCTCAGGCGCTGGACAGCCCCGTGGTGTGCGCCTGGACGCGCGCCGGGCTGGCATCGCGCCGCAGGCCGCCTGCGCGGCCGTGACCGATCCCGTGCTCGCCGGCAGATCCTGGCGCCGGTTCGGCTGCCTGGCCGTGCTCCGGGCGACCTACCAGGACTCGACCGGCGCCTTCGCGGTCACCGTGGGCGTCGCGGTGCTGCCTGGCACCAGCCAGGTCAGCTCGGCCGTGCGCGTGCTGCCGCGCACGGCGCCAGAACCTGGACTGCGCGCCGTTCCGGTTCAGCAACACCCTGCTGTCCGGCTTCACCCCTGCGGCCCGCTAGCTGTCCACCGCCCGGCGGCGGGCTCCTACATGGTCATGTCCACGGTCGGCTACGCCGACGGCCGGCACGATGACGTGCGCGAGTCGGCCGATCCCTACGACAAGGACGAGATGCTCAGCGTCGCGGACGGGATCACGAACTGGTCGCCGGGACGATCGGCGCGGCCCCGCCGCCGCCGCAGCTGCCCAGGCGGCCCGGCATGCTGAGCCCCCGGCAGGCTGGCCCGAGGCTGGGCCCGGAGGCTGGGCCCCGGAGCGCTGGGCCCCCGGAGGCTGGGCCGCCCGGCCAGGCTGGGCCTGGCCGGGCTGCTCGGGCCGGCTGGCCGCCTCGGCACGGCCTGACCGCCGGCCTGGCCGGCGCCGATGCGGTACGCGACGCCCAGCATGTGGGTCCTCGACGCGGTCAGCGCGCCGGAAGCGTGGCAGGTGACCGAGGGCCAGGGCATCACCGTCGCGGTCATCGACAGCGGCGTCAACCCGCACGTGTCCGATCTGGCCGGCTCGGTCATCACTGGCCCGGACCTGACCGGGGTGCACACCCCGCATGACCAACCCCAACTGGGGCGTGCACGGCACCTGGATGGCTTCGCTCATCGCCGGTCACGGGCATGCGGCGGCGACAGCGGCATCATGGGCGTGGCGCCGATGTCCAAGGTGCTGTCTATCAGGGTGGTCACCGACCGGCAGGACCCCGGCTTCGCCAGCTACGAGCACGAGTCCGACACCGGAGTGCAGAACGCCCTGGCCCGGGCCATCACCTACGCCGTCCAGCACGGGGCCAGGGTGATCAGCATGTCCCTGGGCTACGGCGAGCCCAGCGCGGTGGTCCGGTCCGCGTTGCAGAACGCGCTGAGCCACGGCGTCGTGGTGGTCGCGTCCTCCGGCAACTCCGGTGACTCGGTGGGCGCCAGGACCAGCGGCCAGGCACCGTACTCGTTCCCGGCCGACTACCCCGGGGTGCTCGGCGTGGCCGCGATCAGGCGGAGCGGCGTGGCGGCCGGCTTCTCCAGCGACAACCTGTCCGTCCAGGTCGCCGCGCCCGGGGTGAACGTGCCCGCCCAGGGCCGGGACGGGCAGTACTGGCTGGTCAGCGGGACGAGCCCGGCGTGCGCGCTGACCGCGGGGGTGGCCGCGCTGATCAAGGCGAAGTACCCGGCCCTGGCGCCCGCCCTAGTCGTCCGGGCCATCACCAGCAGCGCCCGGAACCGGCCAGCGATGGCTACAACGACACGGATCGGCTTCGGAACGGTGGATGCCGCTGCTGCCCTGACCGCTGCCCAGCAGCTCAGCGCGGTGCCAGCGAGCCCGGCCCGGCTGTCGGGCGCCGTGCATTTCGGTGGCGGGAGCGCGGCCGTCCCGGCCGGTTCCGGTGGCACCCCGCAGCGCGGCCGGGCTATGGCTGTCCGGCCTGTGCGCGCTGGCCTTCCTGCTCATCACCGGGGTGACCGGGACGAAGCTGGTGGCCTCGCGGGGCCCGGGCGCGGGGACTGCACGCGGCGGCGGCCGCGCCGCCACCAGTCTGGCCGAGCACGCGCGTGCAGGCCTCCTGGCCCAGCGCCAGCCCGGCCGGGGGCGGTGCGGCCAGAAACGGGGCAGCCGGGAACGGTGCAGCCGGCAACGGTGCGGCCAGGAACGGGGCGGCCGGCCACGGGCGGCCCGTGCGCCCAGCCGGACCAGGTGCGCCTGCCGCTCCGCCCCGGCGGCCGGGCTCGGCGGGCCGCCCGGCTGAGCCCGGCCGGGCTGCCCCCGCCGATCCGACGTTGCCCTGGCCGACGTGGCCGACGTGGCCCCACCCCGGCGAGTGAGCCCGCGCACCCAGGCGGAGCTGCCGGACTTCGCCAGCCGGGTGCTCGACGTGGCCGACTCGATCCCGCCGGGCCAGGTGATGTCCTACGGGGATGTGGCCGAGTACCTGGGCCAGGGCGGCCCGCGCCAGGTGGGCCGGGTCATGGCGCTGTGGGGCGGCGGCGCGTCCTGGTGGCGTGTGGTCCACGCGGACGGCTCCCTGGTCGCCGGGCATGAGCGGGCGGCCATCGCGCACTACCATGCCGAGGGCACTCCGCTGCGCACCGTCCCGGACGGGCGGCCGTCCCGGGTGGATATGCGGCGGGCGCGCTGGTCCGGCGGCTGAGGCCGGCCGATGACTAGGCCGTAGTTCCCCCCGGATGAGCTGACATCCATGTTCACCAGGGAAAACGTGGACGCACATGACTACTGTAGGCATGTATGTCCGGCACCTGAAGCCTCTATGACCAGGGCAAACATGATCGGCCTTGGGAGCCTGGGGGAACTACGGACTAGGACTGGCCCGATGACTGAGGGTCGAGCCCGATGACTAGGGTCGGGCCGGTGGATCCCCGGCCTGCCGTGGTCCTGGATCGGGCCGGGCCGGCGTGCCGTGGCGCAACCCGGCTGCGGATGTCGGTGACCTCTGCTGGAATGCGGTACTGATGGACCACCACTCCGGCGCCTACCGCCTGCTTCGCCGGCCCGCCCCGACCGCTGGCCCGCCCCGGCTGGACGAGGCCCAGCAGGCGGTGGTCGCTCATGCGGGCGGGCCGCTGCTCGTCCTGGCCGTGCCGAGGCACGGGCAAGACCACCGCGATCGTCGAGGCGGTGGTAGAGCGCATCACCGAGCGCCGGATCGACCCGGAGCGGGTGCTCGTCCTCACCTTCAGCCGCAAGGCAGCACAGGAGCTCAGAGAACGGATCACCACCCGGCTGCGCCGGACCACCCGGCAGCCGCTCGCACTGACCTTCCACAGTTACGCCTACGCGCTGGTGCGCCGGGAATACGTGCTGGCCGCGGACGTGCCACCGACCCTGCTGTCCGGGCCGGAGCAGCTGCTGGAGGTCCGCCGGCTGCTCCGCGGCGAGGCGGGGAACGGCGCGCAGCGCTGGCCGGAACGCCTCCAGCCGGCGCTGGCCACCCGCGGGTTCGCCGCCGAGCTGCGTGACTTCCTGCTCCGGGCGGCCGAACGCGGCCTGGATGGTCGCGGCCTGGCCCGGCTCGGCCGCTCGGCCGGGCGGGACGACTGGATCGCCGCGGGCGGCTTCCTGGACCGGTACGCCGCGCGCTTCGACCTGGCCCCGGTGCCCGCCTATGACTATGCGGAGATCGTCCGGATCGCGGCCGCCCTGCTCAGCCGGTCGGCGACCCGGGACCGTGAGCGCAAGGCGTACGACGTCGTGCTGGTGGACGAGTACCAGGACACCGATCCCGCGCAGGAAGCGCTGCTCCACGCACTGGCCGGGGACGGCCGCGAGCTGATCGCGGTCGGTGACCCGGATCAGTCGATCTACGCTTTCCGCGGCGCCGACGTGCATGCGATGGAACGGTTCACCGACGTCTTCCGCACCCCGGACGACCGGCCCGCCAGTGTGATCGCGCTGCGTACCTGCCGTCGCAGCGGCCCGATCCTGCTGGCCGCCTCCCGGCGCATCGCCGCCCGGCTGCCCGCCGCGGCTGGGCTGGCGGGCGGCCCGGCCGCATCGGGCCCGGGCCCCCGCCGCGGCCACCGTGATCTGCTCCCGCTGGACGGGGCCGAGCCAGGCACGGTCCGGGTGATCGTTGCGGCCAGCGCGAGCCAGGAAGCCGCGGTGATCGCCGACACGCTGCGCCGCGCTCACCTGCTGGACGGTGTGCCCTGGTCGTCCATGGCGGTCCTGGTGCGGTCCGCGGTCCAGCGAAGTTCCCGCTGCTGCGCCGGGCCCTGGCCACCGCCGGGGTGCCGGCCGTGGTGGCCGGCGATGAGCTGCCCCTCGCGGCGGAGCCTGGCGCCCGGCCGCTGCTCACCCTGCTGCGCTGTGCCCTGCAGCCGGGTGCGCTCGACGAGGAGACCGCAGCGGAACTGCTCACCGGGCCGCTCGGCGGCACCGACGCGGTCGGCCTGCGGCGGCTGCGCCGGTCGCTGCATGCGGTCGAGGCCGCCGCTGGCCTGCCCGGAACGGACCGGCCGCTGGGCACGGTGCTGCGCGACCCGCGGGTGCTGGGGATGCTGGACGGGCCAGCCGTGGCCGCGGCGCGCCGGGTGGCCGGCCTGCTCGACCTGGCCCGCCGGACGGCCACCGGCACGGTCGGCCACGGCACAGCGCAGAGCCACCCCGGCACCGCCGGAGATGGCCCGCCCAGCGCCGTCACGACGGCAGGGAAGCCGGGCAACGCCGGGGACGGCGCGCCCAGCCCCGCCGCAGCCGCGGGCCGGCCGGGCACCGCCGGGGATGGCCCGCCCAGCGCCGTCACGACGGCAGGGAAGCCGGGCAACGCCGGGGACGGCGCGCCCAGCCCCGCCGCAGCCGCGGGCCGGCCGGGCACCGCCGGGGATGGCCCGCCCAGCGCCGCCGCGGTCAGCCCCGCCGCAGCCCTCGGCCAGCCGGGCAGCGCCTATGAGGTGCTCTGGGCGGTGTGGGACGCGTCCGGGCTGGGCGCAGCCTGGCAGGCGGCCAGCGCGGCGGGCGGGTCCGCGGGCGAAGCGGCCGACCGGGACCTGGACGCCGTGGTGGCGCTGTTCGACGCCGCGGCCCGGTTCGAGGCCCGGCTGCCCCCTGGCTCACCAGCACTGTTCCTGGACAGCATGTCCGGCCAGGAGATCCCCGGGGACAGCCTGGCCGACCAGGCCCCGGACGGCGACGCCGTGCGCATCCTCACCGCGCACCGGTCCAAGGGCCTGGAATGGGACGTGGTCGTGGTCGCGGGCGTGCAGGAGGGCACCTGGCCTGACCTGCGCGCCCGGTCGTCGTTGCTGAGCATGGACGAACTCGTGACGCGGCCAGCGAGGCCGCTGACCCGGCGGCTGCGGCCAGCGGGCCGCCGCGCGGGGCGGACGCCGCCGCGGCCGCGCTCGCCGCCGAACTGCTCAGCCGAGGAGCGCAGGCTGTTCTACGTCGCGGTCACCCGGGCCCGCCGGGGTGCTGGTCGTCACCGCGGCCGGGGGTGAGGACACCGAGGACCGGCCGTCCCGGTTCCTGGCCGAACTAGCCGGGACCGAAGTGGAGATCGAGCAGGTCGCCACCACCGGGCGGCACTGGCTGTCGCTGCCTGCGCTGACCGCCGAGCTGCGTCGGGCCGCGGCTGACCCGGGCCAGCCCGCCCAGGTCCGCCAGGCAGCCGCGGCCCAGCTCGCCCGGCTGGCCGCTGCCGGGTGCGCGGCGCCCACCCCCGGCAGTGGTACGCGCTCAGCACGCTGTCCGACGCTGGCCCGATCACCACCGGGACCATCCAGCTCTCCCCGTCCCAGGTCGAGTCGTTCACCAAGTGCGGGCTGCGCTGGCTGCTGGAGGCCGCCGCCGGGGCAGGCTCCAGCGACGTGCTGCGGCATCTCGGCACCGTGATCCACGCGGCCGCGGTGCTGGCTGCCGAGGGCAGCGACGAGGCCGGCATCGCCGAGCGCATCGACGAGATCTGGCACCACCTGGACTTCGGCAGTGCCTGGTACAGCGAGAAGCAGCGCGAGCTCGCGCAGCGGATGGTGGCCAAGTTCCTGGCCTGGCACCGCAGCAACCCTCGTGAGCTGGTCACCGTCGAGCAAGCGCTGAAGGTCAAGATCGGCCAGGTGGAGATCACCGGCCGGGTGGACCGGCTGGAACGCGACGACCAGGGCAGCGGGGTCATCGTCGACCTGAAGACCGGGTCGGGGCGGCCCGCCGACGCGGACCTGGACCGCAACCCGCAGCTGGGCGTGTACCAGCTGGCCGTGCTCCTCGGCGCGTTCGAGCAGTTCGGCCTGACCGACCCGGGCGGTGCCGAGCTGGTGCAGCTCGGCAAGGCGGGCCTCAAGGCGGAAGTCAAGGTCCAGCGGCAGCGCCCGCTGTCCGAGGACGCGGACCCAGGCTGGGCCCAGGATCTGGTAGAGACCGTGGCTGCGGGCATGGCTGGCCCGGTGTTCGGGGCCACGGTGAACCCCGGCTGCCGGGTCTGCCCGGTCGCCTCGTGCTGCCCGGTGCATCCGGACGGCGGGCAGGTGACCCCGTGACGGTACAGCCCGGCCCAGCTAGCCAGGTTGCTCGAGCTGGCCGAGCCCACCGCGGAGCAGGCGGCCGTCATCGCGGCTCCCGTGCAGCCGCTGGCCGTGATCGCCGGGGCGGGCTCGGGCAAGAGCGAGACCATGGCCGCCCGGCTGGTCTGGCTGGTCGCGAACGGCATGGTCCGGCCGGAGCGGGTGCTCGGCTTGACGTTCACCCGGAAGGCCGCCGCCGAACTCGGCCACCGTGTCCGGCTCCGGCTGGACGGCCTGCGCCGGGCTGGGCTGGACGGGACAGCGCCGGACCTGTCTGCCGCCAGCCCGGCTCGGCTGGATCGCCCTGGTTCGGGTCGGCCTGGGCTGGATCGGCCTGGGCTGGATCGGCCTGGGCTGGATCGGCCTGGGCTGGATCGGCCTGGGCTGGATCGGCCTGGGCCGGAGCAGGCCGCATCGGCGCCGGGTGGCGACGCTGATCCGCTCGGCGAGCCGGTCGTGTCCACCTACCACGCGTACGCCGCCCGGCTGGTCACCGACCACGCGCTGCGGGAGGCGCTCGAACCGACCCTCCGCCTGATCACCCCGGCCGTGGCCTGGCAGATCGCGGCCAAGGTGGTCGCCGCCTACGGCGGCGCGATGGACCAGGTCCGTGGTCGCCGCCCGCGGTCACCGCGGCCGTGCTGGCCCTGGCGGGTGAGCTGGCCGAGCACCTGCGTGGCCCGGCCGACGTGGCCGCGGTGGGGGAGTGGCTGGACGCGCAGTTCCGGGCGCTGCCCGGCCGGGTGCCCGCCACGGTACGCAAGGTCGTCGAGTGCCAGCGGACCCGGGAGCAGCTGATCCCGATGGTGGCCGGGTACGCCCGGGCCAAGGCCGACCGGGAAGTGCTCGACCACGGGGACCAGATGGCGCTGGCGGCCCGGATCGCGGCCCGCCACCCCGAGGTAGGCCTGGGTGAACGTGGCCGCTACCAGGTGGTCCTGCTCGATGAGTACCAGGACACCAGCCATGCTCAGCTGGTCTTGCTGCGCGCCTTGTTCGGCGGCGGTCACCCGGTGACCGCGGTGGGTGACCCCTGCCAGTCGATCTACGGCTGGCGCGGCGCCAGCGCGGGCAACCTGCGCCGGTTCGCCCGGGACTTTCCCACGCGATCGGGGCGGCCCGCTGAGGTCCGGCAGCTGTCCACCAGTTTCCGCAACACTGGCCGTGTGCTCGATGCGGCCGCCGCCGTGCAGGAGCTGTTGCGGGCCGCGGCGCCGGAGGTGCCCCGGCTGATCCCGCCGCCCGGCCGGGCCGACCGTGGCCAGGTGGTCTGCGCACTGACCCGGACCGCCGCGGACGAGGCCGAGTGGGTCGCCCAGCAGGTCAGTGCGCTGCTGGAGCGTCCGCCGGGGATAGCCCCGGACGGCCTGCCGTGGCCGGACGGCAGCGCCGACCGCATCCGCCCCTCGGATATCGCCGTGCTCTGCCGCAAGCGGTCCCAGTTTCCGGCGCTGCGCACCGCACTCGAGCAGCTGGGCATCCCGGTCGAGGTGGTCGGCCTGGGCGGGCTGCTCGCCGTGCCGGAGGTCGCCGACATCGTGGCCACGTTGCGGGTACTGCACGATCCTGGCGCGTCCGGGCCGCTGGCCCGCCTGCTGACCGGACCCCGCTGGCGGATCGGCCCGCGTGACCTGGTCGCCCTCGGCCGCCGCGCCCGCGCGCTGGTCCGCGAGCAACGCGAGCTCACCAACAGAGCGCAGCGCGAGCTAACCAACACAGCGCAGCGCGAGCTAACCAACACAGCGCAGCGCGAGCCAGCCAGCCGCGAGCAACGCGAGCTAACCGACACAGCGCAGCGCGAGCTAGCCGGCCGGGGGCAGCGCGAGCCCGCCAGCGGGGCGCAGCGCGAGCCCGCCAGCGGGGCGCAACGCAAGCCAGCTGGCGGGGCGCGCGGCGAGCCAGCTGGCGGGTCGCAGCGCGAGCCCGCCAGCACAGTGCCGGGCGAGCCAGCCGGCCGCGGGCAGAGCGGCCCGGCTGGCCCGGCGCGGCCCACGGCGCCCGACGACGCCCTGGCCCGCGCGGTCACCGACCTCACCGCGGATGTGGGCAGCCTGGTCGAGGCCCTCGACGACCTCGGCGACCCCGCCACCTACTCACCGCCCGGCTACGCCCGGCTCGCCGCGCTCGCGGCTGAACTCCGCGAACTCCGCTCCCGGGTGGCCCGGCCCCTACCCGACCTGGTCGGCGAGGTGGAACGGGTGCTGGGCCTGGATATCGAGGTCGCCGCCCGGCCCGGCCGGGACCCGGCCAGCGCCCGGGCTGACCTGGACGCGTTCGCGGACGCCGCGGCCGCCTTTGCGGGCGACCAAGAGGAGCCGACCCTGGGCGCGTTCCTCGCTTACCTGACCGCGGCCGAGGACGAGGAGTTCGGCCTGGAAGCCGGCCGGGTGGGCGACGCTGACACGGTAACCCTGGCCACGGTGCACGCGGCCAAGGGCCTGCAATGGCCAGCGGTGCTCGTGCCCGGCCTGGCGGCGGGAAAGAAATCCCAGGTCTTCCCGGCCAAGCCGAGGTACAGCACGCGCTGGACAGACAACCCGCGGCTGCTCCCGTTCCGGCTCCGGGGCGACGCGGGCGACCTGCCCGCCCTGCCTGACCTGACCGCCGATGCCCTGGCGTCGTTCGGGGCGGCGTGCGCCGACCGGGACCTCGCCGAGGAACGCCGGCTGGCCTATGTGGCCACGACCCGGGCGGCGTTCTGGCTGGCCTGCTCGGGCTACTGGTGGGGAGATGCGTCGTCACCGCTGGGCCCGTCTGAGTTCCTCGAGGAGGTGCGCACCGCGTGCCTGGCCGGGGCCGGCACCGTGGCTTACTGGGCTGCGCCGCCCGAGGAGGGCAGCGAGAACCCGGTACTGGCCGAGCCCGCCTCCGCCAGCTGGCCAGCGGCGCCGGGCGGCGCCGCCTACCAGGCCGTGCAGGAGGCCGCCGCGCTGGTGCACCGTGCCCTGGAACACCAGGCCGCGGAGCACAGCGCCGCAGAGCGCGGGTCAGCGGAGCACCGGGCCGGCGAGCACGCGGCGGCCGGGCACGCGGTGGCAGGGCACGCGGTGGCAGGGCACGCGGCGGCAGGGCACGCGGTGGCAGGGCACGCGGCGGCCGGGCACGCGGCCGCGGAACAGGAGACGCCGGCGCCGCTGCCAGCCTACGGCCAGCTGTCGGAAGCAGATCAGGCCCTGGTGGCGGCGTGGGCCCGGGACACCGAGCTGCTGCTGGCCGAGCGGCAGGAGCGCCGCGGCGAGGCCGCTGGGGCGGTCTGGCTGCCCGCCCGGCTGTCCGTGTCCTCGCTGGTGGTGATGGCCCGTGACCCAGCCGAGCTGGCCCGGCAGATCCGCCGGCCGATGCCGCGCCCGCCTGCGCCGCAGGCCCGCCGCGGCACTGCGTTCCACCGCTGGCTGGAGGAGCGGTTCGGGCAGCAGCGGCTCATCGACCCCGATGACCTGCTCGGTGCGGCGGACGACCCGGCCGCGGACGACCCGGCTGAGCAGGACGCTGCTGACCTGGCCGTGCTGCGGGAGCAGTTCGAGGCGGGCGAGTGGGGGAACCGGTGGCCGCTGGAGGTCGAGGTTCCGTTCGAGACGCTGGTCGCTGGCCGGCCGGTGCGCGGCCGGATTGACGCGGTGTTCGCAGACGCCCCGGAGGGCGGGTTCGACGTGGTCAACTGGAAGACGGGCCAGCCGCCCGGCACGGTCGCCGAGCACCAGGCGGCGGCCGTCCAGCTCGCCGCCTACCGGCTCGCCTGGGCGCAGCTCGCCGGGGTGCCTGCCGATCAGGTCCGCGCGGCGTTCTACTACGTACGGCACGGCCTAACCCTGCGTCCGGCGGACCATCTGCTGGACGCCGCCGGGCTGGCCGCGCTCATCGACCAGGTCCCGGCCGGGGCGGCCTGACTGGCGAGGCCGGGCCAACTGGCGAGGCCGGGCCAACTGACGCGGTTAGGTCGACTGGCGCCGGCAGGGTCAACTGGCGCGGCCGGGTCAGCCCGCCGCGAGGTGCCGCTCGATCGTGTCCACCTTGGCGGTGAGCGCGCCGGTCACCCCGGGGCGGATATCGGCCTTGAGGACCACGCTGACCCGCGGCGCCTGGGCGGCCACGGCATCCACCGCCCGCTTGACCACGCCCATCACCTCGTCCCAGTCGCCCTCCAGCGTGGTGAACATGGCGTCGGTCTGGTTCGGCAGCCCGCTGTCCCGGACCACCCGCACCGCATCCGCGACGTACTTCCCGACGTCGTCACCGACCCCGAGCGGGGTAACCGAGAACGCGACCAGCATCCCGTGCTCCTCTTCTTCCCAGCCCTGGCCGGACCAGCGCCGGATCGTGGTGCGTAGTGGCACACATGAGGCAACAATGCACCATGGTCCTGCGGTGGCCTCGCGCCGGGCCGCCAGGGCTCAGCGGGTCCGGCCGGGTGCCCGGGCGGGTGACGCTGGCCGCGCCGCGCTGTCCTGCCGCTGCGCCGGGCCGGGCCTGGGCGCCCCACTGGGGCGTGCCACGGACGGCAGGGCGCTGAGCAGTAGCCGGGCGGACAGGGTGAGCGGGTAGACCGCGTAGCCGAACCTGGTCGCTGGGGCGAGGAGGAACATCAGGGCCACGCCGATCACCAGCCGCCACCCCGCGGCCTGGGCATCCCGCGGCGGCCTGGCGATAAGCGAGGCGGCCACGGCCAGGCCAGCCAGCAGCACCAGGGCGATGGCAGCCTCGTGCCCCCACCCCCAGGTCCGCGAGATCAGGTACCCGGGCAGCATGCTGGCTGCCGGGGTGTGGATCTTCGTCAGGCCGAGCGGGAACAGGATCGTGTTGACCGCTGCGGTGCCGGGCTGCGCGATCAGCACCGGCCCGTCGATGACCGCCGGGCCGCTGGCCATCGCGAGCGCCAGCCAGCCAGCGCCGCGCCAGCCGTCGCGCGTGGCCACCAGGACGAGCGCCACGGCCAGGGCGGGCCACGCGGTGGCCTTCATGGCGGCGGCGAGGCCCAGGACCAGCCCGGCCAGCACGACCCGCGTCCCGATCGCCACCCAGCCAGCGGAGCCGGGTGACCCCAGTCGCCGCGCCCAGCGGGCGGCCCCCGGGGGGGCCGGATACCGGGACCGTGCCTCGGCGGTACCGAGCAGGGCGAGGCCGAGGCAGAGCAGGCCCACGACCGGCAGGTCATCCCCGCCGGTGGCCAGCGGGAACGCGATCAGCGGAGAGGCGGTGAGCGCCGCGGTCCAGGCCCACGGCCGGGACACCGAGCTGGCCGCCAGCGCACCGCCGAACGTGGCCACGAACACCGCCCCGAACCACAGCCGGGGGTCGGTCAGCAGCCCGCCGCCGAACAGGGCATGCGGTAGCCCGAATACCGCCAGCGCGGGCAGGTACGGGTCGTAGGCGTACGGGCTGTGCGCCGCGGCGATCGCGGCCGTGCCCTGGTACGGCGTCCCGTGGTGCAGCAACAGGACGGCCGAGCGGATGACCACGGCCACCTCGGGCTGCCCGGTCCCGGCCGCGGCCATCCAGGCCAGCGGGGCGATCAGCGCGCCCCCGGCGCTGATCACGGCCGCCAGCCTGATCCCGTGCCGGGGCCAGGCCAGCGCGGCTACCGCCGCCAGCCCGTACGAGCCGGCCGCGAGGAGCCCCCACAGCCGCTGCGGGGGATTGCTACTGACGGTGGCTACCCCGCAGGCGAACAGCGTGGACACCGTGAGCAGGGCCGCCGCCGCGGGCCGTGGCCGCGCGGCCACCGCCGCACCCACCCGGGCCGCCCCCACCCGGGCCGCACGCACCCGGGCCGCCCCCACCCGGGCCACCCCCACCCGGGCGGGCCAGGTCCGGGCGGGCCCAGCCTGGCTGGGTTCGCGGTCCTGGCTGCCGGTACCGCGGGGCGGCCGGGTCAGCGGTAGCGTCATGAGTCACGACGGTACGAGGCGCGGCGGCCGGGGTCGTCATGCCCGAGAGTGATCTCTGGCCTCGTCCCTGGGATGAGTATCCGCCCAGCGGATGAGGCGGCGGGGTCACCAGCCTGCGTCGCTGCCCAGTTCCGACGGTCAGTAGAGTGCCGGGCAGGACCCAGGCGAGGAGGCGTGCGCGGTCTATGGATGTCCGTGTCTACATCGACAGCAATGCGCGGCAGTTCGCCGACCGGCTGAAGGAATGGCTGGCCATCCCGTCGGTATCGGCTGACCCGGCCCACCACGACGATGTCCGGTCCTCCGCGGCCTGGCTGGCCGGGGAGTTGCGGGCCACTGGCTTCCCCGAAGTGGAGATCTGGGAGACCGGGACCGCGGACTCACCCGGCCTGCCTGCGGTGTTCGCGCACTGGCCGGCGGCGGACCCGGCGGCACCGCGGGTCCTGGTGTACGGGCACCACGACGTGCAGCCGGTGGAGCCGCTGGAGGAGTGGCGGACCCCGCCGTTCGAGCCGGTCGAGCGCGACGGCCAGCTGCTGGGCCGGGGTGCCTCGGACGACAAGGGCCAGGTCCTGCTGCACACGCTCGGCCTGCGGGCCTGCCTGGCCGCCGAGGAGCGGTCCGCGCCCCCGGTGTCGCTGACGTTCCTGATCGAGGGCGAGGAGGAGTCCGGCTCGCCGCACTTTGCCGAGCTGCTGCGGGCCCGGGCAGGCCGGCTCGGCTGCGACGTGATCGTGATCTCCGACACCACCATGTGGGCGGCGGATGTGCCGTCCATGTGCACCGGGATGCGCGGCCTGCTGGACGCGCAGATCGACCTGCGCGGCGCCGCCACCGATGTGCACTCGGGCTCGTTCGGCGGCGGTGTGCCGAACCCGCTGCACGCACTGGCCGCGCTGCTCGCGGCCCTGCACGACAGCGACGGCCGGGTCACCCTGCCCGGGTTCTACGACATGGTGCTGCCGCTGACCGCCGCGGACCGGGCACTGTTCGCCCGGCTGCCCTTCGATGAGCAGGCCTGGCTGGCTGATGCGGGCGGCAGCCAGGCGGCCGCGGGCGAGGCCGGGTACAGCACGCTGGAGCGGATCTGGGCCCGCCCCACCGCGGAGATCAACGGCGTCTGGGGCGGCCACACCGGGCCGGGTACGAAGACCATCGTGCCCGCCGAGGCGCACGCCAAGGTCTCCTTCCGGCTGGTCGCCCACCAGGAGCCAGCCGACGTGGCCGAGGCACTGCGCGCGTTCGTGGCGGCCCGGACCCCGCCGGGCATCGAGGCGACGGTGACGTTCGGCGGTCCCGGGGTCCGGCCGGCCTTCTCCCCGCTGCACTCGCCCGCGGTGCAGGCGGCGAAACGGGCGATGGAACGCGCCTTCGGCCGGGAGGTGCTGTTCACCCGGGAAGGCGGCAGCGGGCCGGAAGCCGATCTTGCCGACATCCTGGCTGCGCCGCTGGTGTTCGTGGCCGTCGGACTGGACGAGGACCGGATCCACGCCCCCAACGAAAAGGTGGACATGGATCTGCTGCTGCGCGGTGCGGAGTCCGTCGCGTACCTGTGGGACGAGTTGGCGGCGGACCCGGCCCGCGTCGCGGCGCAGCGGTGACCGGGGCGCAGCTGAGCCCGACGCCGCTGGGCGGGCTGGTGCTGGCCCGCAGCGGGGTGGACCGGATGAGCGACCGCCGTGGCGATGCCGAGTGGCTCGCCGCGGCCTGGGCCGACCTGCGGACCCAGGTGCTGGTCCTGTACGGCGACCGGGCCCTGGTCCGGTTCGGCGGCGACTCCGCTGAGCTGATCCTGGTCCCGCCCGGCGAGGCCCCGGACGGCCACATAGGGCAAGCACTGCAGGCCCTGCTCGGGGTGGACGATGCCGGGGTCGCCTATTTCGCCGTGCTCGTCCCGCCCGCGGAAAAGCCCGCCGGGGAACGGGCCGCCGGGGAACGGGCCGCTGGGGAACGGGCCGCTGGGGAACGGGCCGCTGGGGAACGGGCCGCTGGGGAACGGGCCGCAGTCAAGCCGGCCGTCCGGCTGGCCGCGCTGCGCGAGGCGGCCGCGCTGCTCAGCGACCGGGACGCGGGCCTGTTCACGCACGCGGTGGCGCTCGGCAACTGGCACGCCACACACACGCACTGCCCGCGCTGCGGGACCCCGACCGAGCCGATCTTGTCCGGGCACGCCCGGCGCTGCCCCAAGGACGGCAGCGATCACTTTCCGCGGGTCGACCCGGCGGTGATCATGCTGGTCACCGATCCGGCCGACCGGGTCCTGCTGGCCCGCAACCGGCAGTGGCCGGAGCGGCGGGTCTCGGTCCTGGCCGGCTTCGTGGAGCCCGGCGAGTCGCTGGAGCTCGCGGTGATCCGTGAGGTCGGCGAGGAGACCGGGATCGCGGTCAGCAACGTCCAGTACATGGGCAGCCAGCCGTGGCCGATGCCGCAGAGCCTGATGCTCGGCTTCCGCGCCGTGGCCGACGGTGACCTGGCCGTGCACGTGGACGACGAGGAAATCGCCGAGGCCCACTGGTTCAGCCGGGAGGAGCTGCGGGCCGCCATGGCCGCGGACCAGATCCGGCTCCCGCCGCCGGTCTCGATCGCGCACCAGCTCATCGAGTCCTGGTACGGCGAGGAACTGCCCGGCACCTGGTAGTTACCCGGGCGGGGTGAGCTGGCGGACGGCTTCGGCCTCGTCCACGCCAGGGCGGCGATGATCGCGATGACCGGCGTGTCCAGGCCGTTGGCGTGGTACTCGGCGACCCGCTCGCGGCAGTACCCGGGGCCCGTGCACCACCAGCTCGTCCACCAGCGGTCGTCGGGATCGCGGCCAGCGCGCCCTTGCGGTCCCCGGCCGCCCAGGCCTTCTGCATCGGCTCGAGCTGCGGGCCGCGGCCGAGCCAGTCGTGGAACGCCGCGTAGGCGGGCACACTCAGGTAGGCCGCGATCATGCGGCGGCCGATCTGCCGGGCCACCTCCGCGTCCGCCGTCGGGCAGACGAAGATCCGGGCGATCAGCTCGCAGCCGGGCCCGGCCACCGCCCGGACCTTGGGCACATCCGCCGGGGCGAGCCAGTTGGTGATGGCGCCGTCGGCCTGCTTGGCGGCCAGCGTCACCATGCCCGGCCGTAGCGCGGCGAGCGCCAGTGCGGGTGGCGTTTGCGGCGGCGGGTCGAGCCGGAAGCCGCGGATCGTGAACGAGTCGAATTCTCCGGTCACCTTCTCCCCGGCGAGCGCGCTGCGCAGGAAGCTCAGCGTGTCCCGGGCCCGCTGGTAGGGCCGCTCCAGCGCGATCCCATTCCAGTCGGTGACCACCGCCGGTGAGGACACGCCGATGCCCAGCACGAACCGGCCCGGCGCCAGGCTCGCCAGGGTCGCCCCGTCCATGGCCAGCAGCGCGGGCCCGCGGGTGTAGATGCCGGCTACCGCGGTGCCCAGCCGCAGCTCACTCGCCCAGCAGGCGGCCAGCGCCAGCGGGGTGAACGCGTCGGTGCCGTTGACCTCGCTGGACCAGGCGTCGGTGTAGCCCAGGCCGGGCAGGGCGGCGACGATGTCCCGCTGGGCGGGCAGCGGCATGCTGCGCAGCGGGAGCGTGATACCCCATCGTGGCGTCGGTCTCACGGTTACCTCCGGTAGTTCGCGCCCATCGGGGCATGGGCCATGGCAGGATGCCCGGCATGGACGTGGATAGCGCTGACACACCGGCCGGTGCGCATGTCGTCTGGTGATCTCAACCTGGAGGCGGTGTTCGGCCGGTCATCGCCCGACGATGCCTTTGCCGCGGTACTGACCGAGGCGCGGATGGTGCTGGCGGAGATCGGCAGCCCGCTGCAAGCGGAGTTGTGGGGTTCCGACATCCTCGCCGCGCTCGGCGGGGTGCGCAGTGCGGCCGCCCAGGCCATGGTGCCCGCGGCCGAGCGCAGCGGCACAGCCGAGGCCCTGGCCATCCTGCGGGTGCTCGGCGCGCTCGGCCCGGCGGAGCTGGGCACGGCCGCGGCCGAGGCGGCGGGCCGGCTCGCCGCGCGGGGCATCCCGGACGCGCCGTGGGCTGCGGAGGTGGGCTCCCCGGTGCCGCGGGAGTGCTGGCGGTACGGGGACATCAAGGGCCTCCAGGATGCCGTGACCTTGAGCTTCGAGTACACGGCCGGACGGCACGTGGTGTCCATGCTGCTCGATCACTCCCGGGGCGGCGGCATCAAGAACGTGTGGGTGGGCGAGGCCGGCGATGTGCTCGACCGTACCAAGAGCATGGCGGCCGAGGATCCCGGCATGCTGTTCGAGATGATTAGCCTGGTGGACGCCCGGGTCCGGGCGGACCGGGCCATCGCCGCGGGGGAGTGCCCGGACCAGCCTGATGAGGTGGCCAGCGTCGCGTCGACCCGGGCTATCCTCCGGGCCCGCGTGGCCCTCCTGCCGCGCACCTAACCCGCAGCCAACTCCCGGGCACAGCACAATCGAGAGCAGCGCTCTTGACTTGTACTGATATTCTCGGAATACTGCTCTTAAGAGAGAGCGATGCTCTCGAAACTTAAGGAGCAGCCGTGAACGCCACCCCGCAGGCCCGCTACCTCGCACCGACCGCCATGGACCGCGTCTTCAACCGCACCGTCGGGTTCCTCACCCGGGCTGGGATCAGCATCATGGGATCCCGGGTGCTGGCCGTCCGGGGCCGCAAGAGCGGTGAGTGGCGGACCAACCCGGTCAACCTGCTGACCGTGGACGGGGTCCAGTACCTGGTCGCCCCGCGTGGCCAGGCGCAGTGGGTGCGGAACCTGCGCGCCGCTGGCGAGGGCGAGCTGCGGGTGGGCCGCCGGGTGGAGCGGTTCACCGCCACCGAGCTGGCCGATGCGGACAAGCCGCCGGTGCTCCGGGCCTACCTGAAGAAGTGGGCCTGGGAGGTGGGCCGGTTCTTCGAGGGTCTCACCGCGGACGCCACGGACGAGCAGGTGGCCGGCATCGCCCCGGGATTCCCGGTCTTCCGGATCACCCGGGTGTGACCCCTTACCCGGTGAGGGCCAGCGTGCGGCCGGAGACGTCCAGCAGCCGGTGGTAGCCGCCCGCCGCGGGAAAGGTCGCGACCGGGTCGCGCACCATGGCCCGCGGGCCGTCCGGCCCGGCCAGCACCGCGCCCTCGGCGCCCACCGCGACCAGGGTGGCGTCCAGCCGGAGCAGCACCGGGCCGTCCCGCCGGGCGGAGATCGCACACCGCCCGGCCCGCAGCCCCTCGAGTACCGCCTCCGGGCCTTCGCCCGCACACTCCACCCAGGTGGTCGGGGTACCCGGCGGGGCGTCGGAGCCGGGCCGGTGCCAGTCGCTCCCGCCCACCGGCACCGCCCCCGGGTCCCAGGCCAGCCACCACGCCAGCGGCGTAGTCCAGTGCTTGTCCAGCCAGCTCCAGTGCCATACCTCGGCCAGTGGCGGCCGCCGCCGCATCGGCTGGATCCAGCTGACGTGCCCGCCGATCGGGTGGTTGACGGACAGCAGCCCGCCGCCCCGCTCGGTGGCCTCCAGCCAGGCATCGGCGGGCTCGCGGAAATCGATCCAGCCGACGTCGCCGAGCGCCCCGGCGTGCCCGGCCTCCGTGGTCACCTCCTGGCCCGGGATGAGCGTGATCCCGTACCTGGCCGCGGCGCAGGGCAGCTCCGCATGATGGCTGACCGTGTTGTGGTCGGTGATGGCCAGGAAGTCCAGTCCCCGCTCGGTGGCGAACCGGGTCAGCTCGGGCACGGTCTGCGCGCCGTCGGAGTGCACCGTGTGCGTGTGCAGGTCCCCGGCCAGCCAGCGGTGGCCGGACCGGGCGGGCAGTTCGCGCCGGGGCGGCCGGGCCGTTAGCGGGGGCGGCGCGGCGGGCAGGGGTTCCGCGGCGAGCCGGCTGGGATTGCCGGCCACCTCGGCGGTCACCGTGTAGGGCACGCCCCTGGCGGGCAGCCGGTACAGGCCCAGCACCACCTGCCAGGTGCCCGGCTCCAGCTCGCCGGGCAGGTAGCCGGGGGTGGCCTGGCTGGGCGTGATCACGAAGGAGTCCCGGGCGCCGCCGGACCAGCCACGGAACCCGGCCGGGCTGAGGCAGCCCAGGTCCAGCACGGCCTCGGCCCGGCCGTAGCTGAGCTCGACCCGCAGCGCGGCTGATCCGGGGGGCACCTCCACCGGCAGGTAGTGCCAGGCCGAGGCACATCGGTCGTCCGGGGTCAGCCGCCCACGATGCCGTGTCGTTCGGGTCATGCCCCTACCGAATCAGATGCGGGGACCTCGGGCCATTGACACAGAATTCAACAGTCGTAGAATTCAACACGTGATGAGTTAGCGTGGCGAGGCGGCGCACCGACAGCGCCGGGCGGGCGCGAGGCCAGGAGGAAGGGCACGCCGATGTGGGCGATGATCGTGAAGGAGTTCCGGCAGCTGCGCCGCGACCGGCGCACGCTGGCGATGATGATCGTGATGCCGGTGCTGCTGCTGGTGGTGTTCGGCTACGCGGCCAGCTTCGACGTGCGGTCGGTCGCCACGGTGGTGGCGGGCCCGCTGGCCCGGCAGGTGCGGTTGCCCGCGACGTTCCACGTGGTGGCCCGGGCGCCGGCCGAGGGCGCGGCGTGGGCGCAGGACCAGCTGCGGGACAACACCGGCGGTGCCGCTGTGGCCGTGGTCACCGGGGCACCCGTCACCGGGGCACGGACGGTCGTGCTCGTCGACGGCAGCCAGCTGTTCTCGGCGCAGAAAGCGCTGACCGTGCTGCAGTCGGCCGTCCGGCAGGTTCCCGGCGGCCAGCAGCCGTCCGTCCGCATCCTGTACAACCCCGGGCTTAAGACGTCGTACATCATGATCCCCGGCCTGGCCGGGGTGGTCCTCGTCTTCGTCGGCATCATGATCACCAGCCTCGGCGTGGTGCGGGAACGGCAGACCGGCACGCTGGAGCAGCTCGCGGTGATGCCGCTGCGGCCGCGTGACGTGTTCCTGGGCAAGATCGTCCCGTACTTTGCGGTGGCCGCGGTGGACCTGGCCGTGGTGCTGGGGGTGGGCGTCGCGCTGTTCGGGGTCCCGTTCCGCGGCTCGTACGCGGTGTTCGCGCTGGGCGCGTTGCTGTTCCTGTTCGTCACGCTCGGCCTCGGCGTGCTGATCTCCAGCGTGTCGGAGAACCAGGGCCAGGCCATCCAGCTGTCCTTCATGTTCACCCTGCCGCAGGTACTGCTGTCCGGGCTGATCTTCCCGCTGTCCTCGATCGCGGCCGGGGTCCGCTGGATCTCCTACTTCCTGCCGCTCACCTACTTCAACGAGATCTCGCGCGGGGTGATGCTGCGCGCCGAGCCGATCGGGCCGTTGTGGCAGCCGCTGGTCTTCCTGGCCCTGCTCGGCCTGATCGTCGGCAGCCTGGCGATCCTCCGGTTCCGCCGCTACCTGTCGCCAGCCGGGTCTGGCCGGCGGCGCGGTGGCGGTGCTGGCCAGGGGGGACGACCCCCCGGAACCCCCCGCGATCGCTGGCTCGGAGGGGACACGCCTTCGGCGCGCCCCGCCTCGCCAGCGGTGCTGGCCCGGGGGGACGACCCCCCGGAACCCCCCGCGCGTCGCTGGCTCGGAGGGGACACGCCTGCGGCGCGCCCCGCCTCGCCAGCCAATGGCCCGGCGGCTGTTGCGGCCGGACCCGCCACCAGTCCCGCCGACACCGGCCCGGCGTCAGCAGGCCCAGCGAGGTCCCGGTGACCGCCACGCACCCGCCGGAGCGGGATGGATGGGGCGCCGACGGGGTTTCCGTTGCGGGGAGTGACTGGGTGGCCCTTGACCAGGTCACCTTCTGGGTGGCGCCCGGCCAGGTGAGCGCGGTCGTTGGCGGGGACGGCGCCGGGCGCAGCACCTTGCTGCGCTGCCTGGCCGGGGCGCTGGCGCCCAGCTCAGGCACGGTCCACCGGCCGCCGCAGCGGCAGATCGGCTTCCTGCCCGCGGGTTCGGGCACTTACCCGGACCTGACCGTGGCGGAGAACCTGGTGTTCCGGGCGGCGGCCTACCGGCTCCCGGCCGCGATGGCCAGCGAGCGCGCCACTGAGTATCTGGAGCGGGCGGGCCTGCGCGCGGCATCCGGCCGGCTGGCGGGCCAGCTGTCCGGCGGGATGCGGCAGAAGCTGGGCGTGATCGCCGCCATGCTGCACCGGCCCGCCCTGCTCGTGCTGGACGAGCCGACCACCGGGGTGGACCCGGTCAGCCGGGCGGACCTATGGTGGCTGATCGGCCGGGCCGCGGCTGAGGGCGCGGCGGTGGTGCTCGCCACCAGCTACCTCGATGAGGCGCAGCGCGCGGCCCAGGTGCTCGCCCTGGACGCTGGCCGCCCGCTGGCCGCGGGCCCCCCCGAGGAGATCGCGGCGTCCATGCCGGGCACGTTGCGGGTGACCGGGGCGCGGCCGCCGGGCGCGGCCGGCCTGCGGGCCTGGCGCCGCGATGGCCGCTGGCGGCTCTGGTCGCCGCCCGGGGCCGCGGCCCCGGCGGGCCAGGTCATCCAGCCGGACCTGCAGGACGCGGTGACCGTCGCGATCCTGCGCCGGCAGCTTGCGGGAGCGGATGGAGGTGCCGCGCGATGAGCAGCGCCGCGCTGGCCGAGTGCGTGGCGGTCAGCCGCCAGTTCGGCCACTTCACCGCGGTCCGCGAGGTCAGTCTGGAGCTGGGTCCCGGCGAGGTGGTCGGCCTGCTCGGCGCCAACGGGGCGGGCAAGACGACCCTGATCCGGATCCTGCTCGGGCTGCTGCCCGCCTCCAGCGGCACGGTGCGGCTGTTCGGCGGGCCGCCGTCGCGCGAGTCCCGGCGCCGGATCGGCTACCTGCCGCAGAGCCTCGGGCTGTACGACGACCTCACCGCCGCGGAGAACCTTGCCTTCTCAGCCGCGGTGTTCGGCGTGGACCGGGCCCAGCTGCCCGCGACCGCGGTACTGGGTGGCCTGGGCCGCTACGGCCAGACCCTGGTCGGCTCGCTGCCGCTCGGGGTGCAGCGCCGGGTCGCCTTTGCCGCGGCCCTGCAGCACCGGCCGGACCTGCTCATCCTGGATGAGCCCACCTCCGGGGTGGATCCGCTGGCCCGGGCCCGGCTCTGGGAGACGATCGCGGACGCCGCCGCAGCCGGCGCCGGGGTGCTGGTCACCACCCACTACATGGACGAGGCCGGGGAGTGCGGCAGGCTAGTGATCATGGCTGACGGGCGGGTAGTGGCGGAGGGCACGGCCCAGCAGGTGACCGGGGACACTCAGGTCACCGTGGTGCAGGCCGCCGACTGGGCGGCCGCGTTCAGCGCGCTGGAGGCGGCGGGCCTGCCCGCGGCGCTGGCGGGCCGGACGTTGCGGGTGCCGGGCGTGCCCGTGGCCGCGGTCCGGGCGGCGCTGGGCGGCCTGACGGCCCAGCTGAGCGAGGCGCCCGCGACCCTGGAGGAGCGCTTCTTCCAGCTCACCGCGACGGGGGGAGAGGCACGGACGGCGCGGTGACAGGCTCAGGTCAGCCGGAACGCACGGGTTCGCCGGGACGCGCTGGTTCGCCGGGACGCACTGGTTCATCAGGGCGGACGGGCCAGCCGGGACGCGCCGGTTCATCAGGACGCACGGGCCAGCCGGGACGCGCCGGTTCTTCAGGGCGCACGGGCGAGGCCGGGACGCGCCGGTTCTTCAGGGCGCACGGGCGAGCCGGGACGCACTGGTTCATCAGGACGCACGGGCCAGCCGGGACGCGCCGGTTCATCAGGACGCACGGGGCGGCGGGGCGGGGACAGCGGAACCCGGGAGGCGATCCGGGCCGCCGCCCGGGCGCGGTTCGCCGGGTACGGCTACGGCGGCGCCACCATCCGCGGCATCGCCGCGGACGCGGGCGTGGACCCGGCCCTGGTGCATCATTTCTTCGGCACCAAGGAGCAGTTGTTCGCCGCGGCCATGCAGCTGCCGCTGGTGCCCGGTGAGCTGCTCAGCGCCGCGCTCGCGCCGGGCGCCCGGGACCCGGCGGTGAGCCTCGGCGTGCACCTGGCCCGCACCGTGCTCAGCGTCTGGGACGTCAGCGAGGTCCGGGTGAACCTGCTCGCCCTGGTGCGTTCGGCTGGCACCAGCGAGCAGGCCCTGACCATGCTCCGGGAGTTCATCACCGAGACCATCCTGGCCCGGCTGTCCGGGGTGACCCGGGCGGCCAGCCCGGCCGAGGCGGATTACCGGGCCGGCCTGGCCGCCAGCCAGATCGTGGGCCTGCTCATGACCAGGTACGCGCTGGGCCTCGGCCCGCTCGCCGCCGCGGCCCGGGACGACCTGGTCGCCGCCATCGGCCCCACCCTGGACCGCTACCTGACCGGCGACATCGGCTAGCCCCGGCCGGCCTCGCCGACCGTCTGTCCCGGCCGGAGCAGCGGGCGCATGGGGTGGGCCGGGAGACTAACGCTGTTTACCGGAAGGTTATATTTTCGTTATGTAACGTTATGTCCGGTCCGGAAACCGGCAGGTCATCCAGATCCCGGCAAATTTCGCCTGTTTAGGGTTTGTGCCGGACGTTCTGTCTGGTCACACGGCTTTTGACGTGTCAGGGTGAAGTGCGGGCCATCCCCCATGGTCGCGGCGTGGAGGGCCGATGGGCAGGGACGTTCCAGCGATCACGGTGAGCAATCAGGACCGGCGTCGCTATCGCGAAAAGGTACGTCGATGCCTGGACGTGTTCGCGCGGATGCTGCACGACTCCTGGTTCGAGACTGCTCCGCAACGGGTCGGCCTGGAGGTCGAGCTCAACCTGGTCGACGAGTCCGGCGGCCCGTCGATGAAGAGCTCCGACGTGCTGGCCGCGATCGCCGACCCGCACTGGGCCCCCGAACTCGGCACGTTCAACATCGAGATCAATGTCCCGCCCCGGCGGCTCGCCGGTGGCGCCCTGGGCCAGCTGGAAGCGCACATGCTGACCAGCTTGCGCCATGCGGACGCGCAGGCCCGGGACGTGGGCAGCCGGCTCGCGATGGTCGGCATCCTGCCCAGCCTGCGGGAAGCTGACGTCAGCCAGGAGACGATGTCCGCGAACCCGCGCTACTGGCTGCTGAACGAGCAGATCCTGGCCGCGCGGGGCGAGGATGCCCGGATTGCCATCGACGGCCCGGAGCACCTGCTGACGCACGTGGACAACATCATGCCGGAGGCGGCCTGCACCAGTGTCCAGTGCCACCTGCAGGTCAGCCCGGAAGCGTTCGGCAGCTACTGGAACGCCGCCCAGGCCGTGGCCGGGGTGCAGGTCGCGGTGAGCGCGAACTCGCCGTTCCTGTTCGGCAAGGAGCTGTGGCGGGAGACCCGGATCACCCTGTTCCAGCAGGCCACCGACACCCGCCCGGAGGAACTCCAGATCCAGGGGGTCCGGCCCCGGGTCTGGTTCGGCGAACGGTGGATCACCTCGGTGTTCGACCTGTTCGAGGAGAACATCCGCTACTTCCCCGCGCTGCTGCCGCTGTGCGAGGAGGCCGATCCCGTGGCGGAGCTGGACGGGGGTGGCATCCCGGAACTGGCCGAGCTGACCCTGCACAACGGGACCGTGTACCGGTGGAACCGGCCGGTCTACGCGGTGATGGACGGCAAGCCGCACCTGCGGGTGGAGAACCGGGTGCTGCCCGCCGGCCCCACGGTGGCGGACGTCACCGCCAACGCCGCCTTCTACTACGGCCTGGTCCGGGCGCTGGCCGAGGCGGAGCGGCCGATCTGGACCCAGATGTCGTTCGCGGCGGCCGGGGAGAACCTGCTGGAGGCCGCGCGGCACGGGATCGACGCGAGCCTCTACTGGCCCGGCCTGGGCGTGGTGTCCGCTACCGAGCTCACGCTGCGCCGCCTGCTCCCGCTGGCCCGTGAGGGCCTGCGCCGCTGGGAGGTGGATTCCTGCCAGGCCGAGCGCTGCCTGGGCATCATCGAGCAGCGCTGCCTCACCGCGCGCACTGGCGCCACCTGGCAGGCGGAGACCGTGCACGCGCTGGAGCGCAGATGCGGCATGGACCGGGACTCCGCGCTGCGGGCCATGACGCAGCGCTATATCGAGCTCATGCACACCAACGAGCCCGTGCACAACTGGCCGCTCGGCTGAGCTGCGGGCACTGAGCCGCGGGCACCCGCGGGCCAGCACGTCAATCCAGCCCGGTGCGGCCGTTCCGGGGCCAGGTCGCCGATCACCTGGCCCGGGTTCTCCTGCCCGGGATGCTCCCGGTCGGCGGCCTGGAACCCGACCGCGTGATGCCCTGGAACACCACGGCTTTCACGCGGGCCAGGCTACGCCTGGGCGGTCAGGATCGGGGACGGACCCCGCTCAGGTCTGCAGCGGCACCAGCTCGCGGCTGAAGTCCGCCAGGAACTGGCCGAAGTCCGGCGCGGTGCCGCCTGCCCGGACCACGAACTTGGTCAGGCCCGCGGCCACGTACTCCTCGATCAGCCGCCGGGCATCCGCCCAGCCATTGGCGATGAACGCGGCGGGGTCGGCGTCCGGCCGCCGCTGCCGGGCGGCCGCGTACACCTGCTCCAGCTCGGCTCCGGTGGCCAGGGCCAGGCTGACGCCAAAGTGGTCCGGCTCGATCTCGCGGCCAGCCTCGGCCGCGGCTTCCTCGATGACCTGCCGTCCGGCGCCCGCCTCGGCGGGGGTGATGAAACTGCCCAGCCAGCCGTCGCCCAGCCGGCCGATCCGCCGCAATGCGCCGGGCGCGCTCCCGCCGAGCCAGATGTCCAGCGGCTTGGCGGGCTGCGGGGCGATCAGCGCTGACTCCACCGAGAAGAACTCGCCGTGGAACGACACCGACTCCTCCCGCAGCAGCAGCCTGATCAGCGTGAGCGACTCGTCGAAGACCGCGGCCCGGCGGCCCGGCGGGACCGGGAAGGCGGCCAGCTCGCCGGGCCGGGCCGGCTTGAGCCCGAAGACCGGCAGCACCCGCCGGGGCGCCAGCCCAGCCAGGCTGGCCAGCTGCTTGGCCACCAGCACCGGGTGGCGGCCGGGCAGCACGGCCACCCCGCTGCCCACCTTCAGCCGGGACGTCCGCGCCAGGGCGTGTGCCATGCCGATGAACGGGTCCACGGCCGCCCCGTAGACCAGCTCCGGCAGCCACAGTGAGTCGACGCCGGCCGCTTCCAGGCTGTCCACCGCGGCGGCGAAGTCGCTGGGCACGCCGGCCGCGCCCAGCCCGATCCCGATCCGGACTTTCATGCTCCCATGGGATCACATACGGCCAGGATCACCGGCCGCCGGGATCACCGGCCATCCGGGGCTGGATCAGCCTGGGCGATCGGGGCCACCACCGCCTGCACCACCCGGACCAGGTCCGCCGGGGCGATCTCGATCTCCAGGCCGCGGCGGCCGCCGCTGCAGAAGATCGTGGCGTGCTCCAGCGCAGCTGAGTCGATCACCACGGGCAGCCGCTTGCGCTGGCCGAGCGGGGAGATGCCGCCGACCACGTAGCCGGTGGCCCGCTCCGCGTCGGCTGGCGCGGCCATGCTGGCCTTCTTACCTCCGGCGGCGGCGGCCAGGGCCTTCAGGTCCAGCCGGCTGGCCACTGGCACCACGCCGACCGTCAGCGCGCCGTCCACCTCGGCCACCAGCGTCTTGAACACCCGGCCCGGCGGGATGCCCAGGCTCTCGCTCGCCTCGAGGCCGTACGCCCCGCGGCGGGGGTCATGGTCGTACGCATGCACGCTATGCGGTATGCCCTGCCGGTCCAGCAGCGCAGTCGCCGGAGTCGCACGTCCTGCCACGGCCAGCCACTCTAGCTCCCGGCTCGGGCCGGGGGAGCTGGGGTCGGCGGGCACGGGACCGGAGGTGGGCGGGGCCTGGAGTGGGCAGGCGCGGGACCTGGAAGGGACAGGCGCGGGACTGAGGACCACGCTGGCCGGGTGGCCAGCGCGGAGCGGCGGCGTTACTGGCACCATGGAGCCGTGCGTTATGTACTGGCTCAGGTCAACATCGGGCGGCTGCGGGCGCCGCTGGACAGCCCGCTGCTGGCGGACTTCGTCGCCGCGCTCGACCCGGTCAACGCGGCGGCCGATGCCGCTCCCGGGTTCCTGTGGCGGCTGCAGACCGAGGACGGCAACGCCACCGCGGTCCGCGCGTTCGAGTGGGATCAGGCGGGCAGCGCCGGGGTGATCGTGAACCTCTCAGTGTGGGAGTCGGCCGAGGCCCTGGCCGCCTTTGTCTACTCTGACGAGCACCGGCGGGTGCTGCGCCGCCGCCGGACCTGGTTTCAGCGGATGGACGAGGCGTTCACCGCGCTGTGGTGGATCCCGGCCGGGACCGTCCCGGACGTGGCCCAGGCGGAGCATCGGGTCCGGTGGCTGCGCGCGCACGGTCCGGGTCCGGAGGCCTTCACACTGCGGGTCCTGTTCCCGCCGCCGGACGCGGCGGACGCCACGGCGCGGGCCGGGCGCCAGGAATGGACCTGCCCTGCCTGAGCCAGGCGGCGGCGCCATCCCCTCGATGCCGGCCTCGCCCCGGGTGACCAGCAGGTAGGAGACGTGCTTGCCCTGCCGGGTCCACCGGGCTACCGCGGCCGCCGCCCCGTACTCGAGGTCATCCGGGTGCGCCACCACGGCTACCGCCCGGGCCCAGTCCTCCGGCATCGGCTCCATCGCCCGCCTGCCCCTCACGTCGCTGCCGTCTGGCCGGCGCCGCCCAGGCCCGGCGTTTACGTCCCCGACAGTATCGTCCGGATCAGGTCCGCCAGCCCGGCCGGCCACACCGTCTCCGTGGTGGTGTCGAGTTCCGCCAGCTCCCACCACCGCCAGGCGGCGATGAAGTCCGTAGCGTGCATGTCCGCGACGTCACCCAGCTCGCGGCGGGGCTGATCGGTCCGGGCCAGGAAATGCCGCTCCTGCTGGCGGACCAGCCGGCCGCCGTACCGCATGGTGAGGCTGCGCTGGAACACCTCGCCCAGCAGCTCGATGTCGGTCCACCCGGTCTCTTCGGCCAGCTCGCGGGCGGCCCCGGCGGCATAGCCCTCGCCGTCGTTGAGGCCGCCGCCGGGGGTGGTCCAGTGCCGCCCGTTCGGTGGGGCGTCGTCGTAGCGCATCAGCAGCACCCGGTTGTCCGGGTCGAGCAGGATCACCCGCCCGGCCCGCCGTACCGGCAGCCCCTCGTCGCCGCCCGTGCCGGGCTCAGCCACCTCGCCCGTGCCGGGCTCAGCCACCCGCCCGCGCCGGGCTCAGCCATCTCACCCACGCCGGATTCGCCCACGCCTGCAGATTAGAGCACGCCACCGCCTGGCCAGCGGGGTTAGGGTGCTGACGTGGCTACTCATGTTGCTCTGCTCCGGGGCATCAACGTCGGTGGCGTCAAGGTCGTGATGGCTGAGCTCCGGGACGTGGTGACCTCGCTCGGGCACGCCGACGTGGCTACCTACATCCAGAGCGGCAACGTGGTGTTCAGCACCGACGAGACCGACACCGCGAAGCTCGCGAAGGCCCTCGAGGACGCGCATCGCCGCCCAGCTGGGCGTATGCCCGCGGGTCCTGGTGCTGTCCCGGGACGAGCTGGCCCGGGTGGTGCGGGACAACCCGTATCCGGACGAGCCGAACCACCGGGCCGTGCACGCCGTGTTCCGGGAGGCCGAGCCAGATCCGGGCATGATCGCCGCCGTGGCGGCGGTGCAGCAGCAGGTCGCGGCGAAGGGCAGCCGGGACTCCGCGCAGTTCGCCGGCCGTACCTTGTACCTGCACACCCCGGACGGGTTCGGCCGCAGCGAGCTGGTCGTGCAGCTGGGCCGGGGCCAGGGCCCGCTGGCGGCCAAGGCCGCGGGCACGGCCCGCAACTGGGCCACCGTCACCACATTGCTCGCCAAGTGCGGCCAGCACATGACCGGGACCAGTGACTGAGCCGGAGCGAGCAGCTGGGCCGGCCACCGGACCGGCCGGCGCCGGAGGCCGCCGCCCGGATCCGGCTGGCGTCGGCGCGAGGGCGGTGGGTGCTGGCCGCGGCTGTGCTCGGCTCGAGCATGGCGTTTCTCGACTCCACCGTGGTCAACGTGGCGCTGCCGACCATCGGCCGGGAGCTGCACACCTCGCTGGTGGGCCTGCAGTGGACGGTGACCGCCTACACGCTTACCCTGGCCGGGCTGATCCTGCTCGGCGGCGCACTGGGCGACCGGTTCGGCCGGCGCCGCGTGTTCCTGATCGGGGTGACCTGGTTCGCGCTCTCCTCCGCGCTCTGCGGGCTGGCCCCGGACATCGGGGTGCTGATCGGAGCCCGGGCGTTGCAGGGCATCGGGGGAGCGCTGCTCACCCCGGGCTCGCTGGCCATCATCCAGACCACGTTCGCCCGGGAGGACCGGTCCCGGGCGATCGGCGCGTGGTCCGGCCTGGGCGGGGTGGCCGGGGCGATCGGCCCGTTCCTGGGCGGCTGGATCGTGGGCTCGATCGGCTGGCGGTGGATCTTCCTGCTCAACCTGCCGCTCGCCGCTGCGGTGCTGCTGGTGTCGCTGCGGCATGTGCCGGAGAGCCGGGACCCGACCGCACACGGCCGGTTCGACATTGCCGGGGCCGTGCTCGCCGCGCTGGCCCTGGCCGGGATCACCGAGGCGCTCATCGAGGCGCCGTCCGGGGCGGGGCTGACTGTGCTGCTGTCGGCGGTCGCGGGGGTCGCGGCGGGCGTGGCCTTCGTCATGGTGGAACTGCGCCGCGGCCGGCACCCGGGCCGGGTGCCGCCGATGCTGCCGCTGGGCATCTTCTCCTCCCGGCAGTTCACCGCGATCAACGTGATCACGTTTGTCGTGTACGGGGCCATGGGCGCGGTGTTCTTCCTGCTGGTCCTCGACGCTCCAGGTGGTGGCCGGCTTCTCGCCGCTGCAGGCAGGTGTCTCGCTGCTGCCGTCCACCGTGGCTCATGCTGCTGCTGTCGGCCCGGTTCGGCGCGCTGGCGCAGCGGATCGGCCCGCGCTGGCTGATGACCGGCGGCATCCTGATCGCCGCGGCCGGGCTGCTGCTGCTCACCCGGATCGGCCCGCACACGTCCTACGTGGCCGATGTGGTGCCCGCCGTCGCCCTGTTCGGGCTGGGCTTGTCCATGACCGTCGCCCCGCTCACCGCCACGGTGCTGGCCAGCGCCGATGACCGGCACGCCGGGGTGGCGAGCGGAGTGAACAACGCCACCGCCCGCGCGGCCGGGCTGCTGTAGCGTGGCCGGCCTGCCGGCCGCTGTGGGGCTGTCCGGCGCGGCCCTGTACTCGGCCGTGCTGCTGGAGCACGGCTTCCGCACGGCGATGACCGTGTGCGCGGGGCTGATGGTGCTGGCCGCCGTGCTGTCCGCGGTGCTGGTGGACAACAACGTGCTGCGCTCACCCGTGGGCGGCCTGGCGGCTACGGGGCCAGCCGCGCGGGCCGCCCCGGAATGCCGGTTCAACTGCCCGGTCGGCGCCCCGCCGCTGGAGCCCGGTCCTGACCTGGGCAACGGGCGGGGAACCGGAGATCCCGGGCCCGCAAAAACCGGTGCCGCACCAACCGATGCCGGCCCACACTAAGCTCGTAGCCTGACGCCGGGGCGGCGCTCGCCGCTCCCGCGGCATCAGCCGCGCTCACGGCGACACGACTCTCATCACGGAAAGTCCGCGACGATGCACTGGTCACAGATGTTCATCCCGACCCTGCGGGAGGACCCAGCAGACGCGGGGGCAGCGAGCCACCGGCTGCTGCTCCGCGCGGGCTACATCCGGCAGCTGTCGGCCGGCCACTACTCGCTGCTGCCGCTCGCGGTCCGGGTCCGCGCCAAGATCATCGACATCATCCGGGCGGAGATGAACGCGCATCGGCGGCCAGGAGGTGCTGCTGCCGACCATGCATCCGGCGGAGATCTGGCAGCGCAGCGGCCGCTGGGAAACCATGGACGACGTGATGTTCCGGCTCACCGACCACAAAGGTGCCGTGAACGTGCTCGCCGTGACGCACGAGGAGATCTTCGCGCTGCTCGCCCAGGAACTGCGCTCGCACAAGCAGCTGCCGCAGGTCTGGTACCAGTTCCAGACCAAGTTCCGGGACGAGCCCCGGCCCCGGGCGGGCCTGCTCCGGGTCCGCGAGTTCACCATGAAGGACTCCTACAGCTTCGACCTGGAACCAGGCCGGGCTGGACGCTCGCCTTCGACCGGCACCGCGACGCCTACCTGCGGATCTTCGGCCAGCTGGGCATTCCGGTCATCCCGGTGGAGGCATCCAGCGGTGCGATGGGCGGTCGCGACTCGACCGAGTTCATGTGCCCCTCGGACGCGGGCGAGGACCTGGTCGCGTACTGCCCGGACTGCAACTACGCCGCCAACGTGGAGAAGGCCACGTCCCAGCTCGAGCCGGTAGCCGACGGGCCGGGGCTGCCCGTGCCGGAGCGGTTCGACACCCCCGGCGTGCGCACCATCGAGGACCTGGCCACCGGGTACGACGCCCTGGCTGACCGGCAGATCAAGACCCTGGTCTACGTGCTGGACGGGCAAGCTCACCCTGGTGCTGATGCGCGGTGATCACGCGCTCAACGAGCAGAAGCTGGCCGACGCCACCGGCGCGGCGACGATCCGGCCGGCCCAGCCGGAGGAGATCAAGGACGCGCTCGGCGCGCTGCCCGGCAGCCTGGGCGCGGTCGGGGTGAGCAGCCTGCCGGTGATCGCGGACGAGGCGCTGCGCGGCCGCCGGGACATGGTCACCGGCGCCAACACCGACGACGTGCACCTGCGCGGGGTGGACATCGACCGGGATATCGCCGCGGGTACCTGGGCTGACCTGCGCGAGGTCGCCGCGGGGGAGCCGTGCGTCCGGTGCGGGCATCCGCTGGAGCTGCTGACCACGATCGAGGTCGGGCACATCTTCAAGCTGGGCTACAAGTTCACCAAGACGTTCGGCGTGACCGTGCTCAACGCGGCGGGCGAGCGGGTGCACCCCATCATGGGCAGCTACGGGATCGGCGTGGAGCGCGCGCTGGCCTCGATCGTGGAGTGCCACCACGATGACCGCGGCATTGTGTGGCCGCTGTCCGTGGCCCCGTTCAGCGTGGTGGTCACGGTCGCCCAGCAGGAGGACACCGAGGTTGCCGAAGCCGGGGCGGCCATCTACGACCAGCTGCTGGCGGCCGGCGCCGAGGTCATCATCGACGACCGGGTCGAGCGGGCCGGGGTGAAGTTCCGGGACGCAGAACTGACCGGCATCCCGTACCGGGTCACCGTGGGCAAGCGCGGCCTCGCCGAAGGCACGGTCGAGATCACCACCCGGGCGACCGGGGAGACCAGGAAGGTTCCGGTCGCCGGGGTGACCGCGGAGCTAACTTCTCTGCTCGGGCTTGCCTGACCCGCTCGTAGTACCGGAGCCGGCCCGCCTGCCGGACCAGGTCCTGCGGCCCGTCCGGCCGGGCTGGGCCAGCTGAGGCGCCCAGCTGATCCGGCCCGGCCCGGGCCCGCTGCCCGCGCCAGGTGCTGACCAGGCTGCTGATCGTGACGGCGGCCAGCACCCCGCCGATCACGGCCAGGGACTCACCGGTGCCGATCTCGGGCAGCGGCACCGGCCCGATCCGGTGCACCCCGGACTGCCCGAGCGCCTCGAACAGCAGCTTCACCCCGATGAAGCCGAGGATGGCGGACAGCCCGAGGGAGAGGTGCACCAGCCGCTCGACCAGGCCGCTGATCAGCACATACAGGTGCCGCAGGCCGAGCAGGGCGAACGCGTTGGCGGCCAGGATCAGGACCGGGTCGCGGGTCAGGCCGAAAATGGCCGGGATCGAGTCCATCGCGAACACCAGGTCGGTGACGGCAATGGCCCCGGCCAGCGCCAGCAGGCCCGGGCCACCGGCCCGGCGGCCCGCTCGTCCCGCCGCCCGGAGCAGCCGGCGGCTGGATCCGGGCCGCCTCCGCCGCCCAGGGCCAGCCGGCCCGAGGTGACCAGGAGCAGCCCGCCGAACAGGTAGAGCAGGTCGGTGAACCGGCTGAGCGCGGCTGCGCCGATCACGATGAACACCCCGCGCAGCAGCAGCGCGAAGCCGGTGCCCAGCAGCAGGACCCGGCCGCGCCGGCTCGGGGCCAGCCCGGACGAGCCAATCAGCAGCACGAACACGAACAGGTTGTCCAGCGACAGGCTGTACTCGGTCAGCCAGCCCGCGAAGAACTGGCCGGACGCCCGCGGGCCAGCCGCCGCGCCCAGCGCCACCCCGAACAGCGCGCCCAGGGCGACCACCGCGGCCGTGGCCAGCGCCGCTTCACGCAGCCCCGGCTCCCGCCCACGGCGTGCACCCGCGATCAGGTCCACGGCCACGGCCACCGCGATCACAGCCACGGCCGTGGCCCACAGCCAGGGCGGCACGTTGACCGTGTGCATCAGCCGGGGCCCGGGGTCATGCCAGCCGTCCTGGCTCAGCTCTTTTTCAGCAGGGTGTTATCTGCAACGCTCTGGGGCCGCCCGTCCCACCGGAGCGCCCCAGCCTGGGCGGCCCGGGCAAAGTCCGCTGGGGTGAGTACGCCCACAAGCTGCCCGGCCGCGCCGACGACGATGGCGTGGCCCATGGTGTAGAGCCCGGCCGGGCTGGCGGGCCGCGCGCTCAGCCGGGTCCGCAGCTCGGTGAGTGGCTCGTCCAGCGTGGTGAACGTGACGTGATCGACCGGGGTGGCCACGTGGCCGAGCCGGGTCGCGGCCTGGTGCGCGGCTGGCACCGCGACCAGCTGGCTCAGCGTGACCAGGCCGGCCAGCTGGCCGTCGAAGTCCAGCACGCCGAACGCGGTGCTGGCGCCGCGGGCGGGCAGCGGGCTGGTGCCACCCCAGCCCTGGCTGTCCAGGAACGCCCGGACGCTCTGCCAGCTGTGGCCGGTCTGCAGCCCGGGCCCGCCGTCGGGCGGCCGGCCGGGCTCGCCCCCCAGCTCACCAGAAAGGATGTCCCGGACCCGTAGCCCGGACAGGGCTGCCGTGGTCAGCACCTGGCCGGCTTCGGCCCGCGAGGCCGCCACCATCAGCAGGCCGATCAGGCCGGCCCACAGTCCGGTCAGGTGCCCGAGGACCACGGCGGCCAATCCCGCTGCGGCCAGGACCGTCCCAGCAACCTGGCCGAACCGGGCGGCGATCAGGCCAGCCCGGGTGGAATCGCCCGAGCGCGCCCACGCCAGCGCTCGGACGATCCGCCCGCCGTCCAGGCTCGCGCCTGGAATCAGGTTGGCCACGCCCAGAAGTCCGTTGACCCATACCGCTACCGCCAGCACCGCGCCCCACAGCGGCCCAGCGGCCAGCGCGGCCGCCACGGCCAGGGCCGCCGCGGCGATCCCGGCCAGCAGCAGGCTGACCGCGGGCCCGGCCGCGGCGACCCGCCACTGCGCCCGCGGGGTGGGCAGGTCGTCCCGCCCGTGCCGCAGCCCGCCGAAGAAGCCGATGGTGACCTGGCTGCTGCGGGCGCCGTACCGCCGCGCCACCAGCGCGTGCCCGAGCTCGTGCAGGATCAGGCTGCCCAGCAGGACGCCGACCACCCCGGCGGCCGCCAGCAGGTAGTCCAGCGCTGGGCGGCCCGGGTCGACATCCGGCAGTGCCACCGCGCTCGCGGCCGCGGCCAGGGTGCCGAGCAGCCAGCCGCCGCGGGTGAGCCGGATGGTGAGCCGCCCGCTGCCAGCCGTGCGCCGCGTGCCGTTGCGGCCTGGGTCCGGGGAAAACCCGGCCGGCGGGGTGGCCGGCGGGTGGGTCATGGTCACCGCTGTCTCCTCTGCCGCTGGCGATCCGCGCCAGCCCACGAACCCACTATCGGGGTCCACCCCGGAAACTTCAGCGGGCTCGTACGGCTAATATTGGGCTCGTTGGTTGCCGGGAACCGGCAACGACGGTGTATCGCTCGCCCATCCCGGCACCGCCCGGCCGCGGCGGGGCGGGACGGCCGGGGAGGTGGCGCGGTGGCCCAGCAACGCCCGGCGGCCCAGCCGGACCTGACCGTGATCGCCCGGGCGGCGAGCCGCGAGGCGGGCGGTGTCCCCCCGGACCTGCTGTCCGACTACCTGCCTGCGGTGCTCGACGCGGCCCGGACCGGACGCCGGCTGATGGCCGCGGAGCTGGCCCGGTACGGGCGGTCCGGAGAGCAGGCCGCGGAACGTGGGGTGGCCCTGCGCGGGCTGGTCGATCTCTACCTGTCCGCCACCTGGCGGCTGTGGCGGGAACTGCCCGAGGCGGGTAAGACGGCCGGACTGGGGGTGCTGCGGGCCGCGGACGACGCGGTCCAGGCGCTGGCTGAGGGTTTCGAGCGGGCGCACTACTCGATCGCGCGGCGGGAGGAGTCGGAGCGCCTGGCGTTCGTTGATGATGTGCTGTCCGGACGCGGCGGCGCAGATCTGATGGCCCGGGGTGAGCGCCTCGGGTTGAGCCTGGCGGGCCCGCATCTGGTGGTACTGGCCGGTTATGCCGCGGGGGCGGACCGGGCCCGGCCGCTGGGCCGGGAACTCGACGGGCTGGTCGCCGCGGCCGCCGCGCCGTCGCCGTCGCTGACCGTCGTCCGGGCTGGGCAGCTGGTCACGGTCACCGGCGCCGCGGATGGTGGTGAAGCCACCCGGGTCGCGGCCGCCCTGGCCCGGGCCCTGGGCGGGCCGCCGGAACCAGCTGCGGTGGGCCCGCGGCCGTGGCGGGTGGCCTACGGCCGCTCTTATCCCGGCCCAGCGGGGGTGCGACGGTCCTACGACGAGGCCGGCGACGCGCTGGACGTGGCTGACCGGCTTGGCCTGCCTGAAGCCGTGGTGGACGCCGCCGACCTGCTGCTCTATCAAGTCCTGCTGCGCGACCGGGGCGCGATCACGGACCTGGTGGGCGCGCTGCTCACCCCGCTGGCGGGCGCCCGGGGTGGCGCCCAGCCGTTGCTGGACACGCTGCAGGCGTATTACGCATGCGGCGGTGTCGCGGCGGAGGCGGCGCGCCGGCTGCATCCGTCCGCCCGGGCCATGACCTACCGGCTGGCCCGGATCAGGTCACTCACCGGTCATGATCCCGCTGATCCGGCCCAGGGCCTGGCGCTGCGGGTGGCGGTGATCGGCGCGCAGGTGCTCGATTGGCCCGCTACGCCGCTTATCAGCGCATAGATCCTGAGCCGCGAACACGTTCACCAGCGTGTTCCAGCCGCGTCACCTCGCGCCATGACGTTGACGGCCTGAACAACTGCGCGGCCCCGGGATCCCGATCCCGGGGCCGCGCAGTTGTGTAACTCAGCCCGTACTTAACCGCCGGTACCGTGCAGGGCGTCGATGTCCTGCCGCAGCGCGGCGATGTTCAGGTTGGCCGCTTGCGCGTCCTCTTCCGTGATGACGACCCAGGCCTCGTCCAGGCAGGCGGCCGTCCACGCCAGCGTGGACTGCTGCAGCGCGCCCCAGGTCACCCAGGTGTCCAGCTGGTCGCCGTCGGACCCGACCTTCACGATGCAGTGGCCGTCGTTGGGGTCGGGCTGCTGCCCGCCCGCCACGGTCCACGGCTCGTGCTCCCCGAACAACTGGTCAGCGTCGTCCGTCAGGTTCACCCCGACGTAGGTGCCGTGGAACGCGGTCATGGCCGCATCGACCTCGGCTGGCTTGGTGTGATCGACCGGCGCGAACGCCAGGATCTTCTTGGCCTTGTACCAGTAGAGCAGCAGGTCGGCGATGTTGGCGCCGAGGTCTTTGCCTTGGTCATAGGCCAGGTACTCGGCGACCAGCTGGTTCGAGGTTTCCCACTTCTCGGTCTCATGCCCGGCCCTGGCCTTGGCCATCCGGTAGTGCTGGCGGCCAGCAAAGGTGCAGTCGCCCACCCCGTCCGGGTGGGTCGTGCACGTCTTGTCCGGGCCGTTGCCCAGCATGCCCCAGTTGGTAACGCCCGCCGACACATCCACCGGGTAAACCGGCGGCGGCAATGGCGTGGTCAGGTAGCTGGACAGATACTGGATATTGAACCGCTCACCCGGTCGCTTTACCGGCAGCCGTCCGCGCAACCCAGCCGTGCGAATCTCAGGCATTGTTGACCCCGTCCCCGTTTCGATAACCGCCGATGATCCTGGCCGTCATCGCGGTCACGCTTATCCTGGCAGAGCTAACGGGGCCGTGCCATGGGAACTTTCCCGGCATTCCGCGCATTACCGAAGCGCCGGGTGGCTGGCCGTCCGGGTCAGTCGTTGTGGCTGTGCTGGTGCTCCGGGTCGCCGGCGGCCTGGTCGTCGCTGGCCTGGTCACCGGCGGTCTGGTCCTTGGCGAGCTCCGCCTTGACGGCCACCATGTCCAGTTCCTTGGCCTTGCCGATCAGCTCCTCCAGCGCCTGCTCGGGCAGTGCGCCCGGCTGCGCGTAGAGAACGACGTTGTCCCTGATCACCATCAGCGTGGGGATGGACGAGATCCCGAACGAGGCCGCGAGTTCCGTTTCGGCGTCCGTGTTGACCTTGCCGAACACCGCGTCGCTGTGCCGGTCCGAGGCCCGGTCGAAAACCGGGCCGAACTGACGGCACGGCCCGCACCAGGACGCCCAGAAGTTGACCAGCACCATGTCCGCGCGGCCGACTACGGACTCGAAGTTCTCGGCGGTCAGCTCGACCGTAGCCATTGATTGTCTCCTCGTCTCGGCGGCCCGTCTTCCGGCCGCCGCCTGGAATCCCGGCGGGTATCCGCGCCCGGGGTAGGCGTATGTGGGCGGGTATCTTTCGCCAGATACCCGACAGGGCATGGAACCGGGTGCCCGCCCAATCCATTCCCGCGCCAGGGCCCGCCCGGCCCGGGCGGACCCCGGCCCGGGCGGACCCCGGCATCGTCTACGCGGCCAAGGCCCCGTGATCCAGCGTCATGCCCATCGCCACCAGCCTGGCCCGTGTGCCGTCCCGGCGGCCGGGAACCGGAGCCGGAATGAGTGTGCCGATGGGCATTACGGTGTCATTGGGTCGCGTCTCCCGGAACATGGAATCCTTTGTCGCAACGGCGGGAAGGTTGTACACGGTGGCCATAGACCCGCAGCCGGCCCGCGGTCTGATCGAGCGGTGCCTGGCCAAGGACCCGGCGGGCCGCCCGGCCCCGGCTGACATCGTCGCTGAATGCCGTGGCCACACCGCGGGCCGCACCGGCGAGATCGCTCAGCTGTGGCTGCCGCCGGGAATGGCCGCCGCCCTGGCCGAGCACGTCGCGCCGCCGGCCGAGGCCCGCCCGGTGGCGACCAAGCTGGCCGCCACCGGCCCGGCGGTCACCGAGGCCGCGGCCGCCGAGCGGGCGACCAGGCCGGGCGGGCCGGGTGGCCCGGCCAGTGATGGCGGCACGCGCCGGGATGATGCGGCCGGGCTGGTTGGCCTGCCGCTGGGCCGCGGCTTCGGGCTGGGCCGCAAGCCCGCGCTGGCCGCGCTCACCGCGGTGGTAGTCCTCGCCGCTGCTGGGGCCGCGGTGCTAGCCCTGGACAGGGCCAGCAACGGGGCGGCCCGGCCGCGGCGCACCACCGCGGCTGGGCTGCGGAAGACGCTGCGGCCCACGTCCTCCCCCAGCCCGACCCTGCCGTCCACGATCGACCCGTGCGTCGTCGGCACCTGGGTCGCCACCTCGGCAGTCACCACCATGAACATCAACGGCGCCCAGGTGGACGCCACCAGCTCGTCCGCACAGAAGGAGATCGACCTCCCGGACGGCACGATGGAGCAGCTGTACGGGACCAGCACGACCTACACCGCGGTAGTCAACGGCAACACCTGGACGAATGTCGTCACCGGCTCCGCCACCATGCATTACGAAGACTCCGACGGAATGGTGCTGATCAGCGATATCTCCGCGCACGGCACCTCGACGCTGCGGGAGAATGGCGCCTACAACAACAGCAGCCCGCTGTCCATCGAGCCGGCGCCGTACCGCTACACCTGTGCCGGCAACACGCTGCGCGAGTTCTTCGGCAACGGCTCCACCGAGTACAGCCGCCAGCTGCCGCCCCCGCCGCGCGGCAGCTGAGGGCGCTGGGTGTATCCCTGAGCCGCTACCGGCCCAGTTTCAGGTCTGACCCGTCGGCGTCGATCCATTTGTGGCTGGTCGGCGGGGTCCACTGGCCCATGGCGGTTAGCAACTCCGCCGGATCAGACCGGGCGATCACCAGATCGCGGTGCTCCGGCCGCAGGAACCGCTCCGCGGTCACGTGATCGAGGAAGCTGAGCAGGCTGTCGTAGAACCCGAGCAGGTTCAGCAGCCCGGTGGGCTTGGCGTGCAGTCCCAGTTGCGACCAGGTGGTCACCTCTGCGAACTCCTCCAGGGTGCCCAGCCCGCCGGGCAGGGCGATGAAGCCGTCCGCCAGGGTCGGCCATCAGCGCCTTGCGCTCGTGCATGGAGTCCACGATCCGCAGTTCGGTCAGCCCCTGATGCGCGACCTCAGCGGCGACCAGGTGCCCTGGGATCACCCCGATCACCTCGCCACCCGCGGCCAGTGCGGCGTCCGCGAGCGCGCCCATGGTGCCGACGTGGGCCCCCCCGTACACCATCCGTATGCCCCGGCGGGCCAGGTCGCGGCCCAGCCTGGCGGCGCCCGCCAGATACTCGGGGCGCCGTCCGGGGTTGGACCCGCAGAACACGCAGACCGATCGCATGGCCCCAGTGTCGCCGGTGGCTTCAGCGACCCAGGCTCGAGTCCCGGGATCAGGTGTCGAGTCCCAGGGTGAACGTGGGCTTGGGCGTGGTGGCCGGGAGCCGGTGCTCCTCACTCAGCCGCCGGATCGCCGTGCCGGTGGCCAGGAACTCCGTCGCGTGCTCACCCCACACGTGGTTGGCGACCGCGACGTTCACCCCGACGATCCCGGACGCGCGGGCCTCCGACGCCTCGGACTGCATCCGGACCAGGGCCAGTTCCCTGGCCTCGTACACGCCCTGGGTGAACTGGATCATCTCCTGGTTGCGCCCGGTCTGGCGCAGGCTCTGCATGACCGACTGGTGCGCGATGTGATACACGCACGTGCCCAGGACGAAGGCGACCGGCACAGCGCCGCCGGCCAGCAGCCGGAAGAAGTCCTGGGCGGACAGGTCCGAGGTGAACGCCCGGCCGTCCGGGGCCCGGTGCGCGCCCTCGGCGGACAGGGATTTCACCGCGGTCCCGGTGGCCACGAACTCCAGCACCTCCTGGCCCCAGGCGTACATCTGCATCCGCAGCTGGACCCCGACGATGCCGTCCGCACCGAGGTGGTCGGCTTCCGCGCGCATCCGCGCCATGGCCAGTTCCCGCGCGTTGTACATGGCCTGGGTCAGGGTCTGCAGCTCGGCGTTCTGCGACCAGCGGCCGACCTGCAGGCCGACGTGGTAGATGGACGAGCCGACCACGAAGCCCAGCGGCTCGAATCCGGCCTCGCCGAGCAGTGACGTACTCCGACACCGACAGGTCGGAGGTGAACACCCCGCCCGGCTCGGCGCCAGCGGTCTGCGCCAGGCGGGTGTCCGCGGCCTGCGGCTCCCAGTCGGGCGGTGGATCTCGCCGCTCCGCTGCCGAATATGGGCATCTGTACCTCCTTGGGCGGCACCGCACCGGGCGGCGCCCTCGTGGCTCAGGCGTAGTGGCGCGGCCACCGGGCGGGAGAGTGATGGGGGATGCAGGCCGCAGGGGGCACTGATCTAATAACACCTTGATGACACTGATCTGCGTGCTGGGGGACGCGCATCTCGACGTTGTCGCCCGCCCCGCCGGGCCGGTCGCCAGGGAAACCGACACGCCCTCCCGCAACTGGGTCGGGGTCGGCGGCCAGGCGAGCCAACGTCGCGGCCTGGGTCTGCGCGCTCGGTGGCCAGGCCCGGCTGATCGCGGCCCGCGGCAACGATCTCGCCGCCAGCCTGGTGGCCGCGGGAACTGGCCGTCGCGGGGTGGATGTCGCCGGGCCGGTGCTCGACGGGCCGACCGGGGTCATCGTGTCCTTGTCCGAGCACGGCACGTCCCGGTCCATGCTGACCGACCGGGGCGTGGGGCCGTTGCTGACCAGAAGAAGCACTGGCCAGTGCCTGGCTCGCGGACTGCGGATCTGCTCCACCTCCCGGCCTACAGCCTGGTCCGCGAGCCGATCGGCAGCGCGGCGCGGGAGGCAGCGGCCCGGGTGCCGCGGCTGAGCATCGACCTGTCGTCCACCGCCGTGCTGCGGACTACGGGGCCAGCCGGTTCCGGGCGCTGCTGGCGCGAACTGCGGCCGCAGGTGGTGTTCGGCACCGAGGCCGAGGCGGACCTGGTCGGCGACGTGCCCGGGGCCGACCTGGTGGTGAAGCTCGGCGCGCGGGGCGTGCGCGCCGCAGGCGTGGTGTACCCGGCGGCGCCGGTCCGGCGCCGTGGACCCGACCGGAGCGGGCGACGCGTTCGCGGCCGGCTACCTGGTCGGCGGGGTCAGCCTCGGCCTGGCCGCGGCGGCCCGGGCGGTGGCCACGATGGGAGCGATGCCCTGATGATGATGACGCGACGATCACACCGCGGCTGACCGCGGAGGTCGGGACGGCCCTGCGCGGAGGGTGGCCCCGTGGTCGCGCTGGAGACCACGCTGGTGTCGCACGGCTTCCCGGGCGCGGAGGGAGTCGAGGTGGCGCTGGCCGCGGAGGCGCGGGTCCGGCAGGCCGGCGCGGTGCCGGCCACCACCGGCGTGGTCGACGGCGTGCTGCGGGTAGGGCTGACCGAGGCGGAACTGGCCCGGTTCGCCGCCGCTGGCCCGGCGGCCCGCAAGGCAGGCGCCCGGGACCTGGCCGCCTGCGTGGTGCAGGGCGCGCTCGGTGCGACCACGGTCGGCGGCACGCTGGCGGTGTGCCGGCTGACCGGGATCGCGGTTCATGGCCACCGGCGGCACCGGCGGGGTGCACCGCGGCTTCGCCGGCAGCCTGGACATCTCCGCCGACCTGCCGCAGCTCGCCCGGACCAGGGCCCTGGTGGTGTCCTCGGGGGTGAAGTCCATCCTGGATGTCGCGGCCACCGCGGAGTTGCTGGAGACACTGGGCGTGCCGGTGCTCGGCTGGCGGACGCCCACGCTGCCCATGTTCTACAGCCCGCACGGCGGCCCTCCGGTATCCGCCACGGTGACCTCGGCGGCCGAGGCAGCGCAGGTCGCCGCCGCGCATTGGACCCTCAACGGTTCGTCCGGGCGTGCTGCTCAGCCGCCCACCGGACCCGTCCGTGGACATCGAGCCGATCCTGGCCGAGGCGGTCAGCCAGGTTGAGCAGCAGGGTGTCCGGGGCCAGGCGGTGACCCCCGCCGTGCTGGCGCTGGTGCACGAGCTCAGCGGCGGCCGCAGCGCGGCGGTCAACCGGTTGCTGATCGCGGACAACGCGGCGCTCGCGGCCGAGGTGGCCGTGGCCTCCGCGGCGGGGGAGGCCTGGCCCGGCGGGGACCCGGCGGACCGCTGACCGGGCCAGGCCGTATCCTGGCCAGGCAGCCGGGGGCTGGAGGTTGGTATGCGAATGGGCGTGGCGCTAGCTGACCGGAGCGGGCCGGATGCGCTCGACCGGCTGTGTGCCGATGTGCAGCTGGCGGCGGACGACGGTTTCCCGTCGGCCTGGCTGAACAACATCTTCGGGCTGGACGCGCTGACCGCGCTGGCGGTGGCGGGCCGCCAGGTGCCCGGGATCGAGCTGGCCACGGCGGTCATGCCCACCTACCCGCGGCATCCGGTGGCCTGGCCCAGCAGGCGCTGACCGCGGCCGCGGCCACCGGGGGGCGGCGTCACCCTGGGTATCGGGCCCGTCGCACAAGATCGTGATCGAGGACATGTTCGGCTACCGGTTCGACGGGCCGGCCCAGCACACCCAGGAGTATCGTCCAGGCGCTGGCGGCCCGCTGCTGCGCGGCGAGGCGGTGTCGTTTCACGGCGAGCACGGTGAGCGCGGACATCACGCTGTCCGTCGCGGCCCCGGGCCCGGTGCCGGTGCTGCTGGCCGCGCTCGGCCCGCGCATGCTGCGGATGGCCGGCGAGCTGGCGGACGGCACCGTGACCGTGGATGGCCGGGCCCGCCACCATGCGCGACCACATCGTGCCGGCGCATCACCGCGCGCGGCGCAGGCCGCGGCCGGCCCGCGCCCCGGGTGGTGTGCATCCTGCCGGTCTGCGTCACCAGCGACCCGGACGGCGCCCGGGCCGCGGCGGCCAGGGTCTTCGCCATCTACGGCGAGCTGCCGTCCTACCGCGCGATGCTGGACCGCGAGGGCGCGGCGGGCCCGGCGGACGTGGCCCTCGTGGGACCGAGGCGGAGGTGGGCGCCCAGCTCACCGCGCTGGCCAAGGCGGGCGTCACGGACTTCGTAGCCGCCGAGTTCGCCTGGGGCCAGGACGCCGCGCGGACCCGGGCCTTCCTCAGGGCGCAGCTCACCGGATAGCCGGGAATGGACCATGGCCTTCACCGACCGCGCTGAGGCTGGGCGGCGGCTGGCGGCCGCGCTGCTGGAGCAAGCACCGCCTGAGCAAGCACCGGCTGTGCAAGCACCGCCTGGGCAAGCGCAGATGGCAGGAGCGCAGGCAGTGGGAGAATGGCCCGGCGTGCGCGGATCTGGCGTGGTGGTGCTGGGCCTGCCCCGGGGCGGGGTCCCGGTCGCGGCGGAGATCGCCCGGGCCCTGGGTGCCCCGCTCGACGTCATCCTGGTCCGCAAGCTCGGCCTGCCGATCCAGCCGGAACTGGCCATGGGTGCGATCGGGGAGGACGGCGTCCGGATCATCAACCAGGACGTGGTCCGGGCCGAGCAGGTCAGCGCCGAGGTGTTCGCGCAGGTAGAGCGGAGGGAACGGGCCGAACTGGACCGCCGGGCCGCCCGCTACCGGGCCGTGCGGCCGCGGGTGCCGCTGGCCGGGGGTGACGGCGATCATCGTGGATGACGGCATCGCGACCGGCTCGACCGCGCGGGTCGCCTGCCAGGTGGCGCGGGCGCACGGGGCGGCCCGGGTGGTGCTGGCCGTGCCGGTGGCGCCCCGCGCCGCCCTCAGCGCGCTGGCCGACGCGGCGGACGAGGTCGTCTGCCTGGCCGCACCTGAGCCATTTTTCGCGATCGGCCAGTGGTACGCCGACTTTGCGCAGACCACCGACGATGAGGTGGTGGCGCTGCTGCAGCCGGGCGGTTAATGGGCCTGCCGGAAATGCGGGGGTACCCAGGTGTGCGTGTGCAGGTCGCCGCGCCCGGCGAGGAGATCATTGGTCCGCATGGCCCTCCCTCGGCGCCAGCGTATCCCCGCATACCCCCGGGACCGGGGCGTGACGCCAGCAGGTTACGGGAGTATGAGAAAGGGGACAGCTCCGGATCGGCATGGCCAGGGAGGCTCAGTGCTCGCGGACTCATCCCTGCGCACCCGGACCGTGTATGACATCGCGGTCCGGTACGCCACCCCGCTGTGGCGGGCCGGGGCGGTTTTCCGTGGCGGCTGCGTCGCCGGGCTCTGGGTGCTGCTCAGCTGGTTCCCCGCAGGCAGCGTGCTGCGCGGCGCCGCGCAGCTGGTCATGGTCACGGCCGGGGTAAGCATGGCCTGGGTGCAGCTCCAGCCGGGCCTGCTCGACCGGCTGGAATCCGGGCGGCTGCCTGTGCTCAGCCGGGCCGCCTGGCATCTGCGCGGGGCGCGCGGCCGGGCGACCGCGGACCTGGCCGGGATCCTGGAGAGCCTGGGCATCGTGGCGGCCCTGCTGCTGTATGTCGGCCCGGTCGAGGTCCGGCCGCTGCCCGCGGGCGTGTTCCTGGCTGGCCTGGTGCTGGTCACCGGGCACCTGTGGAGTGCCTATTCGCAGGTGATGACCGATGCGAGCTGGTACAACCCGGAGGCCCCGGCCAGCCGGCGGCTGGTCGCGCTCCGGCCCTGGATCCCGCTCATCATCGCCGCGATCGTGTTCCTCATGATGATCTCGCCCCGGCGGCCGGGCCTGCCCTGGCAGCCAGCGGGCCTGACCGTCCCGTTACTGCTGGCTGGCTCGCTGGTCCTGCTGCTGCCGTTCTGGCTGGCCTTCGAGGTGATGCTGCGGGCCGGCCTGGAGGCCTGCGAGTTCGCCATGAGCGAGGTCCGGCGGAGCGACTCGATCACGGTGCACAGCCTGGTGAAGAACGGGGCCCATGCGCTGATCCGGCAGCTGCAGGCGGACCCGGGGGCGGACCCGGAAACCCGTTCACTCGCGGACAGCATGCTGATCCTCGCCGAGGAGGCACGGCAGATGATGCTCGGCGGCGGCCCGGACCCGGACAGCGTGGCGCTGCTCTGGGACTGCGTGCTGCAGGTCGTGCCGGGGGACCAGCGGTCCGGGATGGTCCTGGCCGACGCCAGCCGGCGGCTGCGGATGCGGAAGACGGACTACGGGCTGGCCCGCCGGGTGCTGCCGGACCTGGTGACCAACGCCTGGAAGGCTGGGGCACACCGGGTCGAGGTGGCGATCGGCGAGCAGGACGAGCGTGGCAGCGGGACGCCGGGGCGGGCCCCCTGGGTCACCGTGACGGTCGCGGACGATGGCCCGGGCATGCCCGCGCAGCCCGGTGGCCCCCGGACCAGCCTGCGCATTCTCAGTGAGCACTTGCACCGGTTCGAGGGATCGGTGGTGGCCGAGCGGCGGGCTGGCGGTGGTACCCGGGTGCTGGCCCGGTGGCGGTCAGCACCATGGTGAGGCGGCCGACGGAAGCCCTGGCCGCAAGGTCGGCGGAAGTCCTGGCCGCAAGGCCGCCGGAACGGCCGGCGGAAAGAGACGGCCGGCCGGAATGAAAGAGAGCGCTGAGCCGTGCACATCCTCGTGGTCGACGACTTCGTCCTGGTCGAGCTGGCGCTGGCCCAGGTGCTCCAGGGCAGCCCGCACACGCTGACCGGCGTTCGTGACCCGCGCAGCCTGCCGGAGGTGCTGAGCCAGGGCGCCCATGCCGACCTGGCGCTGGTGGATATCAACTTCGGGCCTGGCGTCCCGACCGGGCTGACCGCCATGCGCCTCCTGCGCGAGCTGTCCCCGGACACCAAGCTGGTCATCGAGAGCACTGACGAGGAGCGCAACCGCCTGCTGTTCCTGCTCGCCTCGTTCGCGTTCTTCGAGCCCCTGGCGCTGCTGTCCAAGGCGGCGAGTTCGGCGGAGATACGCGCGCTGATCGACGCGGTGGCCAAGGGCGAGCTCACCGCGCCGGGGTCCGCGGGGCCCGGGACCGGGCTGGCCCGGTCCGGCGAGCTGGCCGGCCGGTGATCCGCAACGCCGGGTGCCTCGATGAGCTGATCCGCAACAAGACCGACCTGATGCTGTGGCGCGCGCTGGCCCGGTTCGACAAGCGGGGCGAGGTGGCCCGGGCATCGCACGTGGACGAGCGCACGGTGGACCGGTTCACGGCAGGCAAATGGCAGGTGGTCGAGCGGATCGAGGCAGAGTTCCCGGACGAGGGCGCGCCCGCCAGCCCGTCCCCGGGCTCGGCCACGGACCCGCACGGCCTGCGGCGCCACCCTAACCTGGTGCGGCTGGCCAGGTTCGCCCAGACGCACAGCCATTTCTTTGCCGACGAGGCCCTGGAGGGGCTGTTCGCGGCCCGCTGGCAAGCTCCCCGCCCGCGCCGGCGCTGGCACTGACCGAGCGGGAACTAACTGGGCGGGAACTGACTGCGGGAACTGGCTGGGCGGGAACTGGCTGCGGGAACTGGCTGGGCGGGAACTGGCTGGGCGGAGACTGACCGGACGGCTGCTGGCCTATATCGCGGCAGGTGTCCCACTTTGTTCAACTTGGCGAAGTTTCCCCTCGCCAACCGCAGCCGCAGACGGCGACCATGAAGCGGCCTGCCGGGGCCACCGGGAGCGGCGGGGGACCGCCATGCGGCCGGGATGGGGAACGAGGGGGCCTCGTCCCGGCCGCATGCGCGTGCCCGGACCTGTCAGCGGGCGGCCGAGAGCAGGTGACCCGGGCGCATGCCAGCCAGTGCCGGGCCAGCCAGTGCCGCCAGCGGGACGCCTGACCATCCGGCGCTCGGCCATCGCGGACTGGCCAGCTATCTGCTGGTCCCCCGCCCGGACGCCTGGGCCAAGGCGGTGCTGGCGCCCGCCTGCTTCCTGCTCGCCGCCAGCGCCACCGGTGACTTCCGTGGCTGGGTGAGGTTCGGGGTGCTCTGGCTGATCCTGGACGGCCTCATCTACCCGGCGCGTTACCAGTGGAACGACATCCTGGGCGCCGAATCCGACCAGCGGCACGCCGAGAGCCGGGCCCGGTCCCGGCTGCCGCAGGGCGGGACCGCACCGGCCGCCCGCCGGGCCATCCGGCTGAGCTGGCTGACCGCGGCCGCGCGGGTGCTGGCGGCGCTGCTGATCGGCTACCTCACCGGGCTGGCCAGCCCGGCGGCCGTGCTCACAGCCGCGGCCGGCCTCACCGCCGTGGCCTATGAGTTCCTCCGCGCGCCGCCGCGCGGCCACCGCCTGGGGACCCGGGCGGTGGCGATCTGGCTGGCGGTCGGCCTCGGTTACGTCGTTCGCTGTGGCCTCGGCCTGCGGCTGGGCGGCCTGGCCTGGGGCAGCCTCGCCATGCTGGCCACGCTGGCCTGCGCGGCCGCATTCGGGATCATGTTCGTGTTGCTGACCTGGGCTCTGGAAGCCACCAGCTACTGCGTGGCCGACGCCAGGGGGGGCTGGCAGGCCCGGCCGGAACTCGCCAGCAAGCCGCATATCGCGGCGCTGCTGCCGAGCCTGGACGTGCCGCTGCGCGGCTCTGCCTCAGACCAGGGCCGGTACTGCGGGGACCAGCGGGTACTGCGCGGCCCCGGCCGGCTGCTGGCGCCATGGAACCTGGCCCTGGCGGCAAGCGCTGGCTTTGGTGCGGTCGCGGGCGCTGCACTGGCCGGCCCGCCCACAGCCGGAGCCGCTTGGTCCCTGGCGGTCGCGGCCGTGGGCGTGGCCGGGGCGGTGTCGCTGGCTCGCTGCGGTGGCAGTGGGCCGCGCTGGCTGGCCACCGCCGCCTGGGCACTGGTGCTGGCCGGCCTGGCCGTGGCGGCGCACACCGCGCGGCCGGTGCTGGCGGCCCTGCCGTGGCTGGGTATCGCCGGGGTGTACACGGTGTTCCGGGCCTGGTCCTACCACGATCTGATCCGGGCCCGGCCCCGGTTCCGGGCGGACCCCGGAACCCCCGGGCCGGCCCGCTTAGCGGCGCAGAACGGGGGAACCGGGCCGACCGCGCCGGTGCGGGGGAGGACGACCAGGCACGGCCCGGTGACCGGGTGCGCCGGGTCCAGGGCGTTGAGCATGTCCGCCATGGCCACCGGATCAGCGGCGATCTCCAGGTGGTCGGCGCTGTCCAGCGCGCACCCACACACCCGGGGCTGGCCCACTAGCGGCCGGTGCTCTCGTCCGAAGTTCCCCCCAGGCTCCTAAGGCCCATCATGTCTGTCCTGGCCATAGCACTGCAGGGGCCGGGCTTACCTGCCTACGGTAGTCATGTGTGTCCACGTTTTCCCAGGTGAATAGGGGTGTCAGATCATCCGGGGGGAACTACGGTGTAGTCAGCGTGAGCACGGGGGGTGATAGGTCGATCCAGGCAGGTAGGTGGCCCATTCCCCGCGGGTGAGCGGCTGCCCGGCCATGGCGCATACCCCGGCGGCCGCGGCGCGGGGCGCGGTGTCCCAGAGCCGGACCGTGCCGTCGGCGCTGCCCGCGGCCAGGGTGCGCCCACTGGGCGAGAACGCGACCGAGTACACCTGGTGCGCGGGCCCAGTCAGCTCGGCCAGCAGGGACGGCCGGGCCGGGTGGCTGACCTGCCAGAGCCAGGCGGTCCCGTCCGTAGCCCCGGCGGCGAGGGTACGCCCGTCCGGGCTGAACGCGACCGAGTACACGTATCCGGCTGGGCCGGTCAGCGGCCGGCCCAGGCTGACCGGCCGGGCGGGGTCGGTGACATTCCACAGCCGGACGCTCTTGTCCGCGCTGCCGACCGCGAGCGTGTGGCCGTCCGGGCTGAACGCGACCGAGATGGCGTAACTCGCCGGGCCGGTCAGCGGCCTGGCGAGCGGGTGTGGCTGGGCCGGGCGGGTGATGTCCCACAGCCGGGTCATGTTGTCCGCGCTGGCGGCCGCGAGCGTGTGGCCGTCCGGGCTGAACGCGACCGAGAACACATAGCTGCCCGAGTCGTTCACGGTGGCCAGCAACTGCGGCCGGGCCGGGCTGCTGAGCGACCAGAGCCGGACGGTCCCGTCGTCGCCGCTGGTGGCCAGCAGCCGCCCGTCCGGGCTGAACGCGGTGAACTCCACCATTCCGCGGCCGGACGCCTGGATCGGCCTGCTCACCGGTACCAGCGCCGACGTCGCGGTGGCCTGCCACAACTGGACCATGCCGTCGCTGTAGCCGGCCGCCAGCAGGCTGCCCGCCGGTGACCAGGCCACTGCGTTGACGATGGTGCCCGCCGGGCCGGGTGCGGCGGCAGTGGCCATTATTGCGGGCCGGGCCGTGGTCCACAGCTGCAGGTCGGAGCCGCCGACGGCGAGCGCGGCTCCACCGGGGCGATAGGCCACGCTGTTCACCGGGCCGCCCGCCAGCAGCACCGGGGCGGGCAGGGTCCACAGCCGCACGGTCCCGTCCGCGTCCCCGGTGACCAGGCGCCCGGCCGTGTCCCAGGCCAGTGAGGTGACCGGCTGGGGGTGCGGGAGCGTAGCGGACAGCGTGCGGCTGGGCAGGCTCCACACCCGGGCCTGGCCGTCGCTGCTGCCCGCGGCGAGGCTGCGCCCGTCCGGGCTGAACGCGACCACGTTCACCCAGTCGGTCGCCCCGGTCAGGGTGCCAGCCGGGACCGGGTGGCCGGGCCGGGTCACGCTCCACAGCCACACCTTGTCGTCCTGGCTGGCCGCGGCGAGCATGCGGCCGTCCGGGCTGAACGCCACCGAATCGACCAGTGCACCCGGGCCGGTGAGCGGCCGGCCCAGCGCGGCCGGCTTCGCCGGGTGGGCCACGTTCCACAGCCGCACGGTGCGGTCAGCGCTGCCCGCGGCGAGGAGGCGGCCGTCCGGGCTGAACGCCACCGACTCCACATAGCCAGCTGGCCCGGTCAGCCGGGCCAGGGCCCGGATCTGCACGCTGGCCGGGCCGCCCGCGGTCACCTGCCAGAGCCGGACGGTGTCGTCTGCGCTGCCCGCGGCCAGGATGTTCGCGGCGGGAACCCCAGCCGCCGGGCTGAACGCCAGCGAGTACACGGTGTTCGCGGGACCGGTCAGCGGCGCGCCCAGCCGCACCGGGTGACCGGGGTCGGCCACGTTCCACAACGTGATGATCCGCGCGGCGCCCGCCGCGGCCAGCAGTCGCCCGTCCGGGCTGAACGTGACCGCATACAGCGGGTTACTGCCTGGTCCCAGCAGCGGGCCGCCGAGTGGTACCGGATGCCCGGGCCGGGCCACGTCCCACAGCCGCAGTGTGCCATCGGCGCCGGCGACCGCGAGGACCCGGCGGTCCGGGCTGAGGCTGACCGCCTGCACCACCCCGGCCGAGTCAGCCAGCCGCGCGGCCGCGGGGTCACCCGAGGATTCGAGCAGGCTGGAGCGGGCCTCGGCGGTCGGCGCGATCTGGTAGGCCGCCAGGCTGAGCTGCGCGGCCAGGGCGGTGTTCTGTCCTCGGGCCTGGTTGGCCTCGATGGCCGCCTCGCGGGACTGCGCGTCGCGCTCCGCCGAGGTCGCGCGGCGGCCAGCGGCGCTGGCCGCCCGCTGCTGCGCAAAGCCGTACCCGGCCAGCCCGACCGTGGCCAGGACCAGTACGGTCAGCGCCGCGACGAGCCGGCGCAGCCGGCGGGTGCGGCCCCGCTCCGTGGCCTGCTGGAGTTCTTCAGCCCGGGTGCCCGCGGTCACGAACTCCCGGGCCAGCGGGTTCAGGCTGGCGGAGTTCTCCGGGACTGCGGCCCAGTCCCTGGCCACGGTGAGCTGCCCGCCGCGGAGCAGGGCTGTGGGATCCTGGCCGATCTCGTCCCAGGCCCGGGCGGCGTCGCTGATCCGGTGCCGCAGGCGCAGGCCGTCCCGGTCCGTGTCGATCCAGGAGCCCAGCCGCGGCCAGGCGGTGACCAGGGCCTCGTGACTGATCTGCGCGGTGCCGGAGTCCACCGTGATCAGCCGGTCGGACACGAACCGGGCCAGCACCTCCTCGGCGGATGTGCCGTCCGGCCAGCCCTGCAGCTCACTGAGCTGCACCAGGCTGCGCGTTTCTGGCACGTCGTCGGCCACGTGCACCAGCCGCAGGAACAGCCGCCGGGCGATCTGCTGCTGGCCGGGGCCGAGCTGCCCGTAAGCGCGCTCGGCGGTCTGTGCGATCGCGTCCTGGATGCCACCGCTGGCCTGGTAGGCGGCCACGGTGAGGCAGCCGCGGCTGTGCTCCCAGGTGGTCAGCAGCGCGTGGGACAGCAGCGGCAGCGCGCCGGCCTCATGCCCGGCGCCCGGCGCCGCTGGGTCCGGCTGCCGCGGCGCGACATCCCGCAGCAGCAGCTCGACCAGGCCCTGCTCCACCTCGAGCCGGGCCAGCCGGGCGGGCTCGGTAATGGCCCGGCGCACCTCATCCCGGGTCATCGGGCCGACCACGATCTGCCGGTCCTGAAGCACCTGGGCGAGTTCCGGGTAGCGGAGCGCGGCGGCATAGAAGTCGGCCCGCAGTGCGAGCACGACCAGGGCCGCGCCGGGCAGGGCGGTGATCGCGGTGATGAAGGCCTGCCGCTCCGCCTCATCCGGGCAGGCGGCGAACACCTCCTCGAACTGGTCCGCCACGATGACCGGCCGGGTCCCCGCGGCGATGAGCCGGGCCGCTTCCGCAGGCTCGCTGCGCAGTGCCGCCTCGATCTGGGCGGCCTCGATCTGGGTGGCCTCGATCTGGGTGGCCTCGATCTGGGTGGCCTCGGCCTGGGTGGCCTCGGCCTGGGTGGCCTCGGCCTGGGTGGCCTCGGCCTGGGTGGCCTCGGCCTGGGTGGCCTCGGCCTGGGTGGCCCGGACATCGTCCGGCTCCGCCTGGTCCGGCTCGGAGCCGGCCACCTGGAGCCGGGCCAGCTGGCGGGCCAGCTCCCGGAGCGGCCGCGCGCCCGGGGTGAACAGCGCGAGCGGCGGCCGCGCGGCGCTGCGCAGCGCGGGGATCAGCCCGGCCCGCAGCAGCGATGACTTGCCGGAGCCGGACGGCCCGACCACGGCCAGCGGCAGGCCCGGGCTGCCGTCCGGCTCGGCCAGGACCGCGAGGGTGGCGAGCCGCGCGGTGAGGCCTTCCCGGCCGAAAAACCATTCGGCGTCTTCCAGCTGGAAACCCGCCAGACCGCGGTAGGGCGGCGTGGCCGCGGCAGGCGGCCAGGCCGCGCGGCGGATCCGGCTGAGCGCGTGAGCCCATTCGGCCAGCCGGGCCGGATCGGTTTCGCTGCACGCCCGCAGGATTGTCGGCAGCAGGCCGGGCTGAGTAACCGGGGGCAGATGCCGCCCGGCGAAGTAGTCACCCGCGGTGCTGGGGGGGATACCAGCCTGCCGGGCCACCTCGCGGACGGTCAGCCCCGCGCGCTGCCGGGCCGCGGTGAGCTCCTGGCCAAATTCCCGCGCGGTAGTGATGCCCGCCAGCCCGGCGGCCTCACCGGAGAGCTCCGGATCGCCGGGCATCGCCGGATCAGCGGCCTCCGGCTCCTTGCCGTCCTCGGCAGTTCCCCCTAGCCCGTTCTGGCCGTCGGCCATGTTCTCCCCCTCGGATCAACCGCTACCCGGTGCGCCCCAGGTGCGTCCCCAGCGAACCGGCTCCCGCCCAGGCCTGCGGGCCCGGTCGCCCATACTCCCGCTGTGCAGTACCGGCCGACCTGTTAACCCGGTGTCTGGATGACTCCTGGACGGTCCGGACAGTTCACACCATGGGCTGAATTGATGCCACTCACCGCCCCGGAGCTGTCCGACTTGTCCGAGAGTTGCCAGGCTGGCGGCCCAGTCAGGCCGGCTCCAGGACACTAGTGCCTGGGTCCGTTCCGGCCGTGCGGAACAGCCCCGGTGAGGGGGGTATGGCACGTCCTCACGTCTGGTGCGGCAGGGGGACCAGCGCCAGGTCCCGTTCGGTCCTCGGGGGAGCAGGGTGGCCGAACGGGACCTCGGGGCCGCCAGCAGGACCCCGGGACGCGAACAGGAGCCCGGGCGCGGGCTGAGGCTGCGCGTCGGCCGTCGGCCGCGCCGGCTGCCGGAATCACGGTGGCGGGATCACGGCCACCGGGTCATCCCTGCTGGCCTGGTACCAGCCGGTCCTCCCAGGCCTGCTGCAACGCGGCCAGCAGCGCATCCGCGGGCTGCGCACCCCCCACCCCGTACCGGCGGTCGATCACGAAGAACGGCACCCCGGTGGCGCCGAGCCGGACCGCCTCTGCCTGCTCCGCAGCGACCCGCTCCGCGTAGCGGTGCGACAGCAGTGCCGCCCGGGCGTCGGCCACGTCCAGGCCCATCTCCCCGGCCAGGCTGGCCAGGTCATCCACGGTGAAGACTGGCCGGGCCTCGCCGAAGTGGGCGGTGAACATGCGGTCCCAGGCTTGCGCGTGCTGCCCCTGGTCGGTCGCGTACGCGAGCAGCTCGTGCGTGAGCTCGGTACTGCCGACCCGGTTCTCCAGCACGATGTAGGGACTCAGCCCCTCGTCCTTCGCCATCGTCTCGATCCGCCGGTTCATGGTCTCGATCTGGGCGTCGGGCAGGCCCATCTTCTTCCTGAGCATGTCGCGGACCGGCTCGCTCCGCCCGGCCGGGGCGCCCGGATCCAGCTGGAACGAGCGCCGCACCACCTCGACCTCGTCGGCGTGCGCGAAGCGGCTCAGCGCCTCGTTCAGGCGGTGCGCGCCCAGTCCGCACCAGGGGCAGATGATGTCCGCCCACACCTCGACCTTCATCTGTGCCTCGCTCTCGCCGTGCCGCACCACCGCGCCACCTGCCCACCGTGGGATCGCCTGCCCGGTTAACCGCGTGCCCGGCCGCACGCTTCCCGGGCCAGGCGGAATCCGCCCGCACGAATCCCCCGCACGGGCCCTTCCCGGACGTGCCAGCCGGAGGTAACGTTCAAGCGGGTCCCGGGCTGATGACCGCACCGAAGAGCCACCGATGAGGGTGCCAGGTGGCCGCGCAGGCTGGCTCTGGCCAGGCAGACGCCCCTCCTTTGTCTCGCCCGGGACCCGCCAGCCTCCCGCCGCGGCCGCCGCGGGTTTGCGCGTTCCTATCCGGGTTAGGAGCCGGATCGGGGGACCCGCCGTCCGGAGTTGACGAGCCGAAGCGAGGGACAGGTCATGAAATGGCTTGCTGCAGCGGTTACGGCCACGGTCGTGGGGTAGCGCGCTCATCGCCGCTAACCGGGAGGACATCACCCGGTACATCCGGATGCGCCAGATGTGATGACGGCGGCCTATGCTGGCGGTGCCGTGAGGTCGAGCCGCTGGGAGGCCGTGCATGACAACTGCCGTCGTCGTGGCCAGCCCGGTCGATTTCGAGGCCTACGGTGACTACAGCCTGAAGGCCCCGCCCCGCGCGGACGGCGCCTTCGTCCGCCCGCTCTACCCGTTCCAGGGCCGGGTGAGCGCCGATGGGTCAACCGGCTACCCGGCCGCGGCGGGCCGCTACCACCTCTACGTCTCGCTCGCCTGCCCGTGGGCGCACCGCTCGGTGATCGCCCGGGGACTGCTGGGCCTGGACGACGTGGTGTCGATGTCCGTGGTCAACCCGGTGCGGGACGGCCGCGGCTGGGCGTTCCGGGACGGCCCGGGCTACTCCCCGGACCCGGTCAATGGCTTCCAGTTGCTCCGCGAGGCCTATCAGGCCACTGAGCCCGGCTATGACGGGCACGTGTCCGTGCCGGTGCTCTGGGACCGGCAGGCCGGCCGGATCGTGTCGAATAATTTCCCGGACATCACCATCGACCTGGGAACGCAGTTCGGCGCGTGGGCCACGCCCGGGGTGGACCTCTATCCGGAGGCGCTGCGGCCGGAGATCGACGCGCTGAACGAGCGCGTCTACACCTGCGTCAACAACGGGGTGTACCGGTGCGGGTTCGCCACCACACAGCAGGCCTACGACAGTGCGGTGGCTGACCTGTTCGCCACCCTGGACGAGCTCGACCAGCGGCTGGCCACCCGGCGGTACCTATTCGGCGACTCGGTCACTGAGGCCGACATCCGGTTGTGGGTCACCCTGGTCCGGTTCGATGCGGTCTACGTCACCCACTTCAAGGCCAACCTGCGGCGGCTGGCGGACTACCCGAACCTGTGGCCGTACGCCCGTGACCTCTACGCGCGGCCCGCGTTCGGCGGCAGCACGAACTTCGAGCACATCAAGAACCACTACTACCGGACCCACCCGCAGCTCAACCCGCTGCGGATCGTGCCCGCCGGGCCCATCCTGGACTGGACCGCGCCGCAGGACCGGGCGGCGCTCGCCTCCTGAGCCCTGCGAAAGGGCACCCTGACGGGCCGTCAGCCCGCCAGCTCCGCGTAGAGCGCGGCGGTCTGCGCGGCGATGGCATCCCAGCCGAACTCGGCCATCGCCCGCTTGCGGCCGGCCAGGCCCATCGCGGCCGCCCGGGCCGGGTCGCGGAGCAGCGCGTTCAGCGCCGCGTTCAGCGCCGCCGGGTCGTCCGGCGGGACCAGCAGCCCGGTCTCACTGTCGGCCACCACCTCCGGGATGCCGCCGACCTGGGAGCCCACCACGGCGGTCCCGCAGGCCATCGCCTCCAGGTTCACGATGCCGAGTGGCTCGTACAAGGACGGGCAGGCGAACGCGATGGCGTGCGACAGCAGCTGGATGACGTCCCGCCTGGGCAGCATCTCCGGGATCCAGATCACCCCGGTGCGGGTGGCCTGCAGGCTCGTCACCAGCTCGGTCACCTCGGCGGCCAGCTCGGGCGTGTCCGGCTGCCCGGCGCACAGCACCAGCTGGGCCTCGGGGTCCAGCCGGGCCGCCGCGCGGAGCAGCACCGGCACGCCTTTCTGCCGGGTAATCCGCCCGACGAAAATCACATAGGGCCGCAACGGATCGAGGCCGTACCGCTGCAGCACCTCGGTCCCGGGATCGGGGGCGTACTCGGTGGTGTCGATCCCGTTGCGGATCACCCTGATCCGGTCCGGCGGCACGGCTGGATAGGCGGCGAGCACGTCGGCCCGCATGCCGTCGGACACCGCGATGACCGCGTCCGCGGATTCCACCGCCACCCGCTCGCACCAGCTGGACAGCGCGTACCCGCCGCCGAGCTGCTCGGCCTTCCACGGCCGCAGCGGCTCCAGTGAGTGCACGGTCATCACGTGCGGCACCCCGTACAGCAGCGCGGCCAGGTGGCCGGCCAGGTTCGCGTACCAGGTGTGCGAGTGCACCAGGTCGGCGCCGCCCACGGCGGCGGTCATGGCCAGGTCGGTGGACATCGTGGCCAGCGCGGGGTTGGCTCCGGCCAGCAGGTCCCAGGGCTGGTGCGCCACGGCGCCGGGCCGGTCCGCGCCCTGGCAGTGCACGGTCAGGTCGACCAGGCTGGCCAGCTCCCGGGCCAGGTAGGCGACGTGCACGCCAGCGCCGCCGTACACGTCCGGCGGGTACTCCCGGGTCAGCAGCGCCACCCGCAGCCGGGAACCGGGAGTGCTCACTCGGTCACCTTCTGGCTCTTGCCCACCACGGTGATCCCGCCGTCGGACACCACGAAGCCGCGCTCCCGGTCGTGCTCCTTGTCCACGCCGATCCTTACCCCCTCGGGCACGGTGACGTTCTTGTCGATGACCGCGTCCTTGATCACCGCGTGCCGGCCGACGATCGTGTTGTGCAGCAGCACTGACCGCTCGACCACCGACCAGCTGTTGACCCGGACACCAGGGGAGAGCACGGATTCCCGGACCAGGCCGCCGGACACGATGACCCCGTTGCTGACCAGGCTGTCGAGCGCCCGGCCGACCCGGTCGCCCGAGTCGTGCACGAACTTGGCGGGCGGCAGGCTCGGCGCGTTGGTGAGGATCGGCCACCGGTCGTTGTAGAGGTTGAAGACCGGGTGGACGGCGCACAGGTCCATGTGCGCGTCGAAGTAGGAGTCCAGCGTGCCCACGTCCCGCCAGTAGCCGGCGTCACGATCGCTGGCCCCGGGCACCCGGTTGGTCATGAAGTCGTAGACGTGCGCGGCGCCCTCGTCGCACCAGCATCGGGAGGATGTCGCCGCCCATGTCGTGCCGGCTGTTCGGGTTGGCCGCGTCCTTGCGCAGCGCCTCGATGAGCACGTCGGTGGAGAACAGGTAGTTGCCCATGGAGGCGTAGGCCTGATCGGGCCGGCCGGGCAGCGAGGGCGGGTCAGCGGGCTTTTCCAGGAACGCCTCCAGGGTGTGGCCGTCGGACCCGGCCTGGATCACCCCGAACGCGGTGGCGTCCAGCCGGGGCACCGGGATGGCCGCCACGGTGACCCCGGCGCCGTGCGCGCAGTGCTCGTCGATCATCTGCCGCGGGTCCATCCGGTAGACGTGGTCCGCGCCGAACACGATCACCAGATCGGGTTTTTCGTCGTAGATGAGGTTCAGCGACTGGTAGATGGCGTCCGCCGAGCCGGTGTACCAGTGCGGCCCGAGCCGCTGCTGGGCGGGCACCGGGGTGACGTAGTTGCCGAGCAGGGTGCTCATCCGCCAGGTGGTGGAGATGTGCCGGTCCAGGCTGTGGCTCTTGTACTGGGTGAGCACGGCGATCCGCAGGATCCCGGCGTTGACCAGGTTGGACAGCGCGAAATCGACCAGCCGGTACATGCCGCCGAACGGCACGGCCGGCTTGGCCCGGTCGGCGGTCAGCGGGGCGAGCCGCTTACCCGCGCCGCCGGCCAGCACGACGCCCAGAACTCGCTGATCTGCCATCTCCCACCCCTCACTAGCCGGAGGATTCCTTCAGCACGCTGTCCAGGATCTGCTGTGCCTCGTCCTGGATCCGGGCCAGCTGTCCCGGGCCATGGAACGATTCCGCATAGAGCTTGTAGACGTCTTCAGTTCCCGAGGGGCGGGCCGCGAACCAGCCCGATTCGGTGATCACCTTGATACCGCCCAGCGCGGCCCCGTTACCAGGGGCGGCGGTGAGCCGTTCCAGCACCGGCTCGCCCGCCAGCTCGGCCACGCTGACCTGGTCCGGGGACAGCTTGCCCAGGACGGCCTTTTGCTCCCGGGTGGCGGGCGCGTCGATCCGGGCGTAGGCCGGATCGCCGAGCCGGGCCGCCAGCTCCCGGTACCGCTCGCCCGGCGACTGCCCGGTCACCGCGGCGATCTCCGAGGCGAGCAGGGCCAGGATGATGCCGTCCTTGTCGGTGGTCCACACCCGGCCGTCCTTGCGCAGGAACGACGCCCCGGCGCTCTCCTCGCCGCCGAACGCGATCGAGCCGTCCAGCAGCCCGGGCACGAACCACTTGAACCCGACCGGCACCTCGGTCAGCGGCCTGCCCGCCGCGGCCGCCACCCGGTCGATGATCGACGAGCTGACCATGGTCTTGCCCACGGCGGCGCGGCCCGGCCAGCCGTCCCGGTGCGTGTACAGGTAGTCGATCGCCACCGCCAGGTAGTGGTTCGGGTCGAGCAGCCCGGCGTCCGGGGTGACGATGCCGTGCCGGTCGGAGTCGGTGTCGTTGCCGGTCGCGATCGTGAACTCGGCCGCGCGGCCGATCAGCGAGGCCATGGCGTACCGGGACGAGCAGTCCATCCGGATCTTGCCGTCCCAGTCCAGGGTCATGAACCGGAACGTGGCGTTGACCAGCGGGTTGACCACGGTCAGGTCGAGGCTGAACCGGCTGGCGATCTCGGCCCAGTAGGCCACGCTGGCCCCGCCGAGCGGATCGGCGCCGATCTGGATGCCCGCCGCCCGGATCGCATCGATGTCCACCACGGTCGGCAGCTGCGCCACGTATTCGCCGAGGAAATCGAAGCGGCCCACGCCCGGTGCGGCCTTGGCTGTGGCGTACGGCACCCGGCGGACCCCACGCAGCCCGCTGGCCAATAGCTCGTTCGCCCGGTCCTGGATCACCGAGGTGATCTGCGAGCCAGCCGGGCCGCCGTCCGGCGGGTTGTACTTGAACCCGCCGTCCTCCGGCGGGTTGTGCGACGGGGTGACCACGATCCCGTCGGCCAGCCCGTCCGTGCGGCCGTCATTGTGCACCAGGATGGCCAGGGACAGCGCGGGGGTGGGGGTGTACCCGTCCCTGCTGTCCACCAGGACCGTCACGTCGTTCGCCGCGAGCACCTCCAGCGCGGTGACGAAGGCTGGCTCGGACAGCGCGTGTGTGTCCTTGCCCAGATACAGCGGGCCCGTGGGGCCGGCCTGCGCCCGGTAATCACAGATGGCCTGAGTGGTGGCGGCGATGTGATCATCGTTGAAGGACGCCCGCAGCGCCGAGCCCCGGTGCCCCGAGGTGCCGAAGCTGACCCGCTGCTGCGGGTCCACCGGGTCCGGGTGCACCGCGTAGTACGCCGTGACCAGCTTGGCCACATCGACCAGATCCTCCGGGCGGGCCAGCTGGCCCGCGTGATCATGCACTGCCACCTTCAGCTCCTCAGGCTGGCGACCCGCACGGGTGAACGCTTGCGGAAATCAGCTGTCCGCTTTACTACCCGGTGTCCTGGTGTTCAGTGTTCCGGTATTCGGACCCGGCCGCTATGCGGGACCTAGGTCGTCTCGTTAGGACCGCCTGCGATGATGGCCGGGTGAGCAATGACAGGCCACCCCCGGTCACCCGCCGGGACCGGCTGTGGGCCGCTGCGGCGGCGCGGGGCATCCCGCTGCCTACGATCCTGGCCACGGTGGCCATTGTGGTCGCTACCTACATGCTCGGGAAGATCGTCGACCGGCTGCGTAACGTTCTCTTGCTGATTGTTGTCGCCGCGTTCATCAGCCTGATCCTGAACCCACTGGTCGTGGCCCTGCAGCGGCGGGGGATCAGGCGCCGCGGCTGGGCGGTCACAGTGGTGACGGTGCTGGCCCTGCTGGCCTTCGCCGGGCTGGCGCTGGCCTTCGGTTACCCGCTCAGCAACGGGATCAGCCACCTGGCCAACACGCTGCCGTCCTACGTGACCGCCGCGGAACATGGCCGGGGCTGGATCGGGCGACTGGCCAGCAGGTATCACGTGCAGACCTGGGTGCAGAAGAACGCGCCCAAGCTGGTCAGCTTCGGCGAGGGCCTGGCCAAACCCGCGCTGAGCCTGGGTAAGGGCGCGGCGTCGCTCCTCCTGGAGCTGTTCACCATCTTCATCCTGGTGCTGATGCTGCTGCTGGAAGGCCCCAAGATGCGGAAGGGCGTGCTCGGGATCATGTCCCCGGCCCGGGCGGAGCGGTACACCCGGATCGGCTCCGATGTCGCCCGGTCGGTCAGCGGGTACATGCTGGGCAACTTCCTGACCTCGCTGACCGCCGGGATCGTGGTGTACGTGACGCTGCTGGTGACGGGTGTCCCGTTCTCGATCCTGTGGGCGCTGTGGGTGGCGCTGGTGGACTTCCTGCCGATGATCGGCGGCGCGCTGGCCGGCATCCCCACCGTGCTGTTCGCGGCCGCCCATTCGATCACCGCCGGGGTTGTCACGCTGGTCGTGTTCCTGATCTACACCCAGCTGGAAAACCACGTGCTGAACCCGATCGTGATGAGCCGCACGGTCAGGGTGAACCCGCTGCTGGTGCTGCTGTCCATCCTGGTGGTCGCGGAACTCGGCAGCTGGGTGGGCGGGATCTTCGGCGCGTTCGTCGGGGCCTTGGTGGCTATCCCGCTGGCCGGGGCGGTCCAGGTGATCGTCCGGGAGTGGTGGGTGTCCACCGCCCAGGTGCTGGTCGTGCCCGGCGGCCGGGACAGCGTCGCTCCTGCCGGGGAAAGCACCAGCGAGCAGCCGGATCGCCTCGAGCTGCCGGACTGAATCCGGGCCAGCGCCAGCCCAGGTCACCGGCTGGCGCCGCGTCGGCTGGCGCCACGCCCGGACTGGCCGTCTCAGCAGCCTCACTAGGCACACTGACCAGGAGGTTTAATGACGTAGCGCCGATTTGGCCGAAATTTTGGATGGTTTGTCCCCGGATTTTCCCGGCCAAATCCGTGCTACCAAGCCTGAGGAAGCGGAATTCGTGATTGTGGTGGCTTGTGGCAGTCTTCGTGGATGACCTCCCAGTCAACGTCGAGGCCGCCCGGGAAATCGGCCTCCAGGCCGTCCTCTACCAGGACAACGCCCAGGCCATCGCCGACATCAATGCCCTCCTCGGTGCCTGACCTGGTCAGGCTGGCCGGGCCTTCCCGGGTCCCCAGCCGTCCGCCCGTGCCGGGTCTACGGGCTCGCCTAACTACGTGGGTGAAACATCGCTGCGGCACCGCACTAGCGAGCGGAGGCGGCTTGGTACTGTGTAACCGGTAGTCCCGGCTGCCGCTGATCCGCGGGCAGGTCTGCAAGTCCACCGGCAGTGCGTTATTGCTCCTGGCCAGTCTCCTGCCCAGTGTCGCGGATCCGCGGGCGCAAGGAAGGACTGCCATGTCTGGTCAACAGCGCACATCCGGCCGTCGCCCGATGACGCGCACGGCGGCACGGTCGTTGGCCCGGGCGGCGAAAGGCTCGCGAGCGTGGGCGGCGGTCGGTCTCGTGCTGCTGGCCGCGTGCAGCAGCTCGACCGCCAAGCCAGGCCTCAGTTCCGCTGGTTCCAGTCCCGCCAGTTCCCCGGGTCCCGCCAGTTCCCCGGGTCCCGCCAGTTCCCCGGGGCCTGGTAGTTCCCCGGGGCCGGGCAGGCCCGGGCCTTCGCTGGCCTGGGCGCTGCCCCGCACGGCGGCCGGCCGGCAGCTTGGCTGGCTGCTCGCGGCCGCCGGCCGGCCGCCGGTGCCCGCGGCCGAGCTTGCCCAGCACTTCACCACCGCGTTCCTGGCCCAGGTGCCCCCGGCGAGGTTCAACGCCGTCCTGGCGGGACTGCACGCGACCGGGAACTGGCGTATCGCCTCACTCGACGCCGGGACCAAGACCAACGCGCTAAGCGCGACCATCGTCGCCGGGACCACCGAGGCAGGAATCGAGATCAGCACGGACCCGCAGGGACTGATCCAGGGCCTGCTTCTGCGCCCGGCACCGCCCCTGCCCGCAGCCCCTGCCTCATGGGCGGCACTGGACCGCGAGGCCACCTCGCTCGCCCCGGATACCGGCTTCGAAGCCGCGACCATCACGCCCACCGGCCGGTGCGCCACCGTCAACGCCGTCTCCGCTATGACCGCGCGGCCCCTCGGGTCGATGTTCAAGCTTTATGTCCTGGCCGCGGTCGCGGCCAGAGTGGCCGCCGGGCAGCTGTCCTGGAACACGCCAGTGGCCCTGACCCCGGGCTTGCGGAGCCTGCCCAGCGGCCTGCTGCAGACCGAGCCGCCGGGCACCCGGTTCACCGTCGCCGAACTGGCCGACCTGATGATCTCTAGCAGCGACAACACCGCCGCGGACACCCTCGCCGCGCTCGTCGGCAGGCCGGCGATCGAGGCCCAGGCCCGCCGCACGTCGAGCCATGCCAGCCTCGATACGCCCTTCCTGCGCACCCGCGAGCTTTTCGTGCTCAAATACGCGGACTACCCGCGCTACGCCCAGGCGTACCTTGCCCGCCCGGCCGGGGAGCGCCAAGCGTACCTCGACAACGTGATCGACCGCGTTCCGCTGTCGGCGATCAGTGCCTCCGCAGCAAGCGTCGCTGCTCCCCGCGACATCGGCAGGCTCGAATGGTTCGCCTCCCCCTCCGATCTGTGTGCCGCGTTCTCGGCTCTTTACCAGGACGCACGTACGACATCCCTGGCTCCCGTCGCGACAGCGATGTCGATCAACAATGGCGGGATCGGGCTACCGGTACCGCGCTGGCCGCTGCTCTGGTTCAAGGGAGGCTCCGAACCCGGCGTACTCACCCTCGGCTACCTCGCCCGCAGCGCCAACGGTACGGTCGCCGTCGTGGTCCTGGAACTCTCCGACCCGGACAAGGCCCTGGACGAGACCACGCTCACGCCCAAGGCGGTAGCCCTCATCAGCGCCGCTTTCGGCCTCATCCGCTGACCGGCTGAGCCGGATCGGCAGGGGCCGGGCCCGCCCGGTGCGGCCAGGACGGCGCGGCTGGGGGCGGACCCGTTCCTGCCTGGCTGTATCGGTGAAACATCGTTGTGGTTGGCGATCCGGCGTTCGGGCGGCGCGTGAGGTTGACGAGGGTGGGGTTGCTGCTGGGCTGTGACAGGTACGGCCGGTCAGCGGGGCGGTGGGCGGCGGTAGCGTACCTCGGGCACGGCCGCACCCAGGTCGAGGAACTGGCGGGTGCCGTCTGGCTGGAACCCGCACGCCTCGTAGAACCGGCGCGCCCGGTGATTGCCCTCCAGCACCCACAGGCTCAGGTCCTCCCGGCCGGCCGCGGCGAGGGTCGCCACGGCGTCGGCGAGCAGCAGCCGGCCGATACCGCCGCGCCACTGGCCGGGCAGCACGTAACAGGCGTAGATCTCGCCGTACCGTGGCCCGGGACGGTCGGCGTCACGGCAGGGCCCGGCCGCCGTCCAGCCCACGATGAGGTCCGCCTGGACGGCGACACGCTCGGCAATGCCGTCCGTCCGCCCGGCCCGGGCGCGGCGGCGTGGCCTGCCGCTCGTGGGCAGGCTGTCCAGGAAAGCGTCCGGCACGATGCCCCGGTAGGCCGTCTTCCAGCCCGCGGTCCGCAACTCGTCCACCTCGCCAGAATCGGCCAGGTGGTAGTCACGGATCACTGTGTCCGCCATAACAATGGGGGTTACCAGAAACGGGGTTACCAGAAACCGCGCCGGGAAGACTATGGAAATTCCGCCGGACCTGGAGGCGCAGCCGCTCGTGCCGCGCCCCGCGACCAGCGCTGACCTGCTGAGGATCCGCGAGATCGTCGCGGCGGCGTACGAGAAGTACCTGTCCCGGATGGAACGGCCCCCGGCCCCGATGCTCCGGGACTACCAGGAGGCGATCGCCGCCGGGGGGCTGTGGGTGGTCGGCGACCCGGTCACGGGGCTGGTCAGCCTGTCGCCAGCCGGGGAAAGCCTGCTGATCGAGAACGTTGCGGTGCACCCTGCGGCGCAGGGCAGCGGGATCGGGCGGCTGCTGATGGATTTCGCCGAGATCGAGGCGGACCGGCGGCGCTTGCGCTGCGTGGCCCTGTACACGAATGAGGTTATGACCGAGAACCTGGCGATCTACTCCCACCTCGGCTACCGTGAAGTGCGGCGGGCCACCGAGGCCGGGTACCGGCGCGTCTTCATGCAGAAGACCCTGCCCGCCTCCGGCTGAACGGCCAGCCCGCTACCGGCTGAGCGGCCAGCCCGCCTCCGGCTGAGCCGATGGCCCGCTCCGGCAGGCCGGCCAGCCCGGCCCTGGCGAGAAGCCGCGCCCGTCACCGGCGGTACCCCGGCTCAGCGCTGCGCCTGCCAGCTCCGCACCGCGAGCAGGCCCGGCAGCACAGCCAGCCCGGCCAGCCAGGCCACCAGGTAGACCGGGGCGCGGCCGGGTGGGGTCCCGTCGGCCAGGGCCCGGATCACGTCCACGGCGGCGGTGACCGGATTGGCCCGGGCGATGGGCTGCAGCCACCCGGCCAGCCGGCTGACCGGGGTGAAGGCCGAACTGATGAAGCAGAGCGGCACCATCGGCAGGTACAGGGCCCGCCCAGCCGCATCCGGGTCCTGGATGCGCAACGCCAGCCAGCACATGGTCAGCCCGAGCGCGACGCCGAAGCTGACCGCGACCGCGACGATGACGGCCGTGCCGGCCAGCCCCGTGTGCACCCGGAAGCCGAGCAGCGCCGCCACCGAGAGCACCAGCAGCGCCTGGACCCCGAACACCAGTCCCTCGGCCAGCATCCGGCCGGCCAGCACGGCGCTGCGCGCGATGGGCAGGGCACGGAACCGGTCGGTGATCCCGCTCGCCGCGTCGAGCACCAGGCCCAGGCCGACGCCTGGGGCCGTCAGCGCTATGTTCTGCACCAGCACGCCCGGCACCAGGAACTGGCGGTACGAACCGCCGGGCACGGTGGCCAGGCCGGCGAAGATGGCCAGGAACAGCACCAGCAGCACGACCGGCTGGACCAGCGGGTACACCAGCCGGAGCGGGCTGGCCCGGAACATGTTCAGCTGCCGGCCGCAGATGAGCAGCGCGTCCCGGGCGGTGCGGCCGGGCCCGGGCCGGGACGTCGGCACCGCCGCGGTATCCGGCCCGCGGCTCGTGGGCGGCCCGCTGAGGCGGCCGGCGGGCGGTCCGCTGACGCTGCTCATGACGTTCCTTGGCGGCCTTGATCACCGGTCAGCGCGAGGAAGGCCTCGTCCAGGCTGGGTCCGCGCAGTCCGAGGTCAGCCACGGGGATGCCCGCCTCGGCGAGGGCCCGGGCGGCGGAGAGCAGCGACCCGACGCCGTCCCGGGCGACCAGGGTGAGGCGTCCCGCGTCCAGGTCCACTCGCGGCTCGCCGGGAGCGAGCGCCATCTGCCGGGCGAGGACCTGACCTGCGGCCGGAGCGAGGCTGGCCGACTCGAACCGCGCCTCGACCAGCTGAGCCCCAGTCCGCGCGCGCAGCTCGGCTGGGGTCCCGCTGGCTGCCATCCGGCCGTGATCGAGGATGTGCACCCGGTCGGCCAGGCGGTCGGCTTCTTCCAGGTACTGCGTGGTGAGCAGCATGGCCGTGCCCTCGGCGCGCAGCGAGCCGAGGGCTTCCCACAGCTGCCGCCGGCCCGCTGGGTCGAGCCCGGTGGTCGGCTCGTCCAGCAGCAGTAACGGTGGCCGGGCCATCAGGCTCGCGGCCAGGTCAGCCCGGCGGCGCATGCCACCCGAATAACTGCGCACAGCCCGGTCCGCGGCCGTGGCCAGGTCGAACCGGTCGATAAGCTCGGCGGCCCGGTGCCGGGCCTGCCGTCGGCCCAGCCCGGCCAGCTGCCCGATCAGCACCAGGTTGGCCCGCCCGGACAGCACCTCGTCCAGCCCAGCGTACTGGCCGGTCAGGCCGACCCGGGCGCGCACCGCGTAGGGCTGCGCCGCCACGTCGAAGCCAGCCACCCGGACCTGGCCCGCGTCCGGGCGGGCGAGGGTGGCCACGATCCGGACTAGCGTCGTCTTGCCCGCGCCGTTGGGGCCGAGGAGTGCGGCGATATGCCCCGGTGGTACGGCGAGGTCGACGCCGCTGAGCGCGGCTACCCGGCCGTACGCCTTGGCCGCGCCGATCACTTCCAGCACAGGCTGGCTCATAGCCGTGAGCCTAACGGATAGTGTGCTAGCCTCACAATGTGTCAGCCGGATCAGCTTCTGCCGAGCCCGCTACCGGCGGGGAGCCCGCTGCCGCCCGGGCCGCCGGGGCCGGCCCCGCCGAGGCGGCCAGAGCCGACTCCACCAGCACGCCTGAAGCCGGCTCCACCAGCACGCCCAGCACCGCCCAGGACCCGGGTGCCCCGCCCGCGGCGCATCGGGACGTATTCGAGGGTGACCTGCCCGCCATGGTGCTCGGGCGGCTGTTCCGGCTCGCGCACGCTCTCGTCGACCTGGCCGAATATGGGTCACGGGAGTTCGGCCTCGGTTACGCCCGGGGCCGGGTCCTCTGGGAGCTGCGTGCCTCCGGGCCGATGATGATGCGGGCGCTCAGCCAGGCGCTGGGCGTCACCCCGCGGACAGTCACCGGGCTGATCGACGGGCTGGAGGCGGACGGCTGGGTGCTCCGGCGCCCGCACCCGACTGACCGCCGGGTGACGCTGATCGAGGCCACCGCCAAGGCAGCCGGGATGGGCGCCCAGCTCGATCAGGCGTACCGGGAATTCGCGCGGCTGCTCATCGGGGACATGCCCGGCCCTGACCTGGCCCGGGCGCTGGCCGTGATCAGCCAGATCGAGGATCGCCTCGACGAGGCTGTGCTCGAGGCTGACGCGGGCCTGCCCCCAGGCGCCGAGCCGCCTCCCCGCCCGGGAGCGATGCCCGGCCACAGCGGCTGAGGGTTGCGCACCGGGCGGACCGGGAAAAACCCGGCCGGAGGTGCGGACATGGACGTCGGCCAGGCTCCCGGAGTACATGCGCTCGAGGACCCGCTGCGCAACAAGGGCACCGCCTTCACCGGGGCAGAACGCTCGGAACTGGGCCTGCGCGGCCTGCTGCCCACGGTGGTGGAGACGCTGGACCAGCAGGTCAGCCGGTCTTACCGGGCCTACCAGGAGCAGCCCAGCGACATCGCCCGGCACATCAACCTGCGCGCCTTGCAGGATCTCAACGAGACCCTGTTCTACCGGCTGTTGTCCGAGCACATCGAGGAGATGCTGCCGATCATCTACACGCCCACGGTGGGCCTGGCCTGTCAGCGCTTCAGCGAGATCTACCGCCGCCCGCGCGGGCTGTTCATCGGCTACCCGGACCGGGACTGCATTGGGGAGATCCTGCGCAACCGGCCGCGCCGCGACGTCGACATCATCGTCGTCACCGACGGGCAGCGCATCCTCGGCCTCGGTGACCAGGGCATCGGCGGCATGGGCATCCCCATTGGCAAGCTGTCTCTGTACACCGCGCTGGGCGGCATCGATCCCGCGCGGACCCTGCCGGTGGTCCTCGACGTGGGCACCGACAACCCGGAACTCCTGGATGACCCGGTGTACCTGGGCTGGCGGCACCGCCGGGTGGACGGCGCCGAGTACGACCGCTTCATCGACCAGTTCGTCCAGGCGGTGCGTACTGAACTGCCGCACGTGCTGCTGCAATGGGAGGACTTCGCCACCCCGCACGCCCTGCCCATCCTGGACCGGTACCGGGACGAGCTGCTCACCTTCAACGACGACATCCAGGGCACCGCCGCGGTCGTTGCGGCCGCGCTGTCCGCGGCGGCCGCCGCCACCGGGACCCGGCCGCGGGAGCAGACCGTGGTGATGCTCGGAGCGGGCTCGGCGGGCATCGGGGTCTGCGAGCAGATCGTCCGCAGCATGGTCGCGGACGGCCTGGCCGAGCAGGCGGCCCGCCGCCGGATCTACGTGGTCGACCTCGGCGGCCTGATCACCGGGGACCGGTCCGGGCTGTCCCCGGCCCAGCGCCGCCTGGCCCAGCCGCCCGGCGCCGTGCCCGCCGCGCAGGCCGGGCACCGGCCGGGCTTGGCCGAGGTGGTCGCGGCGGTCCGTCCCACCGCGCTCATCGGCCTGTCCACCGCGACCGGGGCGTTTACCGAGGACGTGGTCCGCCAGATGGCCGCCCACGTGCAGCGGCCGATCATCCTGCCGCTGTCCAACCCGACCAGCCGCAGTGAGGCCCGGCCGCAGGATCTCGCCGACTGGACGCACGGCCGCGCGCTGGTCGCGGCGGGCTCGCCGTTCCCGCCGATGAAGGCGCCCGACGTCACCGGCGCGCTGGCCGAGATCCCGGTCGCGCAGTGCAACAACGTCTACGTCTTCCCCGGTATCGGCCTCGCGGTGATCGCGGTACGGGCGACTCGGATCACCGACGCCATGCTGACCGCCGCCGCCACCGCGGTGGGCCAGGCGGCCAGCATCCACCACGACCCGCATGGGATGCTGCTGCCGGACCGGGCGCACCTCCCGGCCACTGCGACCGCTGTGGCCCGCGCGGTAGCGCGGGCGGCGGTGGCGGGTGGGGTAGCGCCGCCGCTCGACGACGAGCAGATCGACCAGGCGGTACGGCGGACCCGGTGGGCCCCCCAGTACCCGGCGCACTGATGTCTGGCCCGGCTGTCCGATCCGGCCGCAGCCGTTCGTCCTTACAGTGGAGGCCGGCGACTGGCGCCGGCCCAGACTCGAGGAGCAGGCATGCCTACGTACCTGGCCCTTACCTACACCCCGGACGTCAACTGGTCCAACCCGCCGCCAGGGCACGCGGACACGATGAAGGACTACCAGGAGTTCGGCGAGGCGGCCGCGGCGGTGATCAAGGGCGGCGACGCGCTCTACCCGACGGCGACGGCCACGACCGTCCGGGTAACCGGCGGCAAGGGCGGCGACGTAGTCGTCTCCGACGGCCCCTACGCCGAGACCAAGGAAGCACTGACCGGCTACTACGTGCTCGAGTGCGCGGACCTCGACGAGGCGGTCAAGATTGCCGCGCAGATCCCGGCGGCCTGGGACGGGGCGGTGGAAATCCGCCCGGTCATCAAGTTCAGCTAGCAGGCGGGGCGGGGGATGGAAGCCGGTGACGCGGTCGCGCGGCTGGTCCGGGAGGAAGGCACCCGGGTCCTGGCCACGCTGGTCCGCGTCACCGGCAGCGTCAACCTGGCCGAGGACGCGGCCCAGGACGCGGTGCTCCGGGCCCTGGAGACCTGGCCGCGGGATGGCGTGCCGGAAAACCCGCGCGGCTGGCTGCTGGTCACCGCGAAACGGCAGGCCATCGACCGGATCCGGCGCGAAACGCGGCGGGCCGGGAAGGAGGCGGCCGCGGTGATGCTGGCCGACCCGGAACCAGAGCCGCCCGAGGTCATCCGGGACGATCTGCTCCGCCTGATGTTCACCTGCTGCCATCCGTGCCTAGCGACGGACGCGCAGGTCGCGCTGGCCCTGAAGACCCTAGGCGGGCTGTCGGTGGCGGAGGTTGCCCGCGCGCTGCTGGTTCCCGAGGGCGCCATGGCCCGGCGGCTCAGCCGGGCCAAGCAGAAGATCGCCCAGGCCGGGATCCCGTACCGGGTCCCGCCCGCCGCGGAGCTGCCGGACCGCCTGGCGGGCGTGGCCGCGACCATCTACCTGATCTTCAACGAGGGGTACGCGGCGGGCGCCGGGGCGGATCTGATCCGGGTCGCGCTGACCGCCGAGGCGATCCGCCTGGCCAGGATCCTGGCGGGGCTGATGCCGGACGAGCCCACGGCCCTGGGACTGCTGGCACTGTTGCTCCTCAACGACGCCCGGCGCGGGGCAAGGACCGACACCAGTGGACAGCCCGTTCTCCTGGCTGACCAAGACCGCTCCCGGTGGGATGGCGCCGCGATCCGGGAGGGGATCGGGCTGGTGGGCGTGGCGCTGCGGCGCTCCCCGGACCAGCCGGACCCGTACGTGGTGCAGGCGGCGATCGCCGCCTGCCACGCACTGGCCCCGGCCTACCCGCAAACCAACTGGGACGCGGTCATCTCCTGGTACGACGTGCTGCTGGCCGTGGCGGATACCCCGGTGGCCCGGCTGAACCGGGCGGTGGCCGTGGCTGAGCGGGACGGCCCGGCCGCGGGCCTGGCCCTGGTCGAGCGGATCACCGGGCTGGATGGCTACCCGTGGTGGCACGCCACCCGGGCCGAGCTGCTCCGCCGCACCGGGCAGGTGGCGCTGGCCCGGGCCGCGTATCAGCAGGCGATCGGGCTCGGCCTGAACGGCCCGCACCTGGACCACCTGCGCCGCCGGCTCGCCGAGCTCCCAGGCTGAGCGAGTCTGCCCCCGCCCGGCCGGTCGTCGTGGTGATCGGCGGGGGATACGCGGGGATCACCGTGGCCAAGTCCCTCGACGAGGCCGCGGATGTGGTGCTGGTGGAGCCCAAGGACGACTTCGTGCACAATGTCGCGTCGCTGCGCGCGGTCGCGGACCCGGCCTGGCTGGACCGGATCTACCTGCCCTACGGCGGGCTGCTCCACCGCGGCCGGGTCGTTCGCGGCCGGGTGGTCAAGGCGGACGCCAGCCGGGTCGTGCTGGATTCGGGGGAGGAACTGAACCCGGACTACCTGGTGCTGGCCAGCGGGTCCAGGTACCCGTTCCCGGCCAAGAGCGACAACGACCGCACCGCCGAGGCGCACGCCCGGGTGCGTGCCACGCACGCGGCGCTGGCCGCGGCAGGCCGGGTGCTGCTGGTCGGCGCGGGGCCGGTCGGCATCGAGCTGGCCGGGGAGATCAAGGCCGCCTGGCCGGGCAAGCAGGTAACGCTGGTCGACATGGCCGGTGACGTGCTCGGCGAGCGCTACCGGGCGGACCTGAAAGCGGAACTCCGCCGCCAGCTCACCGGCCTTCGCGTGGAACTGCTGCTGGGCAGCCCGCTGCAGCAGGAGCCGTCGACCGCACCCGGTGAGCTGCGTACGTTCATCGTGACCACGCAGGCCGGCCGGGAGGTCACGGCCGACCTCTGGTTCCGCTGCTACGGGGTCAGCCCGGTCAGCGACTACCTGGCGGGCGGGCTGGCCGCCGCCCGGCGCGCGGACGGGTTCGTCGAGGTGACGCCGACCCTGCACGTCGCTGGGCAGGACCGGGTGTTCGCGCTGGGCGACGTGTCCACCGCGGACGTGAACAAGGGGGCGGGCGCGGCCAGCCGGCAGGCCGCCGTCGTGGTGGCCAACATCAAGGCGATGATCGCCGGAGAGGCTAATCTGGCCGGGAGCACAGCTCTAGCCACAAACCTGAGCTCAGCCGCAAGCCCAGGTCCGGCCGGAAGCACGGGCCTGGCCCGCTACGAGCCAGCACCGCCGGCCATCATCGTGCCGATCGGCCCGGAGGGTGGCGCGGGCCAGCGGCCGGACGCCGAGGACCTGGTGCCCGCCGCGGTGGTCGCTCAGGTCAAGGGCAGGGACATGATGGTGGACCGGTTCGCTGAGCTGCTCGGCGTGCCCCGTGCTGACAGGCAGAGTGCCGAAGGAGACTGAGCTGACCGTGGCCGGCCGCCCCGCGGCCCAGGGCCGGTGCGCCTGGGCAGAGAGTTCCGACGCCATGCGCGCGTACCACGACCAGGAGTGGGGCGTGCCGTCCCGGGACGACCGCTACCTGTTCGAGATGCTGCTGCTGGAAGGCGCGCAGGCGGGCCTGTCCTGGTCCACCATCCTGGGCAAGCGGGACAACTACCGGCGCGCCCTGGACGGGTTCGATGCTGGCCGCATCGCCCGCTACGACGAGGCCAAGCTCGCGTCGCTGCTCGCCGACCCGGGGATCGTCCGGAACCGGCTCAAGGTGGCGGGCACCGTCCGCAACGCCCGCGCCTTCCTGGCCACCCAGCAGGAACACGGCTCGTTCGCGGACTACCTCTGGGGCTGGGTGGACGGCATTCCCGTGGTCAACCGGCCCCGGTCCGTGGCGGAGCTGGCCGCGCACACCGAATTGTCCGACCGGATCAGCAAGGACCTGAAACGGCGCGGGTTCACCTTTGTCGGCTCGACGATCGTCTACAGCTACCTTCAGGCCGTCGGCGTGGTCAACGATCACGTGGCCGGCTGCCCGAATGCGGGATAGTCCCCCGAATGCGGGATAATGGTGACGATGCCGGGCAATATGCGATGCGCCCGGCATACTTCCCGGCGGCCCTGGTCGTGTGAACCCTGGTCGTGGGAAGCGGTCCTGGGAAACGGTCCTGAGGAACACAGCGGGAAATCGCCCGGCGTTGCGCTGGTCAGCTGATCTCCCGCGTCTGGCATGATGAGGGGTAATGAGTAGCTCAGCGTCCACCCGCTTTCCGGTAACTGTCACCCAGCTTCCGGTACTGCGCTGCCAGATATGCAAGCGCACCATCGCGCACCGGCCCGGTCAGGCCAGCGTCGTGCTGACCGAGCACTACCGTCGCCAGCACCCCGAGATGCTCGAGGCCGCCACCGGCCGGCCCGACCGAGCCGGCCGGCGTCAGCATGGCCCGGCCAGATGGGAGCACGCGGGCAGCAGGCTCGACGGGCTCCATCCTGTCCATCGGGTCGACCGGTTCGATCCTGTCGATTGGCTCGGCGGGGTCGATCTTGTCGATTGGTTCTGCGGGCTCGATCTTGTCGATCGGCTCGGTCGCATCCGCCTGCTCGGTCCTGTCAGCCGGGTCGGTACTGAGCGTCAGCTCGGTGCTGTCTGGGCTATCCCGCCGGGCCATCCTGTCCTGGCGGTCGGCGCCCAGAAGCTAGCCGGGGCGGCGCCCGTCGGGGCGGCGGCGCACCAGGTTCGTGGCCAGCAGGTGCCGCACGACCTGGTCATCCTGGTTGATCAGCACGGCCCGCCCCGCTGGTGATCACGTGCCCCAGCCGTCCACCATTGACGCAGTAGCCAGGCCGCGGCTTTGGGCTGGCGGTCCCGGGTGAACACGCCTTTGTGGTTGCCACCGGGCCGGTGCACGGCTTGCGCGGTGGCGAAATCGGCGAAGTTCCACACGTGCTCACCGATCACCTCGGGGATCCGCCGGAAGACCTGCAGCGACCGGGCGATCAGCATGGACTGGTAGTCCTCGGACCACATCGTGGGCGGCAGGGCATGCAGCCCGGCCAGGGCGTCGGCGCCGAACTCGGTGACCACGATGGGCTTTCCGTACCGCGCCCACGCCCGTAGTTCCGCCTCCAGGTCCCGCTCGGCCGCGTCCAGGTCCCCGGGGCCCGCATACCAGCCGTAGTACCGGTTCACGCAGATCAGGTCGAACAGGTCGGTCACCACGTCGGCCTCGGGCGGCGCGGTCGCGACGTTCGCGAAACAGACCGGGCGGCCTGGGTCGAGTTCCCGCACGGCCGCGGCCAGCGGCGCGAAGTAGCCGCGCGCGGCGGGCTCGGCGGTGTCCGGCTCGTTCGCGATGGACCAGGCGATGACGCTCGGGTGGTTGCGGTCCCGGGCGATCAATTCGTGCAGCGCGGCCAGGTGCGCCGCGGCCGCGGGCGCCTCGATCGCGCCGGGCCCGAACGTGCGTGCCCCGGGGTCGCCCATGTGGCCCAGGCTGAGATGCAGGCCGACGGCTGGGGCCTCGTCGATGACGAGCAGGCCCTGCCGGTCGGCGTAGTCGAGGACCTCGTCGGCGTACGGGTAGTGCGAGGTCCGGAAGGAGTTCGCGCCGATCCACTTCAGTAGCGCGAAGTCGCGGACCAGCCGCGCGTCATCGTGACCCTTGCCGTGCAGCGCGAAGTCCTCGTGCATGCCGAACCCGCGCAGCGTCACCGGCTGCTCGTTGAGCAGCAGCCGGGCGCCGTCTACCCGGACCGTCCGCAGGCCGACCGGCAGCGCGTACTCATCCGGGCCGTGCCGCAGGTCCAGCTGGTACAGGTACGGGTCCGCCGGGGACCAGGGCCGGGCCCCGGGCACGGTCAGCGTCTCGCTGGCGCCGCTGGCCGCCGCGACCACGGTCCCGGCCGCGTCCCGCAGCCCGGCCGAGGTCGGGCCCGGCCCGGCCACGCCGGCCTGGTAGGTCAGCTGCCCGGTCCCGGTCACCGGGTCATAGCCAGTGCTGACTGACACGTCCGCGAGATAGCTGGGCGGAGTGCAGTACAGCCAGACCGACCGGTGCAGGCCCGCGTAGTTGAAGAAGTCATGGAAGTACCGCTGCCGCGGGCGGCCGGCCTTCGCCGCGGAAATGACGCCGGGCGGGATCGTGGCCATGGTCAGCTCGTTGCCGACCCGCACCGTCACCCGGAGCAGCTCGCCGCACTGGGCCAGGCCGGTGATATCGGCCTCGAAGGGGGTGTAGCCCCCAGTGTGCTCAGCGACCTCGATGTCCCCGGCCCAGAGGGTGCCGTGGTGGGTCGCGGCGTCGCAGCGCAGCACGATCCGGCGGCCGGCCCAGCCCGCGGGTACCCGCACGTCACGCTGGTACCACACGTCGCCCACATGCTCGCGCTCAGCCGCGTCGGTCACCAGGTCGTTGTAGCTGGCCGGCACCGCCATCTCGCGGGAGCCGGGCAGCGGCCCCTGCCACCAGTGGCCCGCGGTCCCCTCGCGGCCGGGATCGAAGCGGAACCGCCACAACCCGTCCAGGCGCCGGCTGTCCCGGCTGCGGCTATCCCGTGGTGCCAGCATGAGCACCCAGGTTACCGGGGCCGCGCGGGCCGGAAATGGGTACCGTGCGGGCGGCCGGTGCTGGCACTCTGACCTGGGGGCGCACCGAAGGAGGAGCCAGGCCGTGCTCGCTGTGCTGCTCGCGCTGGCCGCCGCGGTCAGCTACGGTGCCTCCGATTACGTGGCTGGCCTGGCGGCCCGCCAGGCCAGCGTGATCAGGGTGACGGTCCTCGCTGAGCTGGCCAACACCGCGCTGCTTCTGTGCGTCGTGCCGTTCGTCAGCACCGCGGCGCCGTCGCTGCCCGCGCTGGCCTGGGGAGCCGCGGCCGGCGTCAGCGGCGCGGCTGGAGGGATGACGCTGTACCTGGGTTTCCGGCACGCGGCGTTCAGCGTGGCCAGCGCGCTGAGCGCGGTTGGCTCGGCTGCGTTCTCCGTGCTCGCGGGCTTGCTGCTGGGTGAGCGGCCCAGTGCGCTCGCGCTGACCGGTATCGCGCTCGCGCTGCCCGCCATCGCGGGTGTGTCCGCAAGTGCAGGCCAGGAGACCGCGGCCGCACCCAGCGAGAGCCCCGCTGCCAGCGCCGGGCCGGACCGCGCTGCTGATCCGGCCGGGCACCTGAGACCCATCGCCCGGGGTCACGCGGCCGGCGTCGGGTTCGGGCTCATCGCGGGCGCCGCGTTCGGGCTGTTCTTCATCTTCCTCAACCGGGCGGGCTCAGCGAGCGATGCGTGGCCGCTGCTGGCCGCCGACCTGACCGGGGTGCTGACGGTCACCGGCCTGGCCGCGGCCACCCGGCAGCTCGGGCTGCCGCCGCCCGGGACCCGCTGGCTCAGCGTGGCGACCGGGCTCACCGCGGCCGCGGGCACGTTCGCCTTTTTCCTGGCCACGCACCGGGGCCTGCTGGCCGTCACGGCCGTGATCACCTCGCTCTACCCAGCCGGGACGATCGTGCTAGCCCGGGTCCTGCTCGGCGAGCGGCTGACCTTGGTCCGGCTGGCTGGGCTCGGCCTGGCCGCCGTCTCGGTCAGCCTGATCGCGGTGGCTGGGGTCAGCTGACGCCCTGACCTGCGCCAGCAGCTGAGCGCACGCTGACCCGTCCAGGAGCGGTCGCCCGCACCCGATATACTTCTGTTTCAGAAATTCTGTGCTGGCTGGCCACCGGCTGGCGAGCCGCCCACCCCGCCGTGCCATCGCTGCCCCGGAGCGCCCACTCCATGCCGAAACCCAGGGCACAACAGCCCAGTGCACAGCGCACCGGTGTACAGCAACCCGGTGCGCACCACCTGCGAGCGCCGGGTGGCCGGGTCCGGATACCAGCGCCGCTGATCAGCCGCAGGCTCCCGTCCGGGCGCGGCGCCACCGAGCAGCCGAATGCGACCGGTGACGGCGACGCGGCGCTGACCCCCATGTTCTGGGCCATGGTGGTGGCCACGGGCGTCGCCGCTGGCCTGTTCGGTGACCTCATGATGCTGATCCTGTTCACCGTGCAGCACCTGGCGTTCGGCTACCACACCGGCTCGCTGGAAGCCGCGGTCGAGCGCGCTTCTGCTGCCCGGCGGCTCATCGTGCTGCTGATTGCGGGTGCGTTCGGCGGGATCAGCTGGTTCCTGCTGCGCCGCTACACCACGGGCAAGAAATCCGAACTCGACGATGTGGTGTGGGGCGAGGAAGCCCAGCTGTCCTTCGGGCGGTCCTTTGGCACGTCGCTGATCTCCGAGATCGTCATCGGGATGGGCGCGTCCATCGGCCGGGAGAACGCCCCCAAACTGATGGGCGGCGCCTCAGCGAGCGTGCTGGCGGGCTGGGCCGGGCTGTCCCCGGCGCAGCGCCGGCTGCTGATGGCCTGCGGCGGTGGCGCGGGGCTGGCCGCGGTATACAACGTGCCGCTCGGCGGGGCTCTGTTCACCGCCGAGATCATGATGGGCAGCATCAGCGTGCCGGTCGTGCTGCCCGCGCTGGCCTGCTCATGGATCGCCACCGCCACGGCCTGGCTGTACCTGCCCAACCACGCGACCTACCTGGACGTGCCCAGCTACCGGTTCGCCCTGCCGCTGCTGGTCTGGGCGCTGCTGGCCGGGCCGGTGATCGGGCTGGTCGCGTCCGGCTACATCCGGCTCATTGGCTGGGTGACCCACTACCAGGCCAAGGGCCGGGTCGCGCTGGTCGCGCCGGTCATCGCGTTCGGCGTGCTCGGCCTCATCGGCTTCGCCTACCCCCAGTTGTTCGGCAACGGCAAGGACATGGCGCACGATGCGTTCCTCGGCATCGATGGGCTCGGCCTGATGCTGGCCCTGTTCGCGCTCAAGCCGCTGGTCACCGCGCTCTGCCTGGGTAGCGGCGCGTCCGGCGGGCTGTTCACGCCCACCCTGAGCACGGGGGCCATGCTGGGCGGCGCGGCTGGGCTGGCCTGGAGCCTGGCCTGGCCCGGAGTCCCGGCCGGGGCGTATGCGCTGGTCGGCGCCGCAGCCATGATGGGCGCCGCGATGCAGGCCCCGCTGGCGGGCCTGGTGCTCACCCTGGAACTCACCCACAACGGCTTCGGCCTCACGATCCCGATGATCGCCGCCACGGTGACCGCCACCGCGGTCGCCCGCTACATCGACGGTTACTCGATCTACTCCGCCCGGCTGCGCGCTCATCCAGCCCCGGCTCCGGCCCCGGGGCTGCCAGCGGTCACGCCCTAGCCGGCCGACCCGCAGCTGGCCAGCAGCAGCAGGAACGCAGCGGCGATGACCACACCGATGATCACCGGGAGCTGGCTGGCTACCTGGCTGGTGAAGTCGAGCTGCACGCTGGTCAGCCCGGTCACGTAACCGCCCGAGCCGGGAAGAATCTGTCATAACTGACACTATCGCAGAAACTGTCAGTCCTGACAAATTTTCTGGCATAACTGACGCATCTGGGATACTGGCGGGCATGGCTGAGACACCTGGGATCGCACAGCCCGGCACAGCGCCACCCGGCACGGGGCCACCCGGCACGGGGCCACCCGGCACGGGGCCACCCGGCACGGGATGGCTCGCGAGCACCGGGCCCGGGCCGGAGGCACCCGGCCGGCGCGAAGCGAACAAGCAAGCCACCCACCAGGCGCTGCAGCAGGCCGCGGACCGGCTGTTCGCCGAGCAGGGCTACGCCGCCACCACCGTGCGCGACATCGCCGAGGCCGCGGGAGTGACCGAGCGGACCTTCTTCCGGTACTTCGCGGGCAAGGAAGAGCTGATCATCGACGATGTCCTCGGCTGGCTGCAGGATCTCAACGCGCGGATCCGGGCCCGCCCGGTCAGCGAGGACCCGGTCACGGCCGTGCGGCGATCCGTGCTGGACCTCGCCGCCAGCCTGGCTGGCTCGCCGCGGCCGGCCCCACTCCGGCTGTTCTCGGATGGGCCGCCCGCGGCGCGGGTGATAAGCCGCGGCGCGCCCGGCATCATGCTGAAGATCGAGTCGGATCTGGTCGAGGTGATCCGGGACCGGCTGGTGCGCTCCGGCCAGGTCTACCGCATCGATACCGACTACCTGGCTGGCCTGCTGGGGCGGGCCACACTGGCGCTGATCCGCAGCGTCATGATCCGTAGCTGGCAGCTGCGCGACGCGGAGGCCGCTGGGCTGCCTGGCGCCGCAGCCCTGATCGACCAGGCGTTCTCGATCCTGGGGCTCCCGCAGGACAGCCCGGACCACACCGAGCCGCCCGGGGCTGGTTAGGTTGGGCAGATGAGCTTCGAGGTCACCGCGGACGCCTACCAGGGGCTGATGGGCCAGTACTCGGAACAGCTCGCCACGGCGTTCGCTGACCTGGCGGGCGTTGTGCCCGGGCAGCGCGTGCTGGATGTCGGCTGCGGGCCGGGTGCGCTCACCGCCGAGCTGGTGGGCCGGCTGGGCCCGGCTCAGGTCAGCGCGGCGGAACCGTCGCAGTCGTTCGCGGCCGCGGTCCGGGACCGGCTGCCCCGGGTCGACGTGCGCCAGGCGGCCGCCGAGGACCTGCCCTTTCCCGACGCCACATTCGATGCCGCCCTGGCTCAGCTCGTGGTGCAGTTCATGACCGATCCGGTAGCCGGGATACGGGAGATGGCCCGGGTGACGCGGCCTGGCGGGGTCGTCGCCGCCTGCGTGTGGGACAGCCACGGCGGCCGCAGCCCGCTCACCGTGTTCTGGCGGGCCGCCAGTGACCTGGATCCGCAGCGCGTCCGGCCGGCCGCCGTCGGCACCCGCGCCGGCGATCTGGCGGCGCTGTTCGCCCAGGCCGGGCTCGGTCAGCCGGGGGAGGAGGCCAGCACGCTCATCGTGCGGGCGCGCTACGCCTCGTTCGAGGACTGGTGGCAGCCGTTCACCCAGGGCGTCGGGCCGGGCGGCAGCTACCTGCTGTCCCTGCCTGCGCCGCGCCGGGACCTGATCCGCGAGCGCTGCCAGCAACTGCTGCCCAGACCGATCGAGATCAGCGCCACCGCCTGGGCCCTGGCGGTCAGGCGAGGGTGACTTACCCCGTCAGCAGCGCGGCAGGCGCGCCCCGCTCGAGGATCAGGCCGGGACACTGCTGGGCCTGTGGTGAGCCGACTGTGCTGAGCCGACTGTGGTGAGCCGCCCGTCCTAGTTATGCAGGCGGATGGGCATCACGAGGTAGCGGTAGTCCGGCGCGCTGGCGTCGTCCGCGGGCTTGCCGGTCAGCAGCGCGGGCTTGTCCGGGCTGTTGAAGTGCAGCAGCGCATTGTCCGAGCCGATCGCGGTCAGGCCGTCCAGCAGGAACTGCGGGTTGAATGCGATCGAGCTGGGCTCGCCTTCCAAGGTCGTGCCCAGCACCTCTACGGCCTGCGCTTCCTCGCCGCTGCCCGCCTCGAGCACCACCTCGTCTGAGGCAAACGACAGCCGGACTGGGGTGTTGCGCTCCGCGACCAGGGCGACCCGCCGGAGGGCCTCGACAAAGGCCGCCGTCTCCAGCTCGGCCCGCGCCGCGAAGTCGGTCGGGAACTTGGACCGGTACTTGACGGTCTCACCCTCGATCAGCCGGGTGGTCGTCTGCCGGCCGCCTCCGGTAAAGCCGATCATGGAGGCGCCCGCCCCGCCCGCCTCGGCCAGCGCGATGGCCACCTCGGCGCCGGACGCCAGCGAGCGGGCGGTGTCCACCAGCGTCTTGGCCGGGATCAGCGCGGTCAGCGAGAGGTCCGGCTGCTCCGGCTTCCAGTGCAGCTCACGGGCGCCGATCCGGTACCGGTCACTGGCGGACAGCGAGATCGTATCGCCTTCGATCTCCAGCAGCACGCCGGTGAGCAGGGGCAGGGTGTCGTCCCGGCTGGCGGCGACGGCCACCTGGCTGACCGCGGTGGCCAGCGAGTCGCTGCCGATCGTCCCGGACGGAGGCGGCATCTCGGGCAGCGTCGGGTATTCCTCCACCGGCAGCGTCATCAGCGTGAACTTGGCGTTGCCGCAGGTCAGTGTGGCTTTAGCGCCGTCCGTGGCGATCTGCACCGGCTGCGCGGGCAGGCTCCGGGTGATCTCGGCCAGGAGCCGCCCGGACACCAGCGCGCTGCCGGTCTCCTCGACGTCCACCAGGTCGAGCGAGGCCTCCGCGGATACCTCGTAGTCGAAGCTGGACAGCCGCAGCTGCTCGGTCGCCTCGAGCCGCATCCCGGCCAGGATCGGCACCGCGGGCCGGGTCGGCAAGGCGCGCGCGGTCCATACGACGGCGTCCGCGAGCATGTTGCGGTCAACCCGGAATCTCATGAACCTGCCTCCTCACGCCGTGGCGACCCTACCACGCAGCCACCTGGGCGATCCGGGAGAGCAGCGGTCAGCTCACCGCCGCATGTGCAGCCGAGTGCTGGTCCCGGCCTGCCCGGTGCGCCGCTGGACGAGATCGCAGACCTCGTTCACCAGCCACAGGCCGTGACCGCCCGGGGCATCGGGCGGCCTGCGCCGCCGTCCCGCCAGCGGGTCGGTGATGTGACCAGGGTCGCCGTAGTCACTTCCCTCTCACGCCAGATCGTTCATGCGGCCTGGAGCGGGATAATGCCGGGCGGCGCCGGGACCGGAGGCGCCCGGCGGGTCAGCGGGACCGGCGGCGGGAGGCGGCCCCAGCGGGTCAGCCGGCTGGGACCGGGGGCGGGGCGATGGCCCAGCGGATGACACCGACCAGTGCCTGGCCGGCCGGGCGGACCACGGCGGCCTCGGCGACCGGCAGCCGGGGCAGCCGGAGCGGGCGGCGGGCCCATCCGGGCAGCAACGACACGGCCGCCGCGGCCAGCACCCCGTACGGCGGCCGGGCGATCGCCGGCAGCGGCGGGTTGAGCAACAGGAACCGCGCTGCCTCCCGGGCCTGGGCGGTGCCCACCAGCTCGGCGCGGTATTCGTTGATGCGGGCGGTGAGCTCGGCCTCACTGCGCGGCGGGTCGGGCACACCAAGCTCGGCGGCGATCCTGGCCATGTCGGCCACATACCCGTCGCGGCCTGGTCCAGCGGATGCGCGCCGAACCGGCTGTGTGCCCGCAGGAAGCTGTCCGCCTCGGCAATGTGTACCCAGGTCAGCAGGTGCGGGTCGGACGCCGCGTAGGGCCGCCCGTCGGGCGCAATGCCGGTCACCCGCTGATGAATCGCACGCACCCGCATGATCGCTTTCCGGGCGTCCTCCTGCTGGCCGAAGGTGGTCACGGCCAGGAAGTAGCTGGTCCGCTGCAGCCGCCCCCAGGGGTCGCCGCGGTACCCCGAATGCCCGGCCACGGCGGCCATGGCCAGCGGGTGCAGCGACTGCAGCAGCAGGGCCCGGATGCCGCCGATGAACATCGACGAATCACCGTGCACCCGGCGGACCGGGCGGTCGTCGGCGAACCAGCGCTCACCGGGGGTGTCATGGATCACCCGGCGGCGGGCCGGGCCGTCCGGCCCGGCCACCCGCTCGAAGATCGCCGCGCCCAGCCGGCCCCGGATCAGATCAGCGGCTCCCAACCTGGCATCTCCTTTTGGTGTCGGCCAGCGGATCCAGTGTGCCAGCCGACCGGAATTCGGCGGCCGGCCAGGGTTTGGTTGCCCAGAGCCGAATCGGGTGTCCCGCCCGCCGGTCGCCGCCCGTCCCCGGCCCGTTGGCGGTCCCTGGATCGTTTACTCCCCGGGAGCGTGGTTGCGCATGTTCACTCCCTCGGAACGCGGTGCATATGTGCACGCATGCGCATCAAAAGCACGAGGTTGCCGCGGGCGTAGGACGCTGGGTCGGCTGGTGCGCTGGGTCGGCTGGTGCGCTGGGTCGGCTGGTGCGCTGGGTCGGCTGGTGCGCTGGGTCGGCTGGAGCGCTGGGTCGGCTGGAGCGCTGGGTCGGCTGGAGCGCCGGGTCGGATGGAGCGCTGGGTTAGTTCGGATGGAGCGCTGGGTTAGGCGGAGGGCTGGCCGGGTTGGCGGCGGCTAGGCGGGCCTGGGCGGCGGCCAGCCGCCGCAACGTGCGTTCCCGGCCGAGGACATGCAGCGACTCGAACAGCGGGAGGCCCGTGCTGCGCCCGGTGACCGCGACCCGGACCGGCGCCTGGGCCTTGCTGAGCGACAGGCCGACGGACGCGGCGACCTCTTCCAGCCCGGCCCGCAGGCTATCGGCCTGCCATGGCACCGACTCGAACACGGCGATCGTGGCGGCCAGGATGCCGGCCGCGGCGGCCGGGTCGCGCATGGCCTTGGCCCAGGACGGCTCGTCGATGACCGGCTCGTCCAGGAACGCGAAGTCGACCAGGCTGGCGATCTCCGACAGCACCACGATCCGGGTCTGGGCGAGCGGGGCCAGCTCAGCGAACACGGCCGGGTCGAAGCGGTCCGCTGGCCACGGCGCGGCCGGGGGCTGCAGCCAGGGCTGGCACGCGCCGATGAACTCCGGGACTGGCATGGCCCGGATGTACTCGCCGTTGAACGCGCGGAGCTTCTTGATGTCGAAGAAGGCGGGGGAGGAGTTGACGTCCTCGAGCGAGAACTCGCGCTCGATGACCTCCCAGGGCACGATCTCGCGGTCACCGCGCGGGGCCCAGCCGAGCAGCATCAGGTAGTTGCGCATGGCCGAGGCGAGGTAGCCCTCGTCGCGGAAGTCCTCCAGCGCGACCTTGTCGCGGCGCTTGGACAGCTTCTGCCGCTTCTCGTTGACCAGCACCGGTACGTGCGCCCAGCTGGGCGGCTCGTGGCCGAGCGCTTCCCAGAGCAGTTGCTGCTTGGGGGTGTTGGGCAGGTGCTCTTCGCCCCGGATCACCTCGGTGATGCCCTGGGCCATGTCATCCACGACGTTGGCCAGCAGGAACAGTACCGAGCCGTCACCGCGGGCGATGACGAAGTCGTCCAGCCCTGAATTGTCGAAGGCGACCTTGCCCCGGATCAGGTCGGCGACCACCGTGGTGCCCCCGTCCGGAGTGCGGAACCGCAGCGCCCGGCCCTCGCCCGGGGGCAGGCCGCGATCGCGGCAGTACCCGTCATAGCCCCGGTGCGGGTCGCCGGTCCGCGCGACGATCTGCTCGCGGGTGCAGTCGCAGTAGTACGCGCGGCCTTGCGCATACAGTTCCTGCGCCGCCGCCTGGTGCTCGGGCAGGAACGTGGACTGCAGATAAGGACCCTCGTAGGTCTCCGGGGTGATGCCGAGCCAGTCCAGCGCCCGGATGATGCCGTCGATCCACTCCGGGCGGTTGCGGGCCGCGTCGGTGTCCTCGATCCGCAGCACCATGGTCCCGCCTGACTGCCGGGCCACGACCCAGTTGAACAGCGCGGAGCGCGCGCTGCCCACGTGCAGGACGCCCGTTGGCGACGGCGCGAAGCGCACCCGGACCCGGTCTGCTGACGAAACTGCCACGCAGCGCAGTGTATCCGCGCCGCGACGGCAGGCGCGGCCGGTGCTGCCCCGCGGGACGAACGGCCCGCGGCGCGGGACGTTCGCCTGCGGCGGTCCGGCCCATGACGGCAGACGGTGGAAGTACGGAGCGTGTGGCGCTGCCAGCGTGGCATGCACGGAAAGGGAGGTGCCCGATGCGAGTTCTGGTTACCTACGGCTCGGCCCGCGGCGGGACCGAGGGCCTGGCCCAGATCGTGGCGGACGGCCTGCGTGAGGAGGGCTGCACGGTCGACCTGCGGCCGCCCCGCGAGGTACGGCAGCTGGATGGATACGACGCGGTCGTCGTCGGCGGCGCGCTGTACGCCGGTCACTGGCACCGGGAGGCCCGCCGGTTCGTCCGGCGGCATGTCCAGGAACTCCGGCAGCGGCCGGTCTACTTCTTTTCCAGCGGGCCACTGGACGACACGGCCGCCCGCGGCACGATCCCGCCGGTCAGCGGGGTCCAGATGCTCATGGGCCGGGTCGGTGCCCGCGAGCACATCACCTTCGGCGGCCGCCTCGCGCCGGACGCCAAGGGGTTCCCGGCCAGCGCGATGGCGAAGAAGCTGTCCGGCGACTGGCGTAACGCCGATCAGGTCCGGACCTGGGCCTGGTCCATCGCTGCCGCCCTCCGCGCCGCGCCGCACCGCGCGGCCTGAGGCGGCACCGCGGCCTGAGGCGGCACCGCGGCCTGAGGTCCGGGTCTGCGGCGTCCGGTCAGGGCTGCGCGGCGCGCGCCGCAGGCAGGTAGACAGCGGCACCGGTGGCCCGTGCCGTCAGGGCCGCCGGGATGCGATCGGCGAGGAACTGCGGCAGGTAAGCGGCCACCGCGTCTGGCGCGGTGAACTGGTAGTCGTCCAGTTCCTCGGCCTGCAGCCGGATGCCCGCCGGATCATCCAGCGACCCGCCGTCGAAGATGAAGTGCATGATCGGGTTGGGCCGGTCACCCGCTGGTGCGGTCCAGTCGAGCACCAGCAGCCTGCCAATCGGCAGATCGAGCCCGATCTCCTCGCCGACCTCGCGGGCGCACGCGGCGTGCGGCGGCTCGCCGTGCTCACAGATCCCGCCGGGCAGCGTCCAGTGTTCCCGGTAATTCGGCTTGACCAGCAGGACGTGCCCGGCCGCGTTGGTGATCAGCGCCGCGGCCGCCGCGTACAGGACCGGCAGGCTGGCGTACCAGGCGGCCTCGTCGGCGTAGGTGATCACGGCCTGCCCCCGCCACGCCGCGCCCGCCCCCGGTCTGACCGTCCCTGGGCTGACCGTCCCTGGGCTGACCGGGCCCGGCCCCGTCCCGTCCGCGGCCCGGCGTGCCTTCCCTCGTGATAGCGCACTCCGCCGACCCTAGCCGAACCAGGGACAGCGGTAGCATCGGCCATCGTGACCGTGCCTGGAGTGGCCCGCCGGTTCAATGTCCGGATTCCGCTGCGTGACGGGCTGACCCTCGCCGCCGACCTGGCCCTGCCGCGGTCGCGGCCCGCGCCCGCGGTCGTGCTGCGCACGCCCTACGGCAAGACCAGTGAGCGCCAGTCCAGGCGCGCCGCGGTTTTCGCCCAGCACGGCTACGCCGCCGTCTGGGTCGATGTCCGTGGCCGAGGCGACTCGGACGGCGTGTTCGAGCCGTACCGGCACGACGGCCCGGACGGGGCAGAGGTCATCGCCTGGGTCGCCGCGCAGGACTGGTGTACCGGCGACGTCGCGACGCCGGTCAGGATGCTGCGAACACCCCCTGCCGGGGGAAGGCACCCGCGGCCTGGACGGCCCGGGTCATAGCCGTGCCGATCCGGATGACCTCCTCGGTGCGCTGGTCGCCCAGGTGCTGCCACGGTGCCGCGGCCAGCCGGTCGGTCGCGTCCTCGACCTGGGCCCGCAGGGCGCGTCCTGCTTCGGTCAGCCCGCCATCGGCGTCCAGCAGGCCGCGGGCGGCCAGGCAGTCAGCCGCGCTGTCCCACTCCTGCTGGTTCCAGCCGCGGCTGGCCCGGGCGAACTCGGGCACGAATCCCTGGCCGGTGGCGGTGTGACTGACCAGCGCCTCGATGCCGGTCAGCTCCGCGTCCACGAGCGCACAGATGTGGCCGTCCCCGCGGTGCTCACGCAGCAGCGACAGCGCGTGCCACAGGACCAGGTGCGGGGCATCGGGCCAGTCCAGGCCGGCGTGGCCAGCGTAGAGCGGGCGCCCCTCAGGACGGCAGGCGCTGGTTGCCTCGCGGGCCAGCGCGGCCAGAGTGATCAGGTCGGGGGAGGCGATCACGTCCGGGCCGAGCAGGCGGGTCAGCGCGGCGTCAGCCGCGGCCAGCCGGGCGGAGGCGATCGCGGCCGGGGCGGCGAGGTCCCAGGCCCGGGGGATGCAATGGGCCACCAGCCCAGGGCTGAAGTTATAGAAGGTCGCGGCGACCACGCCGCTGCTGACCGCGCCCAGCGGAGCGGCCCGCCCGGCGAAGTAGCACATCCGCCCGGGCTTGAGCCCGATGCCGGTGAGGTGCTGCTCGGTCTCGGGCGCGAAGTAGATCAGCGAGTGCAGGGCGTTCGTGGCGTTGTGCGCTCGCCGGGCAAGAGGGGAGGCCATGCCAGCACCATAACGGCCGGCCCGCGCCCCGGCATGGTGCGTCCCCGGCGGGCAGATGATCAACGGCCTGCTTTGATCACGGGTGAGGTGGCGCTTGTGGTGCTGAGGTGGCTAGTGGTGCTGCCGGTTCGGCTGGCTCAGCCGGGCGAACCGCCAGCGATCTCGTAAGACCAGAGCTCGCTGCTGACGCCTACCGGCCCCGGTGCCGGTCCGCCGGCGCGCTCGGCCGCGGAGCGGTGCCCGTGCCCGAACGCGGGCGAGTTCAGCCACGCCTGAAACGACGCTTCGTCCCGCCACCGGGTGACTACCAGCCAGGTGGTACGGCCGTCGGACGGCTGGAGGAGCTCGAATCCCTCGAATCCATCCTGGTTGTCGACCGCGCCCGCCCGGGCGGCGAACCGGCGGGCCAGCTCATCGCCGCTGTCCGCCGGGACCGTGATGGCGTTGATCTTCACAACCGTCATGCGGTCCATCATGCCAGCCCGGCCGTCAAGCCCGGTCATCAGCGCGGCGGGGCCGCCTGGTCGTCGATGACGAGGGTCAGGCCCGCTGCCGCGGGATCAGCCGGGTGCCGAGCACGCCACTGGCCCCGGCGAGGAAGATCCGCATAGCGCACGAGCCTAAGGAGCGTTATGCAAAGCCGGCTAGCGAGTGCAGGCCCTGAGGGCCTGCACGAGCGACCGGTGCAGGTCGGGGCCACGGTAGCGGTGGACGTTGATGTGCATAACGCGACTTTTGCATAAGACACTAGGCGCTGATCATTTAGAGTCCAGCTGTGACCCAGGCTGAGATCTCGGTCGACGACCCGCAGGCCGAGGACGTCCGCGAACTGCTCGCCCGCCACCTGCAGTTCGCCAGATCGGTGACCCCGCCAGAAGGCGTGTTCGCGCTCGACGTGAGCGGCCTCCTCGATCCCGCGGTCACCTTCTTCAGCTACCGGCGCGGCGGGAAGCTGCTCGCGGTCGGGGCGCTGAAGCAGCTCGATGCGGGCCATGGCGAGCTGAAATCCATGCACACCGCCGTGGCCGCGCGCGGCCAGGGGATCGGCCAGGCGATGGTTGATCACCTGGTCAGTGTGGCGCGGGCGCGGGGCTACCGCCGGGTGAGCCTGGAGACCGGGTCCATGACCGCGTTCGCCCCGGCGCGGTCCCTGTACGCCCGCGCGGGATTCACCCCGTGCGGGCCGTTCGGGGACTACCTCCTGAGCCCGACCAGCGTCTTCATGACGCTGGCGGTTGACCCTGGCGCCTGATGCCGAGGGGTTGCTAACTGGTAGGGCAGGCTTATCCCCGTGAGCATCCCCTTTCCTGAACCCACCGTCCCGGTCGCCTCCCGTGCCGAGGTCTTCCTCCACTATCTCGACTATTTCCGGTCCCGGCTGGTCAGCAAGCTCCAGGAACTTCCAGCAGGCGAAGTATGGGAAAGCCGCCTGCCGTCGGGCTGGACCCCTATCGAACTGCTCAAGCACCTGACCTATGTGGAGATGCGCTGGCTCGAGTGGGGCTTCGAGGGCCGCGAGGTCGCGGATCCCTGGGCAGACAGCCGGGACGGCGTCTGGTACGTCGCGCCCAGCGAGACGCTCTCCGGGCTGATCGCGGAGCTGTACGCCCAGGCCGGCCGGACCCGGGCCATCGTCGAGGCGCACGACCTCGCGGATGTCGGCCAGCCGGGTGACCGGTGGGACGGAGCCGAACCGCCGACACTGGAACGGATCCTGGTCCACCTGCTTCAGGAGTACGCGCGGCACCTCGGCCACCTCGACATCGTCAGCGAGCTCACCAGCGGCATGGTCGGCGAGTGAGCCCGGGCCACCGCTCGTGGCTCGTGGCTAGCCGCGGAGCGGGTCAGGTCCGGCGAATGGTGGCGAGCCAGGCCTGGGCGGTGGGGCGGTCGAACCCGGGGTTGAGCTCGAAGCTGGCCGGCCCGATGGCGCTGACCTCCCACCCGTCGCTGAAGGCCGCGCGCAGCTCGTCCTGGCGGACCCGGCGCGGGCCGAACTCCCCGGGCTGCCGGTCGCTGAAGCACATGAGGTAGAGGTGGCCGCCCGGCCGCAGCACCCCGGCCAGGCTGCTGACGTACTGGACCCGGCTGTCGTCGTCAAACACATGGAACAGGCCGCTGTCGATGACCGTGCCGAACGTGGCGCCGAGCTGGCCGAGGTGCAGGGCGTCCGCCACCTCGAACCGGACCTGGAGGCCCCGCGCGACCGCCTTGCCGCGGGCCTGCTCGATGGCCCGCGGGGAGACGTCCAGCCCAGTGGCATCCGCGCCATGGGCGGCGGCCAGCAGCGCGTGCTCCCCGGTGCCGCAGCCCACGTCCAGCACCTGCCCGGTCAGCAGGCCTTCGTCCGCCAGCCGGGCGAAAGCGGGCTGCGGCCGGCCGATGTCCCACGGCGCGGGCAGGCCTCCGGTGTACGCGCCGTCCCAGCTTGATGGCGTCGTCACGGCACGATGCTCAGCGCGACCCTGCGGTTCCCGCCGCGGTGTTTGACCATGGCGAACCATAGCGGCAGCAGGGCATCGACCGTCCCGGACGCGGCCGCGTCACCCACCAGGACAGGTTCCAGCCCCACGGCGGTGATCAGCTCTTCCGCCACCTCGGCCGCGTCCGGGTCCGCGGCATAGAACAGCACCGCACTAGCGGGCGGGTCGGCGAAGTTCTCCCAGCCCAGCGTGTTGAAGGCGCGAACGTACCGGGCGCCGGGCGCGGCCGCCACGATGACCGCGTGGCTGTTCACCTCGGGCTGGCCCATGCGGTTCGCGGCGTCGATCACCACCTTGCCGGCCAGCGCCGCGCCGTTCGCTCCGGCCACCTCGGCCACGGCCGGGCCGGGCACCGCCAGCAGCACCACCTCCGCGCTGGCCAGCGCCTCCGCCATCGTGGTCAGCGGCGCGCCGCCAGGCCCTGCACCGGAGCCTGTCCGTGATCCGTACACCACGTCGTGCCCGGCGCTGCGCCAGCGCCCGCCGAGCGTGCCGCCGATATTCCCCGTCCCGATCACCGCGATTTTCATGCTGGCCCCCTCACCTGGGCAGTGGCCGTTGGGCAGTGGCCGTCTCGTATCCGGCAGCCACAGCGTAGCGTCTGCCTGTGGTCCGTTATCGGGTGCTCGTTTCCGGTCAGGTGCAGGGGGTCGGCTTCCGCGCGGCCTGCCGCTGGATGGCCGCGCAGCACAGCGTGGCCGGGTGGGTCCGCAACCTGCCCGACGGCCGGGTCGAGGCCGTGTTCGAGGGACCAGACGACCAGGTCCGCCAGCTGGTCGAACTGGGCCCGCCGCGGTCCCGGCGCGGCGCGGGTGGCCGATGTCGCGATCCGGGCCGAGCCCCCGGAGGGACTCGGCGCGTTCCTGGTCAGGTAGCCGGGCCCGCCCGGACCCCAGGCCAGCGGCCGGGCCCGCCGGGTCCCGGCCAGTAGAAGGGAGCCCTGATGAGCAGCCTGCCCAGCGACATCACCGTGCCCGGACGGCCGGAGGTGTCCGAGGTGTCGCCCGGCATTTACGCCTATATCCAGCCGGACGGTACCTGGTGGATCAACAACACCGGCTTCCTGACCGGCCCGCAGGGCGTGATCAGCATCGACACCTGTGCGACCCGGCGGCGCACGGACGCCTACTGGGCGGCGATCGCGGCGATCACCCCCGCGCCGGTGCGCACCGTGCTGAACACCCATCACCACGGCGATCACACGTTCGGGAACTGCCTGTTCCCCAGTGCGTCGATCATCGCGCACGAGGCCGCCCGGGCCGAGGCGATCGCGTTCGGCCCCCCGCGTGAGCTGCCGTTCTGGGACGGCCCGGACTGGGGCGAGCTGACCCTCGACCCGCCGTTCGTCACCTTCACCAGCGAGATCGCAGTGCACGCCGGGGACCTGCGCGCCCAGGTCCGGCACGTCGGCAGCGCCGCGCACACCACGAACGACTCGATCGTCTGGATCCCGGACCGCTCCGTGCTGTTCTGCGGCGACCTGATCTTCAACGGGGGCACCCCGTTCCTGCTCATGGGCTCGGTCGCGGGTGCCCTCGACGTGCTGGAGCAGGTCATCCGGCCGCTCGGCGCGGCCACGATCGTGCCCGGCCACGGCCCGGTGTTCAGCGGCCCGGGACCGCTCGATGAGACCGCGGACTACCTCCGGTTCGTGCTCGGCCTGGCCGCCCGCGCGCTGGACGCGGGCCTGTCCCCGCTGGACGCCGCCCGCCAGGCTGACCTGGGCCGGTTCGCGGGCTGGCCGGACGCCGAGCGGCTGGTCGGCAACCTGTACCGGGCCCAGGCCGAGCTGCGCGGCCTGCCCCGCGGCGCCCCCATCGACGTCCTGGCCGCCCTGGCCGACATGGTCGCCTACAACGGTGGCGCCCCACTCACCTGCCTGGCCTGACCCGGGCCCGCCGGGGCCAGTGAATCCTCGGCAACGGTCTGGCATCGTGCTTTCTGGCCCCCAGCCGGGCCCGGCTGGCAAGATCATGCCAGAGCGAGCCTACGGACAGCGCGGTTCCGCGCGAAGGGATGAGCCATGATCGAGCCCTATCAGGCCCTGGGCCTGGTCCCCACCATGCGCGGCATCCGCCGCCGCGAGGAGATCATGGCCAACCTGGAGCACCTCTCGCACCTGATCAAGGCGGCGTCCTGGCTGTCCAGCCTGGACCTGCCGGTCCGGCTCATCGCTGTGCCCGAAGGCGCGTTGCAGGGCTTCAACGACGAGGTCCTCGACCTCGACCACGAGGAGTTCGCCCGGGAATGTGCCATCGACATCCCCGGCCCGGAAACGGACTACCTGGGCCAGCTGGCCCGGCAGTGGAATGTGTTCCTGATGGCGCAGGCAAAGGCCCGCCATCCTGAGTTTCCCGGACGTTTTTTCAATGTCGGGTTCGTTCTCGACCCCGAGGGCGAGGTGATCCTCCGGCACCATAAGGTGGTCCCATTGCTGCCGGTCGAGCACTCGGTGACCCCGCACAATGTGTGGGACCGGTGGATCGAGCTCTACGGCCGTAACCTCGACGCGTTCTACCCGGTTGCCGATACGGACATCGGCCGGCTGGGCTTTCTCATGGCCAATGAGGGCTCGTACCCGGAGAACGCGCGTGGCCTGGCGATGAACGGCGCCGAGGTGGTCTACCGGGGCCCCTACCCGCATCCACACGTCGGCAACGGCCTGTTCGAGGTGCAGAACCGCGCCCGGGCCCTGGACAACAACCTGTACCTGATCGCGTGCAATGTCGGCACGTATTACCTGAACGCGGATTCCGATGTGCCGATCGACACGTTCGGCGGCGGGTCAGCGGTCATCGATTACCGCGGGCAGATCATCGGGCGGCACGATTACAGCGGCGGGTCGTCCTGGGTGGCGGGGACCATTGACGTCGAGGCGCTGCGCAAGTTCCGGGCGAACGCGCAGTGGGACAACTGGATCAAGGACCTCACCACCGAGCAGTACCAGCTCATTTACGAGCAGCCGGTCTACCCGAAGAACCTGTACGCCCACCGCCCCCCGTACGGGCACGCCGAATACCGGCGTGAGGTCATCGACCGGCAGATCGAGCTGATGCAGCAGCGCGGGGTGTGGGCCCGGCCCGACGCCGGCCCGGCCTAGCTGCCGCCGTGCCTGCGCACCGCGGGCGGGCGGTCCTGCGGCCCGACCGGGCCCCGGGGCTGGCGCCGGGCCCGGTCCGGGGCTGGCGCCGGGTGCGCAGGGAGCCAGCGCTTCCGGCGGCCGAAGCAGCGCCAGGAAAACTGAACATCACGAATTCGCCATGGCGGCGGCCAGCCGGTCCCGTTCAGCCTCGCTGAACGGGACCGGCTTCCGCTGGCTGGCGTCCCAGTGGACGGTGATGACGCGCGCCTCGACGGCGATGTGCCGCGCGGGGGTGAGGATCGTTTCGCGGGTCGTCAGGCTGGTCGTGCCCAGGCGCTCGACCTCGATCCGGACCGTGACCTGCCCGTCGGGGTAGCGGACCTCCGCGCGCAGGTCGAGCTCGATCCGGACCACCACGTAGATGGGCTCACTGCCGAGGATCCGCGTGTAGAAGGCGTCCCGGCCCTCCTCCAGGTAGGTCAGGAACACCGCGTTGTTGACATGACCCAGCGCGTCCACGTCACGCCACCTGACCTTGACCTGATGCGCAAACACCGCGCCCATGTGCTCGCTCCTTGGGCAGGTCCTTATCCGGCTGATCCGGCGAGATCCCCGGGGCGCAGCCGGAATACCTGCAGGCGCAGGTGGTGGTACTTCTCAGTCTCGCCGACCCACTCCATGCCGATCCGGCGGACCGTCGCCAGGGCCCGCGCGTTGGCTGGCCGCACGACCGCGATGACCTGCTCTATGCCCTGCTCGAATGCCCACCGGGCCAGGGCCAGCCCGGTCTCGGTAGCGTAGCCGTGCCCCCAGGCGCCGGGGTGGAACTGCCAGCCGATCTCGAACTCCTCATCTGGCGGCAGCGGCAGTAAGGTCGCCCCGCCGATCAGGCGCTTGTCCTGGCGCAGTTCGATCGCCCAGCGCCCGGCCGGGGCCATCATCCGGTCGTCCTCAGCGACCCACTGCTGCAGGATCTGGCGCATCGCCGCGGCGTCCGGTACCCGGTCCATCGCCGGGGCCAGCCACCGCGCTACCTCATCCTCGCCGTAGGCCGCCAGCGCAGCCTCGGCATCGTCGGTCGTCCACGGCCGCAGGACGAGCCGTTCAGTGATCAGTCGGTGCGCCATGGCCCACACGATAACCGCGATGGCCCTCGGCCGGTGCCTGTGCCGGACGCCCGATGGCCGGCGGCTGCCACGCGAGCATGGCGGGCGGCACTGGGCCCGGGAATACTGGCGGGGGTGGACGTACGGGTAGTCCGGTACAGCGAGCGTGCTGCTGACGGCGATGGCAGGCCTGGCTCGTGACGCTGACCTGAGCCACCTGATCGCACCGGTGCGGCCCAGCCACAAGGACCGCTATCCCACCATTCCGATCGAGCGCTACGCCCACTGGAAGCGCCCTGACGGGTCGCCCTTTGACCCGTGGGTCCGGGTGCACACCAGCATGGGCGCCCGGATCGGGCCGGTGATCCCGCACTCCCTGCACATCACCGGCACCGTCGGGGAATGGGAGTCCTGGACCAAGCTGCGCTTCCCGGAAACCGGCGACTACGTGTTCCCGGCCGGCCTGGCCACCGTGCACATCGACCGGGACAACGGCACCGGCGAGTACTGGGAGCCCAACATCTGGCTCATCCACACGACCAGCGGCGCCGCGCTGGGGTAGCCGGATGGCTGCCTCAGCAGGGCCGGAGACGTGGTCGAGCACCTGCGGCCCAGCCAGGTCCTCGCGGCGTGACCTGGCCGCGGCACGGGCCCAGGTGACCGCGCGGGCCACCGCCGGGCGAACACCATGCGGTGGCTGATGGCAGCCCCGGCCGCCTGGCCAGCTACTGCAGCGAGTGGGATGATCGCGCACATGTCTGTGGCCCAGCGGCGTGTCGCTCTGGTGACGGGCAGCTCGCGTGGCCTGGGCGCGGCCATCGCACGGCGCCTGGCCCAGGACGGGCTTGCCGTCGCGATCAATGGCCGCCCTGGTGACGCGCAGGCACACGAGGTCGCCCGCAGCATTCAGGACGACGGTGCGATCGCCGCCGCCTTCACCGGCGACGTCACCGATGAACAGCAGGTCACTGAGCTGGCCGCCGCGATCGCCGCCGGCCTCGGCCCGGTTGATGTCCTTGTCCTGAACGCCACCGGCCCGCAGCCTGAAGGCGCGGTCACCGATGTGGGGTGGGCCGACCACCTCGCGCAGCTGGACTTCTTCGTCAAGAGCCCGGTGCTGCTCGGCCGCGCGGTGCTGCCCGGGATGCAGGCCAGGCGGTTCGGGCGCATCGTTAACGTCGACTCCGAGGTCGCCGACCAGCCGCCCCCGGGCAGGTCCGCCTATGCCACCGCGAAGAGCGCGCAGATTGGCCTGACCCGCAGCTGGGCCCGCGAGCTGGCCCCGTTCGGCATCACCGTGAACACCGTGGCACCTGGCTTCATCCCCGTCGAGCGCCACGCCAACGTACCGGACGACATCAGGACCGCTTACCTTGCCGCGGTGCCCGCCGGGCGCATGGGAACTCCCGCCGACATCGCCCACGCCGTCAGCTTCCTCGCCTCCGATCAGGCCAGCTTCGTGACCGGCCAGCGCATCGTCGTCAACGGCGGCCGCAGCCTCGGCAGCTGACCGGCGCAGACCCGGCCGGCCTGATCAGTTCACCGGAGATGGAGTGATGGGCGAACCGCTGGCAGGACGTGATCGTGGCGGTCCGGAGATCGTCGAGCTGCGGTCGGTCCCCGGGTTCGTGGTGTTCGATCTGCCGGGCGTGCCGGTGTCCGCCGGCGGGACGCGGCTGGCGCCGGATGTCAGCGCGGCTGAGGTGGCGTTGCTGGCGCGGGCGATGACGTACAAGTTCGCCGCGCTGGGTGAGCGGATCGGCGGCGCCAAGGCAGGAGTACGCGGGGATCCAGCGGAGCCCGCGGGCAAGGCTGGCCTGATGGCCCGGTTCTGCGCGGAGATCGGTCCGCTGGCCGATGCGGGCCGGTTCCTGACCGGGCCGGACATGGGCACGGCCGAGGAGGATTTCGCCCCGCTGCGCGAGCGGCGCGCCGTGCCAGCAGCCATCCGTGCCGTCGTGGGCGGGGTGCCGTTCGAGGATCTGCTGACCGGGTACGGCGTTGCGGTGGCCGCTGAGGCGGCGCTGAGCGCCCGGTGGGGCTGGGGCTGGGAAGGCCGTTCGGTGGCCATCGAGGGATTCGGCAAGGTGGGCGGCGGGGTGGCCCGTGAGGTCATCCGCCGTGGCGGCCGGGTGGTCGCCGTGTCCACCGTGGCTGGGTACATCGCCGACCCCTCCGGGCTGGACGTCGAGGTGCTGCTCGCGCTGCGCCGTGGGCACGGCGACGCGTGCGTCGCCCGGTACGGCCGGCCGGCCGGGCCGCCGGCCGAGCTGTTCACGGCGGTGACAGCTGATGTTGTGGTCCCCGGGACCCGGCCCGGGACGATCGGTGCCCAGGAGGCCGCATCGCTGCCACCGGGTGTCCGGGTCATCGCGCCCGCCGCGAACGCGCCCTACACCGCGCAGGGAGCCGAAGAGCTGCGCCGCCGCGGCATCCTGGCGCTGCCCGACTTCGTGTGCAACGCGGGCGCGGTGATCGGCTACCGGTCGGCGGCCGGCGCCACCCGGGTGAAGTCCTGGCCGCCGTGGACCACACCATCACCCAGCTCATACGCCAGGCGATGGATCACCCCGGCGGCCCGCTCGCGGGAGCCTGCGACCACGCCACGAGGTTCCTGCGCGGCTGGTGGGGTGAGCCACCCCACCCGCCGTTCGCGCCCCCACGATGACATCAAGAAGCCGGCCTGGACGCCCCGGAAAGCCTGTTGCGGCTGACGACCGGGACGAGGGACGCTGCCGCCGTGGATATGCATGCCGGCCAGCTGACCGTGCGGCCCGCGGCAGTACGCGGGCTGGTAGATGATCAGTTCCCCCGATGGCGGCACCTGGCCATCCGGGCGCCGGATGGGACGCCGCACCCTGGAACGCATCACGGCCAGCACCCCTGCAGCCCGGACCCGGTGACGGTCATTCACACAGATGGCCGGACGCTCCTGCGTCAGGCACTGTGGCGGGGGGTGTCAGGGGAAGCTCACCTTGATGTCGAGGCCGCCCTCGGCCCGGGCATCCGGGGTGAGTACAGCGCCGTGGACGCTGACGATGGCGCGGACGATGGCCAGGCCAAGCCCGTGCCCGCTGGCAGGGCGGATTCGCTGGGTGCCGAGTCGCTGGAACGGCTGGAAGAGGCGGTCCACCTCGTCGGGCGCGACCAACGGTCCGGTGTTGCTGACCGTTACGACCGCCCGCCCCTCGGTTATGGCTGTCGAGATCTCGACCCGGCCTCCGTCCAGGTTGTGCCGGATGGCGTTGCCCACCAGGTTCGCCATCAGGCTTTCGGCCAGGGCTGGGTCACCGGTGGCCGGAGCGGCGGCGAGGGTTGCGTCGATGCGGATGCCCCGCCGCTCGGCTTCGTGGTGGCGGTCCAGGATTACTTTCCCGGCGATGTCGGCGAGATCGAAGGGCTCCCACCGTTCGACTCCGCGCTCGCTGCTGGCGAGGGTGAGCAGCGACTCGATGAGACGTTCCTGCTGATCACCCCACTTCAGCGCCTTCTCGCAGGCTGACCGCAGCGTCTGCGCGCTGGCGTCCGGGTCGGCGAGCGCGACCTGGAGCACGGTCCGCCCTGCGGTGAGCGGGGTGCGCAGTTCGTGCGAGGCGTTGGCCACGAAGTGCCGCTGCGACCCGAACGATGCCTCCAGCCGCCCGAACAGGCCGTCGAGCGTTTCCCCGAGCTCAGTGAACTCGTCACGGGGGCCGTCAAGGGCGAGGCGCTGGTGCAGGTTCCTGGCGGAGATATCCCGGGCGGTTGCCGTGATCGTGCGCAGCGGCCGCAGCACCCGGCCGGCGATCAGCCAGCCGACCCCGAGGGCGAGCAGGACCATGATCGCAACCATGGCCATGCCCGCCACATTCTGGCTCGCGTCGTGGGCAATGGTGCCGGTGAAGGACGGGCCAGGCTGGCCGCAGGGCATCAGATGGCTCGGGGTGCCCGGGGCTGCCGTACAGCTGGTGTGCACGAGAAAGTTTGGCTTGAAAATCACCGCGACCGCGGCCACGGCGGCGGCCGAGGTACAGAAGACGGCGGCGTAGAGCAGCGCGAGCTGGGTCCGCAGCGTCCGCCGGGGCAGGCGGAGCCCTGCAGCTGCGGTACGGAGAAGGCGCATCACAGCCCTCCGATCTGGTAGCCGCCCTCGCGGACGGTGCGGATGACAGGCGGCTCGCCGAGCTTGGCCCGGAGCCGGTGCATGGTCTGCTTGACCGCGGTGGTGAAGGGGTCGGCCGCCTCGTCCCAGACTTGCTCCAGCAGTTCCTCGGCGGAGACCACCCTGTCGGCCGAGGCGAGCAGGTACTCCAGAAGCGCGAATTCCTTCGGGCTGAGATCGAGGCGCCGTCCGGCGCGGACGGCGACCCGGCGGCTGGAGTCGAGGGTCACGTCACCGCGTTCGAGCACCGGGGGCAGCGAGGTCGCGGGGCGGCGGCCAAGGGCACGGATGCGCGCGACGAGCTCGGCGAAGTCGAAGGGCTTGGGCAGGTAGTCATCGGCGCCCAGCCCGAGGCCGTCCACCCGGTCCTTGACTGTGCTGGCCGCGGTCAGCATCAGCACCCGGCTCCCGGACCGCCCGGCCACTAGCTGCCGGCAGACTTCGTCGCCGTGGGTTCCGGGCAGGTCCCGGTCCAGCACCACCACGTCGTAGCGGGTGACAGCCAGGTGGTCGAGCGCCCTGGCGCCGTCCAGGACGATGTCGACCGCCATGCCCTCACGGCGCAGCCCGGCCGCGATCGCCGTGGCCAGGTCTTCGACATCTTCAGCTACCAGCACTCTCATGATCTGCCCGTGATCCTTCTCTGCGGCGAGCGCCCCGCCCAGCTCAGCTCAGCTCAGCTCAGGGCGAGGCTCCGTGACCTGGACCCGACAATGCCAGGTCACGGGTATCAGCCGGGTTTCAGCCGCCGGCACCGGGCTGATACCGGCGCTGTCGTACAACCACCTTGGAAGCGACACATCTACCGGGCGAAGGCGGCTGGATGAGCGAGCTGCAGGACACCGCCGATCACTTGGTGATCGGCGGCCGGGGGCAAGGTGATCGCCGATACCAGAGTGGCCGACCTGATCGCAGCCGTCTCCGCGGACAAGGTGGCTCTGCGTAGCACCGTCCGGCCGGAGGCGACGACAGCGCTCGCACGCGCGGGGGCCGCTGTCGTCGCCACCGGCCGGGACACCCTGACCGGAGATCCCCTACCCGCTGAGCCGGGCCGTCACCGACATCGAAGCAGCCGGTGCGGCGCCCAGGGATCGGCGGCCGGGATGCCGACGTGATCGATGGCGATACTCATGGCTGGCCCTCCTGGGTGTAGTCGGCGAAGCGCGCTCGCGCCGCGTCGGCATCCACGCCGAGCGCGGCGAGGAGCTCGGCCGCGGGGTCAGGCCGGGGCAGGTCAAGCAGGGCATTGAGCACGATCCCGAGGCCGGCCCCACGGTCCTTGCGGGCGTCACGAATGCCCGTGATGCTGGCCTTGGCCGCCGGGGTCAGCCGCAGTCGGCCGGTCGCACGCACCGCGACCGGCCCGGCGGTGATTCCCGGCTGAATGCCGATCGCGGAGAGCGCCTGGTCATCTAGTGAATCGAGCGCCCGGCGGGCCGAGCCAAGGTCGCAGCCCAGGGCTTTCGCGGCCGGCGAGGCCGGGTCGATGAGCAGGGCCAGGACCAGGTGCTCGGTGCCGATCGTGCGATCCCCGCGCCGGATCGCCTCATCCCTGGCGTCGTAGTACGTGGCGCCGACGTTGTAGTCCGGGCCATAACGCTGGTCCCGTGCCTTCGCGGCACGCTGCTCGGCCAGCCGCCTGATCATCACCGCGTTCCTCCGTACTTCGCGTGCACGGACTGGCGGGTCATGCCCAGTGCGTCCGCGATCTGCTGCCAGGACCACCCCTGATCCCGGGCCAGGGCTACCTGCTCGGCTTCCACCCGCTCCGCGAGCCGACGCAGCGCCAGCACCGCACGCAGGCCCACAGCCGGATCTGCTGTCTGGCTGGTATCGGAGGGGTCTGCCACACTCACGGTGTCAGATTAAACTGACACACCGAGGTATGTCAAAGCAAACTGACAGGAGCAAGCACATGGGCGCTTCCCTTGATGGAGCCGTCGCGGTGGTGACCGGGGCCACCCGCGGATGCGGCCGGGCGATCGCCGCCGAACTAGGCAGACGTGGCGCCACGGTGTATGTCACCGGGCGCACGACCCGCGCCAGCGCCTCGCCGATGAAGCGGCCGGAGACCATCGAGGACACCGCAGACCTGGTGGACGCAGGCGGCGGGCATGGCATCGCGGTGCGCTGCGACTTCATGTCGCTCGCCGACGTGGACGCGCTGCGGGCGCGGATCGAGGCCGAGTCGGGCGGGCGGATTGACATCCTCGCCGACGACGTCTGGGGCGGCGACCCGTTCGTCGACTTCGCCGCGCCGTACTGGGAATCTGACCTGCAGACGGCGCTGAACGTGGTGCACAACGCGATCGACACACACCTGATCGCGCTGCACAGGCTGCTGCCCCTGATGATCGCGCGGCCCGGCGGCCTGGTGGTCGAGGTCACCGACGGCGACACTGACGGCTACACCGGCGCTGGCCTGCCCTACTTCCTGTCCAAGTCCGGCATCCGGGCGATCGGCCGGATGCTCGGCGCCGAACTGGCCCGCGGGGGAGATCGGTCCTGGGCGTGAGGCCGGCCTGACGGCACGCGCGCCGGACCAGGCGGCTGAGGGTCGCCCGGTCCGGGAGCGTGCCGAGATAGAAAGCCTCACCGTGGCCGTATCCGTGCCGCGTCGCAGCGGGCGGCACGGCGTCGAGCAGCTGCTTGGCCGGTGCCCCGAGCTGCGCGGGCTCTTGGCGGCGGCTAGGCCGCCTGCACGCCTCGCCCAGGCGGATCAGGCACCGCGGCAACTCCACGAACCCGAGCGCTCCGCCGGGGGCACTCCGCCGGTCAGCGGGATTTGCAGCAAGCTACCGCGCCTGAGCACTACCCTTCTCCGGGTAGCTGACCTGCGCCGTGTGCGCAGTGCGTACGGCCGGTCGCATCGGTGCGTCGGCTGGATTCTCATCCTGTGCTTGTGTCTTGCTGAGCGGCATGTCCGCGTGCAACAAGGAGCGCAATGCCCCTCGTACAGTCGAAGTTCGTTGCTGTGGCGTCGCGTGCAGCCCCGGAACCAATCCGCCGTCGGCTAGCCAGTACGGGAGGCAAGCGGCTGGTCCGGTTCGCGCCAGCGGCGGTGCTTGCGGCGGCGGCCACCCAGATCGCCTATTTCGTCGTGGGCTCGCTGCTGCACGCTGGCGGCTACACGTCCGGGGCAACCGGCTGGTTCGCGGGCTTTGTGGTCAGCTACGGGGTAAGCCGGTGGGCCTGGGAGCGCAAGGGCAGGCCGGATCTGCTGCGGGAGACGCTGCCTTTCCTGGCGATTGCGCTGGCGGTCGGGGTCGTGCTCACGCTAGCCAGCAAGTTCGCCTACATGCAGGCGAAATCAATGGGCCTGACCGGCATCGAGCGGGCCGCGTTCACTCAGAGCATCTACCTCGCGGCCAACTGTGTGACCTTCCTGATCAGGTTCGTGATCTTTCACTACGTCCTGTTCGCGGACCGCAGTGACAAGAATGCGGAGCCGATTGCGGCTGAGTCTCTGACCGCGGCGCCAGCCAATCCGGAAATACGCGGCTGACCTAACGAACAGGACTCCTCCTGACGAGGAGCACGCGGCCCGGGGACGGATTGGCCCCCCTGGCCCTGGTGCGAGCACGCCGGGAGATCACCTGGACCGGGGTGTCATCAGACGCGAGGGCAGTACACCGCCACGTCCGCCCTCTTGCTCGAAGCCCGCGCCGAGCGATTGGTTCCCGGGCCTCAGGGTTTGTGCTCAGTGCGGGGATGGGGGCCAGCTGGCTGGCGGGCAATGCGAGGAACGAAGGGCATGGTCACACGGCCTTGAGAGTGGTTGCTTCTCTTCCGCTGACCTGCACCGCACTCGTGGCGGGCCGGGTTTTAGGGCGCCGGTGGGGCGTGGGACCCCAGGCCGCCGATGACTTTTCGTACTCCCGTTGGTCGTATCTGATGGCTGGCCGGTTCCCTGCCGGTCAGCAGAACAGTATCGCGGGTATGTCTGCCGTCGCCGGGTAGGACCGTTCAACCGAAAGAGCAGAAAGAGGTGCAGGAAATGAGCGCACTGCTGAAGAGCGCCAGCGTCGGCGCTATCACCTTGTTCACCGAGGATCTGGAGCGCTCGAAACTGTTCTACCAGGATGTCTTCGGCTTGCCGGTAGCCTTTGAGGACGAGAATTCTGCGGTATTCAAGTTCGAGAACACGGTCATCAATCTGCTCAAGATTCCTGCAGCCCGCGAGCTTATCGAGCCCGGAGCTGTCGCCGGTCCCGGGGCCGGTTCGCGCTTTCAGCTCACCGTCGGGGTGGATGATGTGGATGCGGTGTGCGTGGAGTTGGCCCGGCGCGGGGCGGAGCTGCTTAACGGCCCGATGAATAGGACATGGGGCTTGCGTACAGCCAGCTTCACCGATCCGGGCGGTCATATCTGGGAGATCGCAGGACCTGTCCGAGACGAAGCCTCCTACAGAGATTGAATAGCCACAACCCTGGCTATTCAATCTCTGTATCCGGCGGCTAACCTCGGCACCCGAGGCGATCCCCGTCTCGATACGATCTACACCGTGATCGACGACTCGATGACCTTGAGCGATAGCCGGACCCTTGCCTACACGGAGTGTGGAGCACGAGGCGGACCAGCCGTGCTGGAACGTCACCCTGCGCACCGGCGGGCGCCTGCACCACATCGGCATCGGCCGGACCTGGCACTCGCCGGGAGTAGTCAGTAGTTGCCTGTTGCCGCGGCGGGCCATCCGATCGCGTCAAAGACTGCCAGCGGGTCGAGGTAGTCCCGCCAGTGCACGATCTTGCGGCTGGCGATCGACAGCACCGAGATGTAGCGGTTGCTGTAGGCGGTTCCAGTCGGGATGGCGCGGCCCTGTGAGGCGTATTCGAGAACGACGACGCCCGTGGCCTGGTCGTGGTGGACGGCCAGGTCATAGCAGCGATCGAGGGAGAATGTGGCGCCATACGGGCGATACAGCTCGGCTACGGCCTGGCGCCCTTCGACACGGCGCGGGTAGCCCGGGACCGTAATGATGTACTCGAAGACGACGTCCTCGGCCAGCAGGTCGAAGAAGTGCTCACCGTCCACCAGCCCGGCCACGCCTTCCTCGATGATCCGGAAGAACGGGTCCAGGGCCTGGAAATCGGCCAGGTTTCCGACCGCCGTCATCGGGTCCCGCCCACGGCCCAGGCCGCGGCCGTGCGCCGCGCGAAGTCGGCGAAACTGGCCGGCGCCGCGCCGGCCGCCTTCGCCACGTCACTGCTGGGCCGCGAGCCGTGCCCGGACGCGATGGTTTCGGTCATGACTCCATCTTCTGACCTGTGGCCGAGCTAATCAATGCGCCATACGCTCATTTCGTTACGAGATACGCTCGCGTCGTGGACATACTGCAGGATCACCTCGCCAGAGCGCGCGCATCGGGCGGCGTCTTCGCCCGGTCAGTAGCGCGGCCCCCGTGGGGACTGCGCCTGCCCGGGACGATCCAGCTGGCTCTGCATACCGTCGTGCAGGGCCGCGCCTGGCTATGGCTCGAAGATCCGGGAGCTGCGCTGGAGCTTGCGCCGGGTGACCTGGCCCTCGTGCCGGGGGGGCCGGACCATCACATCGCGCACAAGCCGGATGCGGTCTGCCTCTCACCCGAGCGTTTCCGTGAGCAGCATGCCGATGACGAGCACATCGGCCACCGAGGAGCGACAGTATTCCTGTGCGGCGCCTACCGGTTCTCCGGTGATGTCGGTCGTGGCCTGATCCGGGCTCTGCCGCCGGCCCTGCTGCTGCGTGCCGCCGCCCACGATCCACTGCACGACGTCATCGCGCTGCTCTCACGGGAGCTGAGCGGCCCGGCCCCAGGGCAGCAGACCGTTCTCGACCGCCTGCTCGATGTCTTGCTGGTGCTGGCCATGCGCGCTTGCTTCGAGCAGAGCCCGGCGGCCCCTCGCTGGTATCAGGCCTCTAGCGATCCCCGGCTAAGCCCCGCTCTGCATGCGATCCACGCCGAAGCCGGCCACCCCTGGACCGTGCCCCAACTAGCGTCCCTGAGCGGGCTGTCCCGCCCGGCCTTCGCCCGTAACTTCGAACGATCACTCGGCCAAGCGCCCATGCAGTACCTGACCGACTGGCGGATGACCCTCGCCCGCGACTACCTGCGGACCGGCGAGCTGACCCTCGCCCAGATCGCCAACCGGACCGGCTACGCCTCGCCGAACGCCTTCGCCGCGGCGTTCCGCCGACACCACGGACAGCCTCCGGGCCAGTGGCAGCGAGGCGAGCTGGCCAGACCACCTGAGCCCATTCACGGTGGGTGAGGCTCGGCGATCCAGGCTGCTGGCTGCCTCACCCATTCCGGCAGCAGTGAAAAGAGCATCTCGGCGATGCGCGCGTCGCCGGACCCGAGGGTGCCGTCAACGGCCGCTGAGAGCACTCCGTCCAGGCCGGCCGCCATGTGGACGTCCGCCGTCGTCCACCTCGCCCGATCCGGAGTGGCCGCCCCCGAACTCGACGCGGACGCTGTCCACCTGCCCGGCGAGGAGACTGGTGATGCCGGAGTTATCGAAAGCCGAGACAGAGCGAGGCCAGTCAGGAGACTGACATCGGATGGCCGCTCATGCCGCCGGTAGGGCGGGCGGGTCGGTGTCAGAGGCTCCATGGACACTGGCGACGGCACATTGCCAGCACCGAGGAGAGACCGATGGCTGTGAGCTTCCAGCTGGTGATCGACTGCGCGATCAGGAGTCGCTAGGCTACGCCCCGCTGACCGGGTCCAGGTCAAGCTCTGCCCTGCATCTTGCAAAGCCTGAGGCGCCGGTCATCCACGCCAGCGTCTCCCGCGTCAACACTTCATGCGCCCGCCGTCTTATGCCCGGTGGAGGAACGATGGGGCGATCAGGCCCAGGAGCTGGCATCACTGGCTGCCTGGATACCGGCCCTGACCTTGATCAGGGCGACCGCAGGACGCCGATCCGGACATGCCCGGGCAGCGGGTCCATGCGCACCGCGGGGGAGTGCCCGTGCGAGCGGGAGGCGACTGTCGGCGTGATGTCCATGGAACTGGCGGAGCCGGAGGGTGAGTGCACCTCCGGGTGCTTGGCCAGCCAGCTGAAAAGAGCCGGGTAGCGGCTGTGGGCCTGTCAGCATTGGCTCATGCTTGCCTCCTGATCTTCGTGGTGCTCCTGGTGGTGCTGCTGGCAATGTCAATCGTCGCGGTGATCCGGCTGCCCCCATGGTCTGCCTGGCCGCCCGAGGGGGACACCCGGCCTGCGGCTGCCCAGCAGGTACCCGCCGGCGCCCCGGGGCGACCCCGGGACAGCGGCCATCCGGCCGGGCCTCCCCCCGGCCCGTTGCCTGTGCCGGGCACGGTTTCCCGGCCGCAGGTATCCGGCCGCCCGCCCTGGGAACTCGGGCCGAAGCCAGGGAACGCGCTGCCTGACGGGCCGCCTTGGGAACCGGCGCCGCAACCGCCGGGCGACGACTGGCCCGGATGACGCTCCGGACACGGGCCAGCCGCTGCCGGGCAAGTACCCTGGTGGCCGGGTAAGCGCCACCGCCCAGGGTGGTAACAACATCGCCTCATGTCGGGCGGACCAGAACCCGCTGACTGGCGCCTGGGAGAACACGAGCCGGTGACCCTCGCCCGGTAAGGGATTCGCGCCGTTGTGCTACCGCAGAAAGCACCGGCCAGTCACCCTGGGCCAGCATGCGTCCGTGCAGGAAGAGCCGCCCGCTACCGCAGCAAATGCGGTGCTTTCTGCAATTCCCTCGATAGTCCGGTAACCAGTGGGAGAGCTTTCCTTCGGCCATCAGGCGAGCTGTGATCGCGCCGGGCAACGCCTTGAGGTCATCATCGGTGAGCGACGACGGGTGGAAGGACCTCAATCAGGGCAACTATGCGGGGCAGGTCGATGAGGTGCGTCGCGTGCGCTGGGATGGCTGGAGAAGGCGTCACGTCCGGTAAGCGCGCTCAAGGATGAATCTCTTGTCTGTGATGTCCTTGACGCGCTGACGGTCAACCTCGACGGGGCACGCCCGGCCCCGGGATACTTCTCCCGGCGCCGCCGCGTTCTCCACCGGGTGCTCGGCTACGCGGTAAGGAAAAGCGCCTGGACAGCAACCCCGTGAGCAAGAACAACCTGCCCGAGAGCTGGACTGCGCCAGAATCTCCCGACGACGCAATCGACCCGCGATGTGTAGGAGCGCCAGCCCTCATCACCGCGATGCTCGTTGCATGCAGCTACGTCGGCCGGACTCAAGGGCCGCGTTTCGTGGCGTCCTACGGCTGCATGTATTACGCGATGATGCGCCCATCAGAGGTTGCGGCCCTCACTAAAGACGGCTGTTACCTGCCAGGCAGTGGCTGGGGTCACCGGACTTTCGCTGATTCCAGTCCCGCGGCGGGGAAAGGCCTTCACCGATAACGGGCAGGTTCACGAACACCGGGGCCTGAAAGGCCGTACCAAGGGAAGACCGAACACTGACGGCCGCGCCCGCCGGCCGGCACGCCGGGTACCTGTTCCGCCTGAGCTGGTCGGGCTGCTGCGTGAGCATGTCACGCGGTTCGGTGCGGGACCGGACGGGCGTCTGTTCCGCAGCGAGAACGGCAACACCATCCAGCCGTCCACGTGGTGGCCGGTCTGGCAAAGAGTCCGGGTCATTTCGCTCACCCCTGCCCAGGCGGCCTCACCACTGCTGCGGCTGCCCTACAACTTGCGCCACTCCGGGTCACCTGGCGGCTGAACTCCGGTGTTCCCCCGACTGAGGTCGCTGCCTGGGCAGGACACAGTGTCGAAGTGCTGATGCGCGTCTACGTCAAGTGTATGACCGGACTGGAGGACGTATGGATCACCCGCATGGACCAGGCCCTTCACCTGGAAGACCCCGCTAGCGACGGTGAGCAGGCGGAGACCGAAGATGATCTTTAGCCAGTGGTTTTGTGATGGCCCAGTGAGTGAGTGCAGGGAGGGAGCACGACGGGGAATCTTCTACACCTTGTGCCGGCTGGCTGCAGGCGGGTTGACCGAGATGTCACAAATGAGGGGTCCCGGGGTGTTGACGGCACGTTTATCTGGATACCAAGTCGTGATCAACGGCCACGCTCTTTTCCCACCGCTCTCCGTCGTGGCTACGATCCCTGCCGACCCGGAGCCGCGGTCGGGATGGAGTGCCCGAAGCGAAGCAAGGACGAACGACCTGGACCGTCGACGATCATTGATTCTGCCTGCTGGCAGCCATCAGGAGCTGCCCGGAGACGGCCACCACGGTCACGGAATGTGACTTCGTGCGGAACTACAGCGGCTCCGGATCCGCCGTTATCTGGAGTCCGGATCTGGGTGTCCTCGCTGTAAGCGCCGCGGGTGTTTTGTGTGCATTTTCTGCGTGGTGGACGCGTTACCTGGACAGTGTCTCCGCCGCACGCCTGGCACAAATCCTCTTGTCGCTGCCGTTTTTAGAACTAAGCAGCTACTGGATGGACACTGTCCAGCTACATGTCAACGCCGCAGACGTGCTGGTCAGGCGCGGCATAGACAGGGACGGCTCCAGATAACCGCCGTCGGGGGTATTCAGCTGACCGGACTAAGCTGAGGGCCCGTGGGCGATGTTCAGCCCCGGGCGGGCGTGCACTACCCGAGGTCTACCGGTGAGTTCCAGTCCTGGTTCGCGACCGATGCCGACTGCCTGGACTTCCTGGACTGGCTGCGGTGGCCTGGTGGCTTCGTCTGCCCCAAGTGCGGGCATGGCGGCGGATGGGCGGTCGCCGATGGCCGGTACAAGTGCGCGGCCTGCAGCAAGCGGACGTCGGTGACGGCGGGCACGCTGTTTGACCGCAGGCGGACGCCGCTGACGGTGTGGTTCACCGCCTGCTGGATGTTCGCCGCGCAGAAGGACGGCGTCTCGGCGCTGAGCCTGCAGCGCTCGCTGGAGATCGGCTCGTACCCGACGGCGTGGGCGATGCTGCACCGGCTGCGCTCGGTGCTGGTGCGCCCGGGCCGGGACCGGCTGCCCGGCACGGCCGAGGTGGATGAGACCTTCATCGGCGGCGAGGAGGCCGGGCTGCGCGGCGGCCGGGCCAAGGGTAAGAAGTCCCTGGTCGGCGTGGCCGTCGAGGTCAGGCAGCCACGAGGGTACGGACGCTGCCGGATGGAGATCTTGCCCGACGCCTCGGCCGGCTGCTGCACCCCTTCCTCACCCGCCACGTCGAGCCAGGGGCGACAGTGATCACCGACGGCTGGATGGGATACCACGGGATCGCCGGGCTCGGCTACACCCATGTCCGGCGCAGCCAGCGGGCCGCCCGCGCCCGCGGCGAGGACCCCGGCAAGCTGCTGCCCGGGGTCCACCGGGTCGCCTCCCTGGCCAAGCGCTGGCTGCTGGGCACCCACCAGGGCTCGGTCGAGGACAAGCACCTGCAGAGCTACCTGAACGAGTTCTGCTTCCGCTTCAACCGGCGCCGGTCCCGCAGCCGGGGGCTGGTCTTCTACCGCGTGCTTGAGCTCGCCGTCGGGCACGATCCGGTGCGGTACCGGGACCTGGTCGCCGACCCCAAGCACAAGGCGAAGCCACCCGCCGCGCCGGCCCAGCGAGGCCAGCCGCCGAGCATCGAGCGGCCACGGGCGGCCCGGCCCTGGCGAACCGCTCACCTGGCATAGTCCGGTCAGCTGAATACCCCCGACCGCCGTTATGCGCGCCAGTCTTGGTCTGGCGGGACACTGTCAGTGCCGTGCCGAACAGGTGATCTGCGCGCCGATGGTTCGGCTGGGGACGCCCCGACGAGACCCTGCGGCCAGGCGCCCAGCCATGCTGAACTGGCTTGATGCATGACGGCTGGCGCGGGCCGCTGGTGTGGCGCGTGGCATAACGCCTGCTGCCGCACCAGCGAAGCCCGCGCGGCCATGCCGGGGGCGGGCCGCCGCCGGCTACAGCGGCAGGCCCGTCAGCAACAGTTCCAGCGCCCGAGCGTAGTCGGTCATGAACCGCTCCATGTCGCCTTGGGCGGTGAACCAGGAGCTGATCGCGACGCCGAGGGCCGCACCGACGAGCGTGCGGACCTCGAAGTCGTCTGGGTTCCGGCCGGTGCGTTCGGCTATGGCGGTGGCCATGACCTGGATGGTCCGGGTGAGCTCGTCCAGCATGCGGGCCCGGATCGCGGGCACTGACAGCGCGAAGTCGGTTGTCTCGCGGATCTTGGCGAGGTCGTCGGCCGAGAGGCTGGCGAACGCGTCATGCAGGGACGCGCGCAGCGCCGCGATCGGGGGCAGGTCGGGCGGCTGGGCCCGCAGGGCGTCTATCCAGAGGAGTTCCATGTCGTCTTGCAGGACGACGTCTTCTTTGGTGGGGAAGTAGCGGAAGAACGTGGTGTGTGAGACCTCGGCGGCCTCGGCGATCTGCTCGACCGTGGTGGCCTCATACCCCTGCTCGCGGAACAGCCGCAACGCGTGCTGCCGGATGGCGGCACGTGTCCTGGCCTTCTTGCGTTCCCGCAGCCCCGGGCGGGCCGCCTCGTGGTGCCCGCGGCGGTGCCGGCCGGGGGCAGCCGGGCCGGCGTTGCCCGGCCCGGGGACTGGATGTTCAGGCAGCGCGTTCATGTGCGGATTCTCCCCCTTCCCGGACCTTGTCGGCGCTGCCCGTGGCCGCCGCCGTGGCACGCCAGGGCAGGAACAGCAGCGCCAGCACGATCCCGGCCACCGCCAGCCCCACGCTGACCCACAGCATCGCGTCGATCCCGTGCACGAAGGCCGAGCGAACCTGGTCAAGCAGTGCCGGCGACCCGGCCTTGTGCGCCAAGGCGATGCCCGCGAACACGCTGCTGCGCACCGCGCTGGCGGTCGCGGCCGGCAGCCCGGCCAGGTGCAGCTGGGCGTGGTAGCCGGAGGCGAGCACGCTGCCGAGCACCGCGGCGGACAGCGGCGCTCCCGCCTTCTGGACCGCCTGCATGACACCGGAGGCGACGCCGGCGCTCTCCTTAGGCATGTCCACCAGGGCCGCCGATGCCGTGGTGGCCAGGTTCAGCCCGAAGCCGAGCCCGGTGATCGCGGTCCAGGTGGCGATGAACGCCGTGCTGCTGGCGGCGCTCATGGTGGTACCGAGTACTAGGCCGGCGGCGAGGATGGCGAACCCCAGCGCGGCCGTCAGCTTGGCGGTCAGCCGCTTGATGACCAGGCTGGCCAGGCCGGCGCTGAGCGCCAGGCCCGCCATCAGCGGCAGCAGCCGCAGGCCGCTGCCCATCGCGTTCACCCCGAGGACCGCCTGGAAGAACTGCGGCGCCGCGAACAGCAGGCCGAACATCGCGAAGACGCCGAACGCTGCCAGGATGGTCCCCCAGGTGAACCTGGCCGACCGGAACAGGCCCAGATCCACTAGCGGCTGCCCGCCAGGCCGGTGGGACAGGCGCAGCTCCCAGCCGGCGAAGGCCGCGAGGATGGCCGCTCCCGCCATCATCGCGGTGATCGCGGTGGCCGAGGTCCAGCCGTACTGCCCGGCCGCGATGAAGCCGTAGATAAGGACCCCGAGGCCGGTGCAGGAGGTCACGATACCGGCCAGGTCCAGGCCGGGAGCCGCGCTGGCCCGGGATTCGGGCACCAGTGCTGTGACGGCGGCCAGCCCGATCACGACCACCGGCAGGTTCATCAGGAACACCCAGCCCCACCAGTAGTGGGACAGCAGCCAGCCGCCGAGGATCGGCCCGATCGGCAGGCCCAGGAAGTTAGCCGCGCCCCAGATGCCGATCGCCCTGGGCAGTTCCTCCTCGGTGAACAGCACCGCGAGTACCGAGATTACCAGCGGAATCATGAAGCCTGCGCTCAGCCCGGTCAGTGTCCTGGCGGCGATGAACGCGCCCGCGTTCGGGGAGTAGGCGCACGCCAGCGAGCCGAGGCCGAACATGGTGAGGGCACCGATCATCATCTTCTTGCGGCCGAACCGGTCCCCCAGCAGCCCGCCTGGCAGCAGCGCGACGGCCAGCGCCAGCGTGTAGGAGGAGACAAACCACTGCAGGTCGGCCGCTGACGCGTGCAAGGACACCGCCAGTGTTGGCAGCGCCACGCTCAGCACCGTCGCGTCCAGGCTCACGGCCAGCACAGCCAGGGAAAGCCCGGCCAGCGCCCACCACTTGCGGGCCCCCACCGCCGCCCTGGCTTCGATCACAGTCATGACACTCACCACCCTTTCAAACTGCTCTCCCGACTGGCTTCTACTATCAATTTTTAGCGATGCACAATCGTTAGTGAGTGCCAAAAGTCCTTTACCCGGTGACGGAAGGCCCCCACACGGGGGTAACGCGAGCCGGTTACGCGCCGGGCAGCCGCAGCATCAGCCCGCCGACCAGCAGCGCTCACCCGCTCAGGCGGGGACCACCCCGACACCGTCCATGGGCTGATCAGCAGGCTATGCAGGATCTTGTGGCCCGGCTCTTACGCCCGGCGGTCATCGGCCCGCCCTCCAGGCACCGTCCTCCCCAGCGATCATGGACTCTGGCGAGGCGTCTTCAAGCCCTTCTTGACGATCGGGGGGTGAGCGCCGACTGCCGCAGCACCCCGAGCGCAGGCCGTGCCAACTCCCGAACCAGCTCAGAAGCAGCCGCAACAGGCGAGCATCCCGTCACCATCTGGAACATGAGCCAGAACAGCACATTCTGCGCGCGCTCCACGGCCCACCAAGCGCCGTTGACACTGATGCCGAATCGGCGTTCCGCGCGATCTTGCAGGGGTGGCGCCCCGGCGATCGCTCACCTGGTGTGATAACGGCTGTCTGCCTGGCATGCTGTTGTCAGCGAAGCAGGCAGTTGCGCGGTTGGAGGTTTCGTCTCCTAGGCGCCGCCTGACGCCTTCGACAACCTCCACTTGCGCTCGCGGCGAGACGGCTCCGCAGACATGTGACCGGCTTGTGGCTTGGTCGCCGCGAGGCCGTCCACAGTGCTGCCACCTTGCAATCGGGCATCTGGGACGGCTGCCGTGACCCTTCACCCGAAGATCGTTCCGGGCTGGCCGCTGGGGATGATATCCGGTGGGCCTGACGGTGCTCCTTGCTCCTGATCTGAGCGATGTTCTGGCTTGCCGGATGTCATGTGGCCGTGCTGGTGGGGTGACTTTCGCCTCTGCTGGGGCGCTGAAGGGGCGGGCACCGTTGCCGTGGGACTGGCGGGAGGTGAGGCATCGTGGCTGAGGGCATCGGCGGCGTGCTGGTGGGGCTGGCCCGGCGGCAGGGCATCAGCGAGATGCTGCATCGCACCGCGTCGCGCGTCCCGGGCAAGCTCGCCATTGTCTCTGGTGCTACCCGGCTGACGTTCGCGGAGCTGGAGGCGGCGGTGTCGCGGACGGCGGCGGCCCTGGCGGCCGAGGGCCTGAAGAAGGGCGACCGGCTGGCGCTGCTGTCCCACAATTGCTGGCAGTTCGCCGTGTTGTCGTTCGCCACGGCCCGGATCGGGGTGGTCTTGGTGCCGGTCAATTTCATGCTCGGCCCGGCGGAGATCGCCTACATCCTCGGCCACAGCCAGGCGTCGGCGTTCGTGGCCGAGGATCGCCTGGCCGTCCCGGCCGGCCAGGCGATCGCGGCGGCCGGGCTCGGTATCCCGGCGCGGGCGGTGATCCGGCTGGGGCGGGGGGCACCTGACTGATCTGTGCGGGCACAAGCCCTCTCACGGCCGGCAGGAAGTGCGCCTGCTGGTGGGTGGACGGGCTGTCCGTAGTTGCCCCTGGTTCCTGAACAAGTTCTCTTCCGTGGTGACCGCGAAGCAGACCTCCGGAAACCGCAAGAGTGCAGGACGCATCTCAGCGGGCGACATCATCGCCCCACGGGAACTGATCACCATCTGATCCGAGCGCGTGCTACTGCCGTCCCCGATGCCCTCACCCACCTGCAGTTCCGGCGCTACTCTGGCTGCCCCATCTGCAACCTGCACCTGCACTCGGCCGCCCGACGCTGCGCGCGACGGCCGTGCCGTACCGGGGTAGGCCCTGCTGGCTGGGTGGCGGGGTTCGATGAGGCGGCGGATACGGTGGAGGCCATGATGTCGGAACCTCGAAGCGAGGAACGTGCCCTGCGGAGCAAGTTCATGTTGATCTTTCGCGGGGGTGCTGTCGCGCGGCACGATCTGTCGCCCTCGGAGCTTCAGGCTCACGTCGAGAAGTGGTATCGCTGGTCCGATGAGCTGGCCCGGCAGGGTCGGGGCGACGTCGGAACCGCGCTCGACAACCCGGGGGCCGCGGTCCGGGGCCACGAGCGCGTGGTCACCGACGGCCCGTACGCTGAGTCGAAGGATCTGGTGACCGGCAGCTTGATCATCGAGGCCGCGTCCCTGGAAGACGCCGTCGACGTGGCGCGCACGTGCCCGACATACGAGTTCGGCGGTTCCGTCGAGGTGCGGCCGGTCCAGGGCCATCGGATCTGAGGTTCGTGGACGAACGGCTCGCTGCGGTGTCATCTACGGAGCTGGTCGAGGACCTGTTCCGGAAGGAGTATGCGCACCTGGTCAGCGCGCTGACCCGGGTCCTGGGCCCGTCCAACATCCCGCTCGCCGAGGACGTCGTCCACGACGCGCTGGTCAGTGCCATGCACGCCTGGCGCTTCGGGTTGCCGCAGGACCCGAAGGCGTGGATCATCCGGGCCGCCCACAACCGGGCGATCGACATCATCCGCCGGGAACAGCGCCACAGGTCGTTCCTGCCCGAGCTGGCGACGACGACGGCGCTGACCGGCACGATCGAGGCGGCACTGGCCCCGGCCGCCGAGAGCGTCAGCCAGCTGGCGATGATGTTCGCGGTTTGCGACCCCGGCCTGAACCGCGAGACGCACGTGACCCTGATCCTGCGGTGGCTGTGCGGTCTGTCGCCCAAGGAGATCGGCCAGGCGTTCCTGGTCGACACCCAGACCATCGACCGACGCCTGCACCGGGGCCGCGGCCGACTGCGTCAGCTGGGCCGGCTGCCCGACGTGGAGGACCTGCCTGACATCGGCGCCCGGCGGGATTCCGTGCTGCGATCGCTGTATCTGCTGTTCAACGAGGGCTACCACGGCAGCAACCCGCAGGACCCGGTACGCCCGTTCCTGTGCGAGGACGCGCTGCGTCTCACCGAGCTGCTGCTGGACGCCAAGGCGACGGCGCATCCGGACGTGCACGCCCTGGCCGCCTTGTTCTGCTTCGACGCCGCTCGCCTGTTCACACGCCTCGACGAGCACGGTGTATTCGTCCCCCTCGAGGACCAGGACCGGAGCCGCTGGGACCGGGCGCGTATCGAGCGCGGTCTGATGCACCTCGCCCGCTCGGCCACCGGGGACCACATGTCCCGCTGGCATCTGGAGGCCGGCATCGCCTGCGAGCACGCGATAGCACCGTCGATCCAGAAGACCGACTGGGACCGGATTATCGGCTTCTACCAGGTCCTCGCCCAGCAGTCCTGGAGCCCGATCGTGGCGCTGAACCGCGCGCTGGCCCTAGCCGAACGGGACGGCATCGACGCGGGCCGCCGCGAGCTGATCGCCTTGGCCGGGGAGCGGAAGCTGTCCCGGTATCCCTTCTACTGGGCGGCCCGGGCCGACCTGGAACGGCGGGCCGGCTGCCACACCGCGGCCCGGGAGAACTACGAGCAGGCCATTGCGCTGGCCCGGAGCCCGGCCGAGCGTGAGTCTTTCGAGCGGCGGATCGAGAGCATGGAAATCTCCTAACGCGTGTCCGGTTTCGGCGCCCGCCATTCGTCGTCCTGGTGAAGATCACCTGATGAGACCAGGAGAGACCGGTGCCGCAGACGTCAACGGCCATCGTGAAGGACCTCTACCAGCGGCCGGGCGCTGAGTTCGCTAAGCGGCCCCCAGCTCACCGCCGAACCCGGAGGCGTGGACTAGGTGGAGGTCGACGCCAACGGCGTGAAGCCACCGGTGCCTCGCACACTTCCAGATGGCCGTGGGCCGCGCGGAGGACGCCGACGAGGCGATGCGGCGGCCGGCCTTGACGGGCCCGTCTGAAGCTAGGCCTGTGATCACGAGATCAACCATTCGAGAAAGAGAATGACAATGCGCAAACTGATCGAATCGACCCTCGTCTCGCTCGACGGCGTCATCGAAGCGCCCGAACGCTGGGCCAACTTCGACGCCGAGGACACGGCGTACTCCATCGAACAGCTAGGCAACTACGACGCGTTCGTCATGGGCCGGGTCACCTACGAGAACTTCTTCGCGAACTGGGGCCACACCACTGGCAACCCCTACATCGACCTCATCAACGCCATGCCCAAGTACGTCGCATCCCGATCACTGACCCAGACGGCCTGGAATGCCACCCTCCTCGGGCCCGACCCATCCAGCGCGATCGCCCGGCTGAAAGACCAGCCCGGCAAGGACCTCATCAAGTACGGCACCAGCCGCTTCGACGACACGCTCGTGCGAGACCACCTGATCGACGAGTTCCACTTCTGGATCATGCCCGTCGTGGCCGGCGCAGGGCAACGGCTGTTCGAAGACGTGGACACCTCCGGGCTCCACCTCAGGCTCACCGACGAGAGAAGGCTGGAGAACGGGTCGGTGATCCTCACCTATGCGCCCGGCTGACCCAGCCCGCCGCCGGCGGGGCGGGAACGTCGTGCACCAGCCGGGTGACCCGGACGGAGGCCAGCGGCGCTCCGGATTCATCGGCGAATCGCCAGCCCGGCCGGTGGTTCAACCAGCAACGACCTTCACCAGGAAAGACCGGAGGCACACATGACCTCTCTCAACAGCAGGAACGGCGTCAGCCGCGGGGGAATCGCAGTCCCCGGCGAGGTGCGCCGCTGGCAGCCCTTCGCCTTGCTCGCCGTTGCGGCATCCCGCAAGCCAGACCCCCGCCAAGCCAGCACGATCGATGGCCTTCGGCACCCATAACTCAATTACATGCCGGTTCTTCGCCGGGTTCGCGAGCCCAAACGAGACCAGCGGATCCGTCTTTTACTTGCCGTCCGGCTCCTCCGTGGCCCGCCCAGCGAGCCGCATGAAGCAGGAGCCCCGACCAGCAGCCAGGAGCAGAAATGAACGATCTACTCGAGAACGCCGTCGCCGCGCACGGCGGCCTGGACCGATGGAATCAGGTCAAGTCGATCACTGTCGACGCCTCTATTACCGGGGCCCTCTGGTCCCTCAAGAGCAAGGGTGACGCGCTCAAGGACGTTCGCTTCGAGGTGGACACCACGCGGGAGCGGCTGACGATGGACTTCGCCGGTCAAGACAAACGGTCGGTCTTCGAGCCCCACCGGGTCGTCATGCAGCGCCGTGACGGCGCGCTCATCGACGCACGCGACGACCCGGAGAGGTCGTTTGACGGTCATCAGCTCCAGACCCCGTGGGACGACATTCATCTCGCCTATTTCACCGGGGAGACGCTGTGGACATATCTGAATACGCCGTTCCTCTACACCTGGCGCGGGTTCGTCACCGAAGAGATCGCCCCCATCGAGGTCGACGGTGAAACGTGGCGGCGACTGAAAGTGACGTTCCCCGATCACATCAAAAGCCACACCCGCCAGCAGATCTCGTGCTTCGGCCCGGACGGGCTACTGCGCCGCCATGACTTCACCATCGACATCCTCGGCGGGGCGACCGGGATGCTCTACGCCACCGGCTACCGCGACATCGACGGCATCATCATCCCCACCACGCGGCGGGGCTACGCCTGGCAGGGCGACTACCAGCTCGTCCCGGAGCCACTGCTGGTCGCCATCGACATGGGCGAGATCACCATCCGCTGACCTCACGGCCCGGGGATGCGCAGAGAACACGTTGTCGTAGGGCCAGGAGCCGGGTGATCGGGGCCTCCTGACCTAACACATAGGGCCGACGCTTCCCGCTCTGAACCCGACACGATCTTTGGGGAGCGTATGGGGAGCGGAAGGCGTCAGACGATGGCGTGTCCTGTCGCATCCCGGCACCCGGTGACGATCAGCCAGATTCGCGATTGCGCCTAGTGACCAGCGACTTTCGCTGCT